>NZ_LMUU01000140.1:97818-112062 GCF_009765775.1 Beijerinckia sp. L45
GGCTGGCATGAGCTCACCCGGCACCCACGGTCTGAACCGGGTGGACACGATCGTCGCGTCGGCGGGCACCGGCAAGACATATGCGCTCGTCGAGCGCATCCGTGTCATGGTCGCCGCCGGCCTCGCCCCGGACCGGCTGCTGGCTACGACGTTCACGAAGAAGGCAGCCGCCGAACTCGCCGGCCGTATCCGCTCCAGCCTGATCGAACAGGGGCGCTCCGACCTCGCGGCTTCGATGCTGACGGCTCGCATCGGCACCGTGAACAGTGTCTGCGGCGCATTGATCGCGGAGTTCGCCTTCGAGCTCGGCCGTTCCCCAGTCGCGGACGTCATTCCGGAAGAACGTCAGAAAGCCGTTTTCGAACGCGCTATCGGCGGAGCGATGGCGGCTTTTTCCAGTCGCATCGCGCCGATCGCGGAACGCCTCGGCATCCCCTCGCAGGGCTACCGAAGCCACGGCCGGTTCGTCGCGGGCTGGCAGGACGACATCCGCAAGATCGTCGACCTGACACGTTCGAACGGGATCTCCGGAGAGAGGATCGCGGACAGCCGAGGCCATTCGATCGAAGGTTTGACGCGCCTCCTTCCCGAGCCGGCCGCCGGTGAGACGGCGGCCGCGTTCGATGCGGCGCTGCGCAAGGCGGTGATCGCGTGCGCTGCCCGCATCGAATCTTTGAGGGCGACCTTCTTGAAGGGGACCCTCAAGACGGACGTGCCTTGCATCGAGAGCGTCCTACCCCTGTTGGAAAGCGGCGCGCGCCTGCCGTGGGCGGACTGGGCCAGGCTCGCCAAGCTCGGAAGCGTCAAGGCGGACGCCGCCCACTTCTCCGACGTAGTCGCCGCGGCGGCAGTGCATCCGCGCCATCCGGGCCTGCGGGCCGACCTCGAGGACTTCATCGTGCTCCAGTTCGATTGCGCGTCAGACTGCCTCAAGGCCTACGCGGAGTACAAGAAGCTGCGCGGCCTGGTCGACTTCGTCGATCAGGAGATGCTGGCACTTGAGGTCCTGCGTGACCCAGCCAACCGCGACCGCCTCGGTGAACTGATCGGTGCCGTGCTCGTCGACGAGTATCAGGACTCGAGCCCGATCCAGATCGCGATCTTCTCGGCATTGTCGGCGATTGCCCCCGTCAACGTCTGGGTCGGCGATCCCAAGCAGTCGATTTACGGCTTCCGCGACGCCGATCCAACGCTCACGCAAGCGGCGGCTCAGGCGATCACCACCGGAACCGGAGGTACGTTCTCCTTCCTGCGCAGATCCTACCGCGCCTGCCCGGAGCTCGGCGCCTTGGTGAACGCCGCGTTCGAACCGAACTTCCTTAGGGCCGGTATGACGTCCGAGGAGATCACCTTCGATAGTTATCAGCGCGCGGACGGGACCGACGCGCCGCTTGCCGCCTGGACTCTCGCCGGGAAGAACAAGAGTGATAGGACGGGTGATCTCGCTGGCCGCATCGCCGGACTTCTTGAGGCACCTGAAAGGTGGATGGTCCGGCCCCGGACCGGCGCCTCCCATCCATTGCGCGGCGGCGACATCGCCGTCCTCTGCCGAAGCAACGAACAGGTTCTCGAACTAGCCGCCGCCCTTTCGCGACTCGGTCTCGAGGTCGCGGTGGAACGCGAGGGGCTTCTCGACCAGCCCGAAGTCGAACTCGCGATGGCGGCGTTGTGCTGGGTGGCCGATCCGGCCGATACCCTCTCTGCCGCGGAGATCGCGCGATTGTGCAGGGACGACGAGGCTTGGCTCGAGGCCGCGTTCGAGCCGCAGAACATCGCTGCGATCGAGGCTTGCGTGCCCTTCATCGACCAGCTGAAGGTGTTGCGGCCCTCGGCCTCGCAGCGAACGCCGGCAGAGATGTTCGACGCCGTGCTGCATGTCGATGGTCTCCTTGCGACGATCGCTCGATGGGGCAAGACGGAGCAGCGCCTGGCGAACCTCGAAGCGGTCAGGTCGTTGCTCGACGCCTACCAGATGGAGCAGCGCGCCGAGCGTCACGCGGCGACGCTGACCGGCGCCTGCGAATGGCTCAACGCCCAGGATAGACCGGCTCAACCCCGCAGCCGCAATCCGGGCGCGGTCAACGTCCTCACCTACCATGGCGCCAAGGGACTGGAATGGCCGTTCCTCGTGATGGCGGAGCTTGATGCGAAGGCAAAGGGGTCGCCGTTCGGGATCGTGGCCGAGGACGCAGATGCGCCGGATTGGCGGGCACCACTCGACAACCGCATCCTGCGCTATTGGCCGTGGCCCTACGGTCCGCAGGCGACGAACGTCGGCCTCGACGCAGCCGCTACGTCGAGCGCCGAGGGCTTGAGGGCTATGCATGAGGAGAGACTCGAACGTACGCGGCTCCTCTACGTCGGCATGACGCGCGCGCGGGACCATCTTGCCCTGGCGCTTAACAGCCAAACCGACTGGCTTGACGAGTTGCGCACCGACGCGAACGGTCCGATGTTCGCCTTCGGTCCGACCGACGTGAAGGTCGGAGAAAAGTCCTTTGCCAAGCGGGCAGCCCCGGATTCGGTGGACGATCGAGCACGACCCGCCATCGTCGAATACGCCCGACCGATCAGCGATCTTCGAACCCACCTCCCGCTACGCCTTAGGCCGAGCGCAGCGGTACTCGAGACCGCGATCAACGTCGTCGAGACGATCGTCATCGGACCGCGCATTCCGCTTGTCGGCGATCCCGACATGCAGGCAGTGGGAGAAGCCATCCATCGTTTCCTCGCCTGCGACGACCCGGATTCTCAACTCACTTCGCGTCTGTCCCGTGCCGCGGACCTGTTGATCCGGTGGGGCGTGCCGCAGCTCGCGGCTGCGGACCTCGTCGGCGCGTCGGACCGGTTTCATGCCGTCGTAGGCAAGCTTTTCGAGGGTGCCCAGCGCTTCCGTGAATGGCCGGTCCACGCGGCTCTGGATCTGCAGATCGTTTCAGGCCGCATCGACATGCTCCTCGACGGTGACGACGGCTTCGCCATCATCGACCACAAGAGCTTTCCCGGCTTCATGGAACTCGATGGTGAGCGGCTCAGGGCCTTCGGCGGGCAGGTGTCGCTCTACTCTAGGGCTCTAGAACGGGTCGCAGGTCGCAAGAGCCGCGAATACTGGGTTCATCAGCCGATCGCAGGCCTGATGAAGAAGATCGAGCTTCACTGATCGCATACGAGGAGATCTACGCAATGGCTCAGATCCTGAACGTTCGCTCAGCCGTCATCGACGGCGAGGCGGTCGCGCTCGGCGACATAGGCAGCTCGAACTTCTAGGAATGACATGTCGACCTCACCTGCAACGGATCCGACCTGACCTGCTGAATCAAGCGACTTCAGCCGCGGCAGCTGGTTCGCACTGGCTGAACAGACGTTGCGCATAGGCGAGCGAAGACTCCCGGACCAGGTCCTCGTTCACGAAGAAGACCCACATCGCGAGCGCAAGCAGCAGGAGCGCCCCAACGATCGATCCGCCGACAGCAGGCGACCGGTCCGGCAGCCTGATGAAGATCATCGCGGCGTCGGCCATCATCGCGAGCACAGCGATCGAAATCGCGATGGCCTTAATCCCATAGAGGTTGCGAGCGAAGCCATAGGCTATGTTCTCCTCGAAGAGCAGCGACTTCTTGGCGTCCGGCAGCGTATGCACGAGCAGCCAGTCGACCGCTGCCCGCGCGCGGTCGAACGCGTCGTCGGGCGAGGCCTTCTCCTCATCCGCCGTGGATACGCGGATGTTCTTCGACAGAAGAAACGTGTGGTAGCGGTTCTTCGTCTCTGCAGCGAACGATCGGTCGGCGAAGGTCAGAAGCCTGGCCGAATGGAGCCTGCCGACGCGGTCGCCGAGCCGACGCTCGAGCGTACGTCCTCTATTCCGCGCGATCTGCGCCAGCAGGAAGGTCAACCCACAGGCGGTCGCGGCGCTGACGAAAGCGCCAACCATGGTCCGCGCTTCCGGCACCCAGAAGCCTACGACCAGGAATATCGGCAGCAGCCCCAGGAGCGCCGGCTTCAGCCTGGCGTTCAGGGCGTAGCGGTCGAGGCCGACACCGCGAAGGATCGCGTCAAACGAAAGACTAGACGCCATCGGCAGAGATCCTTTCTTCGGCCAGCGCAGCGGCGGGCGCACCTGCGCCGAAAGCCTCTGCGACGAGCGCGGTGTAGCCTTCGGGAAGGGCGATCAGCATCAGCACTGGGAAGAACTGGCGCATCGCCAACCCGGCGGCGGTCGCCGCATCGAGGCCGGAGGGTCCCACCTTGATGAGATGGTTGTGCCAGGTGCCCAACACGTAGAGTGAATTCCCGGAGTCCTTCAGGACTTTGCGGATCGCGGCCTTGAGCCCGATCGTGCCCAACACGAACCTCTCCGGCGAGAAGGTGCTGTCTGGTGGCGCGGGCAGCAGGTCCACGATGTGGAAAGTGTTGCCGATCTGGGAGAAGCGGCCGACGATCACGCCGCCCGTCTCGCCGCAGGGCCTCGCGGCGATCTCGGCCCTGATCGCCTCGTCGACGCGAGCGCTCATCCTGACACCGACCCCGCCGTCGGCTCCGTCGCGGACGATCGTCCACGGTGGCACCGTCTCCTTCGTCCAGGATTGCGAAAGGCCGTCTGCCCCGAGCCTGCCAAGGCGGATCTCGCCCTCGTTCGACGGCTGCGGGAAATGGCGCATCGCGACAACCTCGCCCAGGCCGGCGGTCAAGGCGCTCAGGCGGCTGTCCGGCATAGGGAACGTAATGGCGCTGCAGCCTTGGCCAATCGCGACGGCCTCGGCCTCGGCGCTGAAGACGGTTCGCGCAAGCTCCACGTCCTCTGCGATCAACCGATAGGACGCGACCGCGAGGTCGCTGATGCTCGGGTTGCCGCTGCGCCCTTCGAAGGAAGCGTAAGCGACCCGGCCGGCGCCCAGCAGATGCGCCTCGCCCATCGCCGGCCTCTCCTCCCATGGAGCAAAGGCGAGCGCCTCCCTGAGCACGGCCGAGGCGGTGGTGTTGAGGAGACCGGCGTCGCGAGGCGCCAACTTGGCGCGGCCCTCAACCGTCCCGCACAATGCGACGGCGTCTTCTTCTATCTTGTCGCTCGGGGTCTGCTGCAACCGGCCGAGAACTTCCGCCAGCATCGAGGCCTTCGATTCGGATGCCCGGATGGAATCCGCATGGGGGAACACGGCATGACGCGCGTAATTGTGAGGCGACATGACACCACGATCCACGAGCACTGATGGACCATGCCCACGCCGCGCCATGTGCACGCCGATCTTCGATCCGACGCTACCGCACCCGACGAGGGTCCAAGGTGCGCGACCAGGGGCCTCGTTCTCTCCGGAGGCGCGTCGCAGGATCGGCAGCGAGATCTGCTCGAGCGCCGCGCAATGCCTGACGACGGGCCGGTCCACCTTGATCAGATCCTCACCGGACCTGACGTGGATGAGATAGGGGCAGAGTTCGATCGCGGAGGCAGTGCCGATCACGTCGCGTGGCCGCCGGACGAGGAAGGTGACGGTCAAGGGCGTCGGCTCGAAGGTCTTGCCATGAAGCCCCACCGCCAGTTGGCTGAACAGCCCGTCGAGATGGCTCAAGCAGCCGTACCGCTTCGAGCGCTCGATAAGGTCGCCGACGGTCGACACGGTCTCCGGCATATACTCATCGACGACGAACGGCACCCCAGCGACCTCGCGAGGAGCCCAAACGACGATTCCGGCTCCGTTGCCGCGCCATAGGTCGAGCCCGCACGCCACGCGGCCGAACGAGGCTACTCTGGGGTCGATCGGTACGCATGAGCGTTGATCCACGAGGTAGAGACGCTTCTCACCATCTTCCCGATAGACGAAGCCGGTCCTCAACAGGACCGAACCGCCCCCATCGCCTTCGGCGAAAGACCGGAGACCCGCCCCATCGACGACCATTACGTCATCGATGCCGTCCCGACGCACCGGCTCCCAACCACGAGTGGGATCGTTCAGCGTGAAGGTCGAGGCCCGATCGAGCCAGTCGGCGAGTTGGTCGAGCACGCCCTCGATTCCGCGGCGCTGGAGCAGCTCGCCAAGACTGCCGTCGACGATGCAGGGCACCGGCGGCTCGTTCGACGGACCGGGGTTGATGTGCGGATGCCCGCGGTTGAAGTCGTGGCGAAGGGTGATGAAAGGCGGCCGCATTGGGTAGACCGCCGGAAACGCGAAGGTCACCACCTCGATGCCGCGCGCGCCGAACGGGCTTACGCCGGCCATGCGCCAAGCCGCCGGGAGCTGCGTCCTGACGTCGATCTCCGCCGTCACGGCACCATCCGCCGCATCTTCGATGACCCGTACGGCAGCCACGGACGGATGGGTACCGGCAAGCTGCAGGGCGCGCGCTGTGACGACCGTGATCATGACGACCCTCAGCCGTGGCCGAGGGGCTCGGATCCGACTCCCGTCGCATAGGCCGCGCTCGCCACCCTCCGCCGGCTGGCCTTGGGACCGTAGCGGTTGACCACCATTTCGTAGGGGTCGTCTCCGGCTTCGTCGGCAAGGCAGGTGAACACACCGCGACCCGGCTTGAGGATGGCCTTATACTCGCGCTCGGCGCGGATGCAGGGCGGATCGTCCTCGTCGTCCTCGACCGTACAGCTGCTGGCGAGGATCGTGGCACCCGGTTCGGCCTGCGCCAGCGCGCTGCGGGCGTCGTCCGAGACCTCCGCCTTCTCACCCATGTCGCCCCAGCTGTCCCAGGAGAGGCTGTGCCAGGAACAGTGGTGCGGCGCGATCAGCACATGGTAGGTGAGATCATCGTCGTCATACCTGTCGCGGATCCTATCCCAAATCGCGACCTCGGCGTCGCCGCCGAACAGGTAGCGTGCGGCGTTGGTCACGCCGTCGGCCGCCAAAGTCATCCGCATGATGACGCTGGAGTTGTTCTTCGACAGAACCTCGTCCTCCTCATCATCATCAGCCAGCAGAGGCGCGAGGAGAAGGCCGGAGAAGGACGTGTCGAATTGGCCTGCGATGGTCGTGATCGTCTCGCCGGACCGAACAAGGATGGAACCCAGGCCATCGGTCTTGCGGTCGACGTCCTCGCCGAGGATCTTGATCCGATCGCCGTCCGACGCGTAGCCCTGGTTCCTGAAGAGCGCGACCCGGCGGCGCGCCTCGGTCGCCCAAGCCTGTGCATCTTCGCACAACGTGTGCGCCTTGCAGGCACGACGGAAGACGATCGGCGACGACCACATCTCGCGGATGAAGATCTTGTCGTCCCTCTTGCTCCACGACGATGGCAGCCCGAGATGGAAGTGGTTCTTGAGCCCGCTGATGTGATCCTGATCGGGATGGGTCAGAAGGAAGGCATCAACGTAGATGCGCCCCGAGCCATCACGGCCGAGATCGTCAAGTCGCTCGCGCAGCTGGGCGCCGACGTCGGGCGTCTCTTCGTCCTCGTCGTCTGCAGAGGCCCTGATCCTGATGTCGACGAGGATGCGGCGACCGCTCTCTAGTTCCACGAGCGCCATGTCGCCGTTATCCACCTTGAAGTGCGTCGTCCTCACAACCGCCATGCCGACCTCCGAACCGCCACCGTCGAGCTGAAGGTGGGCGTTCCTCGTTTGTACGCAAGATGGTTAACGCGAATTAATTCCTTAAGGGCACGGCATGGTGGAATAAGGCAAATCGTGGCAGGCGCAGCCTAGCTGACAGTGACCTCCGTCAAACGGCCAAGCCAGCGCCCGTTGAACAGGAACGGCGGGCTCCCATGTCTGAAAGCCATTGCAAACAAACAGAATCGGTGTGTCCGACATGAGCGATCCGGAAAACAGCGGCCGCAACATCCTCGTCTCCCGACGGCACGGCCAACGAGGGAGGGCTGCTGCCGGACGAGAATCGAACGAACGTCTATAAGCTGTTCCGGGCGACGCGCACGACGCCCGAGACGTGCATCGATACAGACAGGCAGATCGCCTTCTACATCTCGGGCATAGGCACCCCGCCTACTGGCGCGCGACCGTCCTTGGGCGCGACGCTGCACGAGGGACTCGACCAGATGGTCGGCGGCGGGCTCGCCGCGAAGATCATCGAGGGCTACGTCGCGATCATGAGCGCCTGGAGGCCGGGCGACAAGATCTACCTCTTCGGCTTCAGCCGCGGGGCCTACACGGTCCGCTGCCTCGCCCACGTGCTCGAGCTGATGAGCATCCCAGCGAAACAACCCGACGGCAGCTCGATCAGCTTCAATCCGAAAGACCTCTTTCCGATCGCCGAGGAAGCCGTATCGATCCTCTACCGACACGGCCAGACGACGACCGACGACGCGGCCCGGGACGCGAAGGCGGCGACCTTTCGCGAGAGTTACGACTCGTACTACAAGCCCGAGGGCATGACTTCTCCCTACTTCATGGGCGTGTGGGACACGGTCGCCGCGGAAGGTTGGGATCGCTTCCTGCCCGGCCACGACGAGGTGCACATGCCGAAGGGCGTGATGTACGTCCGCCGCGCCATGGCGATCGACGAACATCGCAGCGACTTCAAGCGGGTGAAGTGGGGAAGCGAACGGACCATCCGCACAGCGGTCCCCGGCGAACCCCCAGCCCTTCGAGCAGGTTTGGTTCGCCGGGTGCCATGCCGACATCGGCGGAGGCTACGCCGAAAACGAGTCGAGACTATCCGACAACACGATGAAGTGGATGACGGACTTCATCTCGAAGGATCTGCCGGCGGAGAGGAGGATCGATATCGACCCGCGCTACATGAACCTGCACCCTTCGGCCGCCGGCATGATGCACGACGAGTGCATGGCGGGCAAAATTCCTTGGAACAGGACGGTTCGCCCCGTCGATGTCGAGGGAGATCTGCACGAGACCGTCCTCGAACGACTTGCGATGCCAGAGGTCCGGAACTTCGTGACCTACGGCCCATACCGGCCCGCAAGCCTGGAGAACCACCCCAAGGCCAAGCAGTTCTTTGCAAGCGCCAGCGAGGCGGCCTAAAACCGGCTGGCGGCCGTCAGGACCTGCGGCGCCGCCAGCAGGGTATCGGCATCCGGAACCGTGCCGAACGTCCTGATGATCTCCGCGTCGGAAAAGTAGCCGGTCGACGGATCGCCCGTCCGAGAGAACGCGACGGCGCCGGCCGCCATGTTGGCCAGCGCCTTGCTCAGCTCGCACCGCCTCGCTCGACGTCTGCAACACAGCAGCAAAAGTAGGACTACCTTAATATGCAGACTTACATGGTAATCCATAGAAAAGATGGAAGGCGGTTCTTTGTCCTTGCGGCTTCATCCTCGGAAGCCATTGAGCGAGTAGCGATGAA
Source organism: Beijerinckia sp. L45 (assembly GCF_009765775.1). GTDB lineage: Bacteria > Pseudomonadota > Alphaproteobacteria > Rhizobiales > Beijerinckiaceae > RH-AL1. The sequence goes on from NZ_LMUU01000140.1 coordinate 107,079, forward strand.
TTTAGAAGACGCGGAGGGGCAGTCTGCCTGGAGCGCGGAGCCTGACTCTAAATACAATCCGTCCATGGGAGTCGTATTGGATGCCTCGGGCAAGCCTGTCATGTCGCTTGAAGCATGACGATCGCGAAGGTCTTTGGCCTGCACGTCATGCTTGCCCAATGACAAACGCGTAGCGTGAAGCATTGCCTGTATCGCAAAAAAAAGACCCGCCTAGCGTAGCACGGCTAGGCGGGCTAGTTATGCCTTCCTGAGAAGCCCCACCTTGTAGAAGAGTGGAGTAAAGGCACTAATGAAAACATCGGGTCTGAAAATGAGGATTAGCCAAGCTTCAATACGGATTCGTCGTTATATTTAAAAGACGGCGCGCTGGATAACGCGCCGTCCCTTGCGATGCTTAGTTAGGAAGCGAGAACACCGTCAACGACCCACCGAGCGCAGTGTAGTTGTTGAGGGCGGCGTAGCCACCGACGGCACCGAGACCGGCGTTCGGATCTGTCAGACCGGCGGCGAGACCGATACCGGCCCAACCACCGACGCCCGACATGACGGCCACGAACTGCTTGCCCTTGTGCTCGTAGGTCATGACGTTACCGATGATGCCCGACGGGGTCTTGAACTTGTAGAGTTCCTTACCCGTCTTCGAGTCGACGGCCTTCAGATAGCCTTCCAGCGTGCCGTAGAACACGACGTCGCCGGCGGTGGCGAGAGCACCCGACCAGACCGAGAACTGCTCCGGATCCGACCAGACGATCTTACCCTTGGTGGCGTCCCAGGCGATGAAGTTACCCATGCCGCCATGGCTGTTCGGCGCGGGGTACATCGAGAGGGTGGCGCCGACGTAGGGCTGACCCGGGGTGTAGCTCACCTTGAAGGGCTCGTAGTCCATGCAGACGTGGTTGGTCGGCACGTAGAACAGGCCGGTCTTGGGCGAGAAGGCCGAAGGCTGCTCGTCCTTGGAGCCGAGAGCCGCAGGGCAGATGCCCTTCGAGTTCACGTCTTCACCATTGTGCTCGGTCGACATCTTGGCGTTGACGTAGGGCCGGCCGTAGTTCGGGCTGGACTTGTCCATCTCGACCTTGTCGGACCAGTTCACCGCCGGATCGTAATGCTGGGCGACGAGGAGTTCGCCAGATTCACGATCGAGCGTGTAGCCGTAGCCGTTACGATCGAAGTGAACGAGAAGCTTGCGCTCCTTGCCGTCGATCTTCTGGTCGACCAGCGGCACTTCGTTGATGCCGTCGTAATCCCACTCGTCGTGCGGGGTCATCTGGTAGACCCACTTGACCGCGCCGGTATCGGGATTGCGGGCCCAGAGGGACATAGACCACTTGTTGTCACCCGGACGCTGCTTGGGGTTCCAGGTCGATGGGTTGCCGGACCCGTAGTACATCAGGTCGAGCTTCGGATCGTAGGAGTACCAGCCCCAGGTGCAACCGCCGCCGGTCTTCCACTGGTCGCCTTCCCAGGTCTTGACCGAGGAGTTCTCGCCGACCGGCTTGCCGAGCGACATCGTCTCGGTCGGGCTGATCAGGGTCTGATCGTCCGGACCTTCCGAGTAGCCGCGCCAGACGCGCTTGCCGGTTTCCTGGTCGTAAGCGGTCACCGAGCACTGCACGCCGAACTCACCACCGGAGATGCCGACGATGATCTTGCCCTTGACGGGAAGCACGGTCGCGGTGTTGGTCGCGCCCTTCTTCGGATCGCCGTTGGCAACCTTCCAGAGTTCCTTGCCGGTCTTCGCGTCGAGCGCGACGACGTTGGTGTCGGCCTGATGCAGGAAGATCTTGCCGTTGTCATAGGCGACGCCGCGGTTGACGGTGTCGCAGCACATGACCGGGATCACGTTCGGATCCTGTTTGGGCTCATACTTCCAGATGATGCGGCCGTCGTTGTTGAGATCGAGCGCATAAACGATGTTCGGGAACGGCGTATGAACGTACATCACGTCGCCGATGACGAGAGGCGAGCCCTCGTGACCGCGCAGAACGCCGGTCGAGAACGTCCAGGCAACCTGCAATTTCTTGACGTTGCCGGCGTTGATCTGGTCGAGCTTCGAGTAGCGGGTGTTGGCGTAATCGCCCGTCTGAATCGCAAAGTTGTTCGGGTTGGCCATGATCGCCGAGAGATCCTCAGCGGCAGAGACCGGAACCGAATACGATAGGAGACAGGCGGCGGCCGCAGCCATGCCGAAATATTTCATGTGGGGCTTCCTCCAAAGCCTTGGAATCAAACCTGAGACTTGATCGCCCAGGCCGTCCAATGCTGTGCTACATGGTTATTAAGCAGGAACCAGGCGCTCCGGCAGCAGTCGCTATTTTTGCTTTTATGCGACGTCCCAATTCCCTTGCGTTTCCGTGTTTTTCGCCACCGAAGACGGCTGGACAGTACCAAGCCCGCAACACTTCGCAAGACGTTTCTTATGAAACACTCATGTCTTCGACCTATGTCTTTCGGCGGAAGAACAAAGTCGTCGCAGAACCCGATCAATCTCAAGACTATATTGCATTGCAGCAACGGCAACGCGGGGACAAGCCGCTCTAAATGCTTCTGTTTTCATCATGGCCGGATTTTGTGCAGATACGCGCCATCCGATCCGGGACCGATGCGGCAGTCCGACACAGAGCCAGAACAAAATGAGATACGGGGCAACGGCTTTTGGCGTTGCAAATCAGGGCTGGAGACCCGGATTGGCGGCGATCAAACGATCGCGCTCGCCCTCGATCCAGGCGGCGTTTCGCACCTCGGGCGCGGCGTCGAACGGAAACCGCGCCAGCACGCGAGTCGGGCGTGGCGCGAGGATCAGAATAATATCGCTGTACTGCAGCGCTTCGCGAAGGCTGTGGGTCACGGTCAGGATCGTCGCCCCGCGGGCGCGGGCTGCGGCGAAGACATAATCGCGCAAAATGTCCGCGCCCTGTTCGTCGAGCGAGACGAACGCCTCGTCGAGCACCAGCAGGTCCGGCGCGACGGCAAGCGCACGCGCCACGGCGACGCGCCGCGCCATGCCGACGGACAAAGCGCCCGGGCGATGCTGCCGCCAGTCCGTCAGCGCGAGATCGGCGAACAAGGCGTCGAGCGTGGTATCGTCGATCGCGGGCGCCGCCAGCCGGACGTTCTCTTCGACCGTGCGCCACGGCAGCAGCCGGGGATCCTGGAATACCATTCCGAGCCGAAGCGTCGCGACATCGGGGGTCACCGCGCCGTCGTAGGCTCGATCCAGCCCCGCCAGGATGCGCAGGGCCGTGGTCTTGCCGCAGCCGGACGGGCCGAGCAGGCACGTCACCTTGCCGCGCGGCAAGGCGAAGCGCAGGCCGGCAATCGCATCAAGATCGCCCTGCCCGCCCGTATAGCGCTTGCGCGCGATATCGACGTCAAGAAGCAGATCGCCATCGTCGGGCATAATCATCCAGCGGCTGCAGCACCAAAAGTTCGATCATCAGCATCACGACCGAGAACACGACGCTGTAGCCGAGCACGGCGCGCACGTCGAAGAGCTGAAAGTAATAGGAAATGGCATAGCCCACGCCGTTGGGTCGGCCGAGCAGTTCGACGACGAGCACGATCTTCCACACCAGAGCAAGGCCCGATCGCGCGGCGCCGGTGAGAAACGGCGCCAGCTGCGGCAAAAACACGTGGCGAACCCGCTTCCAGGTGCTGAACCGGTAGACGGCGGCCATATCGTCCAGCGCCGGATCGAAGGACCGCACGCCCTCGCGCAGCAACACCGCGACATTCGGAATCTTGTTGAGCGCGACCGCGACGATCGCGGCGAATTCGTTCAGGCCGAGCCAGATGTAGCAGAGCGCCGTGATGACCAGGGCCGGCGTGTTGAGCAGCACCAGCACCCACGGCGACACGACCTCGTCCAGCACGCGGGTGCGGCCGAGGACGAGTCCGATCGCGGTGCCGATCCCCATCGCCACGATGAAGGAGGCGAACACCCGCCACAGGCTCATGCCGACGTTGAACGCCATGTCGCCGTGCAAGCTGTCCTGGACGATGAACAGGGCGACCGCCGCCGGCGAGGGCAACGCACTCGAATGCGCGACGGCGGCCACGACGCCCCATAGCGCGACGAGCGTGATCAACGACGCAATGAAACGGATGCTTCTCACGATCAGCCGTAGACGGCCTGATCCACGTAGAGCCCCTCCGGAAGGCTTGTGGCGGTGCCGACCAGGGTTTCGCCGCCGAGCTTGACAAGGAGTGCGAAAAGCTGCGTCGCGTCGGCGATCTCGATGGCGCGCGGCTGATGCGGAATCCCGTCGATGAAGGCCTGCCGCAGCGCCTCGAATGTCGGCGTGTCGGCGGCCTCCATCATCGGCCGGAGCGTATCCCAGGCGCCGGTTTCCGTCGCAAGCCGCTGCTTGGCCGCGCGCGAGGCCTTGGCGAAAGCGGCCAGCGCCACCGGGTCGACGTCCTCATGAACGAGGTAGCCGAGCAGCGCGACCTTGCCGCGAACCCCCAGCGTGGTGGCGAGCGCCTGCACGCCCGTCAGCTCGCGAAAGCCCTTGGCCTGAAGGCGGGCGCAAAAATTCCAGTAGAGCAACGCGGCATCGAGTTCGCCATGCTCCAGCTTCGTGGCGAGAAGCGGCGGCGCGCCGAACACCGGTTTGGCATCCTTCTGAAGATCCAGCTGGCTGTGCTGCAAGACTGCGGCGCGCAACAAGATCCAGTTCTTGTCGAGCGGACCGCCGGCGATGCCGATGGTCTTGCCGGCAAGGTTCTCGATCGCCGTGATCGGCGAGCCGCCGGCAACCATGACGCCGCCTTCGGATGCGGAATAGGGCAGAAAGCGGACCCGCTTGCCTTCGGCCCGGAGGCGCGCGGCAAAGATCAGGTCGCTGACGATGGTGTCGACGGCGCCCGAGACGAAGGCGATCCGCGCCGCCTCGTTGGAGGCAAGCTTGACCACGTCGAGCCGCACGCCACCGGCGGCGTCGAACCCCTGCGCCTTGATGATCTCGGCCTCCCAAGTCGCCGT
>NZ_LMUU01000140.1:112072-132991 GCF_009765775.1 Beijerinckia sp. L45
AGCGTGCCGAGCCGGAACACGGGCGCTTGCGCGGCGGACGCGCGCGCCGCGAACAGGAACGCAGCCCCGCCAGCAAGAACCGCACGGCGCGAGGACAGAAAAGGGCGTTGCTGATGGTTGGCCATGGCCCGGATCATACGCGTGTCGCGTGGGGCGTAAAGCGTGCTGACGGCCCGGATGCGAGGACGCGGGTGCAAAGCGCGCCAGAGCGTTGTATCGAAAGTCTAATGGGCGCATGCCGCAATATTAGCGCGGCCAAATCGGAACAAAACTTATCGCGGCTTGTTTTTAATGAAACGTGAGCGTTTGGCGCCTCTGGGGCACCGCTCAGCCACAATTAACTCTACCTAAGAGAACGGGGTTGTATATCGGTCAGTTGATTGATTTACAATCAACAGAACACTAACGCGCGAGTTTTTTGATGCGGCTCTTGGCTTTCTTATTTTGTTTGTTGTCGGTGTGGGTTCCGCTGCGCTCCGCAGCGGCCGACCCTTCGCTTCCGCCGCTGAGGGACAAGTACCATGTCACCGAGGCTGAAAAGGCTGCATGTTCGGGCGATGCCGTGCGTCTGTGCAGTGATGCCTATCCCGACGAGGACGCCTTGATCGTCTGCATGCGCGCAAAGCGCGCCGAGCTCAGCAGCGCTTGCGTCGCGGCGTTCGAGTCCGGTCTTAAGAGGCGCCATCTCTAGGGGAGCGCGCCTGGTTTGGGCGCCATCCATCTTGTCGGTCGAGGCCGGCGCTGCTTTGCAAGATTTCCGGGTACTGTTTGCGGGGGCCTGAACCGCAGCGTCGTTGGCACCGTATCACTTGAGACTAAACCGGCTGGCCCGTGCGATGATCGCAAGCGACGGTCGCCTGAGCGATAGATCGCAACGCCGCGGTTCGCAGGAAAGGTGTCCCATGCCCGACAGGCCGCAGCGTCTCGCGCAATTCATTCATGATCGCAAGCCCGATGCCGACAAAGCGGTCCAGGTTCTTTGCGAGGATCATAACGGGACCTACACGCTGCCATTCCTATGCCACTGGACGGAAAGCGCGTGGATCAACGTCGCGACGGCGGCGCCGATCGAAGCCGAGGTGGTTGGCTGGCGCCCGGCGCCGCTCCCCTTCCGACGGCCGGCATACCATCAGACCTAGAGCGCCGGCCGCTTAGATGGACTCGCTTAAGCGATAAGCCGTCGTTCTCTTTTCAAAGGCTTAGAGCATCGGGCCGCACGCAAAAGTCTGCACCTTTGCGCCCGATACTCCAAATCGCATGCGACGCATGGCGACGCACGAAAGCGGCTTTGGCTTCGTGCGTCGGCCCCGACACCGGCTACTTGATGAGATCGGCGCCGGTCTTGCAGATCAGCGCATCCTGATCGCCCGTCCCACCGCTGCAGCCGATCGCACCGATGATGGTGCCGTTCTCGATCAGCGGAAAGCCGCCTGGCGAGGCCGCAAGCTGCGGATCCAGCGTCCCGACGGACGTATGACCGGTCTCATAGGCGCTATAGAACACACGGGACTCACGACGCCAGCGCGCCGCGGTGCGGGCCTTGTTCTGGGAAATCGTGATCGACGCATATTGCGCGCCGTCCATATGGGCGAAGTGAACGAGTTCGCCATGCGTGTCGACGACGGCGATGTTCATCTTCCAGTGGCGCTTGTTCGCCTCGGCCTCCGCCGCCGACAGGATCTGCCGGGCGCGTTCGAGGTTGATCGGCGTGCCGTAGGGGATGTCGAAGGGCATCTTGTCCGGCGTGCCGCCCGATGGCGGCTGTGCCGGCGCGGGCGCCGCTGCAGGGGTAGCTGGTTGTTGCGCAAGCGCCTGGCCGGCAGAGCCCAGCGCCATGACCATCAGGGAAGCCGTCATGAAACGTCGCATCGCAATCTCCTGTCAGGGCGTCCGCTCGGACTACCGTTGCGGCAGCAACCTATTGGCGGCGCGCGACCGAGGCAAGACATCGCATCCGGCCGAAAGTCGAAGCCGGCAAATGTGCCGGAAAGTTGATGGCACGCCCTCGGCGCCTGACGGTCCGAAAGGGGCCGCCGCCTTCGTGGGCGGTTAGCGGCGGCCTTTCGATGTCGTCTTGATGATGAACTCGACGACGACAATGATCTATTCGTCCGGCGCACACGACGACATAGGAATCTCGTGTGTGAAACGCCGTCAGGTGCGATTTTTCGCGGCACGGCGCATGGCATCGGCAAAGGCGCCGCCGGCCGCCGGGTCCGACCGTTGTGGGGTCGACGTTCTTTGCGGCGACCGGTCCGGCGCGCGTTCGACACGCGGCGGCTTCGCGCCCACCTCGTCGTCCAGCCGCAATGTCAGGGCGATGCGCTTGCGCGGCTTGTCGACCTCGAGCACCTTGACCCGCACGGTATCGCCCGGCTTGACGATCTCGCGGGGGTCCTTGACGAAGGTTTTGGCCAGCGCGGAGACGTGGACCAGCCCGTCCTGATGCACGCCGATATCGACGAAGGCGCCGAAGGCGGCGACATTGGTCACCGTGCCTTCCAAAATCATCCCGGGCTCGAGATCGCTCAGTGTCTCCACGCCCTCCTTGAAGACCGCGACCTTGAAGGCCGGGCGCGGATCGCGACCCGGCTTTTCCAGTTCCTTCAAAATGTCGGTCACCGTTGGCAGGCCGAAGGTCGCGTCGACGAACTGCTGGGCGTTGAGCTGACGCAGCGCCGCCGCATTGCCGATCAGGCCCCTGATGTCGCTCTTCGCGGCTTCGATGATCCGGCGCACCACGGGATAGGCCTCGGGGTGCACGCCGGACATGTCGAGCGGATCGTCGCCGCCGGTCACGCGGAGAAAGCCGGCGCATTGCTCGAAAGCTTTCGTCCCAAGCCGCGGCACCTCCTTCAGCGCCTTGCGCGAGCGGAACGGCCCGTTGGCATCGCGGAACTGCACGATGTTCTGCGCCAGGCCCGACCCGACGCCGGACACCCGCGCCAGGAGCGGCGCGGAGGCGGTGTTGACGTCGACGCCGACGGCGTTGACGCAATCCTCCACCACCGTATCGAGCGAGCGCGACAGTTTCATTTCGCTGAGATCATGCTGATACTGGCCGACGCCGATGGATTTCGGGTCGATTTTCACCAGTTCGGCGAGCGGGTCCTGCAACCGTCGGGCGATCGACACCGCCCCGCGCAGGGTCACGTCAAGGTCCGGCAGTTCCTCCGAGGCAAAGGCCGAGGCCGAATAGACCGACGCACCGGCTTCCGACACCACGACCTTGGTCATCGCCAGCTCCGGCCGCATGCGGACGAGTTCCGTCGCCAGCTTGTCGGTCTCGCGCGACGCCGTGCCGTTGCCGATGGCGATCAGATCGACCTTGTGCGTCGTCGCCAGCTTGGCGAGTGTCGCCAGCGAATCGTCCCAGCGGCGCTGCGGCTCGTGCGGGTAGATCGCGGTCGTCGCCACGACCTTGCCCGTGGCATCGATCACCGCGACTTTTACGCCCGAACGAAAGCCCGGGTCGAGGCCCATCGTCGCCCGCGCGCCGGCGGGCGCGGCCAGCAGCAGGTCGCGCAGGTTGGCGGCGAACACCCGCACCGCCTCCTGCTCGGCGGCCGTCCACAGCCGCAGCCGCAGGTCGACGTTGAGATGGACGAGAATCTTGGTGCGCCAGGCCCAGCGCACGGTCTCGGTGAGCCAGCGGTCGCCGGGGCGGCCGCGCTCGGCGATGGCGAAGCGCTGCATGATCCGCAGCTCATAGGGTGTCGGACCGACGGGCGGCGTGGCAGAGGCCGGCATCGGCTCGAAGGTGAGGTCCAGCACCTCCTCCTTCTCGCCGCGGAACAGCGCGAGGATGCGATGCGACGGCAGCTTGCCGAAGGCCTCCGCGAAATCGAAGTAGTCGCTGAACTTGGCACCAGCGTCCTTCTTGCCGTCGCGAAGCCGCGAGCTCAGCCGGCCGCTCGTCCACATCAGCTCGCGCAGCGACCCGATGAGGTCGGCGTTTTCCGCGAAGCGCTCCACCAGAATCGAGCGCGCGCCGTCGAGCGCCGCGGTGCCGTCGGCCACACCTTTGTCGGCATCGACGTAGCCAGCCGCCACCTGCGCCGGATCGGCCTCTGGCTGGGTCAGCAGACGCTCCGCCAGCGGCTCCAGCCCGGCTTCGCGGGCGATCTGCGCCTTGGTCCGGCGCTTCAGCTTGAACGGGAGGTAGATGTCTTCGAGCCGGCCTTTGCTGTCGGCGGCCATAATGCTGGCCTCCAGCGCCGCATCGAGCTTGCCCTGGTCGCGCACGGCCTTGAGCACGGCGGTGCGCCGCTCCTCGAGTTCGCGCAGATAGGTGAGGCGTTCTTCCAAAGTCCGCAGCTGTGCGTCGTCAAGCGCGCCGGTCATTTCCTTACGGTAGCGGGCGATGAACGGCACCGTCGCGCCGCCGTCGAGGAGGTCGACAGTCGCCTGGACCTGTTCGTCGCGAACGCCGAGCTCCTTTGCAATCTGTCGATGAAGTGCAATCGCCAAAGCAAATACCTTTCGCAGAAGAGTCGCGGATCCGAAGAGGCGCAGTTCGAAACGGACGCGCATATGGACGAGCGCCCATCGATTCTTCAATCCCTCGGGATGCAGAGCCTGGACGCGGATTGCGGCAGCGTGACGGTGAGGCCGCCTGCTGCTTCGATGATGCGAGTTGCCACGATTGCATGCAATCGTCATACTCATCGGGATGACGAGCCCTTGGATACGATGATGGCGCTGGTGACCAAACCCGGCGCAACCCGGGCGGAGCAGCTGGCCGCGGATCTGTCCCGCGAGATCATCGAAGGCACGCTGCCGCCCGGCGTCAGGCTGGACGAGCACTCCCTCGCCCACCGCTTTGGGGTGTCGCGCACGCCGGTCCGCGAGGCGCTGAAACGGCTCGCAGGGCTCGGTCTCGCCGAGGTTCGCCCGCACCGCGGCGTCATCGTCGTCGACATGCCCGCCGCCCGCGTCACCGAGCTTTTCGAGGCGCTGGCGGAGGCCGAGGCGGTCTGCGCGCGGCTCGCCGCGATCAAGCGCTCGTCGCTCGAGCTCGACCAACTCGAGGCTCTGCACGGCGAGTTCGAGGCGCTGAAGAGCGAGGGGTCGCCGCTCGCCATCGCGATCGTCAACCGGGCCTTCCACGAAGGCATCTATGGCGGCGCCCACAACGGCTTTCTCGCCGACCACGTGATGAGCCTGCGCAAGCGCCTCGCGCCGTTCACCACGGCGCAGTTCCGCCTGATGGGCCGGCCGCTGCAATCCGCCCGCGAGCACGCCATCGTGCTGGACAGCATCCGTGGACGGGATGGCGTGACGGCGGGCGAGGTGATGCGCCGGCATGTGATGGCGGTCGGCGCCGCCTGGGCGCAATGGGCCGCAGCCGATCCCGATCGGAATGCCACCGCCGCGGGCCCAGCGAAGCGGCAATCTGCCTAAGCCGCCTGCGAGGATTGCATGCAATCCTGGCGCGATGTGGTTATCCCGCAGGCAGCGCCTCTGCCACGATGATCCACACCGGAGATAAGCCTCTGGTGGCACAGGCCTTGCTGACTCGCTTTCGTCAATTTGGGAGTCGTCATGTCACGTCGTTTCACCGCCTCACGCCGCGAACTCCTGCTGGGTGCGGGCAGCGCCGCCGCCCTTGTCGGCACCTCCGGCCACATGGCCTTCGCCAAGGGCCCGGTCACCATCGGCTTCATCTACGTCGGCACCAAGGATGACTACGGCTACAACCAGGCCCATGCCGAAGGCGCCGCGGCGATCAAGGGCATGAAGGGCATCAAGGTCGTCGAAGAGGAAAAAGTCCCCGAGACGCTCGACGTCGAAAAGACGATGGAAAGCATGATGGCGCTCGACGGCGCGACCCTGCTGTTCCCGACCAGCTTCGGCTATTTCGACCCCTTCATGCTGAACGAGGCCAAAAAGCACACCGACGTGCAGTTCCGCCATTGCGGCGGTCTGTGGGACAAGTCCAAGCACCCGATGAATGCGGGCTCGTACTTCGGCTACATCGGCCAGGGCCAGTACCTCAATGGCGTCGTCGCCGGGCACATGACCAAGAGCAAGAAGCTCGGTTTCGTCGCCGCCAAGCCGATCCCGCAGGTTCTCATCAACATCAACAGCTTTACCCTCGGCGCCCGCTCGGTCGATCCCAGCATCACGGTGCAGGTGATCTTCACCGGTGACTGGTCGATGCCGGTGAAAGAAGCCGAGGCGACGAACAGCCTGATCGACGCCGGCGCCGACGTCATCACCTGCCATGTCGACGGCCCGAAGGTGGTCGTCGAGACCACCGAGCGCCGCGGCGCTTTCACCTGCGGCTACCATGCGAACCAGCAGAAGCTCGCGCCGAAGGGCTACCTGACCGGCGCCGAATGGAACTGGGCGACCGTCTATAAGATGTTCGCGGACAAGGCGCTCAAGGGCGAGACCATGCCGAATTTCGTGCGCGGCGGCCTGGCCGACAACTTCGTCAAGATGTCGCCCTATGGGCCGGCCGTCTCCGACGCCGCGAAGAAGAACGCGGACTCCGTCAAGGCCGAGATGGTGAAAGGCGGCTATGCCGTGTTCAAAGGTCCGCTCAAGGACAACAAGGGCAAGGAGGTCATCGCCGCGGACAAGGCCTATCCCGAAACCGCCATCGAACTCGAGAGCATGAACTATCTCGTCGAGGGCGTCATCGGCAATCTGGCGTGAGCGACAGCGCGGCCCTGCCCTCGGCCACGACGCTCGCCGACGCGCCCGCGCCGGTGTTCGATCGCGGCTACCGGTACCGGCACGCGCTCGAATCGATCCTGGTGCCCGCGCTCGCCTTGGTGCTCGCGGCCGCCGGCTTCGCGCTGTTTCTGATCTGCCTCGGCCAGTCGCCGCTGGACTTCGTCGACCTCGTCTGGCGCGGCGCCTTCGGCAGCGCGTTCTCGATCCAGAACACCCTGCTGAAGGCCTCGCCGCTGCTGCTGACGGCGCTCTGCGTGGCGCTGCCGGCGCAACTCGGGCTGGTGATCATCGGTGGCGAAGGCGCGGTCGTGCTCGGCGGCCTCGCCGCCGCGGCGATCGCGCCGCCCTTGGCCGGCATTCCACCTTTGCTCCTGCAGGTGCTGATGATGATCGCCGGCATGAGCGCCGGCGCGGTGTGGATCGGCTTCGCCGGCTGGCTGCGCGCCAAGCGCGGCATCAACGAGACGATCTCCAGCCTACTGCTCGCCTATATCGCCATCGCGCTGTTCAACCACATCGTCGAAGGGCCGCTGCGCGATCCCGCCAGCCTCAACAAACCGTCCACCGCTGACATCGGCGCCGGCAACATGTTCGGCTACCTCCCCGGCACCGACGTCCATCCCGGCCTGATCTTCGGCATCATCGCCTGCATCGCCTTCTACATCCTGATCTTCAAGACCAGCTTCGGCTTCGGCTGCCGCGTCACCGGCGGCAGTTTGCGCGCGGCGCAGTTGCAAGGGTTGCCGGTGACGCGGCTGATCATCATCGCCTGCGCGCTGGGCGGGGCCTGCGCCGGTCTCGCCGGCATGGTCGAGGTCGCGGCCGTGCAGGGCCGCGCCAACGCATCGCTCGCCGCCGGCTACGGTTACGCCGGCATTCTCATCGCCTTCCTCGCCCGGCAGAACCCGCTCGCCATCATCCCGATGGCCGTGGTTCTCGGCGGGCTGACGGCCAGCGGTGGCCTGATCCAGCGCCGCATGGACCTGCCCGACGCCACCGTGCTGGTGCTGCAGGGCATGATCTTCGTGGCGATCCTGGCCAGCGAGACCTTCTACGGGCGCTTCGCCTGGTTCCAGCCGAGGCGCGCGCCATGACGTCAGCCGCCTTCGGCACCGTCCTTTTCGCCATGCTCGCCGGCGCGTTGCGCGTCTCGACGCCGTTCCTCTTCGTCAGCCTCGGCGAGTGCCTCACCGAAAAATCCGGCCGCATCAATCTCGGCAACGAAGGCGCGCTGGTGCTTGGCGCGATGGCCGCCTACGCGATCTCCTACGAGACGGGAAACCCTTGGGCAGGCCTGCTCGCCGCGGCGGGCGTCGGCGCCTGCCTCGGCCTGCTCCACGCGGCGCTGTGCAGCCTGACCAAGGTCAGCGACATCGCGATGGGCATCGCCATCATGCTGGCCGGCACCGGCACCGCCTTCTTCTTCGGCAAGCCCTACATCCAGCCCTCGGCGCCGCAGCTGCCCACCATCCCCTTCGGCTTCTGGTCGAGCTCCGCGCAAATTCGCAGCGCGCTCGACGTCAGTCCGCTGTTCTTCCTCGGCGTGATCGTCGGCATCGCCATGGCCTGGGGGTTCCGCAACACCCGGCTCGGCCTGACGATCCGCATCGTCGGCGACAGCGCCGACAGCGCCCGCGCCATGGGCCTGCGGATCAACCTGATCCGCCTCGGCGCCACCGCCGTCGGCAGCGCGCTGGCCGGCATCGGCGGCGCGTTCCTTTCGCTGGTCTATCCCGGCAGCTGGAACGAACAGCTCTCCTCCGGCCAGGGCCTCATCGCCGTGGCGCTCGTCGTTTTCGCGCGGTGGAACCCGCTGTACTGCATCGGGGCGGCGCTGCTGTTCGGCGCCGCCGGAGCGCTTGGGCCCTCCCTGCAGTCGGTCGGCATCTCGAAAGGCTATTACCTCTTCAACGCGGCACCCTATGTGCTGACGCTCGTCCTCATGATCCTGTCGGTCCGCCCTGGACGCTCCCTCAAGGGGGCGCCGGGCGAACTCTCGATCGTTCGCTAGAGCATCGGGCGCAAAAGTTGCAGACTTTTGCGTGCGACCCGATGCGCTGCCTGTAAGAAGAAGGAAATCTGATGAACGGACTCGGCGGCCTCAACAAGTCCCCCAATGGCGTCGTCATCGGCGTCGTGCAGCTGCAGCTCAACCAGATCGACACGCCGGCCGACCTGAAGGCACAGACGCAGGTGATCGTCGACATGGTCGCCAAGGCGCGGCGCAACATGGCGACGATGGATCTGGTGGTGTTTCCGGAATACGCGCTGCATGGCCTGTCGATGAACACCGATCCCGCGATCATGTGCCGGATGGATGGGCCGGAAGTCGCGGCGTTCAAGCAGGCCTGTATCGACAATAAAATCTGGGGCTGCTTCTCCATCATGGAGTTCAACCCGCACGGCAATCCCTACAATACCGGGATCGTCATCGACGACACCGGCGCGGTAAAACTCTATTACCGCAAGATGCATCCGTGGGTGCCGGTCGAGCCGTGGGAGCCCGGCGATCGCGGCATTCCGGTGATCGACGGCCCCAACGGCTGCAAGCTGGCGCTGATCATCTGCCACGACGGGATGTTCCCCGAGATGGCGCGCGAGTGCGCCTACAAGGGCGCCGAGATCATGCTGCGCACGGCCGGCTACACCGCGCCGATCCGCGACTCCTGGCGCTTCACCAACCAGGCGAATTCGTTCCAGAACCTGATGGTCACCGCCAACGTCTGCATGTGCGGCTCGGACGGCACCTTCGACTCGATGGGCGAAGGCATGATCGTCAACTTCGACGGATCCGTCATCGCCCATGGCACGACGGGCCGCGCCAACGAGATCATCACCGCCGAGGTGCGGCCCGATCTCGTGCGCGAGGCGCGCATCCATTGGGGCGCGGAGAACAACATCTACCAGCTCGGCCATCGCGGCTATTCCGCCGTCGCCGGCGGCGCCGGGGACTGCCCCTACACGTTCATGCACGACCTCGTCGCCGGCACCTACAAGCTGCCGTGGGAAGACGAGGTCAAGGTCACGGACGGCACGTCCTGCGGCCTGCCGAAGCCGACGCGCCTTTATGGCGCCAAACGCCAGGAGGCGGCCGAATGAGTGCGACGCTGCTGGAACGCGCGCCCGCAACAACCGAGCGCTATATTGCGGCCAACCCCTATGCCTGGCCGTTCGACGGCGATCTGCGGCCGGAGAACACGGCGCTGGTCATCATCGACATGCAGATCGATTTCTGCGGCAAAGGCGGCTATGTCGACGCGATGGGCTACGATCTCAGCCTGACCCAGGCGCCGATCCCGCACATCAAGGCGCTGCTCACGGTCATGCGCGACCAGGGCTTCACCATCATCCACACCCGCGAAGGCCATCGCCCGGATCTCGGCGACCTGCCCGCCAACAAGCGCTGGCGCTCGCGGCAGATCGGCGCCGGCATCGGCGATCCCGGCCCCTGCGGCCGCGTCCTCGTGCGCGGCGAGCCGGGCTGGGAGATTATCCCCGAGCTGGCGCCGCTGCCGGGCGAGATCGTCATCGACAAGCCGGGCAAGGGCTCGTTCTGCGCCACCGACCTCGAGCTTGTCCTGCACACGCGCGGCATCCGCAACCTGCTGCTCACCGGCATAACCACGGACGTTTGCGTCCACACCACCATGCGGGAAGCCAACGACCGCGGCTTCGAGTGCCTGCTCGTCGCCGACTGCTGCGCGGCGACCGACCGCGGCAACCACGAGGCCGCGCTAAAAATGGTGACGATGCAGGGCGGCGTGTTCGGCGCCGTCGCCGACAGCCCCGCAGTTCTCGACGTCCTGGCGAAGAGCTGACCATGAAAGCCATCGGCGTCGAAGCGGTCAACGTCACCAAGCGCTTCGGCGCCTTCACCGCGCTCGACGATGTCTCGCTGAAGGTGCGGCCCGGAACCGTCCATGCGCTGCTCGGCGAGAACGGCGCCGGCAAGTCGACGCTGGTCAAGTGCCTGCTCGGCTATAACCTCGCCGAAGTGGGCAGCTTCATCGTCGACGGGCGCGAGGCCCATATCACCCAGCCGCAGGATGCCGGCCGACTCGGCATCGGCATGGTCTACCAGCACTTTACGCTGGTACCGTCGATGACGGTCGCGGAAAACCTGGTGATGGCGCGTCCCGATGTGCCCCGCGTCATCAACTGGAGTGTCGAGCGCGCGCGGCTCGCCACCTTCATGGCCGGCATGCCGTTCAAGATCCCGCTCGACGTGCCCGTCGACAGTCTCGCCGCCGGCGAACGGCAGAAGGCGGAGATCCTCAAGCAGCTCTATCTCGAACGCCGGCTGCTGGTGCTGGACGAGCCGACCTCGACGCTGACGCCACAGGAATCGCAGGAGGTGCTGGGCCTCGTCCGCAGCCTGGTGCAGGCCGGCACCATCACCGTCATCATCATCACCCACAAGCTGAAGGAGGTCGCGGCCTTCGCCGACGACGTCAGCGTGCTGCGCCGCGGCAAGATGGTCGGCGGCGGCGCGGTCGCGGCGCTCAGCGCCACCGACCTCACGACGCTGATGATCGGCGAAAAACATGCGCCCGCGATCATCGAACGGCTCGGCGCCCCCGGCGCCACGCCGCGCCTTGCCGTCCACAATCTCGCGACGCTCGGCGACCATGGCCGGCCAGGCCTGAACATCGACGCGATCGTGGTTCATCCGCGCGAGATCGTCGGCATCGCCGGCGTGTCCGGCAACGGCCAGACGGCGCTGCTGGAAGTGCTCGGCGGCCAGCGCTTCGCCACATCCGGCACGATTGCGATCGCCGACAAGCCGTACCACGCCCGCCGCGACGAGGCGTTCGCCCTCAAAGTGCGGGTACTGCCGGAAGAGCCGCTGCGCAACGGCTGCGTGCCCAGCATGTCGGTCGAGGACAACGCGAGTCTTCGCCGCTTCGACCGCAACGACGACGGCAGCCCGCGCCGCTGGCTCGACCGCAAGCGGATGAGCGCGCGGGCCAAGACGATGATCGCCGCCTACGGCATCCGCACGCCCTCCAAGGATGTGCCGATCGCAGCGCTGTCCGGCGGCAACGTGCAGCGCGCGATCCTGGCGCGAGAACTCGACGGGGCGGTGGACGTGTTCATCGTCGCCAATCCCTGCTTCGGCCTCGACGTCAAAGCCGTCGCCGACATCCGCGCCCGCATCGTCGCGGCGCGCAACGGCGGCGCGGCGGTGCTGCTGATCTCCGAAGACCTCGACGAAATCCGCGAGCTGTCCGATCGCATTCTTGTGATGCGCGACGGCGCCATCGTCTTCGAGGCGCCGGCCGGCGCGGATGCGCAGATGATCGGCAGCCACATGGTTGGCCACGGCTGAAGGCTCGGCTCGATATCGCCACGTTTCGCCGCACTTGAATTTGTGGGCCGGTTACGGTTGGTGGGCGCGGCGGATCGGAATCACGGTGCGCGAGGGGAGCGACCGGGATGACGGCACCACCGGATGACAATGGCGCGGTCGCGCGGCCCTATCTCGTGCTGCTGATCTGCTGCCTCAGCCTCTTCATGGTGTCGATGGACGTCACCATTGTCAACGTCGCCCTCCCTTCGATCCAGCACGACTTCAAGGCCTCGACATCCGGCCTGCAGTGGACCGTCGATGCCTACACCCTCGTCGTGGCCTCCGGACTCATGCTGTCGGGGTCGATGGCGGATCGGATCGGGCGCAAGCGTGTGTTTCAGGGCGGCATGGCGTTGTTCTGCGCCGGTTCCGTGCTTTGCGCTCTCGCGCCGAGCATCGGCTGGCTGGTTCTGGCGCGCATGATCCAGGCGCTCGGCGGCACGATGCTGAACCCGGTGGCCGTCGCGATCATCTCGAACACGTTTCCGACGCCACGCGATCGGGCGCGGGCGTTCGGCGTCTGGGGCGCGGTGTTCGGCATCGCCATGGCGGTCGGGCTGCCGGTCGGCGGTTTCCTGACGCAGGTCGTGGGCTGGCGGTCGATCTTCTGGATCAACGTGCCTTTCGGCCTCGCCGCGATCCTCCTGACCAGGATCTATGTTCCGGAGTCCCGCGCCGCACGCTCCGGACGCCTTGACCTCGTCGGCCAGATGCTCGTCGTGATGATGCTGGCCACCTTGATCGCCGGCGTCATCGAAGGGCCGCGGCTCGGCTGGGGCTCGCCGGCAACGATCGCGATGTTTGCCGTTTCGGGCGCTGCGCTGCTCGGCCTGTTGTTCTACGAGCCGCGCCGCAACGATCCGCTGATCGACCTTCAGCTGTTCCGCAGCGTGCCGTTTGCGAGCGCGACGGCAATGGCGCTCTGCTGTTTCGCAGCGTTCGCCGCCTTTCTGTTTCTCAACTCCCTGTTTCTGCAAAACGTCCAGGGGTACACCGCGCTTCAGGCCGGCTTCTGTACCCTGCCGCTCGCCCTGGCGATGATCCTGTGCCCGCCGATCTCCGGCCGGATGATGGGGCTTTGGGGCCCACGCTATTCTTTATTCTGCGCCGGCGTCGCGATGGGATCGAGCGCTCTGATGCTGACACAACTGCAGACCGGCACCCCGCTCTGGTTCATCCTGCTGGCCTATGCGCTGTTCGGCGTCGGCTTCGGGCTCGTCAACACGCCGATCACCGTCACCGCCGTATCCGGTCTGCCGCGCGACAAGGCAGGCCTTGCGGCGGGCATCGCCTCGACGAGCCGCCAGGTCGGCGCGTCGCTCGGCGTCGCGCTCTCCGGGACGATCGCCGGCGAGGGACTGGCGGCCCCGCATGGAGCGATGCTTTCGGGCACCCATACCGTCTGGTGGCTGGTCGTCTGCGGCAGCCTCGCCATCATCGTGCTGGGCCTGGTGTCCACCAGCCGCTGGGGTCTGGCGACCACACGCCATGCCGATCACCTCTTTGCGGAAGAAGCCAAATCATGAGGTGAGTGGCACATGGATTGCGAGTGAATGGCGCACTCCATGAGTTGACCCATCGATGCGCGGCGCCGATCTCGAACTCGTCCACGTCACGAAAACCTACGGGACGTCGACCGCCGTCGATGCCATCGATCTGCGCATCCCCAATGGCGCCTATTGCTGCCTGCTCGGACCGTCGGGCTGCGGCAAGACCTCGACGCTGCGGATGATCGCGGGTCACGAAGCGGTGACCTCCGGCGACATCGCGATCGGCGCGCTGAACGTCACCAACCTGCCGCCGGCGAAACGCGGCACCGCGATGATGTTCCAGAGCTATGCGCTGTTTCCGCATTTGACCTGCCTCGACAACGTCGCCTTCTCGCTGAAGATGAAGGGCGTCGGCAAGAGCGTTCGCCGCGCCAAGGCCCACGAGTTTCTGAGCCTCGTGGCAATGGACGCCTACGCGCAGCGCTATCCCGCGCAGCTCTCCGGCGGGCAGCAGCAGCGCGTCGCGCTGGCGCGTGCGCTTATCACCGAACCGCAGGTTCTGCTGCTCGACGAGCCGCTGTCGGCGCTCGACCCGTTCCTGCGGATCAAGATGCGCGCGGAGTTGCGACGCCTGCAGCGGCAGCTCGGCATCGTCTTCGTGCATGTCACGCACAGCCAGGACGAGGCGATGGCGCTCGCCGATCTCGTGGTGGTGATGAATGCCGGCCGCATCGAACAGGCCGGCTCGCCACGCGAAGTGTTCAACGAACCGAAGACCGAGTTCGTCGCCCGCTTCATCGGCGGCCACAACATCATCAAGCGCGACGGCGACGCCATCGCCGTCCGCGCCGACCGCATGGTGTTGACACCAGGGACCAACGCGGGCGCCGACGCGCTGACCGGCACCGTGCGCTCGATCGAATACCTCGGCATGCACGTGCATCTCGGGCTCGAGAGCGCCTTCGCGCCAGACCTCTTTGCCGTCATTCCCGACGATCGATTCAAGCTGCAGCCGCTGCAGACGGGCGAGGTCGTCGGAATCGCCTGGGCGGACGCCGAGGCTCATCGCATCGCACCGAGCGCATAACGACTTTCTTTTGGGGGGACTGACATGAGTAACGAATCCGAGACCGCTACCGATGTTTCGCGACGCCTCCTGCTGAAAGGGGCAGGCGCAGCCGCCGGCGTCGCCGTGGGCTCGCAGGCGATCACCGGCTTTCCCGCGGTCTGGTCGCAGGAGCCGAAGGTGCTGCGCTATCTCGGCACCGCGGTGAACCAGTCGAGCGACATCGCGAAGAAGCTGAAGGAGGATACCGGGATCATCCTGCAGTACATCTCTGTCGACACCGACGAGGTGACCAAGCGCGCGATCACCCAGCCGAACTCCTTCGACATGCTCGACACGGAATATTTCGCGCTGAAGAAGCTGATCCCGTCGGGCAACCTGCTGGCGATGGACGCCAAGAAGATCGCCAACTTCGACAAGGTCACGCCGGTGCTGACCAAGGGCGAACTGCCCAACGGCAAGAAGATCGGCGACCAGGGCACCGCGCCGAAGAAGGTGATGTTCCTCGAAGGCCAGCATTCGACCAAATTCTCGGCGACGCCGACGGAATGGGTGACGCTGATCCCGACGACCTACAATGCCGACACGCTCGGCATCCGCCCCGATCTGATCAAGCGCCCGATCACCAGTTGGGCGGAGCTTTTGAATCCCGAGTTCAAGGGCAAGGCCGCGATCCTCAACATCCCTTCGATCGGCATCATGGACGCCGCGATGGTGATGGAAGCGACGGGCCAGCACACCTACGCCGACAAGGGCAACATGACGCGGCCCGAGATCGACATGACGATCAAGCTGCTGACCGAAGCCAAGAAGTCGGGCCAGTTCCGCGCTTTCTGGTCGGACTTCAACGAGAGCGTCAACCTGATGGCGTCCGGCGAGACGGTGATCCAGTCGATGTGGTCGCCGGCCGTCACCGCCGTGCGCTCGAAGGGCATTCCCTGCACCTTCCAGCCGCTGAAGGAAGGCTATCGCTCCTGGGCGACCGGCTTCGCGCTGTCCAAGGGCGTCACCGGCAAGAAGGCCGAGCTCGCCTACGAGTTCGTCAACTGGTTCCTCTCCGGCTGGGCCGGCGCCTACCTGTTCCGCCAGGGCTATTATTCCGGCGTGCTGGACACCGCCAAGGCTCACATGGAGCCCTACGAGTGGGCCTATTGGATGGAAGGCAAGCCGGCCGAGAAGGACATCCACGCCCCGAACGGCTCGCTGCTCGAAAAGGCCGGCACGGTGCGTGACGGCGGCTCCTTCGAGACCCGCATGGGCGGCGTCGCCTGCTGGAACGCGGTGATGGACGAGAACGACTACATGGTCCGCAAATGGAACGGGTTCATCGCGGCTTGAGCGGCAACGCACACGAAGCGGCGCACGGCCCTATGGCCGCGCTGGCCGCCGAAACACCGTCGGGCCAGGCGCCCGGCGGTTTTTTCGCGCGTTTCACCGCCCCGGCCCTGCCCGGCTGGCTGCAGGCCGCGCCGCTCGCCATCGTATTCGGCCTGTTCTTCGTCTTGCCGCTGATCTTCGTCACCGTCGTCAGTTTCTGGGACTATAACGACTACGAGATCATCCCCTCCTTCACCGTGCGCAGCTACGTCGAGACGTTCGAGGGCTGCATCGACCAGTTTCCCGATCTCTGCACCATCCTGCAGACCTACGTCTCGACGCTAAAGTTCTGCATCATCGTTTGGGCCTCGACCTTGGTGATCGGCTTCACCGTGGCCTATTTCCTGGCCTTCCACGTGCGCTCGCTGAAGTGGCAGATCGCGCTGACCCTGCTCTGCACGATCCCGTTCTGGACCTCGAACGTGATCCGCATGATCTCCTGGATCCCGCTGCTCGGCCGCAACGGCCTGGTCAACGACGCGCTGGTGTCACTGCACCTCGTGCGCGAACCGGTCGGCTGGCTGCTCTACTCGCAATTCTCGGTGGTGCTGGCCTTCATCCACCTCTTCACCTTCTTCATGATCGTGCCGATTTTCAACTCCATGGCGCGCATCGACCATCGCCTGGTGGAAGCCGCGTATGACGCCGGCGCCAGCGGCTGGCAGACGCTGTGGAACGTCGTCATCCCGCTGTCGAAGCCCGGCATCGTCATCGGCTCGATCTTCGTCGTCACCATCGTGATGGGGGATTTCGTCACCGTTGGCGTGATGGGCGGCCAGCAGATCGCGTCGGCCGGCAAGATCATCTCGACGCGGCTCGACGCCCTGCAGTTTCCGCCCGCCGCGGCCAACGCGGTGATCGTGCTCGGCATCACGCTGGTGATCATCAACCTGCTAACGCGGCTCGTCGACATCCGGCGGGAACTTTGATGCGCGAGGGCCGTCCCGCCATCTTCTACTGGCTCGCGCTGTTCTTCGCGGCCTACGTCCTGTTCCTCTACGGGCCGATGATCGCGATCTTCGTGCTGTCGTTCCAGGGCCCGGAGGGCGGCCTGACGTTTCCGCTCAACGGCCTGTCGCTGCACTGGTTCTCCGACCTGATCGCGGGCGGCGGCATCGTCGATATCGGGGGCGCGTTCCGCCGCTCACTGGTTTTGGGCCTCACCGTGATGCTCGCAACCATCGTGATCTCGGTCCTCGCCGGCCTCGCGTATCGCAAAAAATTCTTCGGCCAGACGATCCTGTTCTACGTCGCCGTCGCCAGCCTGATCGTCCCCTCCATCGTCACCTCGCTCGGCATCGCGCTGGAATTTCGCTTCCTCGACGATGCGGTCAAAGCCTATGGGCCGGCTTGGCTGAGCGAGGGCTACACCACGGCGATGGGCCTGTTCACCTCGGGCCTCGGCGCGCATCTCACCTGGACGCTGCCGTTCGGCCTGCTGATCATGTTCGCCATCTTCAACCGCTTCGACAAGCGGCTGGAGGAAGCCGCGCGCGATCTCGGCGCGACGCCCTGGCAGACGTTTCGCCACGTCGTCGGGCCGATCATCCTGCCCTCGCTGATCGGCATCGGCCTGTTCGGCTTCACGCTGTCGTGGGACGAGATCGCCCGCTCCTCGCAGGCCATCGGCGAACTCAATACGTTGCCGCTCGAACTCAAGGCTCTGACCACCACGGTGACGACGCCCGAGATCTACGCGCTCGGCACGCTCACCACCGGCGTCTCCTTCCTCGTCATCACGCTGTCGCTCGGGCTGTTCACCTGGCTGCGCGCGCGGCGCATGCGCCACGGCTCGAACGCCGGCAGCGGCCTAGTCTAGGGCGTTTTTCACAAACATTGCAGACTTTTGTGGTCGAGAAAATGCCCCTACCTCTTCAAGAAAAGAGCCCGTCATGCCCATCGCTCGCGTGCACCGCCTTTCCGCCGCGGCTCCCGACGACGTGTCGGCCATCGAGGCGGCCATTGCGACGGGCACGCTCGATCCCACTGGCATCGTCGCCATCCTGGGCAAGACCGAGGGGAACGGGTGCGTCAACGATTTTACGCGGTCGTTCGCCGTCACCGCGTTGCAGGCCATGCTGCAGCGGCACATAGCCCCCGATGCGGCAGCAAAGATCTGCCTCGTCATGTCCGGCGGAACCGAGGGCGCGCTTGCGCCACATTGGTTGGTTCTCGAACGTGTCCCGAAAACCGGCGGTCTGTCGCCGGCGCTGGCGATCGGTCGTAGCCACACGGCCGCGCTCGCATCCGAACACCTCGGGCGCCGCGCCCAGGTCGACATGGTCGCCGCCGGCGTGCGCGACGCGATGAGCGATGCCGGCATCGATCGCATCGAGGACGTGCATTTCGTCCAGATCAAGTGCCCGCTGCTGACGGCGGTTCGCGTGCAGGATGCCGATCGACGCGGCGTCACGGTTTCGACGCGCGACACCTTGAAGTCGATGGGCCTGTCGCGGGCCGCCTCCGCGCTCGGGGTCGCGCTGGCGCTCGGCGAGGTGCCCGACGACGCCATCACGGACGCCGGCATCGGCAGCGATGCCAGCCTGTGGTCCGCCCGCGCCTCGGCCTCATCGGGCGTCGAATTGCTGAACCACGAGATCGTCGTCCTCGGGATGAGCCGGCACTGGAGCGGCCCGCTCGTCATCGACCATGGCGTGATGGCCGACCAGATCGATATCGCACCGGTCCGCGCGGCGGCCGCCCGCCTCGGCCTCAACCTTCCGACGCCGGGTGCGTCACCGACGCTGCTGGCCATGCTCGCCAAGGCGGAAGCCGGCACGTCCGGCCGGCTGCGCGGCTATCGTCACACGATGCTCGACGACAGCGATATTTCGGCGACGCGCCACGCCCGCGCCTTTGTGGCCGGTGCCCTGGCGGGGCTCGTCGGCCACGCCGAGATTTTCGTCTCCGGCGGCGCGGAGCATCAGGGGCCCGACGGCGGCGGCCCCGTCGCCCTCATCGTCGCGCGATGATGTTTTACGCGCTACTTCAATGCGCCGGAGTCTTCGAGCGTATGGACATGCGCAGCGATGGCGCCGGGCGTCGTCCACCACACGCCGGGCCGGTCGCGAATCTGCTGCAGGGCGCGCCTGAGATGACGAAGCCGATGCGGCTGTCCGATGATGTAGGGATGAAGCGCGATGCCCATCACCAGCGGCTCCCCGCGCGACTGTTCCAGCATCTCGTCGAACATGTCGGTGACGATATCGGCGAACTGGGCGGCGGAATCCTTGCGCACGGCGATCGACGGGATGTCGTTGGCCTCCTGCGGATACGGCACGGACAGAATCCGTCCACCCCGGGTTTTCAGCCACACCGGCTGATCGTCCATGCACCAG
Organism: Beijerinckia sp. L45; assembly: GCF_009765775.1. Taxonomy (GTDB): domain Bacteria; phylum Pseudomonadota; class Alphaproteobacteria; order Rhizobiales; family Beijerinckiaceae; genus RH-AL1. The sequence goes on from NZ_LMUU01000140.1 coordinate 131,378, forward strand.
TCGAGCACGTAGCCGTAGCCGGCCTCGGCCAGCAGATCCGGCGTCACCGCACTTTCCGACACCCAGGGCCCGAGCCAGCCGGCCGGCGCCTTGCCCTCGACGGCCGCGATCCGCTGCGTCGCCTCCGCGATGAGCGTCCGCTCGGCCGCCTCATTGAGCGGCCCCTGGCGCTCGGCGTTGGTGCGCCCGTGCGCAACGATCTCGTCGCCGCGCGCCCGGAACGCGTCGATCAGAGCCGGGCAATGATCGTAGATGGCGCTGTTGGCGATGACCGCCGCGGGAAGTTTGAGCTGGTCCAGCAGTTCGAGGATGCGCCAGGCGCCGACACGGTTGCCGTATTCGCGCCAGGCGTAGTTGAGGACATCGGGCTCGCCGGGCTTGGCCGGCACGAGTTCGGCGCCGTGGCCTTCGCCGAACGCGAAATGTTCGAGGTTGAGGCCGATGTAGCAGGCAAGCCGCGACCCGTCCGGCCATTCATAGGTCGGCCGCCCCTTGATCGGGTCGTAGGGAAAGCGTCCGTGCGACGGCAGGTTTGTGTGCTCTGGCAAGGCGAATCCTCGTGATGGAAGGCTCAATCCTGGTAGCAGATTTTGCGCCTAGGCTGATCCTCCCCTGCGCGATGCGCGGGGGAGGATCCGGCCCGCGGCAGGCATCGGACCCGTCTCAGGTGCGGAAAGGGCAGATTCCAAAAAATCGGCTTGGGCGCCGGGACTTGCGCCGTCCGGGCGCGGCTCTCATCCTGTCTTCGACACGATCGCCGCACGCGCCGTGACGCAATGGTGACGCAACCGGTGACGCAAGAAACGCAGCCAAACAGGTGACGAACGTGACGCAGGTGACGCAAGTGACGCAAGAATGTGGAAGCCGGCGCCGCAGTCAGACCGAGAGGACAGCGGAGGCCGAGCCCATCGCCTTTTTCGGCGGTCAGCGCTCTCGTGGCGGAGAGTCCGGCCAGTGACCGAACCACGCCCTAAAATTATCCGCGGTGGACGCCTGCTCGACATCGCCGGCGGGCAAGCGCCCGAACGCGACATTCTGGTCATCGACGGCCGCATCGCGGCGATCGACGAACCGGGTTTCGCCGCGCCCGACGATGCGGAAACGATCGATGCCGCCGACCGCCTGCTGATGCCGGGCCTCGTCAACGCGCACACCCACTCTCATGGCGCGTTGGCCCGCGGTCTGGTCGATGACCGGGTGCCACTGGAGGTTTTTCTGAACGGGGCGGCGGCCGCCGTCGGCTCGCGTTCGACAGACGACAAGTATCTCAGCGCGGCCCTGTCCGCAGCCGAGATGATCCGGCGCGGCGTCACCGCCTGTTACGACCTCACCCTCGAGCTGCCCGGGCCCTCGGTCGAGGGTATCCATGCCGTGGCCCGCGCCTATGACGACGCCGGCATGCGCGCGGTCATCGCGCCGATGCTCGCAGACCGCACCCTGTACCAGGCCCTGCCGGGCCTGCTCGACGCCTTCCCGGACGCTTTGCGGGAGCGCTACGCCACACTTGCCGCCGCCCCGGCGGCGCAGACGCTCGAAACCTGCCGCACGGCCTTCCGCACCTGGCCCTACGATCGCAGCCGCATCCGCCCGGCCATCGCCCCGACCATTCCCCTG
>NZ_LMUU01000140.1:133100-142344 GCF_009765775.1 Beijerinckia sp. L45
GCCAACGCAAATACGGCCGCAGCCTGACCGCGCATCTCGACAGCCTCGGCCTGATCACCCCAAAACTCAGCGCGGCGCACGCGATCTGGATCGACGACGACGATATCGGCCGGCTCGCCGATGGCGGCGCCCGGGTCGCGCATAATCCGCTGAGCAACCTGCGCCTCGGCTCCGGCGTCGCGCCGGTGCGTCGGATGCTCGCGCGGGGTCTGCCGGTGGGCATCGGTACGGATTCCAGCAACACGTCCGACAACCAGAACATGTTCGAGGCGACGCGGCTTGCCGCCTATCTGTCGCGAGTCCAGGGCCCCGACTTTCCCACCTGGCTGTCGGCACCTGAGGCGCTGACGCTCGCCACTCAGGGCTCGGCCGCCCTGCTCGGCTTTTCCCGCATCGGCCGGATCGAGCCGGGCTATGAGGCCGACATCGTCTTCCTCGGGCTCGACGCGCCGCACCTGGTGCCATTCCGCAGCCCCGTGCTGCAGACCGTGTTCAGCGAGAGCGGATCCTCGATCCGCCGGGTGATGATCGGCGGCCGTACGGTGCTTCTGGACGGCAGGCTGCTGACCCTGGACGAACCGGCGCTGCGGCGCCAGGCCGAGGCGGCAGCCGCAAGACTGGACGGCCTCAACGCGCCGTCGAAGGCCGCGGCGGATGCCGTGGCCGCCTTCGTCGGCACCTTCTGCGTGGCGCTCGGCTGCCAGGGGCACCCGGTCCGCCGTACACTGGCCTGCACGCCGATCCCGGGATCGGGCTAAAGCCGGCGCAGCCGTGGTGCCGCGCGCCAATCCCGGCTATTCCTCAGGGACGATGATGCAATGATTCCGGGAGACGATGTGAGCGATTACGATCTTGTGGTGCGCGGCGGGACGGTCGTGACGGAGACGACGCGCCGGACCGACATCGGGATCCTCAACGGGAAAATCGCGGCGATCGGGTCCGATCTCCAGGGCCGCGAGACCGTGGACGCGAGCGGTCTGCTGGTCCTGCCGGGCGGGGTCGACAGCCATTGCCACATCGAGCAGTTGCGCCCCGAGGGCGGCACCGACGAAGAGACGTTTCTCTCCGCCAGCATCTCGGCGCTCGCCGGCGGGACGACCACGGTCATTCCGTTTTCCGTACAGTTCAAGGGACAGCCGATCCGCGACACGCTGGCGGCCTACCATCGTCTCGCCCGGAATGCGCTGGTCGATTATTCCTTCCACCAGATCATCACCGATCCGACCGACGCGGTCATCGCGGAGATTCCCGAGATCGTCGCCTCGGGAATCCGCAGCCTCAAGGTCTTTCTCACCTACGATCCGCTTTACCTCGACGATCGCCAATATGTTCGCGTGCTCGCCGCCGCCCGGCGCGCCGGCGCGCTCGTCACGGTGCATTGCGAGAACTACGAGGCGATCCGCTGGCGCAGCGCCGCGCTCGTCGCCGACGGCCGCGTCGCGCCGAAATACCACGTCTGGTCGCGACCGCCGGCCGTCGAGCGCGAAGCGACGCATCGGGCGATCGCGCTGGCGGAACTCGTCGACCAGCCGATCCAGGTGTTTCACGTCTCCTGCTCTGAGGTCGCGGAAGAGATCGCCCGTGCCCAGGCGCGTGGCGTCAAGGTTTGGGCCGAAACCTGCCCGCAGTACCTCGTGCTGACGAGCGCCGACCTCGATCGCCCGGGTTTTGAAGGCGCCAAATTCATGTGCAGCCCGGCGCTGCGCGACGCCGCGACGCGCGACGCGCTGTGGGACGACATCACGTCCGGCGTCCTCGGCATTGTCTCGTCTGACCACAGCGGCTTCAGCTACGACGGCCCGCGCGGCAAGCGGATGAACGGGTCGGACGCGGCTTTTCCGGACATCCCCAATGGCCTGCCCGGCATCGGGTCGCGGCTGGCGCTGCTGTTCAGCGAAGGCGTCGGCAAAGGCCGTATCAGCCTGAAAGACTTCGTGCGCCTGACGGCGAGCAATCCGGCGGATCTGTTCGGGTTGGCGCCACGCAAAGGCCGCATCGCGGTCGGCGCCGACGCCGATCTCGCGCTTTGGGACCCAACCAAGCAGGTCATCATCACCAACGCACTGCTGCAGCACGCCATCGACTACACGCCCTACGAAGGCATGGCGGTAACCGGCTGGCCGGTGATGACGGTTTTGCGTGGGCGGATCGTGATGCGGGATGGCACGGTCCAGGCCGCGCCGGGATCCGGCACGTTCCTGCCCCGCGCGCCCTATGATTTCATCCAGCCCGCCGGCGTTTTGGCCGATGGGTTCGATGCATCAGCTTTTGCTTAGCGACGGCTACGCCGCCTCGTCGAGGAAACGCAGCAGCGCCGCGTTGAAAATCTCGGGCTCGGTGACCGTAAAGCCGTGGCCGCCTTCCGGCGTCACCCACAGGCGTGCCGTCGGAATGCCGTCGGCAAGCCGCTCGGAGGCTGTCCACGGCACCAGAATATCGTCGCGGGACGCCGCGACGAGCGTCGGCACGGTGATCTCGCCGAGCCGCGCGCTGACATCGAAGGCGAGCAAGGCGCCGATGCGCTTCAGAAGCGTGTCGGCCCCTTGGAAATGCGCGATTCCGTGCGCCTCCTCCCGCGCGAGACGCTCGGCGTTCTGCGACAACCAGGGGGCGGGATAGAGGAAGATCGGCTGCGCACGCACGTAGGCGGCCGGCCCGACATGCAGCAGCAGGTCCTTGCGCACGGCAAAGCACATCGCGGTATGCCCATCGGTCTTGGCCCAGGCATTGACCGGGACGAGGCTGGTCAAACGGTTCGGATAGCGAAGCGCGAGATCGAGTCCCACAATGCCGCCGAGCGCGTGGCCGACGAAAGCGCAGCGCGCGACGTCGAGGTGATCGAGGATCTCGATGACGTCGTCCGCCATGGCTCCGATGCTGTAGCCATCCGGCAGCGGTTCGGTGTTGCGGCCGGTGCCGCGCTGATCGTAGAGGACCACACGGTAGCGCTCGGACAGAGCTGCGAGCTGCGGCTGCCAGAAGGCGCCGGCACCCCCGAGGCCCGACGACAGAAGGACCGTCTCAGCCGCGTCGGCGCGGCCGACGACCTCGTAGTGCATCATGCGGGCTTGCCGACATGCGCGACGCTGGCGATCTCGATCAGCGCATCGGGCTTCACCAGGCCGGACTGGACGCAGTAGCGCGCCGGCTTGTCGCCGGGGAAGAACTCGGCATAGACGGCGTTGATCGCACCGTAATTCGCCCAGTCCGTCAGAAAGATCGAGTTGAAGGTGATATCCGCCATCGTGCCGCCAGCCGTCTCGATGACGCTCTTGATCAGGTTCAGAACGTGACGCGTCTGCGCCGCGGCGTCGCCGACATGGACGACGTTGTTGTCCTTGTCGAAGGGCAGCGTCCCCGAGACATAGACGATTCCGTCGGCCGTCGTGCCCGGCGAGTAAGGCGCCAGCGGCTTGCCGGATCCGGGCGGAATGATCGCGGTCATAGGCATGCAAAATCTCCGTGCGAACGGTGGGTCAAAGACGGGTCGAAAAATCAGGCGGCCGAGGCGGGCGCCTGCGAAATGGTGCCGCAGAAATCGGCGACGGTTGAGACCCAACCGAAGAAGGTCTCGATGTTGTAGAGCGCCGCCTTCTGCGCGAATTCCGGGCCGGCCTGATGCGTCGCATCGGCGAGGACGACGCCGAAATATTCAAGATGGTAGGCATCGCGTAACGACGACTCGACGCAGACGTTGGTGGCGATGCCGGTGAATACGAGATTGCGGATCCCGCGCGAGCGCAAAAAGCTGTCGATGTTGGTGTTGAAGAAGACGCTGTAGCGCGGCTTCGGGATCACCACGTCGCCGGGCTGCGGCGTCAAGGCGTCGACGATGGCGTAGTCCCAGCCGCCTTTGGCCAGCATGCTGCCCATCAGTTCCGGTCGCTTGCGCATCGTCTTCAGGGCGTTGGATTTGTGCCAGTTCGGCGAGCCGGGGCCGCCGGCCTCGACATAGTCCTTGTCCCACCCGTTCTGCAGGAAGATCACCTGGATGCCGGCGGCACGGGCCGCCTTCACCGCCACCGCGATCTTCTCGATGGCCGCGGCGGCGCCGGAAATGTCGAAGCCGGCGACGTCGAGATAGCCCTTCGGCGAGGCATAGGCGTTCTGCATGTCGACGACGATCAGCGCGGTCTTGCTGATCTCCAGGCGGATCGCCTCCGGACTTGCCGGCAGCACGACCGAGATTGAGGACGGATCGCTCGGCGCAAGACCGGCGGCCAGGGTTGTCATGTCGTTCATCAGGCAACCTCGGCTAGGGGGGCGATATGCTGGCGGGTGGTCATCAGCGGCTGGATCCGTTCGCCGAAGTCGCGCATGCCGATGATGAAATCATCGAACGTCAGCAGCACGCCGGCGGCGCCAGGCACGGTGGCGACCTCGTCGAGCATGCGCGCGATGTTGGCGTAGGAGCCGACAAGCGTCCCCATGTTGATGTTCACCGCCGACGTCGGATCCGCCATCGTGCGGACATTGGTATCGGGGCCGGACTTGGTGTCGGCGGCGCTCTGCTGGGTCAGCCAGGCGAGCGCTTCCGTGTCGGCGCCGGCCTTATAGTGCTCCCACTTGGCGAAGGCGGCCTCGTCGGTTTCGTCGGCGATGAGCATGAACAGCGCGTAGGTCGTGACGTCGCGGCCGGTCTTGGCGGTATGCGCCTTCAGCCGCGCAGCGGTCGGCGCGAAGGCGGTCGGTGTGTTGACGCCCTTGCCGAAGCAGAAATTATAGTCGGCATATAATGCGGTGAAGGCCATGCCGGCCTCGCTCTGGCCGGCGCAGATCACCTTCATCTCGGCTGTCGGCTTCGGGCTGACGCGGCAGTCGTCCATGGTGAAGAACTCGCCCTTGATATCGGACTGGCCCGTCGTCCATAGCTCCCGCAGGATTTTGACGTACTCGGTCACGTAGTCGTAGCGCCGGGCGAAGAATTCGTCGCCGGGCCAGAGGCCCATCTGCGAATATTCCGGCTTCTGCCAGCCGGTGATGATGTTGAGGCCGAAGCGGCCGTTGGAGATCGAATCGATCGTCGAGGCCATGCGGGCGACGATCGCCGGCGGCATCGTCAGGGTCGCGGCGGTGGCGAACAGTTTTATCCGCGACGTGACCGCTGCGAGGCCGGCCATCAGCGTGAAGGTCTCGAGGTTGTGATCCCAGAACTCGGTCTTGCCGCCGAAGCCGCGGTACTTGATCATCGAGAGCGCGAAGTCGAGACCGTACTTTTCGGCCTCGGTCACGATGGTCTTGTTGAGCTCGAAGGTCGGCATGTACTGCGGGGCATTCTCGGAGATCAGCCAACCATTGTTGCCGATCGGGATGAATACGCCGATTTCCATGGATCTGCTCCTGCGCAGGGACGAACCCGCCAGATGACCGAAGTGACTTCTGCAAAAGCACGGTCCGTGCCAGAGTTTTTTCCCTGATTATGCAAAGACTTAGATATGGTCACCAAGAGCAAACCAGACCAAATGGTCTAATTTCGATTGGATTGGTCGTCAAACAAGCAGAATCTGCCTAAACCATCGGCAGCCGCGTGGGGCCGGCATTTGGCCCCGGACGATTTGCGCGATAGAGCGTTCAGGGCGCACCATGCCCGTCGTTTCCGGACGCTGAAGCGTGCGAGACTGTTGCAGGAGACCACGTGTCGAAACCGGATTGGGGAACGGAGCGGGCCGCGCGCGGCGAACGCCTCGCGGCAGCGGGTTCGCTCGCCAAGGGCAAGATCGTCGACAGCGCCGATGTCACGGCTCTGCTCGAAGCCGTCATCCGCCCCGGCGACCGCGTCTGCCTCGAGGGCGACAACCAGAAACAGGCCGACCTCCTCGCCGTCGCCCTTGCCGGTGTCGATCGCACAAAAGTGTTCGACCTGCACATGGTGCAGTCCGGCGTTGTCTTGCCCGAGCATCTCGACGTCTTCGAGACCGGCGTGGCCAAGCGGCTGGACTATGCCTATTCCGGCCCGCAGGCCGCGCGGATCGCCCGCATGCTGTTCGGCGGCAAGATCGAGCTCGGCGCGGTCCATACCTACCTCGAGCTGTTCGCCCGTTACTTCATCGACCTGACGCCGAACGTCGCGCTGATCGCCGCCGTCAGCGCCGACCGCGACGGCAACCTCTATACCGGTCCCAACACCGAGGACACGCCGACCGTCGTCGAAGCCACCGCCTTCAAGAGCGGCATCGTGATCGCCCAGGTCAACGCCATCGTCGACAAGGTGCCGCGCGTCGACATCCCAGGCGACCGCGTCAACTTCATCGTCGAGGCAGGCAAACCGTTTTACGTCGAACCGCTGTTCACCCGCGACCCCGGCGCGATCACCGAAATGCAGATTCTGACAGCGATGTTGGCGATCAAGGGGATCTACGCCGAATATGGCGTGAAGCGCCTCAACCACGGCATCGGCTTCAGCACCGCGGCCATTGAACTGCTGCTGCCGACCTTCGCGGAAAAGCTCGGACTCAAGGGCAAGATCGCGACGCATTGGGCGCTCAACCCTCACCCCACCCTCATCCCCGCGATCGAATCCGGCTGGGTGACCCAGATCCATTCGTTCGGCTCGGAAGTCGGCATGGACGACTATATTGCCGCGCGATCGGACGTTTATTTCACAGGCGCCGATGGCTCGCTGCGCTCCAACCGCGCCTTCTGCCAGACCGCGGGTCTCTACGCCTGCGACATGTTCATCGGCTCGACGCTGCAGATCGACCTTCAGGGCAACAGCTCGACGGTCACGACCTCGCGTATCGCCGGCTTTGGGGGCGCCCCCAACATGGGCAGCGATCCGCGCGGGCGCCGGCACGCCAGCGCGCCCTGGCTGAAGGCGGGCGAGGAAGCCGATCCCGATAGCCCGGCTGCGCTGCGGCGCGGCCGCAAGCTGGTCGTCCAGATCGGCGAGACCTTTGGCGACGGCAACGTGCCGATGTTCGTCGAACATCTCGACGCGCTGGTGCTGGCGGAAAAGCTCAGCCTCGATCTCGCGCCGGTCATGATCTACGCCGACGACGTCACCCATATCGTCACGGAGGAAGGCGTCGCCAATCTGCTGCTCTGCCGCGACAAGGACGAGCGCGAACAGGCGGTGCGCGGGGTTGCCGGCTACACCGACGTCGGCCGCGGGCGCGACGCCAAGATGGTACAGCGCCTGCGCGAGCGCGGCGTCATCCGCAGGCCGGAAGATCTGGGCGTCGACCCGCTCGACGCCGACCGCAGCCTGCTCGCGGCGAAAAGCATCAAGGATCTCGTGCGCTGGTCCGGCGGCCTTTACGCGCCGCCGTCCAAATTCCGAAACTGGTGAGAGAGCTCATGGAAACCCTGACCTTCCATCATAAGACCGTGACGCCCGCCGGCGGCGCCAAAGCGCAGGCGCTGGTCGGCGTCGTCGCCTCGGGCAACCTCGAGGTTCTCGTCGAGCGGACGCTGCCGCCGGCCGAATGCACCGTCGAGATCGCGACGACCGCGCACGGCTTCGGCGATATTTGGCGCGCCGTAGTCGGCGACTTCGTCGCCCGCTATCCCGCGGGCGGCCTGCGGATGTCGATCAACGATGGCGGCGCGCGACCTGACACGGTCGCTCTGCGGCTCGCTCAGGGCGTGCGCCTGATCGAAGAGGATGCGTTGTGACCGCGCCCTTCCTGAACGACCCGGCGGCGGTGAGCTGGTACGAAGCCAGCGCGCGCAAGCGCGTCGTAACCCTGCTCGACCCCGGCAGCTTTCTCGAATTCATTGGGCCGGAACAGCGCGAGATGAGCCCGCATCTCGGCATCTTCGATCTCCCTAAGCAGTTCGACGACGGGATGATCGTCGGGCATGGAACCTTGCGTAGCGAAAAAATCTTCGTCGCAGCGCAGGAAGGCCGCTTCATGGGCGGCGCCTTCGGTGAGGTGCACGGCGCCAAGCTGACCGGGCTTTTGCGCGCAGCGCTGAAGGCGGATATCCAAACCGTGCTGATCCTGTTCGACACCGGCGGCGTGCGCCTGCAGGAGGCCAATGCGGGCGAGCTCGCCATTGCCGAGATCATGCGCGCACTGTTGGAAGCGCGCGCCGCGGGCATCCGAGTCGTCGGTCTCGTCGGCGGCCGCGCCGGCTGTTACGGCGGCGGCGGGCTGATTTCCGGCTGCTGCAGCGCCCTCGTCGTCTCCGAACAGGGCCGCATCAGCGTGTCCGGCCCCGAAGTCATCGAGACGAACAAGGGCGTGGAGGAATTCGACTCCAAGGATCGCGCGCTGGTGTGGCGCACGATGGGTGGCAAGAACCGCCGACTGATCGGCGTTGCCGATGCTTTTGCCGACGATACGGTCGGGAGTTTCCGCGATGCCACGCTGGCGTTGCTCGAACAGCCTGGCCGCTTCGATCTCGACACGCTGCAGGCCGAGCAGACGCGGCTGGAGGTCCGGCTCGAGCGCTTCGGCCATTGCGCCGATGCGGCCGAAATCTGGACGGCGCTCGGCATCGAGGACGCGAGCGCCATTCCGGCCATGGCGGCAGAGGATTTCGTTGCCATTGCGGATCGCGTGCAGGAGGCAAGCCATGACGCTCGATGACATTCTAGCTTCGCTGTTTCCCGGCGGCCACGCCGTCACCGTCGACAACCAGGGTCTGATCTTCGGCTCGGCACCGCTTGGCGAGGGACGCGCCAACGTCGTCGGTGTTGCCAACAAGACGGCGCTCGGCGTCGACGAAGCCATAAAACTCTCGGCACGCGTTCTCGATATCGTCGCAGCCGGCGGCAACGACCCGCTGATCGTCATCATCGACAGCGACAGCCAGCGGATGAGCAAGCGCGACGAGCTTCTGGGACTGAGCGAGTATCTTTCGCACCTCGCCAAGGCGCTCATCCTTGCCGACTTCCGGGGCATCCATACCGTTGGCCTGCTCTACGGCCACACCGCCGCCGGCGCCTTCATCGCCACGGCGCTGGCCACGCGCACGCTCGTCGCGCTTCCCGGCGCGGCGCCCGAAGTTATGGACCTGCCTTCCATGGCGCGGGTCACGAAGCTTTCGCTCGACGTGCTCAAGGAGAAGGCCAAGACAACGCCTGTCTTCGCGCCGGGGCTCGACAACCTCGCGCAGACCGGCGCGGTGCATGAGATTTGGGATCCAACCACGCCGCTCGATGCGCAGCTCACGGCGCTGCTCGCGCGCGAGGCGGCGGGCGACGATCGTGACCGCCTCGGCAAGGCCCGCGGCGGCCGCCCGAAGGCCGCCGACATCGCGGCGCGTGTCGCGGACCTCGCCGCCGGTCACGGCTGAG
>NZ_LMUU01000141.1 GCF_009765775.1 Beijerinckia sp. L45
GCTGCGTTCTTCATCGATGCGAGAGCCAAGAGATCCGTTGCTGAAAGTTGTATAGTGTTTAAGATAGGCACACGTAGAGCCTTTAACATTCTAAGGTTTAACAATGGTGTATAGTGTAAAAGCATAGACTCGAACGGTAGAAGACAGCCGGTCAGCAGTCCCCAACACTGACCCAAAGGCCAAAAGAAAAAGCGGTTCAAGCCTACAAAGGGTGCACAGGTGGAAAAGAAATAAAGACGACAGGCGGTGCACATGCCTTCAAAAGA
>NZ_LMUU01000142.1 GCF_009765775.1 Beijerinckia sp. L45
TGTCTGATATCAGGGGTGATGACGAGAGACGAGAACAACGGCCAAAAACCCCGCGGCGGCCCTGGCCCGCGCCGCGATACCCCTGCCCGCCCGATGAAACGGGCGCCGGCGAAAGCCGCCGCGAGCGCCCCCGACGAGGACAAAGGCGACCGCCAGCGCATCGCCAAGCTGATGGCGCGCGTCGGCCTGTGCTCGCGCCGCGATGCCGAGACCTGGATCGAGGACGGCCGTGTCGAGGTCAACGGCGTGGTGCTGACGAGCCCTGCCCTCGACGTCGGCCCCGCCGACAAGATTCTCGTCGACGGCATTCCCCTGCCTTCCGCCGAAAAGACGCGGCTCTTCATGTTCCACAAGCCGGGCGGCCTGATCACCAGCGATCACGATCCCGAAGGCCGCGAGACGGTGGCCGATTATCTGCGCGAGCACTGGCCGGACGGCCCCCGCGTCGTGACCATCGGGCGGCTCGACTACAACACCGAAGGCCTGCTGCTGCTGACCAACGACGGCGGCCTCGCCCGCGTTCTGGAACTGCCGGCGACCGGCTGGGTCCGCCGCTATCGCGTGCGCGCCAAAGGCCAGACCAACCAGCCCGAGCTCGACAAGCTGATGCATGGCGTGACCATCGACGGCGTCGACTATGCCGGGATCGAGGCCAAGCTCGATCGCATCCAGGGCGCCAACTGCTGGCTGACCATGGGCCTGCGCGAGGGCAAGAACCGCGAGGTCAAGCGCGTGCTCGAGCATATCGGGCTCGACGTGAACCGGCTGATCCGCCTGTCCTTCGGGCCGTTCCAGCTGCTCGACCTGCCCGAGGGCCATGTCGAGGAGGTGAAGACCCGCATCCTGCGCGACCAGCTCGGCCCGACCTTGGCCGCCGAGGCTGGCGTCGACTTCAGCGAACCCGAGATGGCGCCGATCGTCTCGCCGCCCAAGACCCTTACGCGCGCTCCGGCCCGAGGGGCTCGCGATGCCGCCAAGCCGGCGCGCAAGACCGAAGAGCGCAGCGCCGCCCCGCGCGGCCGCAATTTTCGCGATCGCGATCTTGCCGACGAGGTAATTGCATCCCCGGCGATCCGCGAACGCCCGGTTGCCGGCGCCCGCCGCCACGTCTCGACGCTGCGCGCGGAAAAAGCCGTCGCCACCAAGGCCGGCCCGCGCCAGCGTTTCGAGCGCAGCGACACGCTCGACCGTCACAATCGCAATGTGAAAGTCGAGCGGCTGGTTTCTTCCGCCCCCGCTCCCGCCGAGGGCCGGCGCGGGCGGCCCGAGCGCCGCGAGCGCCCGGAGTCGTCGGAGCGCCCGGCGCGGTCGGCAGCCCCGATGCGGCGCGA
>NZ_LMUU01000143.1:0-16006 GCF_009765775.1 Beijerinckia sp. L45
GTCAACTCGTTCAGTCGATTGCGACGCCGGATTCCGCGCTCAGCTGCTTGAGGATCTTGCGGCTCATCTCGCCTTTGACGGGCAGGTGCTGATCACGTTCGAAGGTCTCGAGCGCCGCTTTGGTGGCGGGGCCGAACGTGCCGTTCGGCTTGATGACGAAGCCGAGCTTCATCAGGGCGTGCTGCGCCGCCATGACGGTCTTCGGATTCTCCTTCTCCTGCGCCTTTTCCTTCTCCTGCGCCTTGTCTGGGACCCTCGCTGGCGTCTTCTCGCTTGCGGCCGGCGGCGTCGCGGTCTTCAGGAGCTTGGCGATCGCGTCGTCCTGCTTCGGCTTGGCTGTCGGCACGACCGTCTCCGCCGCCGCGTGATGCGGACGCTGGACGGGTGCGGGCATGGGCTGCGCGGCGGGCGCCGGCGTCGGCGCCTGGACCTGTTCGACCGGCTTCGGCGGAACGGGCACGGCGGCCGGCGTCTCGGCGGCGACCGTCGCCGCGGGCGGGCCGAACGGGATCGCCTTGCCGAACAGCGGCGCGGGATGGCGGCTGTGCTGCAGCGCCAAGGCATTGATCATGATGCCGACGACGAGGCTGCCGCTCAGGCCGATGGCGGCATAATGCAGATAGCGCGTCTTGCCTTTTTTGCTGCGCGACGCGGTTTTCTTTTTGGCGCCGGGTGCACGGGGTTTGCGCGGCGCCTTGGGCTTGCGCGCCGGTGCGTCGAACGCGAAGTCGTCATCGAAGTGGGCTACGGCGTTACGCAATTTTCTTCACCCTGGTGGCATGCGGCGGGGAGGCAAAGCGATCGGACGCGCGGCGGCGCGGCAGGGTCTCGATAGTCGCCGAACCTGCGTTGGGCGTGACGAAGCGGCAGTCGAGCGGCAGGCGGATGGTGACGCTCGTGCCATGGCCCAACTCGCTTTCGATCGCGATCGTGCCGCCGTGGAGACCGACGAGACCCCTCACGACGGACAGGCCAAGTCCGGTGCCTTCATAGGGACGGTCGAAGGCCGACTTCACCTGAAAGAACGGATCGCCGAGGCGGGCGAGATCGGCCGGCCCGATGCCGATCCCGGTGTCGCTGACGCAGATGGACAGCGAGGTGCCCTCGGGTTTCGCCACGACGGTCACGCGCCCGTTTGCGGGCGTGAACTTCACGGCGTTGGAGAGCAGATTGATCAGGATCTGCTTGCAGGCGCGACGATCGCCGACGACGGACTCGAGCGCGCCGGCCGCCGTCTTGACGATCTCGACCCCGCCTTCCTGCGCCTTCAGCGTGACGATCTCGCAGCAGGAGTCGATCAGCGGCATCACCAGGAAGGGCTCGGGATCGATCGAAAAGGTGCCGGACTGAATCTTCGCCATGTCGAGCATGGAATTGACGACTGCCAGAAGGTGCTGACCGGATTGATGGATGATCCGCGCATATTCGCTCTGTTTGGCGGGATCCTTCGGACGAAGGTCGGCATCGCCGAGCATCTCGGAAAAACCGATGATTGCGTTCAGCGGCGTCCGCAATTCGTGGCTCATGTTGGCGAGGAAATGATCTTTCGACCGGCTTGCCGTTTCGGCGGCCTCGCGTGCGGCTTCAAGCGCTGCCGCGTCGCGTTTGGTCTCGGTAACGTCGCGCAGCAGCGAGACCACGCCGGCGTTTGAACCAGGCAGCCGGTTGGCGCGCATTTCGATCCAGAGGAACGTTGCGTCGTATCCGCCGTCGCGCCGCGGCTCCGGGTCGACGCTGCGCAGCCGAAACGTCGCGGTCGCCGTGCCGGCTTGATGCGCCGCGTCCGCGATCGCCTTGAGGAAGATCGGGCGATCGGCGACGTGAACATGCTCGAACAGGCCGTGGCCGAGGAGATCGTCGCCGCGGATATTGAACAGTCGGGCGCAATCGCGACTCACGAAGTCGACGGCGCCTTGACGATCGTAGGAGACGACGAGGTCGCCGACCGCATCCGCGATGGCTTTCGTCCGGCCGTGCTCGGCTTGCGCCGCCGTCCGGGTTCGCGTGCGCAGACCGACGATGCAGGCGGCATTCGCGATCGCATAAGCAAGCGCGACCCCGACGAAGAGGTCGCCGTGAACGGCCGCGCCGGGATGCGCGATCCAGCCGGTCAGACCTGCCGCGGCAAGACCACAAAAGGACAGGGCCGAGACAACGGCGGTCCAGAGCACAAGCTTGCGGTCGAAGGAGAGCAGGCTTTCGGTCTGCGCGACGATCAGCCAGGCAAGAGCGCAGGCCAGGCTCGCCTGCGTCGCGATGGCGAGCGTGATGCCGGCGCCGATCAGACAGCAGACGCAGATCAGATGGCCCAAGGTCAGGCGACCGGTCTTCGACACCAGCATGACGGCCCCGAGGGGCGCCAGGCAGAACCCGAACACGGCAGTCTGCGCCGACGTCGGGGCGCCGTGAAACGCGAGGAAGAACGGCGCGACGGCGAGCGCCAGAAAGACAAGGATCAGCGTGCGCAGGATGAAGGTCTGATGGCGTGCGCGGTCCTGGCCAACGGTCGCCGCCGACGGATGGATCAGAGCGGCTATGAGAGCGGCGATGCTCTGGCTGGCAATCACGAGACTGGTACTCCACGCGCCGAATCGTCCCATGGTCCGGGGATGATCGACCTCGCGATAGTGGCATCGCCGCCTTAAATGAACGCTAAGCCGCTGGTTGCTTTGGCGGATGGCAGGAACCGCGCCCGAACATGGTGACTGAAGGGTGAATGCAACCGTTCAAATAAGCCCGTCGGAATTGGTGAGAAGTTTCGCGATCGGTGCCTAGGATCGCGAAATCCGAAGCGTGTCCCTCGGGCAAAGGTCCACCGGCGTGTTCTTTCTCATCCGATCCGTTTTCTGGCTCTCCATCGTGTTCTCGTCCATGGCCTGGACCGTCGATGCGTCGCAGCCGCCGCAACCCCATGCGCTGCGCGACGCCGTCGTGCAGGGCGGCCTTGAGATCGCCAGCGCGGCGAAGGATGCCGCCGTCAGCCAGGTTCGGGCCTGGTGCGTCAAAAGCGCGGATCAGTGTATTTCCGATGCCGCCCAGCTGACGGCGCTCATCGTCGCCAATCAGAGCGACGACACGCCTGAAGATGCCGGCGCCCTCAGCGCCCTGCGGGCGACATATCCTCTTCCCCACACGGATCCGCGGCGCCATATCCTGCCGAAAGCCGCGACAACGCCGAGAGGCTGACGTTGCGCGCAATAGACTGTAGGAAGGGCGGCTTCGGAGCCGCTGGGCTCGCGGGCAAGGCTTGGAATTTACCGTGGCGCTAGACCTCAACGAGATCGTCGACAACTTCGAGAGCCTCGACGACTGGGATGATCGTTATCGCTATCTCATCGAGCTCGGGCGCGAACTCGAGCCGCTGGATGCGGTCGCCCATAATGATCATAACAAGGTGCGAGGCTGCGCGAGCCAGGTCTGGGTCGAGACCACGGTCGCGCCGAGCGCCGATGGCGTGACGCTAAACCTTCGCGGCGACAGCGATGCGCATATTGTGCGCGGGCTGATCGCCCTGGTGTTTGCGCTGTACTCCGGACAGACGACGGAGCACATCCTGGCGACGGACGCGCAGGATCTGTTTCAGAAACTCGGTCTGTCAGCGCATCTGACGCCGCAGCGGTCGAATGGCGTGCGCGCCATGGTCGAACGCATCAAGACGGATGCCCGCTCGGCCGCCGCGGCGCCAAGCGTATGACGCGCGGTTAGCGCTTGCGCCGACGCTGCTGGCCGAGCCCCATCTGCTTCGCCAGGTTCGAGCGCGCCTTCGCGTAGTTCGGCGCAACCATCGGATAGTCCGGCGGCAGGCCCCATTTCTCGCGGTATTCGTCGGGCGACATGTTGTACTGGGTCCGCAGGTGCCGCTTCAGCGACTTGAACTTCCGGCCATCCTCCAGACAGACGATGAATTCGCTGGTGATCGACTTTTTCGCCGGCACGGCCGGCTTCAACGCCTCGACGGTGGGAGCGGTCGAACTGCCCATCACGCGGCTCAAAGCGGTGTGAACCTCCGCGATCAGCGCGGGCAGGTCGCTCGCAGGCACCGAATTGTTGCTGACATAGGCAGAGACAATATCCGCGGCCAATTCAATGTAGTTTTCCGTCAAAGACAATTCACTCATGCGCGCGCGACCCCATCTAACGCACCGTTTCGGCAAAGATCACAGACTACCGCCCTGACCGGCAGTACCATAAGACGGCACGCCTCTCGCCTACTCCAAAGTCGTTTTGATTCTGCATTCCGCCCACGCGATATCTATGATGAAACGGTAATCGCGGCAAGTACGAAACCGAAAATATCAGTTGGTTTATGATCAAGACGTCATGGATATCGGCTTTTCTTTGTATTGATATTGCGATAGCGCCGCTGCCTGTAACGGAGAAATTCATAAATTTTGATGTATTCGCAATATCTTGACCTTCGAGCACAATTGCGTGACCGGGTGGACTTGGCGAGCAGGTAAGGCGGTTTCGTCCGATCATTACGATTGTAGCCGGGGAAGCGTCGACCAAAGCTTATACTGGCGCCCAGGTCCAGCTGGTCGATCGAATGGGGTCACGTACGGTCCGCTGCTCGGTTACAACCTGCGGGCGGACGTTTTTTGCTGCCGAATACGATATGTGGACTGCACGAGCTTGGTGCGCGCAACTGTTCGGCGGGCAACTCGCCTTCGCGCGAGTCTCGCCGACCGCGGTGTGGACGAAGTCGCGGTGAAGAGCCTATTCATGCGCCGATGGGCGCGGCGCATGATGCCCATCCAGCCTTCCGATAAGCAGGTCCAATGTCCGGCGGCACTTTGAAGTCTTTCGCGTTCGATCCAGCCCTGTTGCCGCCGGTCGCGGAGCGCCGGCCGACGACCCGCGTCGTCCATGGCCAGACGCTTGCCGACGATTATGCGTGGCTGCGGGCCGAGAACTGGCAGGCGGTTTTGAGCGATCCCGCCACGCTGCCGCAACCGATCCGGGCCGTTCTCGACGCCGAGAATGCCTACAGCAGCCGGCTTCTCGGTCCGCTCGCCGATCTCACAGAAACGCTCGTCGGCGAAATGCGCGGCCGCATCAAGGAAGACGATTCCAGCGTGCCGCTCGCCGACGGACCCTGGCTCTACTACACGCGTTACCGTCAGGGCGGACAGCAGCCGCTGATCTGCCGCAAGCGCGGCGAGGACGGCGACGATGCGATCCTGCTCGATGGCGACCACGAGCGCGGTGACCAGCCGTTCTTCTCGATCGGCGATGCGGTTCATGCGCCGGACCACGGCAAGCTCGCCTGGAGCGTCGATGCCAAGGGCTCCGAACTCTATACCATTCGCATCCGCGATCTGGTCTCCGGCGTCGATCTGGCGGATGCCGTCGAGCACAGCGAAGGCAGCATCGTCTGGCTGGCCGATTCCAGCGGCTTTTATTACGTGCGGGTCGACGACAACCATCGCACAGCGCAGGTGTTTCGCCACCTGATCGGCCGGGCCGAAGACGAACTGGTGTTCGAGGAGCTCGACCCCGCCTGGTTCGTCGGCATCGACCGCAGCCAGTCCGGCTCTTTCGCGATCATCAAGGTCAGCGACCACAACGCCTCGGAATGCCACCTGCTGGATCTCGCCGACAACGCGGCGCGCCCATGCTGCGTCGAACCGCGCGCGCCGGATCTCCGCTATTCCGTGGCGCATCGCGGGGATCGGCTGTTCATCCGCTGCAATGCCGATGGCGCCGAGGATTTCAAGATCGTCAGCGCGCCGCTCGACGCGCCCGGCCGGGCCAACTGGCGCGACGAGGTCGCGCATCGCCGCGGCCGCATCATCGTGTCCTTTACCGTCTATCCCGACCATCTCGTCCGGCTCGACCGCGAGGACGGCCTGCCGGCCATCGTCGTCCGCGCGTTCGCGTCGGGCGAGGAATACAGCGTGGCCTTCGACGAGGAGGCCTATAGCCTCGGGTTCGAGGGGCGCTACGAATTCGCGTCGCCGACGCTGCGCTTTACTTATGCTTCGATGACCACGCCGCGCGAGACCTTCGATTACGACCTGCGCACCCGCGAGCGCGTGCTGCGCAAGCGGCAGACGATTCCCTCCGGGCACGACGCCGCCGCCTATGTGACGCGCCGGCTCTACGCCACCGCGCCGGACGGCGCGAGCGTGCCGATCACCGTGCTGCACAAGGCGGGGCAGGCGCTCGACGGCAGCGCCCCGCTGCTGCTCTACGGCTACGGCGCCTATGGCCATCCGCTGCCCGCGTCGTTCAGCGCCAACATCCTGTCGCTGGTCGACCGCGGCTTCGTCTATGCGCTGGCCCACGTGCGCGGCGGCACGGACAAGGGGTGGCACTGGTATCTCGACGGCAAGCTGGCGAACAAACCCAACACGTTTTCCGACTTTCTGACCGTCGGCCGGCATCTGATCACCGAGGGATACACCGGGCAGGGACGCATCGTGGCGCATGGCGGTAGCGCCGGCGGCATGCTGATGGGGGCGATCGCCAATCTGGCGCCGGAGCTGTTTGCCGGCATCATCGCCAACGTGCCCTTCGTCGACGTGCTGAACACGATGCTCGACCACGATCTGCCGCTGACCCCGCCGGAATGGCTGGAGTGGGGCAATCCGATCGCGAGTCCCGAGGCCTTCGCAGCGATCCGCGCCTACTCGCCCTACGACAACGTAGCAGCCAAGACCTACCCGCCGATTTTCGCGCTGGCCGGCCTCACCGACCCCCGTGTGACCTATTGGGAGCCGGCGAAATGGGTGGCCAGGCTTCGGGCGACGATGACGGCAGGCGGGCCGATCCTGTTGAAGACGAACATGGGGGCCGGCCACGGCGGCGCCTCCGGGCGTTTCGACCGGCTTGGCGAAGTGGCGGAGGAATATGCGTTCGCGCTTGCCTGCGTCGGGCTGGCGCCGTCATCCTGAGCAGGCGCCGCCCGCTGCAGACGCTCGAGCCAGCCGGAAAAAATGTTTCCTGCTCGTCTTTCGGCCAGGGCTGATCGCGTTATAAAGCTTCGCTATGTCTCTCAAGCCGCACCGAGTCCCTTTTACGATCGGCAGCCTGCTGGCTCTTCACGCCGCCGAAGATGCCGCGGCCGAGAGAGGAGACACGACCGACGCGCATCGTCTGGCCAACGAGGGATCGACCTATTTCGCACGCTTCGTGGCGCATGCGCCGACGACGCTGCCCGAGGTCATCGAGGCGCTGCGCCTGGCCTTCTACGTTTCCCAATGCGGCAACCTCGAACCCTACGATCGGGAAGCCGTGGAATCGCCGATCCGCGAAGCGGTGCGCTTTCTCGAGGCCAACGAGACGATCGGCGCGACGCAGGAGGTCCGCTTCGCGCTGCATCTCGCCGTCGAACCGGACAATGGCAAGCGCGATCCCATCCCGGACGGCGTGGATGTCGATCTCATCACCGTGCTGCGCAACGTGCTGACCTATCTCGATGGCTGGCGCTTCACGTAACGGATCAGGTGAGATTGTTCGAGACGGCCTGAAATTTCGTGCTCAGGCGGCTGCCGGTGGTCTTTACGGCCGCGATGATGACGACTGCGATCAAGCCGGCGATGAGGCCATATTCGATGGCCGTGGCGCCCGACTCATCTTGCAGAAAACGCTTGAACAGCATCGTCATGATGCTCCTTTAACAAAGGACACCGTCATGATGCCGCCGGTAAAGTGCATAGCCAACCTTTCAGTGGTGTTAAATCCATGGTGGGATGTCTCCGCTTAGCCCCGCGCCAGGGACGATGCAGCCATCCCTAGCGACGCGCGGCCTGACGTGAACGCTTCAACTAAATTTGCGGCAGGCTCCGGCTAAGCTGCAACATTGTGAATGCCAGCCGTGTTGTTCGATCATGCCGCGCGCCTACGGGAGCCCCTGATGACCAACCTTCAGACCAGCCGTCAGACATCGAGTGACGTATCGTGGAGTGACGCCCCTCTCTCAAATCTCGTTGTCGATGATTTCGAGGAAGGCTGGGATTGCGGTGTCGACTGGGCCAACGAACACGCGGTCTATCGCAGCCTTCGCCTTGTGCAGCAGCTTCGGGCGCGCCAATGCCGCGATCTTGCCGTATTGACCGAGACGCTGGGCTGCAAGGCCGTCGATCTTTTCGGTCAGGAGAGCGGGATTTCCGAGCGGCGGGTCGAAGGGTTCATCGACGGTGCCGTCGCCATTCTGCATGAAGGCGGATTGTAGCGCTCAGAGATTCGGCAGCCGCCTCGAGCGGATGGTGGGCGCGACAGGGATTGAACCTGTGACCCCTCCCGTGTGAAGGGCAAGGATTTACAGAGCGCACGAGTGCGGTATCTGCACGAGTGTTGCACGAGTCCATCACACCTCTCCGATGAGCTTGAGAACCGGGGTCGCCTCGCCGGCGGCGCCCGGGAACATGTCGACGGCACGCGCGGCGCTGCTGATCTCGATGTGGTCGTAGCTGGCTGCGCCCTGGCTTGATGCCCATGCGCCGGTCGCGACCATGCCGGCGCGGTCAAGCTTGCCGTAGCGACGGCACCAGGCTCCATACGAGTGGCGGAAGATGTGGAACGAGACGCCTTCCGGGATCGTCACGCCGGCTGCCGATTCGGTCTCGGCTAGTAGGTGGTAGAGCGCGCCGGACTTCGTCAGACAGAAGACCGATCCCTGGGTCCGCGGCGATTCGGGCCTAAGCCATGTCGCGTTCCCGGGTTCGGCGAGCGCGAGGCGAATCGCTTGCAAGACCGCCGGCGGCAGATAGGCCCCGCGCGGCTTCCCGTTCTTCGTGATCCCGATGTTGGCATAGGCTTCATCAAAATGAATGTCTGCGACCTGAAGTCGCAGGCCTTCTGACAGACGGCAGCCGGTGTAGAGCAAGAATGTGATTAGTGCTGCGAATCGGGGATGTTTCGCCCAAGCCGCCGCGATAAGGCTCGCGGCTTCCTCTTTCGTCAGCCAGTCCTGACGCGGAGATCCGTTGGCGCCCTTCGGCCGGTCGACGACGATGGCGATCTTTGACTTGGCCAGCACGGCCATGATCGGCGTGTAGACCTGCCGATTTCGGGTAGCCGGCGACGCATCGGGATACAGCATGGCCGCCGTGCTTTCGATGAGGTCGCCGTCGACCTTCGCTAGAGGCATGTGGCCGATCTCGACGAGAATCGGTGCCAAGAAGCGGCGCTCGCCCTGGTCATTCATGTATTTCATGGCTGCGCTCGCGAACGTCGGTCCTGCCTCTTCGGCAAACTCACCACGTTCGATTTGTCGTTTGAGCGCGTCGAGGGCCTTTTTGGCGGTCGCTCGGTCGCGAGCCTTAGTGCTTCGGTTAACGTTGTGTCCGAGGTATGAGCCTCGCATGTGATAGAACGACGTCCGACCGAGCTTCGGCGGGACGAGTTTGAGATCCGCTCGCATGGCTGGCCTCCAACGGTTTCGAGCGAGGCAATAAGGCAAAGGACGTCAGCCTCGGTGAAGAGGATCTGTCGACCGAGCTTGCGGCCCATCGGCCTCAATCGGAGCTGCTCACGAAGGCGGCGCGGCGTCACGTGCAAGCGCCGGGCGACGTCGGGCAGAGGGAAGAGATCGGGGAGCTTCATGGAGGCGTGACTCCCTGGGTGGCGGGTGCAGTGGGCGCGTCGGCCTCGGCGCGCAGCTGATCCCGCAGGATCTCGAACATGATCCAGCTGCCTTCGTTCACGTAGACCGTGCGCATGTCGCCTTCGTTGACGAGGGCGCGGTACCGGGGGTGAAGCCGGAGGTCCTGCTCGAAGACGCCGGGCCGGAAGAAGCTGGTGGCGAGGATCGTCGCCTTCACCTCGGCTAGGGCGACTTCGGCCTTGTCGGCGCGGTCCCGAAGATCCCGCAGCGCGTTGACGATCGGCACGGCACCGTTCCAATTGCCGGGCTCGCCCGTGGCGCCGCTGACCGCCTGATAAGCTTCGTGCACGGTGCCCTTGTGCGCGCGGGCTTCGCCGGACCAGAATTGCGCTTCCCTAATCAGCCGATCAATCAAGGTCTTGCCGGCCTCGATCTCGGCGTCCTTTGCATCCACCTCGTCAAGCGCCGCACCAAGCCCCTTCCACATGACCTGGTAGTTCTGGGAGAACGTGTCGGCATCGCAGTCGACGTCGAGGCCGGCGAGGATCGCGCGGAGTTCGGCTTTGAAAACTGGGGTGAGAGTCGCGTCAGCCATGCGCGGCTCCCTCAGAGATGGCAGCCTTCAAAGCCTCGGCGGCGATCTCGATCTTGTCAGTGTTGCGATACGGAAAAACCGTGATCGCCTCGGCGGCGCCCATCATCTCGATCGCCGTCTTGACGTATAGCTGGTGCGGCAACATCACCCGCTCCGGCTCGTGCCGCTTCCGATCGACCGCGACGATGATCGTGTCGGTACCGCTCGGCATGCGGATGTCTAGGTAGTCGCCAAACTTTGAGGGTTGGATGCTCCAGGCCGGTGCCTCGAAGCCGCTTTTCCGCCGCTCGCCTTCCGCCGCCTGTTCATCCTCCAGGATCGCCTTTACAAGATCGGCCAACTTGCTGGCGGCACGCGCGGATTTGTCGGCGTCGACGTGGCGCTCCAGCACCGTGGTGCAGAGCGCGAGCATCTTCTCGTGGTCTTCGGGGTAGGTGCTGAAGGGACGTGCGGGTTTGGCTTGCGGCGCCAACGCCGCGACCAGTTGCCGGGACAACCAGCGGATACGATCCTTCGCCATGGTGAGCCGAGCCTCGCGGCCGTACTCTCGCGCCGGGAAGCCCGGCATGATGTCTAGCTCGTCGAGGCCGTCCATGTAGACGTGGTTCGCGAGTTCGTCGTCTGACATGTGGCCGCCGAGCGTCTGCTCGCGCAGGCAGTTATAGCGGTCGCCGTGCGGGTCAGCCTCGCCGCGCTCGCGCCATTGCGCGGCGGGGGTCGCCGTAGGTGCCAAGGTTTTTGCGGTCTGATCCATCGTCAGAACTCCGGTCCAAGATGAACTTCGGTCGTCCCGGGCTCCGGCGCCCCGTGAGACAATCGCAGATTTAAGAGGGAGGCCCGCCCGGCGTTGATCTCGCGCGCGATCTGTTCCGCGCGGCCTTGCTCCCCGCACTCGATCAGGAAGCCATCGGGGTGATGGACGAACCACCACGGCCCCGGGCCAGCACTGGTGAAGCGGTCCATAGGGACGGCGATGGCGCTGCCGGCGTTGGCTTGGGCATCCATCAGAACGGCTCCTGCTCGTGGTCGTCGCCCTGGTCGCCGTCATCCTCTTCGGGCCGCGGCAGCGAGTACCGGGCCGGCGGCTCATACGGCTTGTTGGCCCTGACCGCAGCCTCCTCGGTGCAAAGCGCGAACGAGAAGATCGAGGCGCCGCCGTAGAAAATCGTCTCCCAGCCGTTCGCGGCCGGATCGCCCTTCACCGGAATGTCGATGCGCAGAAGCTTGGCGCCGAAACGCTCTTCCTCGCGCGTCCGGCCAGCATGGCGGCGATGACCGAAGACCTCGACGATCGCCCATTCCCAGCCGGCGTCTTGTTGTTCCGTGGTGGTCGCCTCGGACATCACGCCACCTCGCGCGCGTCGTCCGCCCGCAGCGCGACCTCGTCGAGGGCGGCGCGATCCTCGTCGGTGAGCATCTCCTCTTCGGCATCGCTGATGCCGCCGATGCCGAGCTTGAGGGCCTTGGTCCCCTTGCGTGCCTTCGCGGTCAGCTTTTCGATCAGCGCGGCCTTGGCCGGATCGACCATCGTCTCGCCGCCCGGCTGCTGATCGGCGCCGGCGTCTGCCGTGGTCACGGTACCACCGGCGGCCTCGTCCTGGATCTCGCCGGTGTCGGGGTCGTGGGCGGGTTCGTCGGCCGTTTCGCGCTCGACCGGCGGCGCATTCTCCCGCCCGGCGGCGTTCGCCAGGACATCGAGCCGGCTGGCGAGCGACTGCGGCCGGCCGCCGTTGGCGATCTGCGCTTCCTCGCGGGCGCCCTTCATGTCGTAGAGGTCGTCGTCGCGCCGGATCACATCGTCGAGGTCGGTCGACATCGGCAGGACCTTGGAGTGCCGGCGCGCCACGGTCTTGCGGCACATCTCGTCGTACCAATCGACCCAGGGTCCTTTGTCCCTCGACTTCGACGCGGCGCGAACCTTGTCGATCTGCGTCTTCGTCATGACCTCGCGGCTCTTCTCGCCGGTCTTCAGGGTCGCGACGGAATAGGCCGCGATAATCGGACCGCGGTCACCATCCATGAACGGGCGGTGCTTGATGAAGGGGTCGTCGCCGAGCTCGAACTCGAAATGGTCGTTGGCGTGGACGACCTGAACCTCCCAGGTCGAAATCTCGCCACTGTTCCTGACCTTCTTGCGAATGCCCGCCACCATCGGCATCCACTGGACCTTGGCGACCCAGATCTCTTTGCCGCCTTCCTTCACCTTCGAATTGTAGATGACGAGGGCGCCCTCGCGGCCGTCGGGCAGCAAGCCGTCCTGGGCAGCCTGAATTGCCGACGTGAAGAGCGAGGCACGATCGGCATGGGCTAGATCAGGGTTGCGCTGGACCGCCGTCATGACGACGCGCATGAAGCGCTCGAGCGGAATGTGTGCCGGCAGCGCAGCCTGGAACTGCGACGACCGCGCCATCAGCGCTTCGCCGACGCCCTGCGGTTTCGCGGGCGTCGAGTTGTCGCCGGCCGTGACGACGGCGTTGGCGTTCTGCGGCGGGACGGCGGCGGGACGCTGGACGGGTTTGGTGGCGGACGCGGTGTTCATGTCGGTCTCTTCTGAGGTTGGAGCGCCTGTCGGCGCGGTGCGTTAGATGCGGCCGGCTACCGGAAGCTCGCCTTGCTATCCTGGAAGATGCTGGTGCCCGGGCAATCCCGAAGACCCATGCGCACCGCAGCGTTCAACGCCTTCTGCAGCGCGTCGAGCGGCAGGTACGGCCGCAGCTTCTCGAGATCGATCTTGCCGATGTCGACGACCTCACCCTTCCAGGACGTGCGGCTGGTGGCGACGACACCGCTATCGGATCGGACCCGCGTCAGCTCGGCCGTCTTCACGTTGGCGGCAGCTTCGAGACGAACCGCGCGCGAGGCGGCCTCGTCGGCGCGGTCCTCGTGTCGAAGGACGGCGCCCTGCCGGTCTTTCTCGGCAGCCTCCTGCGCGATCTGCCGCTGGCGATCTTCCTCCTCGCGCGCTTTACGCGCTTGGTCGGCCAGGATCCGGCGCGCCTCGGCGGCCTTGGCGTCGTTGTAGACGGTTGCCCGGCCCTCAAGGTCCTTCGCGATCCGAGTTAGCCGCTCGGTGAAGACCGCGAAGAACGCGTTGTGCTCGCGCTGCGCCGTGAGATGCGGCTCGTTCTCCTCGGTACGCTTTCCCTCCAGCTTCTTCGCCAGGGCGCGGGCGTCCTTTACGACCGGCCCGTATCGGCCGAGATCGATGTCGTTCGCGACCTTCGCCGGCAGCGATGCGGCGCGGTCCTCGATCTTCTCCGCATCGGCCAGCAGTTCGGCGTAGGTCATCGCGAGACGTTCGGCGGCCGTCGGCGGCAGGTTGTGGCCGGCGGTCGCTTCCTTGTTGAGCAGATCGAGCATCAAACTCTCCTATCGAGCAGCTGAAACACGGAGGACGCGGCCCTCCGACTGAGGGACGAAGCGTTGGCGGCGCTGTTCCGTGCGCCAGGTCGCGGAGCGGCCGCCGGCGATCAGGATCTTTTCGTAGTGGCCCATGCGCGCCTTGATCTCGGTGTCGATCTCTTCGACGTGTTCGGACGCGATCTTGATCAGGGCCTTCTTGTCGTCGCGGTCGGCGAGCAGGGCCGGGAGACGGTTATCGTTGCGGAGATCGAGCTCTTGCCCGTTGTCGTCGCGGTACAGCGCGGCCAAGACCTCGGCGTCGCGTCCGTAGTCGGCCTCCGGCATTTCGCCGGCTTCGATCATTTTCCAGAATGCGGCGGTCTCGACGCGAAGGCGCGCCATAATGCCGAGGTGTAGCGGGATATCGATCAAGTGCAGGTCAAGCGTGGCGCCAGACACGATGACGCCGACCTGAGCCCAGCTGAAGCCGCCAAGCACGGCCTCGACGACGGCCTGGATCACGATGAAGAGCGGCGGCGTGACGCTGCCGTCCTCCTGCAGCCAGACCTTGCGGAAGGTCTGCTGGTCGGTCGTCTTCACTTGGATGCTGCCGACGCCCGGCCGGGCCGGATCGATCGCGATGAAGTCCGGTGTGGCGCCGATGCGCGAAGCCGCTTCTCGATAGTAATATCCGCAGGGTTCGACCGACCACGTCGGCCGCAGCATCAGGATCAGCGTCGGCGCGATCGTCTCCAGCACGGTGCCGCGCATCAGCGGCGGCAGTGATATGCTCGTGTCTGTGATCAGAGGCTCGGCTTCGGCGTCGGGCGCCTGGCCGGTCTTCAGCGCGTAGAGGCCGAGCCGCGTCAAATATGGATGTTCCTGCAGCAAGGCTGCGATCGCCGAGGCGGTCACATCTTGGCGGCGGAGTGCGAGCCAAGAATCTCGATCCGTCACGGGATGGCGGACTGAGTCCTTCGGCAGCGCGGCCTTCAGGCGGAGGGAGAGTTTGGAGGTGGCGCTCATCAGTAAAGCCTGATCGTGGTGGCTTTGCCCCAACCCATGCCCGCGCAGACGACGCCACTGACGCGGCGGCCGGCCATCGAAGTGGCTTCGAATTCGTCGGCGTAGAAATCGTCTTTGCTGCAGCCGGAGAACCACGGCGTGCCTTTCAGGACGATGTTGGAGTAGCCCTGGTCGGCGAGGTGGCGCCTGGC
The DNA here is from genome assembly GCF_009765775.1 of Beijerinckia sp. L45. GTDB lineage: Bacteria > Pseudomonadota > Alphaproteobacteria > Rhizobiales > Beijerinckiaceae > RH-AL1. Next base: position 14,705 of record NZ_LMUU01000143.1, read on the forward strand.
GTTGTCTTCGTCGCTGCAGCCGGCGAGGAACGCCGTTGCGGCGATGACGATCGCAAAAGCTGTCCGCTTCATGATGTTTCTCCTGCCAGCTTCGTCTTCTCGACCAGCGCCGCGATGACGGTCGGATGACCGACGATCATCGCTGGCTGAAACGGCGTCGCATCGATGATGAGGACTTCGGTTTTCGGGACGCCGCAAAGGACGATGTTCTGACGATGCTTCCAGCGGCGGCGGCGCGCACGGCCCGGCGAGCGAACGCGCGACCAGTCCTCGACGGTGTCGACCATGATATCGCTGGAGACGAGGCGGAAGCCGTTGAGCGAGCCGATCATGCCGACACCGCCAGCTCATCCCGCAGCGCCTGCGCCTGCTCGGCCGTCGCGATCTGGAATGACGGCCGTTCCTTCCCGTCCGGGTAGACGATCGTCAGCTTGTGCAGCGAGAAGAGGCCGCCGAGCGTCCAGTCACAGCCACGTTGCGACCGGCGCGCCTTCGCGGCAGCGGAACGGTCCTTTTCAGACGGCAGCGGTCCGACGCCGGTGAAGCGTCCTTCGCAGCTGAAGGCGAAATAATCCTCGACCTTGTCCTTCGGTGCACCGGCGCGCACCAAGCTCGCCATCGACTGGATGGTCCCGCAGATCGGGCAGATCGCGGCCATATTTCTGGGTGAGACGCCTTGGGCACTAAGCGCGGCGCGAGCGTCGTCGATCAGCATCTTCTTCATGCCGACACCGCCTCAGCCCCGCCGCGCCCGGCCCCCGCATCCCAAGCCTTGTGCTTGGCCGCGTCCGCCGGCCGGATCCACGGCTTGTCCTTGATCCGGATCGTGGCGTGCTCGAACGGGTTCGCCTTCGTCGGCTCTTCCAGGATGTCGAGCTTGGCCTGCAGGTAGATCTGCAGCAGATCCAGCGTCTGCATAACCGGCGACAGATCGAGGCCAGCCTGATCGCATTCGACGAAAGCGATCGCGTCCTTCGGCAGGGCCGTGAACAGGTCTTCGATCTTCTGATCGACCAGGCGCAGCTTCTTGGCGAGCTCTTCGGCCGCGCCGATGCTGTCGCAGATCGCGTCGTAGGGGGTATCGGCCATCAGATGATGCTCCAGCGGTGACATTTCTCGCGGTAGTAGGCGTTCCGCCGCGCTCGGATCGAGACGGCGATGATGTCGTCGCGCAGCGCCTCGATTGCCGCCGGTTCGATGTCGGCTTCCAGCAAGATCGCGTTGATCTCGTCTGCCGTGCTGCCATCCCAGGCCGCATCCGCCAGGACCTGCGCCGCCAGATGTGCCGTCTTGTCGGTCTCT
>NZ_LMUU01000143.1:16084-25552 GCF_009765775.1 Beijerinckia sp. L45
GCGGGCCCGGAGCGCGACGATCTTCGCGAACTGCGGCAGTTGCTCCGCGTGCTCGACGACATGCCGGATCGGTACGCGGCGCGGATAGTCGGCTGGGCAGAGCAGGCAGTAGATGACGCCGAATGCGAAAACGAGTGTGGCCAGAGCGGTGAAGTCACCGACGCGGTCGAGAAGGCCAGTTGGCCGCTGTAGAATAACTTGAGTGATCATGGATTGCTCCCAAACCAGCGTGGTCTGTCTGGAGCCGACCGCGCGGACCGGCTCGGGGCAGATCAGGCTGCCGCCTCGACGTCGGTTGCTTCCCAATGACGGACCGCCGCCAGCTGGATGGTGGCGACAGACGCGAGACCAATGATGATCCGCTCGCGACCGGTGATGAGGCGACCGCCTCTGCCGTCTTCTGCGCTCTTCAGCTTCGTGACGGTCAGCAAACCGTCCTCGGAAAGCAGCTTAGAGAGCTTGTCGAGATCCGGCGCGGGATGCTCGAAGGCAAAGCCGAAGGCGCGAGCGTTGGCGCCGTTTGTGACTGAAAAGTACTGGTAAACGTTCATTTGAAATCTCCCGTTGAAGCATGGCGCTTCGTGGAAGGGCGACGATGCCGCCCTTCGGCGAAAGGTCAGGCGGCGAGTGCTTGCTCGTCACAGAGATCGACGACGTCGAACACGACCGATCGGCGACGTGCCGAAGCGAGCAAGGCGTTGAGGCTGGTGGTCTTGTCGAAGAGCTGCTGCTGTCCGTTGACCCAGGCCAGGGACCTGACCCGCTGCAGGCCGCGGCGGTCAGGTGGCGTCATGACGACGAAGCGCACGGCCTCGTGGTCGGCGGGCCAGGAAACGTTGGTGGTATCGGGGAGGGTGGAACGCATCGGGGAACTCCATCGGGCCAGGTGGCTGATAGAGATAGTTCATCACATTCACATAAGTCGCGCAAGCGAAATGTTCATATCATGCACCTAAACCCTTTTGGGCGTCGTGATGTTCATGAGCAAGGCGCGACTCGACTCATACGAGTGTTCGTGAACAAATGCGGAACAGAACGGAGGATCGTTGTGGCGAGAGTACGCGTAAAGGACCGACCACTAACGGATGCGAAGACAATCACAGTGGTCTGCCGATGTTGCGCAAGCCGCGCGAAGCTCGGCTCAAGCCAACTATCTGGGCTGGATCGAGCAGGCATACACACGGTCGGGGATCTTGAGCGGTGGGCCTATTGCGAGGCGTGCGATTATCGGGGCGAAGATTCCCAGAATCTACGATTTCACGTGGACTGGCTGTCGAATATTCAGCCTACTTTGCAACTCGTCTGGGACCGACGCTGTGCCTGATTGACTCGCTTCTTTTGAGCCACATAGGATGCCTCGTGGGGGAAGCAGGCGATGTTAAAGCCGAACGTAAAAATTGTTGTCAGCGTTATTTTTTTCATCTGTTTAAGTGGCCCTGCATAGGCGCAAATTGATCCATTCGGCATCATTAGCGGCATCGCCCAGGCCAACAGCAAGAGCAAATCCGAAGACAGTTGCAAGGTCAGATCTCGAGACGAAAGATCGCACTCACAGACTGCATAGCCAGGACGGCTGTCTCTGACGATGACGCAGCCCGTGCCTACCGTGACGGCGTTTTCAACACATACGTGCCGCAACTTATCACGCGATGCTCCGATCAAGTCGGGGCACTGACTGAGGTCTACGATGGCGTGTATGGAAGAGGGCAGACGGACGCTTTCCTGAACGGCGACTACGCTCGCGATCTCCCACGTGCGGTACTGAGGCGGGTCGAAAAAACGCTGAAGACCAAGGCTACCTTAATCGCTCGCGCGGATGATGAGCGGGCCGCTCAGGAGGCGCGTGATCGCGAGGCACAAGCCGCCAAGCAAGCCCGGGATCGCGTGGCCGAGCAAGCCAGGGCGCAGGAACGTGAACGGAAGGATGAAGCCGATCGTCAGCAAGAGCTAGCGCTATCTCAACAACGGGCATCCGAGGCAAAAGCGAAAGCCGATGAGGCATCCGCTCACGCTCGGGCAGCAGCTGAAAGCGCCGAAGCTGAGCGTTTGAAGCAAATAGAGACCGCGAAAGGCGCCGCCAAATTGCTGGTCACTAGCGCTCTGCATTGCGGGCACGAACAACTGAAAAGCCTAGTGAAATCCGGTGAGTCATCGGAAGTTCTAGCGTCTGCTGTGATGACAATATGCGGCGCGGACGTTGATCATTTCGTTGAAGCGGGCATTGGCGAGTACCGGCTCGAGCAGCAATCTTTGGCTTTTGACGAGGGCGTGGCCCGCGCAAAGCTTCGCGAAGAGATGCGCGAACACATCGTTGCGCTCGCGGTACAGGCCAAGGCTGGCGTCGGCGACTTCGCTGCATCCTCGTCAAATTAAGTTTATCGAGCGCCTGCGGATGCCCTAATCGATTTTCTGCACGCTCTTCCGGCTTTTTGGTTTCGACTTAGCTGCCGGCGGCGCTACTTCAGGCGTGGGATTTCCGGCTTCATCCACCCGGCTGACCTGTAGCGCTCGGATAAAAGCTTGAACGCGCTCCGCATCCCCCTCTGGAAGATCAAAGATCGGAATGCGGGGCTGAGCGTTGGGATCGCGGCCGAGTAGGTCGGCGACAGTGCAGCCGTAAGCCTGCGCAAGGCGCTCGACCATGTCCTGGTTGTAAGGGACCTTGCCGCTTTCGATCTTGCTGAGGGTTGGCCGGGAGACCATGGCGCGGTCCGCCGCATCTTCCTGGCTCAGCTCGCGGTAATCCCGCCACTCGCGGAGGAAGTGCTTTTCGCGGTTATGCTGCGGTTTTTTGATCGGCGCCATAGGTATTAAATTTACCGGGCGGCGTCGCGGACGACCATGCAATGCCATGAACATCTGTTCTTGACATGCACGTTCATGCGATGCACTTATGCGGCATGACGCTCGCAGAGTACTTCGCCGAAACCGGCATCAAGGACGAGGCCTTCGCCGACAAGGTGAAGATCAGCCGATCGATGATCACGCGGCTGCGGCTTCGTACAGCGACACCCTCGGCCGGCGCAGCAATGCGCATCTTCGATGCTACCAACGGCAACGTCACCTTGGCTGAACTCATGCCGCTTCCCCACGAGCCCGCGAGGGCGGACGCATGAGAGACCAAGTGCGCGCGGCCACTCGGTCGATCTACCTCATCAAGCCTGTCGGCATGGATGGTCCAATCAAGATCGGCTGCTCGCATCTGCCGCCGAAAAGGCTCAGCGAGTTGATGCACTGGTCGCCGGTGGCACTTGAGATTGTCGCAAGCTTTGCCGGATCGACGGCTCTCGAGGCCAACCTCCACTCCTGCCTTGCCCGCTCGCACTCGCACAAGGAATGGTTCTTCGCCACCAACGAGGTCCGCCAGTTCATCGCCAACATCCTCGCGGGGGAACCGGCGGAGGTCGCCATTGATCTTGGTGACAAGAAGGGGGCGCCGCAGCGGCGTTCGCAATGGACGCCCGCCCGTCGCGTCAAGGTAAGTCTCTGCCGCCGCTATCATGCTGCCCTGCGTCGCGGAGAGATGATTTCGGACGAAGTGCGCGCCATCAAGCGGACGTGGGACAAGCGAGATCTGACATGCGCTGAAATCAATCTTCTTGAGCATAGATTTCCACTCCGCGGTACGAACGGCGTTTGCCGGCAAGCTTCTGCACCCCAAACGGGAGCGGAGGCATGATTGCGGCTTCTCATCTTTGCGCCTTCTGCGCCCGCCCCGGTGCCACCTTCACCATCGGCGCCGGCCGCTCCGCACATCCGTCCTGCGTCGTCGCTACCGTCGCAGCGGACGTGTGCCGTTTTGATGCTCTGCATCCCCAACTCTGCGTCGGGGCCCGCCCGGCGCTGAGGCGCGCAAGCGCAGTACCTCCCTTGGACTTGGCCGCTCTGCATGTGGGCGGAGCGGCCGCTTTTTGGGGAGCGGGGGCGTGAGGGCCGTCGCCACCATCTGCCTTTTTTCGCTCGGTGGCGTTGTCGCCCTCGGCGCCGTGAGGGTTCGCCGACGCAACCGCCAACGGCGGCTTGTTGAAGGCGACGCCCGCTTCCGCGAACTCTTCGCCTACCTCGTCGAGGGCGTCCTGCAGCAGCGGCATGCGGCTTCCTCTTTCAGCCAAAAAGGAGATCGGCCATGCGCCTGAGCTCCAGTTCAAAACCATCGAGTTTGCGTGCCTCCGCGATATTGATTGGATCGCTGAGCGCCGTGAGGACGGCGTCGCGGGCTGCGTTTCTCTGCTGTGCTGACATCGTGCTCGTGAAGCCTCGGAAGCAAAGCAAAAGCACGGCGTTCTGCCGTAGAGCCAATTCAAGCGCCTGCGCGGTTTCCATTCGTAGTCTCCCGTCCCATCGGGTGGTTGCGACAGTCCGGTTTGGCGGTTCGAGCCGCCAGGCCGGGCGCCTACCAGTATGTGCGAGAGCCGCATGAGAGTCGCTCTCGTCATCGCGTTACTCACAGCGCCGATCGCAGCGATCGGACTGCTGGCCGATGTCGGCCTGCGGCGGTTGCTGCTGCCCGCACGATGGGTGCAAGCGACGGCTGCGGTTTGGAGGGCTCGATCATGAATCTAAGGCTCTTCTCGTTCGGCTGCTTTTGCGTCTGCGCCTTGGCGAACCTTCTGGGCATGGCGGGTGTGACGGTAACCGTCTTCCCGGTGCTCGGTGGATATGCGGCAATGCAGGTGGCGCCGATCTTCACGGCTTACTGCGTCCTGGTGATCTATGTCGCCGCGCCTGCCGGGCTGCTCTCGTGGTTTCTCTCAGCTGTGACGGAGGACTGATGCGCGCCCTCGTCGACGCCGCCATCAACACCGTCATCGTCGCCGGCTGCGCACTGAGCGCAGCGATCGTTTCGACCGGTACCGGCTTCGTCGCCAGCATTCTCTGGCAATCGGAGTGGCTATGACCGCTCTCGAATGTCCCAGCTGCGGCGGCAACAACGCGCGTGAGCAGCTGCTTGGCGCCAATCACGATCGCGGCGCCATCCGTGTCTTCGTTTGCTGTCTTTGCGGCGAACAGATCGGCCCGGGCCGTCCCGTGATGACCGATCTCGTTGCGTTCCCTTTACCCCGAATCGCGCCTCTTGCTGGCAGGCTGTCGCGCGTCCTGGGTCCTTCAGTGCATCGGTTTGCCCCATTGGGAGCGAGGTGATGGATCTTACCACGTCCCATTTTGTCGACCTTTCGTCTGCAGCGCCCGCCATGGGGCCTTCTTCAATGAACACATCATTGAGGAACCCGATGAGACATGCGCCGAACAACCCACCTGCAAAAGTAGGCTGCCAACCCTCAAACGTCGCCCGCCGCCCCACATTTGTCTCTGCCTCCGAAGTCGGAGAGCGCGTCTGCGAATACCTGCGGCAACTCTATCCGCAGCGCACCGTCGACAACGTCGCCGCCGACGTCGCGTCGTGGCACGTCAGCCGGTTCACGGTCGCCAAGATGTTCGAGCGCCAGACCGCGCCCGGCGCCGTTCTCTGGGTCGCGCTGATCGACGCCTATGGACCCGACTTCCTCGCCGCTGCGCTGCCGAAGCAACTCGGCTGGCTCGACGACGCGGCCCGGACGCAGCGCCGCGAGGCTCTCGAAGCTCGCATGGCCGCGATCAAATCGGAATTGGACGGCCTGCGGTGAGTGGTTTGATGCGCGTCATTTTCGCCGTCCTTGCGGCGACTTTTTACGGCTTGGCGGGATGCCTGCTCTGGCCATCCGAAAGGCTCAACGCGCTCGCGGCCTGGTGCGATCGGCAGGCTCAGCCGCCGGCAGGAGTCCAGCAATGAACCCGACACAGAAGGCTTTGGCTGGAACGCGCTCGATCGTCGAGAAGGGCTGGTGCCAGGGTGCGTTCGCTCGAAACCAAATAGGGGATGTGGTCCTCGTCGATGCACCCGAAGCATGCTCGTTTTGCCTGATCGCAGCTATCAGCAAAAGCACGGCAGGCAGCGAGGCCTGGGGCAATGCAGTCTTCGCATTTAAGAGCGCAATAGGATGGAATTCGGCCCTTTCGACCTGGAACGACCAGCCTGACCGCACCCGTGACGAGGTCCTGGCCGCGATCGACGCCGGCATCGCGAGGGCCGCATGAGCATCGCCGTCCTCGCCCCCACGAAACGCAAGCGCCCGAGCACCGCCCGCAGCATCGTTCGCGGCGGCATCAAGCTCGGGCCTGAGGACCAAATCCAACTCACGATTCTGGAATGGTTCGCCGTCGTGCTGCCGGAGGCCTTCGTCTTCCACATCCCGAACGAGCGGAAATGTTCGTTCAGGGCGGGGTCGAAGCTGAAGATGATCGGCGTGAGGCCGGGCGTCGCTGACCTCGGCGTCATGCTACCGCGCGGCCGGCAGATTTACATCGAGGTCAAGGACAAGGACGGCGAGCTGTCGCCGGCGCAAGAGTCCTTCTGGTTGAAGGCGAAGGGGCTCGGCTTCGAATGTTTCGTCGCGCGCTCCGTTGATGACGTCCGCCGCGCCCTGAGCATCCTCGGGATCAAGACGAGGGAGGCCGCATGACGCTGCCCTCCCTCCAAGACCAGATCGTCGAGGCCGAGCTCCACGCCCTGGCTCTGCACAATTTCGTCGACGAGTTCGCCGGCAGTCGGAAGCGGCCGGAGCACGAGGTCACGCGGAAGCGGGAGCGCGCCGTCGTCGCCGATGCCGTGGTCGCGACGCTGCGCGGGCTGGCTGGGACAGCCGAACCTCAGGGGAGGCTGCTCTGATGGGCCAGAACACCTCGCACGCCGTCATGGCGCAGCGCGTCGAGCCGCATGACTCGCTTGAAGATTTTCCAACGCAGCCCTGGGCGACGCGGGCGCTGATCGAGAAGGTCATTGTGCCGGCATATGCGCGGCTGGTCGACGATCCGATGGCTTCGCTCAAGACGCTGTCGGTTTGGGAGCCGTGCTGTAACCGCGGGCACATGGCGATGCCGCTGGCCGAATATTTCGGTGCCGTTCATGCCTCTGATATCCACGACTACGGATGGGCCGGCCAGCAGGCGACGTGCGACTTTCTCATGCCAGGGACCGAGCCGAAGAGCCTTGGACCCGACGGCCCGAACTGGCTGATCTTCAACCCGCCGTTTCGGTTGGCCGAACAGTTCATCGAGCGCTCGTTTCAATTCCCGGGTTGGCACGGATCGGCGGCAATCGTTCGGACGTCGTTTCTCGAAGGCGTCGGCCGCTACGATCGTCTCTTCAGCAAGATGCCGCCTGACATCATCGCGCAATTTACCGAACGTGTTCCGATGGTGAAGGGTCGGCTGACGGCCACAGGCTCCACGGCGACCGCCTATTGCTGGCTCGTCTGGATGGCCGGGAAGTCTGATTACCGCTTCGTCTGGATTCCGCCGAGCCGCAAGCAGCTGGAGCGCGCTTCGGACTATCCCGTTTCTGCGGCTGCGGCATCGCCCGCGCCCTTCGCGCCGGTCGGCGCTGACCCCCAGTTCGCCGAGCCAATTCCGGCCCGTGAAGCAGAGGTGGTGACCGCCCATGTGCCTGCATGAAGGAACGATCAAAGTCCCCCGCAAGCGTGCCGACATCCGTGCCGCGCTTGATCACATCGCCGGCCTCGGCGCCTGCGATGTCACGGTCACGCAGAAGCGCAAGATCCATCTGCGCTGGAGCATGGGCGGCATCGAGATGGCGGTCAGCGTCGGTTGCTCGCCGCGCAGCGTCGACGAATCCACGCAGATGACGCTGCAGCACATCAACCGGCGGCTACGCCAAGCTGTGCTGCACTGAACCGAAGATCGTGTCACGGGAAACCATTCGATGAACCAGGAGATCGTTGCCGCCGACGTCGCTAGGAGCGATCTCCGCGCGCGGTTTGACAGCACAATTGCAGCGGCCAGAGCGCGAATTGCTGCCACGCGACCAGGACGCCGAAGCGATCCGGATTCGGCACGAACCTGCAAACCTTGGCTCAAGCAGGGGATCTCGGAACGCACCTACTATCGGCGGAAGGCCGCGGCACCGCAGCCGCTGCAACAGCACGACGCGCATGTCGGAGCCTGGCTCGCCACGATCAGCAACAAGCAACGCATGGCCTACAACGGGCTCGTGCGTCGCAGCAACTATCCGCGGCGACCCGCGATCACTGACGTCCCAGAGATGTACGCCAAATTGGCGGGGGCGAAGTGATGCAGACCATCACTTCGAAATTCGCGATCGGGGATCATGTCTGGGTCGATGACGACCGCACGATCAAGGCACGCGTCATCGCCATCCATGTTTCGGCGATCGGGCAGCAGTGCGAGGTCTCCTGGTTCAACAACGGGACCCTGATCGAGAAGTACGTCGCCGAGATGCGACTGACGCTCGTGTCGGAGGCTTCATGAGCGCCCCTTCGAACATCCGCCCGATGCGGCTCGACGACATGCCGGCGTGCCGCGTCATCGCAGCCGAATGCTGGAGCCGCTTCACAGCCCAGGTCGCGGAGCCAGAGTTCCGGGAAGCGTTCGCGTCTTCGGCCTGGCGGCCAACCTTCTATATCGCGGAGCGCCACGGTGCTGTCGTCGGGATGGCGGGCTACGGCACGTCCTGGCTCAGCTACGGCATCTACAACCTGTTCTGGGTCGCGGTGCGCCCGCACGTCCAGGGACGAGGCATCGCCCGACAGCTTGTCGACCAATGCCTTGCGGATCTCTTTCCGATCGCGGACGCGGTCATGCTGATGACCGGCGTTCCGGAATTCTACGCGCGCGGCTGGGGGTTCGAGAGCATCGGCACGGTCCCGCAGTCGGAGGGCTTCGGCGACACTCTGATGGTGTTGCGCCCGAACTTGAGGGTGGCCGCATGATCGCGCCCATCCTCGGCGTCGCCGCCCTCATCTTCGCCGTCTCCGTCCAGCGCCGCGCGCTCGCGGCCGGGCTGTTCTTTGCCGCGGGGTGGCTGATCCATGGGTAGCATCAGCGTCACCCCAGACGTCCTCTCCGTGCTCTCGGCCGCGCGCTTCGACGGTCCGTCGTTGCTCCTGGAAGGCAAGATAGACCGCTCGCTATACGCGTCCGTCGCCAAGGTCATCGAAGCAGCCGGCGGTAATTGGAACCGCAAGGCGAAGGCGCACCTGTTCGAAGGCGAGGCTCAAGAAGCCATAGAGCCGGTGCTGCTGACCGGCACCGTGACGTCTGCGAAACAGGCATTCGGCGCCTTCTTCACGCCACGGGCCATCGCCGAGATCGTGACCGCGAAGGCGATGCTTGAGCCGGGCCTCCGAGTGCTGGAGCCGAGTGCTGGACGCGGCGCGCTGGCGGCGCCTGCACACATGGCGGGTTGCAAGGTCACCTGCATCGAGATCGACAAGCGTAACGTCGACATCCTTTGCTCGATTCCCTTTCACAAGGTCGTCGAGGCCGATTTCCTCTCTGTGCCCCACATAGGCGTCTACGATCGTGTCGTGATGAATCCGCCGTTCGCCAACCGGGCGGACATCCACCACGTCAGCCACGCCGTCCGCTTTCTGAACCTGAAGGGTCGCCTCG
>NZ_LMUU01000144.1 GCF_009765775.1 Beijerinckia sp. L45
TCCCCACAGCTCGGCCTGGTGGATGAAGCCGTCAAAGCCCTCGCCGTTGACCCGGCACCACGTCTTGTCGCACGAGCGGATGTTGGCGAGCACGCCGGGCTGCAGCGTGGCGACCGGCGCGGCGCCGGAATTGGGCTTCTGGTAGAGAATCGACGTGGGGTTGTCCTTGGCGTCCTTCTTCCACGGCGTGACGAGGCCGGTGCGCCGCCCCGACAGGAGCGAGTGCAGGACCCAGCCTTCAGCCCCCTCGGAGTCGCGCA
>NZ_LMUU01000145.1 GCF_009765775.1 Beijerinckia sp. L45
CGCCTCGCAGCCGTGGCCGTTTCCCTCGTCGCTGATGATCGGCTGCACTGCCGAGGCCTTGAGCACCGAGATCACCATCGACGCCACGGAGATCGAGGACGCCCGCTGGTTCAGCCGCGACGAGACCAGGTTGATGCTGTCGCGCACCCATCCCGATGGTTTGACGTGCCCGCCGAAACTGGCGATCGCCAACCTGCTCGTCAGCGCCTGGGCGCTCGCCAAATGATGAATCTCCGGCACACGGCGCGCGCGCGATGACGGCGCTCGTTCTGTTTTCCGGCGGCCAGGACTCGACCACGTGTCTGGCCTGGGCGCTGCAAAACTTCGAGCATGTCGAGACCGTCGGCTTCGACTACGGCCAGCGCCACGCCATCGAGCTGACGCAACGCCCGATCTTGCGCACCACGATGGCCGAGCGGTTTCCAGCCTGGAGCGAAAAACTCGGGCCCGATCATATGATTGATCTGTCCGTGCTGGCGTCGATCGGCGAGACCGCGATGACGCGGGATATCGCCATCACCACGGACGCCAAGGGCTTGCCCAACACGTTCGTGCCCGGTCGCAACCTGCTGTTTCTCACCTTCGCCGCCGCTCTGGCGCATCGTCGCGGCCTCCGCCACATCGTCGGCGGCATGTGCGAGACGGATTTTTCCGGCTATCCCGATTGCCGCGACGACACGATCAAGGCGATGCAGGTGGCGCTCAACCTCGGGATGGACAGCCGCTTCATCGTCGACACCCCGCTGATGTGGATCGACAAGGCGGCGACCTGGCGTCTCGCCGAGACGCTCGGCGGCAGCGCGCTGGTCGACCTCATCGTCGAGGACACCCACACCTGCTACCGCGGCGAGCGCGGCGCGAAACACGACTGGGGCTATGGCTGCGGAGACTGCCCGGCCTGCGCGCTCAGGGCCTCGGGCTGGCGATCCTACAAAGCGATATGACGACCGTCATATGGATTGGCGTTGCGGGCTAGCCGAACGCGATCATCGGCCCCGGCGTCAGGACGCTGACCTCCGCCCGGCCGAACAGATGCCCCTGCAACAGGTCGATGCCCCATTCCGTCAGGATCTGCGCCGTCGCCTCGTCCTCGACCCATTCCGCAACGGTGGGAATGCGCAGGTTCTTGGCGAGGTCGATCAGGGTGCGGATGAAGAAGCGGTCGTCCGGCGATTGCGCCAGATTGCGCGCGAAGGCGCCGTCGATCTTGAGATAATCGATCGGCAGGTCGCGCAGGTTGCGGAAGGACGAATGGCCGGAGCCGAAATCGTCGATCGCGATCTTCACGTTCATCGCCTTGAGCGCGAGCAGCACCGAGCGGGTGGCGTCGAGATCGGCCACCGCGCAGGTCTCCGTGATCTCCACCGTCAGGCGGCTCGCCGCGCCGGGGTGCCGGGCGCAGGCGGCGCGGAAGTGCTCCTGCCACTGCTGATCGTGGAGACTCGTCACCGAGGCGTTGACCGAAAGCGACATGTGGCGATCGGCCACCAGCCGGGTGAAGGCGAGATCGACGACGCGGCGGTCCAGCAGCGCGACGAGCCCACCTTGCTCGGCCGCCGGCACGAGCACGTCGGGCATCAGCAGCGTGCCGTCGAGCAGACGGATCCGCACCAGCGCCTCGGAAAACACCGTCGTCCTGGTCTTGGCGTCGACGATCGGCTGCAGCGCGAGGACGACGCGTCCTTCGTTCAGCGCGGCGATGATCTCGTCGGTCGCCTGCGACAGCTTCTTCTTCGCTTCGGTCCGCACCATCTCCGGCTCGTAGCGGACGAACATCGGCCGCTCCGCATGGCTCGCGACCTCCATAGCCTCGTGCGCATAGCGCATGATCGCGGTCGGCGTCCTGCCGTGCAGCGGCGCGATGACCCCGCCGACATGCATGCTGACGCTGACACCATCCGCGGCGGCGTCGGCGCCGAAATTGGCGGCCGCGATCAGGCGCGCTGCGGCGGTCGCCATCTGTTCACCGTTGCAGTTCTCGAGCAGCATCGCGAGACGGGTCTCGTCATAGCGGGCGAGAGCCTCGTTCGCCCGCATCTGCTGGCGTATCCGCGACGCGGCGGCGGAGATCGCGTCGTCCAGAACCTCTGCCGTATCGACCGCTTGCCCACGGCGCGACACGACGACTTCGCCGAGAAGGACGGCAAAGGTCGTGTTCTTCCGCCCGCTCAGCGTGAGATGGCGGTTGATGTGATCGATGAAATGCCGCTCGTTATAGGCCCCCGTCAGAGGATCGCGCTGCGCGGCAAGCGTCTGCAGGCGCTCTGCTTCGTGGCGCTCGGTCACCGCCCGGATGACCCCATGCGCGAGGCCGGGACGCCCGTTGGCGTCGGCGAACCAGCGACCGGTATCCTCGATCCAAATCGTTGCGCCGGCCGCGCGCGGATCCGCCGACAGGCCGTAAACGACTTGATAGACAACGCCACCACCGGCATCGCAGCCGCCGCTCGCCATGATGGCTTCATAGCGCGACGAGGCGCTCTCGGCGGACAGATGCTCGGCATAGCCGAGACCGGTCGACAGCGACTGCGGATCGGCAAAGCCAATGACCTCGGGAAGCGTCGCGCCCCAGGTGATCGCGTCGGTCGCCAGGTCCCAATCATAGGTGACGTCCTGAGCGGACGCCCGCGTCCCCCCTGTACCGCCGCCTGAGTCGTCATGAGCCGAAAAAGTCGACGCCATCACAAGCCCCACGCGGGAAAGCTGTTTCAGCGCCACAACCCACTTCCTTCCTACAAAGCCCTTGCCGCCGGAATGACTACGGCGAGTATAGACATTCGTTGCTTAAGAACCGATTGCAGTCCGCGAAGCGCGCGGCTCAGCGCGACCGATTGACACCGATTTCGCGACTCGTTCGAAGAACGGTTAAGAAACCGTTTCGCGCGGCAGCAGAGACGTCGAGGCGATCAGCCGCGGTTCTTGCGCTCGCGCAATTCCGTGAACACATCGACATCGTCGGCGTTCGCCATGCCGATCGATTGCTTCAGGCTCTCCTCGTCCGCACGCAGGAACGGATTGGTCGCGCGCTCGAGCGCGATCGTCGTCGGCAGGGTGAACGCGCCGGCGGCAACGAGGCTCTCGATCTCGGCCACCCGCTCCTGAAGCAACGCGTTGGAGCCGTCGACCGATAGCGCGAAGCGCGCGTTCGACAACGTGTATTCGTGGCCGCAATAGACCTGGGTCTCGCCGCGCAGCCGTGCCAGCTTCATCAGGGAGTGAAACAGCACGCGCGGGGGCGCCTCGAACGGCCGGCCGCAGCCCAGCGCGAACAGCGTGTCGCCGGCAAACAGGATGTCGTGCGCCTCGAAATGATAGGCGATATGCCCGGCGGTATGGCCGGGGACTTCGATCACCGCAGCCTTCAACGCGCCGACATGGACATAGTCCGCTTCGCCGACGGCGACGTCGAGACAGCCGATTTTGTCCGCCTCCTTGGCCGGGCCGACGATCCTGACGTCCGGGAATTTCGCCTTGAGGCCGGGAATGCCCTGCGTGTGATCGGCATGATGATGGGTCACCAGGATGTCGGTCAGCTCCCAGTCCTTGTCCGCCAGGGCCTTGAGGATCGGGCCAGCGTCCGGTGCGTCGATCGACGCCGTGCGGCGCGTCTCGGGATCGTGAATGAGCACGCCGAAATTGTCGGACAGGCAAAGGAACTGGTGGATGTGCGCGATCATACGAAGCTCTCCCTACGGGATGCGTTTTAGAGCATCGGAGGCGAAAGCGGCAGGCTTTTGTGTCGGCGCCTATGGGCTTGGTGTCGGCTACGCGCCCGAAAGTGTCTCATCCGCATCAGCCGCCGTCTGTCTTTCCCTCAGGCGAGAACCGCTATGATCCGCCGATGCACGTCGAAGATCGCCGGATCGTCCGGCGTGCGGGGGCGCGGCAGGTCGACCGTGATGACCTCTTCGATCCTCGCGGGCTTGCGGCCCAGGATCACGACCCGGTCGGCCAGGAACGCCGCCTCCATCATGTTGTGGGTGACGAGAATGCCGGTCGGAGGGTCGCGCTGCCACAGGTCCTGCAACTGCAGGCGCAGCCGCCGTGCCGTCAGTTCGTCGAGCGCGCTGAACGGCTCGTCGAGCAACAGCACGTCGGGGCGGATGGCGAAGGCGCGGGCCAGGGCGACGCGCTGGCGCTGCCCCCCTGACAGGGCCAAGGGATAGGCGTCGGCATAATCGGCAAGCCCGACGGCGGCGAGCAAAGCCCTGCCATGACCGGGATCGACGCCAGCGGCCTCGGTCGCGACGTCGATATTCTTGCCGACCGACAGCCAGTCCAGCAGACGCGGCTGCTGGAACACCATGCCGACCCGCGCGCTTGCGGCAATCTTGATGGAGCCGGCATCGGCCAGTTCGAGACCGGCCGCGATATGCAGCAAGGTGGTCTTGCCGACGCCGGAAGCGCCGACGAAGGCGACGAGCTCGCCCCGCCTGATGTTGAAATCGAAATCGCGCAGGACCGCCTCGCGCAGGCCGGAATGCGGCCGGACGTATGACTTGCCGATCTGGGAAAAGCGGATCGCGGCGGTCACAGTCGCGAGGCCCGGCGCCATCGCGTGGCGCGACGCTCCAAGGTTTGAATTACGCCATAATCGAGCGCCGCCATGACGACCCAGAAGACGATCGTCCAGGCGAGAACGCCGGCGACGTTCTGCGCGCTGAATTCGGAATCAAGCTGGTAGCCGACGCCGTTCGACAGGCCGAACATTTCGACGAGAACGATGACCTTCCAGGCCAGGGACAGGCCAAGGCGGGTGCCGCTCAGCATGAAGGGTACGAGCGCGGGAAACCAGAGATAGCGCAGCTTCGCCCAGCGCGGCAGCTTGAACACATGCGCCATCTCGACAATGTCCGCGTCGATCGCCTGGATGCCGTGGATGATCTGAAGGATGAGCGCCGGCGCAATCCCGAGTGCGATCGAGGCCACGGGGGTCGCGAGGCTGACGCCGAACCAGATCACGCAGAGCAGCGCCCATACGAGCCCGGGCACCGTGAGCCCCAAAACGATTGCGGGCTCGATGAAGCGCCGCACGATCACGC
>NZ_LMUU01000013.1 GCF_009765775.1 Beijerinckia sp. L45
TGGCGTGCCCCCCTTGAAGTGGTCCTCCCTGAAGTATGGCATTTTGCCATGAGGAGGATCGATAGATGCCGAATAAGAGACATAAGCCGGAAGAGATCGTCGCGAAGTTACGCCAGGTCGATGTGTTGGTCTCACAGGGTAAGCCCGTTGCTGAGGCCGTCCGTTCAATCGCGGTGACGGAGGTCACCTACTATCGGTGGCGTCAGGAGTACGGCGGCTTGAAGGGCGACCAGGTTAAACGGCTGAAGGATCTCGAAGCTGAGAACACCCGGCTGCGACGTGCGGTGTCGGATCTAACGCTGGAAAAGCTAATCCTGAAAGAGGCCGCCTCGGGAAACTTCTGAGCCCCGCTCGTCGTCGTGCTTGCATCGACACGGTCGTTGCCAAGCACGGCGTCTCGGAGCGGTTTGCATGCCGGGCTCTCGGCCAGCATCGCTCCACGCAACGCAGGATCCCAAAGACCCGTGACGATGAGGCGGCGCTTACCGCCGACATCGTCGCGCTCGCCCTCCAATACGGCCGCTACGGCTATCGCCGCATCACGGCGATGCTGCGTCGTGCCGGCTGGGTGGTGAACCGCAAGCGGGTCGCACGGATCTGGCGACGGGAGGGGCTCAAGGTGCCGCAGAAGCAGCCCAAGAAGGGCCGGCTTTGGCTCAACGACGGATCGTGTGTTCGGCTGCGGCCGGAGCGGCCCAATCACGTCTGGTCATACGACTTCGTCGAGGACAAGACCCATGACAAACGGAAGGTCCGCATGCTGAACGTGATCGACGAGTTCACCCGGGAATGCCTCGCGATCCGGGTCAGCCGGCGGCTGAACGCGACCGACGTCGTCGATGTCTTGTCGGACCTGTTCATCCTGCGCGGTGTGCCAGGGCACATACGTTCAGACAACGGGCCCGAGTTCGTCGCCAAGTCGGTTCGGGAGTGGATCGCCGCCGTGGGCGCGAAGACCGCCTACATCGAGCCAGGCAGCCCATGGGAGAACGGTTACTGCGAAAGCTTCAACGCAAAGCTCCGTGACGAACTTCTCAACGGCGAAATCTTCTACTCGTTGAAGGAAGCACAGGTCATCATCGAGAGCTGGCGGCAGCACTACAATGAGATCCGCCCGCACTCATCGCTCGCCTACCGACCGCCCGCACCTGAAGCATTGGTGTGGCCGGCTGCGCAACCCGGACCAGCTACGCCGGCCACACCAGCCCTCGCGCTCAGGCCGACCATGAACTAACATAAACCCCGGACCACTCAGTGGGGACCGGCCA
>NZ_LMUU01000147.1 GCF_009765775.1 Beijerinckia sp. L45
TAATGGGTCAGCAAGTTAATAGAAGTAGCAAGGTTAAAAGCCTAAGCGAAAGCGACTATATTCTAAAAATAATATGGGATAAGTTACTGCTATTAGACCCGAAGCCAGGTGATCTTTCCAAGAACAGATTAATAAAGGATCGAACGGGTGAATGTTGCATTATTCTCCGAAGATTTTTGGAAAGCGGTGAAATGCCAATCTGACCTGGTGATAGCTGGTTTTCTACGAAACA
>NZ_LMUU01000148.1 GCF_009765775.1 Beijerinckia sp. L45
TCGGCGGCAGAGGCGATCTGCTCGAGCGAGCGACGAAGCTGCTCGGCGGCAGCGGAGGCTTCCGCGACGCCGGCCGCCAGTTCTTCGGTCGCCGCGCCGATCCGCTCGGCCGCCTTCTGCTGGCGCGCACGCGAGCGGTCCTGCGAACGGCGTTGCGCGGCGGCCTTGATCGAAACGGGGCTCACGCTCGCGTCCGCCGGCGCGACGGTCCGGATCGTGCTCTTGCCGCTCAGCGCGGACGTCTTGACCAATGCCATTGGGAGTCTCTGCCTGAGTTCGGACGCGCGATCTCTATGAAGGTCGCGATCCCGACCTGTATAGAGCAGACGAACAGACCGTCGTTCTAGAATTTCGATGGGTGATTAACAAGGCTGCTCGCGACAGCTCCGGAAGCCGCGACAACGCTCCGCGGCCTCGACCGCGCATGCATCCGCTTATCAACAAGCGCTCCATGCTGTCGCACGATCTCTTTAATCCTAATGCGTCAAGAATTACGCGGTCGTCTACGCTGTCGATAAATCGATACTTGAATATAGTCGCTTAAGGAGCGGTTTCGTCAATTCATGAACTGCTGGCGGGCTTCTCCGCCTCGATCATATCGCGGATGCGGGTCGCAAGCGCCTCGATGGCGAACGGCTTGGTGATCATCTGCATGCCGGGTTCGAGAAAGCCGTTGGCGATTGTCGCGTTCTCGGCATAGCCGGTCATAAACAAAACCTTGAGGTGCGTCCGCTTCTGGCGTGCTGCGTCGGCGAGCTGCCGCCCGTTCAGGCCAGGCAGGCCCACGTCGGTGACGAGCAGGTCGATGCGGATGTCCGATTGCAGCAGTTTTAAGCCGGACGGTCCGTCGATCGCCTCGATGGCGCGATAGCCGAGCTCCTGCAGGACATCGATGACGAGGTCGCGGACCGCGGTCTCGTCCTCGACGACGAGCACGACTTCCCCGTGCCCGGAGCGGTGCTCTTCCAGGGACTGGACATGCCGGTCCTCGGCGTCCTCGACTTGGCCGTAGTAGCGCGGCAGGTAGAGCTTGATCGTCGTGCCTGTGCCGAGCTCCGAATAGATCTTGGCGTAGCCTTCGGACTGGCGGGTGAAGCCATAGATCATCGACAGGCCGAGCCCCGTGCCCTGGCCGATCGGCTTGGTGGTGAAGAAGGGCTCGAAGGCCCGCGCGATGACGTCGGGCGGCATGCCAGTGCCGGTATCGGTCACGCAGATGCAGATATACTGGCCGGCGCGCACGTCCCGACTCTTCGCGGCATAGGCGCTGTCGAGATGGGCGTTGCAGGTCTCGATCGTCAGCTTGCCGCCGAGCGGCATGGCGTCCCGCGCGTTGATGGCGAGGTTGAGGATCGCGCTTTCGAGCTGATGGGGGTCGCAGAGCGTCTGCCACAGACCGCCGGCGGTGACGATCTCAAGACGCACCGCCTCGCCGAGGGTCCGCCGCAGCAGTTCCTCCATGCCGCTGACCAGCCGGTTGGCGTTGGTCGGCTTGGGATCGAGCGGCTGGCGGCGCGAAAAGGCGAGCAGTCGATGGGTCAGCGCTGCGGCCCGGTTGGCAGACGTCATCGCCGCGGTGGCGTAGCGCTCGATCCGGTCCGTGCGCCCCTGACTGATCCGCCGTTGCATCATGTCGAGCGACCCGATGACGCCGGTCAGCAGGTTGTTGAAATCATGGGCGATGCCGCCGGTGAGCTGGCCCACCGCTTCCATCTTCTGGGCCTGGCGAAGCTGCTCCTCGGCCTGCAGCAGGGCCGAAGCCTGTTCCTTGCTTGCGGTGACGTCGCGGCCGTAGGCGTAGACGAGATCGCCTTCGACCGAGGTGTGCCAGGAGATCCAGCGCGTCGTGCCGTCCTTGTGGCGGTAGCGATTCTCGAAATTACTGAGGTCCCGCGTGGTGGCGGCCGTTTCGAGACCGCTTTGCGTCTTGGCGGCGTCTTCGGACCAGATGAAGTCTAAAAAGCTGTGGCCGATCACCTCGGCGGTGTCATGACCGAGAATGGCCGTCCAGGCCGGGTTGACGGTGCGGAAGATGCCGTCCGCCCCGATCACGACCAGCAGATCGCGCGAATTGCGCCAGACGCGATCGAGCTCGACCGTCCGCTGTTGCAGCCGCAGTTCGAGTTCCGCGGCAAACCCGCGGATGCGCGCTTCCGCCTGGACCCGCGCCGTGGTTTCTACGACAACGGCGATCACGGCCGCCGGTCTGCCGCTCTCGTCGAAAACAGGCGAATAATCCAGGTTCATCCAAACCTGCTCGGCGACCCCGTTGCGGTAGAGCGTGAGCTCCTGGTCCTTGTAGGCCAGCGTCCCGCCGCCAAGGCCGATCTTCATGACGTGATCGTTGAAATCGGCGACCTCGGGCCAGCCCTCGCGCACCTTGCTTCCGAGCAGCTGCGGATGGCGACCGCCGGCGAATTTTGAATAGGCGTCGTTGTAGATCATGAAGCCGTCGTCGCCCCACAGCATAACCATCGGCACCGGCGAGTGCACGACGATCCCGACCGCGGTCTTGAGGCTCTGCGGCCAGGCCTCAATCGCGCCGAGCGCCGTCGTCGCCCAGTCGAAGGCACGGATCATCGCGCCGGTGTCTCCCTCGCCCTTCAGAAAATCGAGCGCGGGCTGGTCGTGCTGCGGAATGTCGAGCAGAGCTGCGTCCTTCCATGGGGGCAGGCTTGAGCGGCGGCGTTTTTTGTCTGGTAACCCGAAATCGAATGGCGGTCACCTGGACGTCGGTGAATACCGACGGGCATCCGCCGGACGATCAGCGGTCGAACAAGCGTCTCGATTCGGACTCTTGTTCCAAAGGTCTAACGCGCTGTTTGTCGTTGCCTTCACGCTGTGCGCGGCGTCGCCGCCCGTGGTTTGACGCTTTTTCAACACCTTTCCGTGAGCGCCTCGCTACGGTCACAGCGGTGACGCCTGCCGTTTTTCGACGGACAATTTCCCACGCGCTATGCTGATGCTGTCGTTATGTCGCACTCTGGGACGATTCTAATCTATAGTGCGATAACGTTGCGTTACTATATGGAATAATTCCAAATTAAACGCAATTGACAATAATAAGGACTGCCTTTCTATCCATTGCATCAATAGCGTCTCGAACGCTTCTGTTTAGTTTTGCGTTGTACATGCAGGTTTAGATCATGTGGCCGTCTTCTATTCGTTACTGCAACGATTCGTCGTCTAACGTCGCCGCAAAGGTGCGGCGGAGCCGCCGCGCGTGGCTGGTCGGGTCGACGCTCGCCTGCTTTGCCGGCGCCGGCGAGGCACGGGCCGAAGACGCGGTCGTTCTCGAGGACGTCGTGGTCCAAACCATAGGCAAGACGGATGCGCGACCGTTGCAGCAGGCGCCGACCGTCGGCAAGACCGGCACCAAGCTCGAGGACCTGCCGCAGAGCATCACCATCATCCCGCAGCAGGTGGTCAAGGAACAGGGCGGCACCGATCTTAAAGCTGCGATCCGCGACGTCAGCGGTGTCAGCCAGGGCGGCGGCGACGGGTTCGGCTTCGGCGATCGGCTTTTGATCCGCGGTCTCAATCCGCAGGTCTATAACGACGGATTTTCCGACGGCGATCAGCGCAACAATATCTCGCATTCGCTTAACGGCGTGCAAAGCATCGAAGTGTTGAAAGGCCCGGGCTCGGCATTGCTCGGCAGCGGACCGCCCGGCGGTTCGATCAACATCGTGCATTATCAGCCCTCGCCGATCCTGGCCTATGGCGCCGGCGTGCAGTTCGGCAGCTTCGATGCTTTGTCGTCGCACTATTACGTGACGGGCCCGACCACCACCGTGCCAGGGCTCAATTTTCGGGTCGACGCGCTGGTCGAACATTCCGACGGGTTCCGCAACCTGCGTAGCGCCGATTACGAGTTTCGCCCCGAACTCTCCTGGAGCCACGAGGATCACCTTTTCAACTTCAGCGTCGATGTCCGTCACATCGAGCACAAGGCCGACGCCGCAGGCCTGATCTATTTTCAGGGCAGCCCGATCAACGTCTCGCGCGACACCAACTACTCGTCGCCCTTCGGCTACGCCAACCAGGACTATGTCCGCACTGCGCTCTCCGACGTTTGGAACGTGACGGATTATCTGACGATCAATAACCGCTTTTCCTACGTGCATCGCTCGGAGAGCATCCTGCGCAACGGCGATGGATCGGTGGTCGTCGGCACCACCGACACCAAGCGCCAGCTCCGCCAGCAGGTCGATTCGCTCGACGACTTCGACTATCAGCTCGAGCCGATCTGGAAGTTTACGACCGGAGACGTCAAGCACACGCTGCTGACCGGCTTCGAAGCGCGTCGTCAGATGCTGTTCGCCAATCGCTCTACCGCCGACCTTCCGAACATTGCCAACGTCTTCGCGCCGAACGTGCCGGAAGCCTCGGTCAATGGCCTGAACTTCTTGAGCGATGCCACGCATTCCGGCTTCATCGATCAGCTCAACGCCACTTATCTCAGCGCCTATGCCGCCGATCAGATCGATGTCACCGACAAGTTCAAGGTTCGTCTGACCGGGCGCGAGGATTGGTGGGATACGTCGCTGACGCCGGAGGAGTTTGTGCCGGGCCGGGTGTTCCAGAACAACCAGCTGATCGAGCCCGGCAATACCTATCGCCGCATCGACACGCCGTTCAGCTGGAGCGCCGGCGCGCTCTACAAGATCCTGCCCGGCGTCTCGCCCTTCGTCGGTGTTGCGCGCAGCTATCTCGCGAACTTCAGCTCGGAGGCGACGCAGGCCGGCATCCATGACCCGGAATCGGCGATGCAGTATGAAGCGGGCGTCAAATTCGCCGCCCTGGAAGACCGTCTGACCTTGACCGTCGCCGGCTTCAACGTGCAGCGGAACAACGTTTTTACGCTGGTCGGCGATACCGGCGTCTTCGATGCGCAGAAGACACGCGGCATCGAGGCCGATTTCCAGATGGCGGTGACGCCGGAATGGAAGGTCGTCGCCAACGTCACGGACCAGGCGGCATCGCTGACCGACAATCCGTCCGCACCGACCGCCATCGGCAAGCAGCCGATCGGTGTGCCGCTGCATATCGTCAACATCTGGAGCACCTACGACTTCGCGATCGGCGGCCTCACCGGCTTCAAGGCCGGCGGCGGGATGCAGTATCGCGACAAGATCTTTGGCGACCAGCTCAACACCGAAACCGTGCCGGCCTATACGATCTTCGATGCGGTGCTGTCCTACGCCAAACCGACATGGGACGCTTCGATCGGCATGAAGAACATCACGAACAAGTTGTACTTCACCAACGCCAACGGCGCCGGCGCCTTTGTCGGCGAGCCGCGCACTGTCTACGCGAAGATGGACGTGCATTTCTGACGACATGACGACCCGGTCGTCGGGAAGACGACGGCCGGGGAATCGCGTTATCACCTTCCCCGGCGCGAAAGGGTCTCGCCTGGAAGGTTCAAGCATGGGCGGCACGCAGCAGACCACGGCATCGTCCGCTCTCCTGGTCGACGGATTGCGCCAGCCGGCCCATCTGCTGACCGATCGGCACGGCCTCACCCACATCTATGCCGACAACGAGCCGGACTTGTTTTTCGCGCAGGGCTTCAATGCCGCGCGCCACCGGCTCTGGCAGATCGATCTCTGGCGCCGCCGCGGCCTGGGGCAACTGGCCGAGGCCTTCGGCTACGGGTTCGTGGCGCAGGACCGTGCCAGCCGGCTGTTCCTCTTCCAGGGCGACATGGAGGCGGAGTGGGCCGCCTATCATCCCGGCACCAAGGCCATTTGCGAAGACTTTTGCCGCGGCATCAACGCCTACCTCGATCTGATCGACCGCGGCGAGGCCGTGCTCCCGGACGAGTTTCGCACGCTCGATGTGACGCCGCAGCGCTGGTCTGCGGCGGACATCGTCCGCATTCGCAGCAATACCTTGACGGCCAACGGCATCTCCGAACTGCAGCGCTGCGCCTTGCGCCGCGACGGGCGGGACGCCATCGACGGGCTTCGCGCCATCCTCCGGCCGTCGCCGCCGGCCGCCGAGGCGCCTTGCGACATCGCGGACTGCGCGGCGCTGATCACGCTGCTCGAACTCGCCACCGCTCCGGTGATCATCACGCGGGCGCGTCTTGCCGCGACGGAAGCCGACATCGAAGTCTGGGCCGACCCAAAACGGTTCGTAGCCGCCGGCGATCCGCAATCCGACGCGGGGCGCCCCATCGAAGGTTCGAACAACTGGGTGCTGTCCGGCGCCAAGACGGCTTCGGGCGCGCCGCTGCTTGCCAACGATCCGCATCGCGCTCTCCAGACGCCGGCGCTGCGCTATGCCGTGCACCTCTGCTGTCCGGCTTTTTCCATCATCGGCGGCGGCGAGCCGGCCTTGCCGGGGATTTCGATCGGGCACAACGGCGCCGTCGCCTTCGGCCTGACGATTTTCCCCGCCGACCAGGAGGACGTGTTCACCTTCAACCTGGAGGACGCGGGCACGCATCCGGCCATCGTCGAACACGTCTCCAGCATCGCCGTTCGGGGTGGCACGCCGCTCGAATGCCGGACGTTTGCCTACGGCACGAGCGCGGTTCTCCGCCTCGACGCCATGAAACGGAGCGGGATCGCCCTCCGCACGGTTTGGTCGGAGCCGGGGGCTGCGCCCTATCTCGGCGGCCTCGCGCTGACGACCGTCCGACGTGTCGCCGACGTCCGAGCGCGGCTGGCGGAGTGGCGCCTGCCGGCGGTCAACTACGTGACCGCGGATGTCGCCGGCGCGATCGGCTGGTTCGTCGCCGGAGCGATCCCGCAGCGCAGGCCGGGCTCGGGCGTCGTGCCGGAGCGCAGCGTCGGCGACCCCTGGTCCGGTTTCGTCGCCAACGCGCACCTGCCGACCCGCATCGATCCGGCGTGCGGCTACGTCATGTCGGCGAACGAGTTCAACCTGCCGGACGGCTGGGACCCCGCGACCCCGCTCAGCTACGAATGGTACGAGAATTTTCGCGCGCGGCGCATTCACGAGGTGTTGGGGCAGGCAGGCGACGCCACCGTGGCGGACAGTATCGCGCTTCAGCACGATATCCGCTCCGTGGCGGCGCTGGACCTTCTCGATCGCGTCCGGGCCTGCCTCGACCCGGCCGCCATCGCCGCGCTCCCGATGCCGGCAAAGGCGCTGCTGGACTGGGATGGCACGATCGCCAATGACGCGCCTGAAACCCGCTTCTTCCATCATTGGCTTGCGGACGTCCTCAAGCCGGCAATGGCAATTCTGGTCGACGAACCCAAAGATGATTCCGTCGAAGTCTTGACCGAGGCGCTCGTCGCTACGCTCGATGCTTTACCCACGCCGCGGCGCGCCGAGATTCTGACCGATACGCTGCATGCTGCCGCAGAAAATCCGGCGCGACACCAGCCGCAACGCCGCGCCCTGTTCCGCCACGCCATCCAGGACGATGTGCGGCCTGGCCGGTCCTTCCACGCAGGGGCAGCCTGGAATGGCGACGACACGACGGTCCATATGGGAAAAAGCGGCCGCGACCCCGGATTCGTCGAGCTGGGCGCATCCTTCCGCATCGTCGTCGACTTGGCGGACTGGGACCAATCGCGATGGCAGAATGTGCCCGACCAGAGCATCGGCGGGGAAGGGGCCGCCGCAATGGTGCCGCTGCTGTATTCCAGGGCGCTGGTCGAGGCGGCGGTCGCGCTAGCCATGATCCTACACCCGCGCGATCCCGGATGATCTCAGAGGCAGCGGCACCCGCCGCGTCGGCGGCAGGTGCCGCTGGGTGCTCAATCTTCCAGGGTGATCGCGACGTCCGCATTGGCGGACAGCCGCACCTTGCCGTCCTCGATGTCGGCGATCAGACCGACGGAAATGTAATGGTGATGCTTGTCCGACGAGTCCTTCTTGGTCAGCTTGATGCGGTGACCGTCGAGATGGTCGACCGTGCCGACATGGACCCCGTCGGCGCCGATGACTTCGGCGTGTTCCTTGATCGTGCTGTAATCCACCATGTGATCGTCCTAAAAATGAGCCGATAGGCGTCGCGCGCTATCAGGCAAGCATATGGCGCCGCTCCTGTGTCCGTAACAGGGGCAGCGTGGCTGTAAGCGTCGTCTTCGCCCGTTTCTGACATGCCGGCGTCGGCTCGCCCTTGGAAAACGCGCGGGTCGAGGTGCATTCGGGCAAATCGGCGTGCTGCGGGGTTTTGCAGGCCTGTGCCGAACGGTGTATATCGGAACTACGGGATCGATGTCGCATCGACCGCCGCAAACGGGGCCCCGCGAGACGATGTATCGCCGGGTCAGCTTTGCCGCCGTCGCGTCGGTACGGGTCTGATGCGGGGGCCGATGCTCTGTCCGCGTGCGGCGGCAGGGCTTCCGCCACGCCGTGACCGCATAGGGAGAGCAGGACATGCCCGACATCTCAAAAAATGGATCGACAGGGCTGCGCGTCGTGCGCCCCGGCCCGTCGTTCAAAGGCAAGCAGGGTCACGTCTATGCGCCGGCCATTTCCGCCGAAAGTGTCGGCGCAAAAGGCATCCACATGCAATTCGTCACTATTCCGCCGGGCGAAATCGGGCGCGCGCACAAACACGAATCGCATGAGACGGCGATCCATATTCTCCAGGGACTGTCGGGTGTCTGGTACGGCGACGAACTCGAACACCATCAGGTCGCGGGCGCCGGTG
>NZ_LMUU01000149.1:0-22815 GCF_009765775.1 Beijerinckia sp. L45
AAACCACGAGCAAAGCGCACCAAACCTATCTGACCCGCGGCCTTCGGCGGATGCTTACCCTGGATGAACCAGGTCGAGCGCTGGTTCGGCCTGATCACGCAGCGCCAGATCCGGCGTGGCTCATTCGTCAGCGCCAAAGATCTCGTGGCCAAGATCGAAGCGTTCGTCGCTACCTACAACGTTCAGGCAAAGCCGTTTCAATGGACCGCCACCAGCGACGCGATCCTCGCCAAACTAGAACGGCTGAGTAAAGCTATTTGCGGGACATGACACTAGGTTGTTATGAGCCTGGCGAAAGTCGCGTTGAAGACGACGAGTCTGCCCCAGGCATGAACCGACTGTAGATCGATATGTGCGGTCCGTACCCTTTGGCGCATTGCGCAAGCGCAACCGTTTGCAGATGACGAAGATGGTGCCGCTGATAATCCGCCGAACCCCAGGATCCCCTTCATAAGCGGCAACACGGTGAAAGCCAAACCAAAACCTCTTACGGCATCTCATGCGCCTTGCGTGAATCCAGGGCTGTCGCAAGCACAAGCGGCCTAATACGTCCAGCGGGCGCACATTAACTGACCTGGCACCGCCAACGACAAATACCAATCTACAACTGGCTAGATAGTTTTTGGAAATTGTAACATTTTCTGTAGCACTTGCATTGTTGCAGGCCGCCAGCGAAGAATGCTGGTGTCGCTATGCTCGTTGCGGTCGTACAATGCAAACTCTTCACGACTCCGCAGTCGATCCAAGGCCTCAGGCGGCAGATCGGCTCGACCACGCAAACGTTTCTTTTCGAACTCTTCCCGTGATTTTGTGAAATAATGGTTAACTTGAGCGATTGAATGGTCCACGTGGGTTTGCCATGCATTGCATCCCTCGACGCGAGGTTTACAGTCTGGCGAAATAAATCGCGCTCCGGAACGCAACGAAGGACTATGTACACCCACTTCAATGATTTGATCCAAACGTGCGATCGTCTTTATATGTTGATTTATCTCAAAGTTATTCGAAGCAGCGCGTTGGAAACGGTCGATTACAAATCCGGTAGATGCGGATGAATGCAATGACGAACCGAACATCCGCCAATTTATTCCGATAGCGTCTATACCTCGATAATCGGCCAGAAAAGACTTTAAAGACTCGTGCTTTTTGAGATTCAAAAATTCATCAAGATCGAGAAAGGCGATCCAGTCACGGGAGCCACGACGCGATTTCACAAAATGATTATAGGCAGCCGCCTGAGGCGACTGACAAGCACTGGTCGGCCACGGCACAACCTTTACTGGCCAACATCCAGACTGGAAAGCATTAGCAAGACAGTCCATACTTTCATTATCATAAATCACGATTTCGTCAAAACCAATCGCAATATGAAAGGCTGCCCATTCATGAACATACTCAGCCTCGTTTTTGGCAATTGCACAAAGCACGCAGCGAACTGTATCGGTTCGCAAGTGCAAATGATGCTTTATCTTCTCAAGCGCCTTAAAGAAGGGAATAGAGCTCAAGACCGGTCTCATCTATGCAAGCTTCGACATCCAAGATCTCACAGGCACGCATGGTCGTTGAACGGACCCTAGAGGGATGCGAATTCTCAATATCTATGGTCACTTAAGAGATGTAAGTCAATTTATAACGTAGGCCTAGCAGGCAACGCCCACAGCCCCATGATTCTTAGAAACATAACGCCGCGAAATTAACGGCGAAACTGAAGAATCTTAGGGTCGATACAGCCGCTGGTTCTCCACTCCTTAAGCAGCTTGGGTCAGCGCGCTTGTGAAGAATCGCGGCGTTTTGTGTTGCGATGGTCTCTCGCTCGGTTTGCTTTAATGGATAATGAAGGGGCTGGCCCGTCATACCGTCTTGATATGAGCCGCACCCGACAATCGACAGTGGGTCGTCCGGTGCGGCCGGCTCGGTGTTGTCAGAACTTCCTATTCGCCAGGACAGCGAAAACGAACAGCAGATGATTGACGCCACGTGCCACGCCGATCGTCCCGTCGCCGTGACGCAAGCTGCCGACAAAAGCTACGATGCGGCCGACTTCGTGAGCTGAAGGCATGAACGTGCGGCCGCGCGTGGCGCAGAACACGACGCGGCGTTCGGCGGTAGACAGGCGCTCCACGCGCCATCCCGGCTACGCGGCGACCCAGCGTGTCCGCAAGCGGATCGAGGGGGCCTTCGGCTGGATGAAGACCATCGGCGGTATGCGGCGGCCGATGCTACGCGGCACCGACCGTGTCGGCTGGGCTTTCACCTTCGCAGCCGCCGCCTATAACCTCATCTGCCCGCCGAATTTGCTGATGGATGAGATGGTCTGAGTGTGGTGCAAGCATGCCTACCAAGACCGTAACGGGCAACGCAAGCATCGCGAGCTATCCGATCAGAAGTCCACAGCGTCGGCATGCAATCGTGTCGTACACGCCTCAATGCAGACCTTCTTCAACGCCAGCCATGCAACGCAAGACCTGTGCCACAAACTGCAGATCCTTACACCAGCTAACCAACTGACACAAGAGCGACGTCAGAATTTGATGATTACTCATATTATGGATATACATCTAGTATTATGATTGGATCGTATTACATACCTGTCATAATCATGGTATGAATCGCTCGATGATAGCAACGCACGTCCATCGTATGTGCCAAGATCTGAAAGTGATCTTATGGATCAGCATATAGAGCGGGACAAGAATTTATTTGTGGAATTTGTATTCCATACAACGGTTTGTCCATGCGAGCTCGCGCCGACCTCTGACGTGCGGAATTTGGCAATCGGCTTTAAGTCTATAGATATGATTGACACGGAAGACGGAAGAATTATCCGTGAGTTCGACTTTCGTGACTTTTCTACCTCGCGACCTGAATTTATCTACGGTATGTGTTATCCAGAAAGCTGGGGAACGTGGAGTTCTGGCAGAAGGTCGGCTCTTTATCTTACAGTGCCCGAATCAGAAGACAATATTACGCTTAGGGTCCATCATCATACCATCGGCGACCTAGAGATTGAAGCTGATGCGTTTATAAACGGAGTTGCCACAGGGACCGTAACTTTTAACGGTCAGCTAGTCGATATTGCATTCTCCCTTAAGCCCTTAGACATGACTTCTGATCCGCAAGACTTTGGCGATCTTAAAGCCATTGATCCGCGTGAAGCAAAATATGCTGATGTGTCTGTGGTAATTACAAATTTGAATCGCCCAGACCTTGTCTTCTTGTGCGTAAAGTCTCTTCTTAGGTCTTACACAAGTTATACCATTGAGATTTTAGTAATTGAGAACGGAAGTAGTTCCGATAGCGTTTCGATCTTAAAGTCGTACTCTTTGCCAATTAAAATAATAGAATTCAAGCACGCTATCTCTTTTGGATCCGCCAATAATATTGCCGTCGAATACACGTGTGGAAAGAGTATTTTATTTCTGAATAATGATGCTTTTATAAATGAGGATGTTATAGATTTGTTAATTGATAGGCTGCAGGACGGCGTCTCAGGCTCGGTCGGACCTTCTTTTAAATATCCGGACGGCCGCATGCAGGAACTTGGAGGGTCTATAAATGTTGATGGTTCTACTACCGCACGGGTAACAAATTGCTGCGGTATTTTATCAGATACACGTAATGTTGATTACGTGTCTGGAGCTTGTTTAGCCGTAGGAAGAAATGACTTTGTTTCGGTTGGAGGCTTTGATCCCGCATATAAGTTTGCATATTTTGAAGACGTTGACTTGGCAATGCGTCTCCGCGCATGCGGTAAGTCCATTAGGTTAGTTAAGGAAGCTGTCGTTTGGCATATTAAGAATTCAACGAGCCTAAACGTTGATCTGCGTGATGCGACCCTGCTTGCAATAAAAATTAACCAGGAAACATTTCGCTCCCGCTGGAGAGACTGGCTCATATCTCGCCACCCAAAAGATTTACTAAAAATCCAGTACTTGGAAGAGGATTTTATTAATAACCGCCGACTTTCTTTGCTCAATTCAACTTGCAGTTGCGTTTCACATTTAGGTCCAGTAACATTCGATGTTGGACAGTATTCTTTCCTATCAATAGTGGCAAGCCTCAGCTTAGACTCACCTACAATCATTTCAACAAGCCATCATTTTTCTTTGATAAGCTTGCATAACTTCTTTGAACAGAATTCCATCCAATTTGGATCTGAGATATTACGAGAAGTGCCAAGTCGTGATAGCGATATAGACGTTCATGTGGTAAGTAGTCGATTGTTTCCTTCGGTTGCCCCGCCGCAGGGTCGTGTTCGAATATTACATTGCTCTACTCCGATTTTGGTATCTGGCGATCGTGAAGAGCTTCAGCGACGGATCGGAGGATTATTAAACTTTGATGCAATTGTGGTTGATACCGAGTCAAGCCGGCTATCGTGCTTGAATATTCTGAAAGGACTAGACGCTCCATGTCCGCCGATCCATGTGATATCGCCTCCTAGTCTTGCACCGCCAATCGTAGAACGAGAGAATTTGATAGTTTGCATTGGAACGTTCTTTGATAATGTTACTTTGAAAGAATTCTACTGCCTTATGTCTTCTTTGCGAAAGGTCAAATCACGGATCAAGCAAGACAACTGGAATATTATCTTTACCGGAGATTTAGATGCGTCAGTGTATGAGCAATTTAGTTTGCTGGAAAGTTCAGCATCTTATCAGAACATTGACATTCTTATAAACTTGGGGTCTAGTCATACTGCGGCCTTACTGGCGCGCGCCAAAATTTGCATTGTAGTCTCCGCACTCGACATAAAGAATTCAGATGAACACCAGCGTCCGGCCGATGGTTTAGGTATGAGCTTGGCACTTGTTTCGGGCTGCACCATCATTATGGCTCATGAGATTGCTATAACTGAAAAGATAGACCCAAGCCTTTCAACGTTCTTTTTTAATCACTTGAACGATCTAAGCTTTATGATCGGCGAAGCGATGAAGTATCATTCGACCAATAAATGTAACTTCTCCCCATCTCCGGGTCTGGCTCATAGGGATTATCACATTAAGTGGGCTCAGGTAATAGAGGATGTTAAGACTGAGAACGAAAAGTCAAAATCTAATTTTGTTCCGGCGCTCGTTGTTATAGGCATGCATAGATCAGGCACATCCGCGATGGCGCGCGTCCTATCATTAGCTGGAGCCGAGCTTCCTAACGATTTGATGCCACCAAAGGCTGATAATCCAAGCGGTTTTTGGGAGCCGCTAGATATCTCAGAATTTAATGAGCGGCTACTCGGAAGATATGGCTCAAAATGGCATGATGTTCTTAGTCACAGGCTTCGTGAAACGGGACTTATCCCGGAAAACCTTCGTCAAGAGGCCAGCCTTTATATACGCTCAAATTATTCCGGGACGCGCTCTATCGTGTTAAAAGATCCAAGGATATCTCGATTTGTAATGGATTGGGACCTATTGCTGCGATCCGAAAACTACAATCCAACGTATATCATAATGGTCAGGAGTCCGATTGAAGTCGCGGAGTCGCTAAAAAAGCGAAACAATCTATCGATATCGCATGGTATTTTGTTGTGGGCAAATTATATGACGCAAGCACTTAAATCCACCAAGAGCCTTGAACGAGCGCTTGTTAGTTATACGCGTCTTGTTGAAGATCCTACTGGCACATTGGGCGAGCTTGTTAAGCAGACAAAATTGCGGCTGCCGCGCTATGTTGCGGTAAGCAGCGACATAACTTCGTTTATCAGTCCGATGCAGCGGCACCACTGGGAGTCGAACACACCTCTGCCTCAGGAATTATATCCCGTCCAAAAGTTATATGATGCGATATTAGATATCGAGAATGACACGACCCAGCTAGATCAAGTGGCGACCGAAGTTGAGTCTTGGCTCGATAGTCTTGAAATGCCGACCAAATACAATGCCATTGTTCCCGGCCAGTCAGGTACTGTCATAACTCAAAAAAACATTTAACAGACTTAGCAATCACTAGGATTCAAAGGCTTCAGCATTACTACAATATTTCTTTACGTGTACACGAAGACGATTTGCGGTCCGATTTCTCATATCAGCTGTTTTCCTTGATTTTCGGCTTTACAAGCGGAGGCGTGAAAAGATCAATCGTCTGGTTGTAGGCGCCGACCGCCGCGTTCTCGCGCAGGATGCCGTCGACGGCCTTGAACATGTCGTGCATCCGCTGTTCCGAGACCGGGCTTTCCACCACGACCACCAGTTCCGGCTTGTTGGACGAGGCGCGTACCAGGCCCCAGGTCCCGTCAGCGGTGGTGACGCGGACGCCGTTGACCGTGACCACGTCGCGAATCGGCTGGCCGGCGATCGGCTCACCCTTGGCCTGCATGGCCTTGATCCGGGCGGTGACCGTCTCGGCGACACCATATTTGAGCTCGTCGTCGCAATGCGGCGACATGGTCGGGGATCCCCAGGTCTTGGGCAGGTCCGCGTAGAGGTCGGCCATCGACTTGTCGGGGTTGCGATCGAGCATGTCGAGGACGTGGATGGCGGTGACCAGGCCGTCATCATAGCCGCGGCCGACCGGCGTGTTGAAGAAGAAGTGCCCGGATTTCTCGAAGCCGGCGAGCGCCTTCAGGTCGGTGACGCGGCGCTTGATGTGGGAATGCCCGGTCTTCCAGTAGTCCGCCTTGACCCCTTGAGCGATCAGCACGGGATCGGTAGCGAACAGGCCGGTCGACTTGACGTCGACGACGAAGGTGGCGTTCGGATGCAGCTTGGAGAGATCGCGGGCCAGCATCACGCCGATCTTGTCGGCAAAGATTTCTTCACCGTAATTGTCGACGACGCCGCAGCGGTCGCCGTCGCCGTCGAAGCCGAGCGCCACATCGGCGCCGCTTGCCTTCACCGCATCGGCCATCGCATGCAGCATCTGCATGTCTTCGGGGTTTGGATTGTAGCGCGGGAAGGTGAAATCCAGCTCGGTATCCAACGGCACCACTTCGCAGCCAAGCGCTTCCAGCATCTGCGGCGCGAAAGCGCCCGCCGTGCCGTTGCCGCAGGCCGCCACCACTTTGAGCTTGCGCTTCAGCTTCGGCCGGGTGTTGAGATCGTCGAGGTAGATTTTCGGAAAATCGTTGACGAAGACATAGCCGCCGCCGTCGCGATATTTGTAGGTGCCGGCGAGGACGATGTCGCGCAGCCGGCCCATCTCGTCCGGCCCGAAGGTGACGGGGCGCTCGACGCCCATCTTCACGCCGGTCCAGCCATTGTCGTTGTGCGAGGCCGTGACCATCGCCACCGCCGGCACATCGAGCGCGAACTGAGCGAAATATGCCATCGGCGACAGGGCCAGGCCGATGTCGTGGACCTTGATGCCGGCCCCCATCAGCCCGACGATCAGCGCGTTCTTGATCGAGGCGGAATACGAGCGGAAATCATGGCCGGTAACGAGCTCCGGCTTGATACCCATCTCATGGATCAGGGTGCCGAGCCCGAGGCCAAGGGCCTGAACGCCCATCAGGTTGATCTCTTTTTCGAACAGCCAGCGCGCGTCGTATTCGCGGAACCCGGTCGCCTTGACCATCGGGGACGACTCGTAGGCGTAGGTGTTCGGGATCAGAAGCGGCACGGGCTTGGGGAACATCCGGATATCCTAATGGAAGCGTCGCGACGGTAGGGGCTTCCTTGGAAAGGAACAAGCGTCTTTGACGCCTCAATTCTATGACGCGCCATATCAAGCTCCCAGCAAAGGCCAAGCTTTGTAATCCGCTTCGTAATAACAGGGTGTTTGGCCCCGGGCTTTGATGGTGCAATCTTTTCCTTAAATGGAAGGATGCGCTATGGGCCATATTCTCTACGGAAGCGCCACGACGACTTAGGCTGTCCATCGAGCGATACAGCGTAGTCAAGAGAGCTGCGGACGCTCGCCAAGCGCTAAAGTATCAATCAGAAGACGGTCGCCAAATGGAAGGCCTGAACCTCAGTTACCGACGTGCCGACCGGCCCGAAAGAGCCGAAGTCCACCGTGCTTTCAGTGGAGGACGAAGCCATCGTCGTTGCCTTCCGACGGCATATGATGCTCCCGCTCGACGATTGCCTCTACGCCTTGCAGGCGACGATCCCGCATCTGACCCACTCGTAGTTGCATCGCTGCTTGCAACGTCATGGCGTCTCGCGGCTGCCGGAGGTCGCTGGCGACAAGCCTGTACGGAAGAAGTTCAAAGCCTATCCGATCGGCTACATCCACATCGACATCGCCGAAGTCCAGACTACCGAGGGCAAGCTTTACCTCTACGTCGCCATCGATCGCACCAGCAAATTTACCGTCGTCCAACTGGTCAAGAAGACAGGGCGAACGTCAGCTTCGGCCTTTCTGATGCATGTGATCGAGACCACCCCCTACGCCATCCACACCGTACTCACCGACAACGGGATTCAATTTACGTTTCCGCCTAGGTATGCGGACGGGCCGACAGCAACTTACATGACCCACATGTTCGATATGCGGTGCCGCGAAAACGGCATCGAAAGCGATCGAGCGATCGCCCCCTTTTACCGCGCCATGGCGCTTTGGGCGTCGATGATCGCCGTTGTCGGGATTGCTTCGCGGCCTGCGCGTTCGCGGCTCTTAATGTGGAGCGTTTTATGGATACGCTCGATCGTGCCATCCCAATCCCAGAGATCGAGATAATCCCAAACCGTGCGGCGCGGCCGCAGATCAGTGGGGATCACGTTCCACTGGCAGCCGGTCGAGAGCACGTAGAAGAATGCGTTGAGGATCTCGCGCGCATTAACCGAACGGGGCGGTCCGCCACGCTTGGCGGGCCGGATAAAAGGCGGCACCAGCGCCCATTCCTCTTCAGTTAAATCACTCGGTAGCGAAGACCGCGACGATCCAAACTGCGACGATGCTCAGGCTTCCGCCTAACGGAGGTCCTCCGACTCGAAGACCCTATTGAATCACAACCGGATCGTTTGTCTCAACTTGTTGCGGATGGGCTCTTATACTATTCCCGCTAGAAGCTTATCCCATTGATCACCTATTTGCCGATCATCGAACAACATCTTTCCGCGATGAAAAGCTTTTGCACTTAGACTCCTCGCCGCCTCGGTATTTTCGGACAGGTAGCGCAAGGCTTCACCTGCCTCCTCCGAGCTCTCTACAAATATCGCTGATTGTGACAAGATATCTTGGATCTCAGAAAATGGTTCCGCAGAAGTAGGCCTGACCGCGACGATAGGAGCTCCCGCAAGCATAGCCTCCATTATATTCAGAGTGTATGGAATATAGCCGCCTGTACAATAAAAGTAAGTCCGGCATGAGCGAAGCTCCTTTTGCTGTTGCTCAGCCGATATGAGACCAATCCACTTATGACATGTTTCATTTCCTCGCCCAGCCAGTCGTGTTGGCCTGTCCCTGGTCGCGGCGACGAAAAACTGGTAGTCCGCCTCGTACCTTTGACGGAAATCATTTGAGAATGTCAGGACGTAATCGGCATCACCCAGCCAGGAATTCCCGGTAACTTCTTTCGGAAATCGAATGATGGCATCATGTCCAGCATAGTTTGCAGCGCGCGCTTCAGCTGGAGAATATCTGACGATATACGTACCCGACGACTTTAGTTTTGCGACGAGTGGCTCATAGGCCTCTATGCTTTGTCCTATGGTTCTAAGAACGCAGGGCAAACTGTGTAAGGCATCTTCGTTTTCCGTCAGAAAGTTAAAGTCAAACATTGAAATACAGACGTCGAAGTTCGAAGCAAATTCCCGATCAATATACCGAATGTCTCGGCTTGACGGACTAGCCTTATATTTCTCCAAAAGAGCGTAGAATTCCCAGCCGAAGTCGATTTCCGGCCTAAAGGCCTCGCTTGGTCTTCCGTAGGTATAGGCGCCGAGGGGGAACACAGTATGCCCCAGCTTCTGAAGCATTCGGATCTCATCATACTCTAATATTTGATGGCAGGAGCGGTACAGTATTTTCATCTAAAGAGAACCTTATTCTTTTGCATTTACAACCCAACGTGCCTCGTTTCATCACGCCAGAATTTGGACGATACTGTATCCCGGCTACGACAAAAACACGCTGATAGGGATTTCGATCGATCCTCCGCTTAAGTCGAAACCTTAGACAACAAAGTCAGAGAAATTGTGTAGGGCGACACAAATACTATCTATCTCTCTCCCCCAATAACTAAGCGGTGTCTGCTTTCTTTAAATCGCCTTCCTGAGGCAGTTACGCCTTCCAGACTAAGCCTGTATGTTCCCTGCGTTATACCACTCGGGATCTCTACCTCAAACCCACAATCTTTAAGGCTGGGACTGCCGAAAGCTAGGGCTACGTCCGCTCGTTCGACTTGTCTTGTCAGTGCATGAAACATGCCCGCTCGCCCAACAAGACTGAACTTCACTTGACTAAATGGCTCTGCTCCTCCTGGGGGCAAGGCCCAACCTCTTATTAAGCAGGACCGGAATTCGATGTTTCTAATCGAGACCTCCAGTTGATTTCCGATGTCACTACCATCAATTGTGTCGAGCTGAATCCTGCACCTCGATGACTTGGTTACGGCCCGAACGATCGATTTTGTCAAAATTCCAATCCTTCGACCGCGTCCTCTGGGCGCCTCGGGTTCTAGGATTGACCTGGAAAGTTTCGGATCAGCGTCTGCCGAGGGGAGGCCATCGACTTGCGCTATGATAATTCGCTTCAAATTTACTCCCAACATTCGTTGGTCGGATCCTCCATTTTGCGAAGGAGAATCGATATCTGGATTCTTGATAAAGAGTTCGAGCTGAGTGTCGTCATAAAAGTCCTGAGAAAAAATAGAACCTGATATCCGAAGCATATTAGAACTGTCACTCGCTACCTCACCAATTAAGCGACTACGAGAGAATACTGACACAGTCCTAGCCCGAGAATCAGGATTATACAACCAAAGATCGATTGCAACACTATAAGGTTCTTTCGGAACCAGAAGCTCATTAAAGCGCAGTATACTTATTTGCTCTGATGACCACAAATCGGCGGTGTCTGCTTGGTAGGTATTCCAGCCCACTACCGCTAATTCGGCGAGCGCTTTCCCATCGATCGTTAGGAAGGGCTCGGGCCCGATCGAGCGCGACAACGGCATCGCTTCGATCAGCGACGAGAGAAAGTTTGGTAAATGTAGCAAGCATTGAGGCCACGTAAGTCCCTCAATTCCACATAGATGCTCTCGCTGATAGGTTGTGGCCTGGCCTACCTTATCGAGTAGCGTCACCAAGCTCTGACAAAAGGGCGTCGCCTCGTCGCTAATAAAGACGTTGGGATACGATTTGAATTTTTCAAATCCGCGAAACGCAGCGGGGGTCGCGATGATCGGTTTACGGCTGTATAATGCCTCAGCAGTCTTTAAGTTTGTCCCGCCGCCTTCAGTGATAGGCAGAATAAAGCCTTTAGTATGACTTATTAAGTTTGTTAAACTATCTTCTGATTGTGTCCCTAGCAATTCGATGCGTGTTTCCGCGAGGCCCGGCTGCGCATTAAACATACTCGTAGACGGTAGAAGATTACACACTCCACCTACCACAGCAATACGCTGGTTAGGCGGCATCATCTTTACGAGCGGCCTTAACATTGTGTCAAAGCCCGAGGCGTTAGGCGGATGCGCAGAACCGACAAACAGCGCATAATCCATAAATCTAAGCCGTCTGTCTAACACTTTGTCATTATTGCCCTGCGCGACTCTCGGCCATACGCCGTTTGGCGCTATCAGAAGCGGGAGATGACCCATTTGCATCGAAGACGAGTCGGCTTCGCATACACAAATGAGGCCAGAGCTGTGCTGAACGAGGTCTGACTCTATATGCTCGGCTTTCTTAAGCAGTCGTGCATTACCAACGGTATTTCCGCTCTTCAGTAATTGCTTAAGCAGGGGCAACTCATGATTATGAGATGAATAGACGACCGGACTTAAATTGTTCGTCTCCTTCAATACACATTTGAGTACCGGCCACAGCCAAGGCTGCTCTACAAGAAAAACACCAGGATTAAAAGACCGAATTAAATGCGATATCCTGGCAATCATCTCTTCCGATTCTAGTATATGGTCACTTGCATCAACGTCTGCCCTGCCTCCGGTACGCTCGAACTTGTCAGCGACATCAGAGCCGTAGGCAAAGTTCCAAGGTCCAATAGCCGCCTCAGGATAATCATTTTTATTGAAGACGCACAAATGCTCAGTTTTCCACCCCATCGTGCGCAAGGTTGCGTTTATTGCTGCAGAGCGGATCTGTCCGCCATGACGAGGAGTGTCTATTGGATATGTTGCAACAGTCAAAGCCTTAAGCACGTTTTAGCCCTACCTCTGAATTTTCGAACTTTTCGAAAACATCCCGCACAAATTCATTGATGCACTCCTCCCAATTCTTAACCCGTCTTTTAAGCAAAATCTCTGCTTCCCGAGACTTAAGCTTGTCCGGATGCAAGATATAGTACGAGCAGACGTCAACCCATTTTTCGAAGTCTCGCGGATTAATAAGTTCGACCAACCCCTGCCCAGCTTCTGACATCGACGACGTATCGGATGCTATACAGAACTTGCCATAACGCAGACTTTCCGAAATCGGCAATCCCCATCCCTCATACAAGGATGGATATACAGTAAACAATGAGTTCCTGTAGACTCTATCTAATTGCTCATCGCTTAAATGGGCGGCAAAACGGACCTTGCCTCGGTGAGCCAACTCACTGTTGTTGATATAATACGCAAGATTATCCGTATTCCACCCTTGACTTCCCACAAAGACCAAAGCGGGGAGCTTCGGACCAATAACGCCATATAGTCTTTGCCAAACATTAAAAATAAACTGATGATTTTTTCGAGGCTCCATACTGCTGACGAACAATACGTGCTTCTCGACCTCGTCACATTTGGACGATAGGCTATCTCCGCCATGGAAAAGCTCGGCCCCCATACTAATCCGCCTAAGTTGAGGCTGAGGCGCTTCAACTTTTGACAAATACGCCTTTAAATCATTTAGAGTTGAATCTGAAATACAATATATAGCGTCAGCAGACCAAGCGGCATCAATAATGAACCTCGGAAAATTCGTCAACATTCCAGGCACGCAGAGTTCCGGCATCAATGTTGGTATAACATCGTAGACAATTTGGACATAATGAAAGCTTATTTTCTTCTTCTCCTGATAGACTGCAGAAACAACATTATTGTCCCACGGTAGTCCACAATTTATAAATATGTCTTTGGTCGAAAACTCGAACCGAGGCCCAAACTCAAGCTGCCGCCCGTTCGCCCGCAAGAATTCGAGCCGATTCCTTACTTGCTCATGACCAACCGCAGAAAAATGGGCTCTTGCCCAATTGGTCGCCACAGTGCGAAAACAATTATTGTCGCTGTCATAACAGACGAATACAGCTTCAGGATCGCGGCACAAATACTTTGCCACCTCCCGTTCGACTCTTACGATGCCTACGGCAGGGCGCCCGATATAGGCTCTACTTACGCTTACATCTAGAACGAGTCTTTTACGTTGCATACGTTCCCCATCATTTCATGCACCCGCTTAAGCCTATAAAGCCTAATAGTCCCGACCCAACATAAGCTTTCAACTTTTATACACCGTAATTCGAGTGATAAGCCAAGTTTCGCAATGCCGAAATTGGAACTTGGTGTCTTGTGCACGGGCTTGTCCAAGAGAGGACGGATTCACGTTGCTACAAGAGTCGTCGCCTCGGAATTGCGGAAGCTGAAGGTGGCAAAGGACGGCTAGCATCAAAAGCGCTCTTTCGTCAAATACCTTCTGACTTTCTGAGGGTGCTGACTCCCGTTCGGGCATAGTTCGTAACAGCGACCGACATTTTTCTGGTTGCAGATTTGATGATCGTTTGATAGGGGTTTCGCAGTCGGATGCGTTGATGGCCCTTACCGTTGAGATTGGAGTTTTAGCCCCTTTTCTACACCCGAAAGTTTGGAGGCAGCTCCGTATTTAGCAATCCGTGGCGAAATAGGCCCGCGGGTAGGGTTGTCCAGTGATTAGTTGGCCGATCTTTGAGACCTTTGCAGCGTGCCTTGCCGAGATCCTTCAAGCCGTCGCGTCGAGCTCTAGAGCTGAATGCGGTTCCTGATCATCCTACGCAAGTCTTGTATTTTCCCGCGCGGGACGCCAGCGTGGCCCGTTTTGAATTGACCAAAATGATCTCACTGATGATCGTCGATTCGTGGGATTTCATGTGAACCTCTTAACGAGCGTTCTGACTTTGGCTTTGACGTCCTTGATGCATCGCATCCCGCGTTTTCACACATCTCATGGTTGCACGCAAAATCAGATCGACATCATTCGTTATGCCGTAAATTCTACGAACTTGGATTGGCTCGATTGAGAGTTTATATATTCGGATTCTTCGGTCGCGGCTTGCGGCGTTTGAGCAATTGTTGAGAGAACCTTAGTTTAACAACTGAGCAGGCCTCGTATCAGCGCCAGCTGACGTTAGCGGAGACGCGCTAAATCTCGTAAATAAGGAATCTTTTATGAACGAGCGGGACGATAATATACTTTCGATTGGTGCTGTTAGAATTCAGCTCCGTGTTTTTTTTGCGCTGATGATGCACGATATCAAAAGTCGTTTTTTCGGCAGCGGAATAGGGTATATCATTACGATTGTCTGGCCGTTAACGCACATAGTAATCATTCTTGCCTTAAACGCTGGAAAAATGGTGCCGTATGGCTCCAGCATGGTGTTGTATGCTGCGACTGCCTGCATTCCTTATATCGCCTGCAACTACATTGGCAGGTTTATGATGCTCGGGGTACTTACAAATAGAAGTTTTCTCCAATACCCGATCATAAAGCCGTTAGATATGATCTTAGCAAGAGCCTTTCTTGAAATAGTAAATAATTCAATAGTTGTTGCGACGCTTATGATAGCGATGTCTATTTCTGGTATTGATGTTACTCCAATCGATCCGCTCCAGGCTGCTTTTGCTTGGATCGCTTCAATGGGATTAGGTATTTCTGTTGGCTTACTTGGTGGAGTTATCTGCCTGGCTTTTCCTTTATTCAATCTTATATTTGTATTGTTTATCATTATTGCATGGATAACTTGTGGAATGAGCATAAATCCCGAGCTGTTGCCAGAGAGTTATGGCTATTACTTTAGCTTTAATCCGGTCTTACATTGTGTTGAATGGATGCGACAGGCATACTTTCTAGGATCTCCCGCTCGGTTATTGAATAAGGCTTATGTTCTCGAAGTCTCCGCCACCTGTCTCACCGCAGGGTTCCTCCTAGAAAGATTTTTTCGATCTTTTTTATTGACGCCTCGTTGATAGGAGGCGGAATATGAATCTTTTTGCGTCGGCCCTAGACGATCGCTGATCATGCTTTCAGTGAAAGCCCATATAAGAGGTCGCAGTGGCGTGGCAAATGCTCGACGTCCTGCCCTCCGTGAGAGCGCTATATAGACTGAGAAGTCGGATTACATTTCATTGAATTGTATCCCTGCATCATGTTCCGGTCCGCGAGGCTGATCGAAGGCGAACTGCCGACTGAGGCGACCGTCGCCCAGGTTCTTGTCTCCATGTTCGCCGGCCACCTGCCGCTGTATCGCCAAGCACAGATCTACGCCCGGCAAGGCGTCAGGCTGGATCACTCGACGCTCGCCGATTGGGTGGGACGTGCCGACTTCCATCACGCCCAATCGACGAGCCTTTGCTCGCGATGCTAAGGGCATCCCCGACGCTCTTCGCCGATGAGACCACAGCGCGCGTTCTCGATCCTAGTCGAGGCCGGACAAAGACAGGACAGTTCTGTGCCTACACTTGGAATGACCGGCCTAGGGCGGCGATCCGCCGGTGGTCATCTACGTCTATGCGCCCAATCGCAATGCCGAGCGGCCCATTTCTCATCTTGCCGGTTTCCGCGGAGTTCTGCAGGTGGACGGCTATGCCGGCTATCGCAAGCTGGCCGAAGGCAATGCCGTGACACTCTCCTTTTGTTGGGCGCACGTACGCCGCCGCTTCTACGTTGCTGCTGCCGGCTCGGCATTATCGCATCCGAGGCGCTCATGCGCATCGCCGAACTTTATCGCATCGAAGCCGATATCCGCGGCCAGAGTGCCGACACCCGCAGTGCTGTGAGGGTGGCGAAGAGCAAGCCGGTTGTCGACGCCCTGGAGCCATGGCTGCGCGACAAGCTTCTCATGATCTGTCAGAAGACCAAGTTCGCCGAGGCGATCCGTTACGCCTTGTAGCGCTAGGAGCGCCTCTGTCACTTCCTGGATGACGGCCACGTTGAGATCGACTCCAATGTCGTCGAGCGTTCCGTCCGCCCTATCGCACTTACCCGAAAGAACGCACTCTTCGCCGGATCGGACGGAGGGGCAGAAACCTGGGCGATCGTCGCCTCGCTCATCGAACGCTGCAAACTAATCGACGTCGAGCCCTGCGCATATCTTGCCGACATCGTTACCAGGATCGTCAACGGGCATCGCAACAGCCAGCGCGACGAGCTGCTGCCACGGGACTACCGGTCAACGCCAGCCGCAATCGGCTTGGTCAACAAACATTGCTTAATACCAATCTGCGTTGATCAGCATTTGTGAGCCCAATCGCGCAACCCGATGGTCATGATTTCCCATGGTTGAGGCGGTGAGGTTGTTCCAGACGTCACAACAATGGCCGACGATGTCGTCGTAGGATGTGAAGACGCGGTTCGACAGCCAGTTGTCGCGTAGGTATTGCCAGACGTTTTTGACAGGGTTGAGTTCGGGGCTGCGCGGCGGCAGAGTCAGCGTGATGTTGTCGGGCACAGCAAGCTTGGTGGACGTGTGCCAGCCAGCCTGGTCGAGCATCAGGACGGCGTGGGCACCCGGATCACCGTGAGACTGATCTCCTTGAGATGCTCGGCCATGGCTTGTGTGGTGCACCAGGGCAGAACGAGACCGGCCCCCTTCCCTTGGCCGGACAGATCGTCCCGAAAATGTAGGCCGACTTG
The DNA here is from genome assembly GCF_009765775.1 of Beijerinckia sp. L45. Taxonomy (GTDB): domain Bacteria; phylum Pseudomonadota; class Alphaproteobacteria; order Rhizobiales; family Beijerinckiaceae; genus RH-AL1. Next base: position 16,923 of record NZ_LMUU01000149.1, read on the forward strand.
GTGCGTTGATCGCGTGGTGCGCGCAGCCGTGTACCGCGTTTCGCCCAGCGCCGGGTGATCGTGTGCTTCTGCCCAATCCGGGCTTCGTCCTGCCACCATAGCTCTATGGCGGTGTCGGGCGGAAGTTGGGCTTGGATCGCTGCCAGTTCGGCAGGGAGTTTTTTTTTAAATGTCTCCAGGGCCACCTCGTTCTGAGCGTGATGATGCGGCCAGGCGGTCAGCTTGCAATAACCCAGATTGCGCAGCTCGCGGCCGACTGTCGTCTCGTCCAGGCTGATGTCGAACTCCTCGAAGATCCACCACGCAAAGTTCCTCAGTCGCCATCGAACCACACCGTGGATGGCAGGATCGGCCCGCTTTCCACGATCTGTACCAGCCCCTGGCGCTGCGCGTCGTTCAGCTTCGGGGCATGGCCTGGAGCCTTGCCGTCGATCAGCCCCTCGGGACCGTCCTTATTGAAGGGAAGGACTGGCGCAGCGTATTTGTGCGTTACAGGCGCGCCGCCTATATGCGGCCATATACAGTAGTCAAGGCAACCATTACCACTTCCTCAAACTTGTTCATAAACCCTACATGTAATATTCAATGCGGCCTCAAGGACAACTTGCCGGCGTGCGCCCAGCCATGATTTTAGCAAATATTCCTACGAATTCGTCGTGATCAACCATAAAGTCTGATTGCATGCCGAGACTTGGCTCGACCGCCCGTCCGTGTAGGGAAAGGTATTTCCCATTTTTTTGTGAAACTATATCCCAAAAGAAGTCGTCCAACATATACTGGGTTGTCAGGGCCAAGAGCGTCAATCCATCCGGGCAAAAGACGATATTGGACAAACCGCCCCCTAAGTTTCCAATTACGATTTCGGCCTTGGAGAATATTTTTATCTGATCATAAAAGCAGAGAGATTCTGGCTTGATAACTATAAAGCCATAATTTTGCACCGTCTCAATAATCTCTGCTTCATTTGTTAGATTTCGTCGCCCTATACTTGCCCGAGTCACATATATTAATTTCGGTGCATCGCCGTATTTTGTTTCATCAAATTCTGTGAACTTACGAAGAAATGGCATACATATCGGTGCCTTGACCCACGGTTGTATGGTAATAGGTGAGGGATAGATTAGCTTTTTTGCTTGAACGATTTCAGATCCTAAAAACAAGATTTGCTCCTTTCTAACACCTAGGAGCGCTAGCCCATCTACGTATATTTGCTTCAAGGATTCGGAAGCGTCGCCATTCAGTATAAATTGAAGAGATGATATGTCATAGCCTTCAAGCAACTGCATGCGCGTCAAGCCTTCGATCAGCCAATGGCCGTAGTTCACATCCGCATTTTGTTTGAGAAGAACAAATTCTCCATTGAGCACTTGTTTCGCGGAGTTAAACTCTATACTGGCAATCAGCTCGTTATTCAAGTTGTATTGTATATCAAAACAGTCCCTCAAATTAGAGCTGCCCATCAAGTTTATAAGACAATCTGAAATGATAGCATTGCCGATGGTAATATAGCCCGGCCCACGGACAAATGCATCGTCGAACTCGGCAACAAACGCCGGCGGGGGGGCAATTTCGCCTCTCTGTTCTTCCCCGTCGATCGCGTCCAGCACCGACTGAGGAGCATTATATATTAAAGGCTCTATTCGCGAATAAGACCCTCCATTGTTGACCTCTGTAAACTTCGCAGACGTCGACCTGGCATCGACCAATGCCATTGTTAGGTAACCCGAGCGGGTAATCGCGCACAATTTGTCATAAAAAGTGACTGATTCAACAAACTTGCTGGGTATACAAACCAGCTGCTGACTATCAAATAAGTTATTGTTTTGGCCATGACTTAGATATCCCAATATTCTCACTACAAATCCCAAAAAACTCTCATGCCCGTCCGGAATATATTGTTGTGACAAAGGGGGGACATTGGTATGCATATCCTCGACAATATAAATTCCCCCCGAGACAAGCGACTGAAACAAGATCATAAATCCGATAATCTGGTCTTTAGGAATGTGAAGCCCGTCGTCTACAATCAAATCAGGAGAATACTTCGTTGCCATCTTAACTAGAAATTCGATTGACCCACAGTCACCATACTCGATTTTAATTTTACTATCCGTTTCAAGCGTCAAATCATCTTTCTGAGATTCAGAAACAAGATAAACTACGGTAATATTTTCAAACCACCTTCTCCACAATGTGGGCGTACGCAACCTATCGCAAATTTCCATTACAACTTGAGGCGGACGTTTTAATCCGCTTAATATTTTTGCGTACGCTCCACAGTATCCGTGGACTTGAGACGACTTGTCGGAACCTAACTCTCGCGCAATCGCATCAAAGCTATATGATCGACTATTTGGCACAGATATCTCCGCGAAACTCTTATGTGATACGCCGATTCTATACAAACAGCGCTAAGACGGTAACAACATTCCGTTGTCCGCTTTGTTTCGATCCATTGCATTTTCCGATGATGACAAAAAGGAACAACAAAAGGTTCATATGTTCAATCACGATATGCGCTCCTAAATTGAAAGAAAGGTGACCTATTCCATCCGAAGGTATTCCACCTTGAGGTAACTAGCTTTTCGTTTATTTAGCACACAGCAGACGTATCTGTCGCGACAACAAGGTTTCCTAATACTTAGTGGGCTTCCGAAAACGCAGACGCTGACGATCACGAGAATCAGCCTCGCTTCAAAAACATTGATTTTCCGGCAATTTTAATTGGCAGAAAAGTCAGTCGAACAACAACTAAGATCGGAAAGCTGCAGCCCATGTTTCTATTTTCTCAACAGGTACTAGAAACCAGTCCCAATAGGAGACATCGCAGGCGCGCTCCCATATCTGCAATTCGAGACAATAGCTACCAAACATATCACCGATCACATAACCCATATCTTGAGCAACCCTGAACAAAGACGAGGCGGTATTGTCATACGCAGAATAACTTGGCCTGCCGTATTCAACGGTAATGACAGGGCGGTTTGCTGCAATAATACGCTTAGCACCTTCCAGGCAGGCGATTTCAGCGCCCTCCACATCTATTTTAACAAAGTCCACCTTACCGATTTTATCAGAAAGGCTGTCTAATGTTGTTTTCTGCACCTGGATTATAGTAGGAACCGTTTGCAGCGGGTTGTTATAAGTCTTCTCGCGAAATCCGCTCTCCTCAGGAGCCCCATCAGCGAAGACGAAACTTGCCGTACCGTTCGTGTCAGAAACCGCAATGTTGTAAAGCATCACATTTTGTAAAATTTTGTGAACGTTAAGCCTTTCGAAAGCATAAGGAAGGGGTTCGAACGCGTGGACCTTACCGGAAGCGCCCACTAGCTCTGAGAATTTTCGGGTATGCCGCCCAATATGAGCGCCAATGTCTAAGACGCAATCTCCTTCCCTAAGCAATTTAGAGTAGTTTTGCTCCAAGATCTGTTCATAATCTGGCACGATTCCGAAACGAGTGTGCATCTTCGCCATCAACTGCGCGTTGTGTATAAACCTGGACATAGTCGACCTTTTAGAGACGGGGGTTCTTTGCTGCGTTACCAACCGTATTATAACCGGTGACGCTGCGCGGCAATGGGTGATATTCAATCGAATGACGCATTTCTGAAACGGGCAACACTTTAAGTGAGCGCGTCTACGAGGCGATCTATGCCCGCAGCTACAAACCAAGCATGCCGCGATGCGCAGCCCAGCTGACCCATCATTGGCGTTCCAGATTGCCCACTAAGCATTAAAGGTTGAGTCTTCGCAAGCTACTAGGCTAAGGACGAAGGTCCTCGGTCGTAAATTCCACAACCTCTTCGAGGCGCTCGTTATTCCGATAAACGTCAATGTGCGCACCGTCGCCATTCGGGATACCATCGCGGGGAAGTGCTGCTGCAGTGCCGCGATCGCTTTACCCTTTGCCAAGCTCGTCTGAGCCGGCGACTAATATGAAATGGTGATGCGAACAGTTAAAGGCGCTAGCCGATCGGTATTGTTAACGCTAGGTGGTCATGCTATCCAACGCTGGATCATCGTTAAGCAGCTCGTCACGTCTATAAAAGGTAATTACCCACGTCTTGCGGCGGATCGGTTCCGCTGATTCATTCGGTGCATGGGCCGATTCGATCTTGAGCGTTTGAGCAAGGAAGAGCTGATCGAGCTTGTGCTGCGGTTGCAGCGTCCATCCAAGACATCGCGCACCTCGTCGAAGCCGCCCGCGAGCGATCGCAAGGAGCGTCGCGACAAAGCCAAGCCCGGCGGTGCCAAGCCCGGTCACGAGGGCCATAGCCGCGTGATGAGCGAGGATTTCGACAGCGCCGTCGATCATCATTTCGATGAATGCCCCTGCTGCCGTACGGCCTTGCCCGCCGATCTGCCGAACGAGACCATCAGCGAACACGACACGATCGAACTTCCCGCCATCAAGCCTTTCGTCGAGCGCCACCGGCGCCTTGCCGTGCGATGCCCCTCCTGCGGGGTGCGGTCATCGCGGCGATGCCTAAGGCGGCGAAGGGAACGCCGTTCGGCCCCCGGCTTCATGCGGTGGCAACCTACCTGAAGACGTTCCAGGCTTTATCCTACGAGCGACTGCAAGGCGCCTTCGCCGACCTGTTCGGCTTGCGTATCAGCCAGGGCGGACTGATGAACATGCTGCGCTGCGCGCAAGGACGCTTCTTGGCCGAACGCGACCAAGCCATCGCCGCCTTGCGCCGAGCCAAGATCATCGCGTCCGACGAGACCGGCGTACGGATCGAGGGCAGTAACGCCTATCACTGGGTGTTCCGTTGCGCCGACGCGGTAGTCCATCAGGCCGCCCCGACGCGCGGCGCGGTGGTGGTGCGCACGATCATGGACGGGCATCGCCCCGACGTCTGGCTGTCGGATCGCTACGTCGCTCAACAAGGGCATGCGCAAGCGCACCAGACCTGCCTCGCTCATCTCGCACGTGATGTCGCCTATGCCATTGAGGCGAGCGAGGATTACCTACTTTCACGCCTCGAACTTTGGTTGGCCAAGGCCTTCGCCCTGGCGCGTGATATCGAGACCCTTGCCGCTTCGACCGTTGCCGCCAAGTGTCGTGCCCTGGAGCGAAGTCTCGAAGCCATCCTCACTGCGCCGACGTCGTGCGATCTGGCGCTACACATCCAAAATTAGTTCAGGCGAGCCCGCGATCAGCTTCTGACCTTCGCCCGATGGCCGGGCCTCGTCGATGCCACAAACAACGCCTGTGAGCGTGATCTCAGACCAGCCGTCGTGCAGCGGAAGGTGACCAACGGCTATCGCGCCCTGTGGTTCGCCGAGGGCGAAGCCGACGTCCGCACCGTTGTTGGCACGGCGCGCCTCAAGCCTGGGGTCAAAATCTTCGACACCATTCTTCAGACCGTCTGCGGCTGAAATCAGCTCGTCAGATGTAGGCCTGGGTAATTACTATAAAAAAGCCTATATACTTTGTATGTGCTCCTAGAATACTTCTGTTGGTAATGCGGATTATGTTTTGGACAATGAAAGGGAACATTATTTTTCTGCGGCAGAAGGCGCGCCATCGCGACTGTTGAAGCTGCGCTCGACGAATCATCGGAGGCGCAGGAAATTCGAAGCCGTTATCGATCAAAGCGGTGAATCTCGATAACTAACCCCTAAATGCCGTTTCGACCATCTGCGTGCGGTCGCCGGCGTTATTGCTTAACAATTACTTTCATCCAAGGCTTGCGCTTTGCAGATGCTAATTTAGACGCATGTTCTTGCCGCCGCATGGCGGGATGTCTACTGCTGCGTAAGTTGCTGGCTGCAAAAGCCATCCGTGTCGTGAGCATCCGGCGACGGCCGCCTTGCGGCTTGGGTAGCGGAGGGCTTTGCATCCGACCTTAAGGCGGTCCTTAAGGTGGGTTGTTGCATGCGGGTCGAA
>NZ_LMUU01000149.1:22825-26069 GCF_009765775.1 Beijerinckia sp. L45
CGGCATCGGCGAGGCGGCCGCACGGCTTCTCGTAGCCGAGGGCGTGCAGGTGGTGCTGGTGGCTCGGCGGCGCGAGCGGATCGACGCACTCGCGGCTGAGCTTGGGCCCGACGTGGTGGCGCTCACCGCCGATGTCGCCGACCCTACGCAGGTCGCTGCGGTCTTCGATCAGGCGCGGGAGCGGTTCGGTGGACTCGACCTCTTGTTCAACAATGCCGGATTGGGCGTGAACGCACCGTTCGAGAAGAGTGATCCGGCCGACTGGACCCGCATGATCGACGTCAATCTTTATGGCGTGCTCCATTGCACTCGTGCCGCTATCCCGCTGCTGCGCGGGCGGCCTGGGGCGATGATCTGCTCCGTGTCCAGTGTAGGTGGACGCTACGGCGTTGCAAACTGGTCGGTGTACAGCGCGACGAAGTTCGCGGTGGTCGGCTTCCACGACGCACTGCGGAAGGAACTTGGCGAGGAAGGGATCCGCGTAGCGGTAATCGAGCCCGGTGCGGCCCGTACAGAGTTCGGCGCGAATGTCGCGGAGGCGATGGCGGAACGCTGGGCGCAATTGGATGCGATGACAGGGGAGGATGTGGCGCAGGCGCTCGTCTATGCTTTTGCGCAGCCGGCGCGTGTGCTGGTGGAGGAGATCTTGCTCCGTCCCGTCAAACAGGTCGCGCCATGAGCGCCCAGACCGAGGCGGCCCTGGCGACATTCAAGAAAACTTACCCACCGAACTGGCGGCGATCCAAGCTCGCTGTGCCCGACAACATCACGCTGCTGCCTCTGCCGCCGCGCAGCCCCGAACTCAACCCTGTCGAGAACGTCTGGCAAACCTACGCGGCAACTGCCTGTCGGATCGCGTTTTCACGTCCTACTACATCGTCGGCCACTGCTGTGACGCCTCGAACAAACTCACCGCTCAGCCATGAACAATCATGACCATCGGATTGCGCGATTGGGCTAACAAATGCTGATCAACGCAGATTAGTATTAGTATATCCGAACCATCTGAAGACCAAGTTTTGCAGGTTGGCGTACGCGGAGTTTAATGAGGCCTTTTTACCAACTCATCAGAAAGTACAAGTCCCCGGAGGTCGGCGTCCCACATAGCTTCACGGATCTCTGCGACTATGGCGTGCGCCGCGCTTCTTAGCTCGATATCTGATGCATCATTTGTTAGGACGATCCGGGCAGCGGCGATAAGAACTTCTTCGCCGTGCCCCTTAGGACTCGCCACTATTTCGACGGCTTTTCGATAGAGCATAAACGTCACTCAATGCCGCAATTGGGTACAACCGCCCAGATTGAAATTTGTTCCTATCGCATAGAGCAAGTTGAAGTTGGAGAATTTGACATGTGTCATAGGTTTGCGGCTGGAGTTTGATCATGCCCAATTATGTTGTGCGTAGAAACGGTGACTCAGATCCTGACCGGATGTGGGTTTACGCGGTTGACGAATGGGATGCTCGCGAGCAAATTGCATCGACCCTACAAGTCGATGCGCACAACAGCAAAGCGTATGAATGCCGAGAAGAGCAGGACTTTAAGGTGCCACTCGACATGATCTTGCACGAATCTGGCGAATGGACCGAGGTTGCCCTGCCTCTGATGCTGAGATCAAACGCGAACGATGGCGGTTGCGGCCCACAGACTTCGGACGATTAGCGGGTCGTTCCAGCTTCACAGCAGTGAAAGATGCTTGAAATATCTTCAGCGGATTTAGCAACCGTAGATTGCTAAATGATATTTGGCGACTATTCTGCTGTGGGTTTCTTTCCAACAACTCGGTGACGGGCAAGCTCGGCCTCTACTCTCTTCAGCGCAGAATCGGCTTCTCTTGTCTCTTGTGCCTTTCGTGCCCAAAAATCCGCGCGTGCCTTGGCGGCATCGTATCCCTTTGGCAGCTTGGCCAATCCCAAGCTATCCTTACAACGAAAATCTAAAATATCGCCCACAATCTCTCTTTCGTAATTACAGCGCGATACTGAACGCCACTAATAGGAAAGAGTTGCGTATACCAGCTATGCAAAAGCAAATGAATATTATTTACTCAATATTTAACTAATTCGTCTTGGCCGTTTACTAGGGTCAATCCTGACAACGAAAACTTACGCGAGCTTCGAGGACCACGGTTGCCATGAAGGCCCAGGCGGCTCGCTCGTATCGCACGAAGACGGCGCGCCAGTCCTTCAGCGTCGCCAACTTGGTCTCGACGACATGCCGCTTGCGGTACAAGTCGGTGTTGTAAGGCACGACCTCGTTGCGATTTTGGCGGCCGGGAATGCAGGGTTCGTTGCCCATGTCGCGCAGCGCCCTTCGGAAGGCATCGCTGTCGTAGCCGTTGTCGGCTAAAAGATGCTTGGTGGCAGGCAGAACCGGCAGGATCGAAGCGGCACAGCAATGATCGCTGACCTGTCCCGGCGCTAGGCTCAACCTGCTTTCAGGATGCGATATACCTGCATGCGGCTACACTTCACAGCCTGTGCGATTGCAGCAGCTCCATGCCCGGCTCTGTCCAGCGCGACTACCGTAGCTCGATCCACCCGTGGCGCGCCGCCCTTGTAAACCCCTCCCGCCTTGGCCCGCTCAATCCCATCCTTTTGACGCTCTTTGATAAAGCGGCGTTCCATCTGCGCTACCATGCCGAGGACGGTGATAATCATGTGACCCATTTCGCCTCGCGTGCTGACATGAGGGTCGAGAACGGTGACGAACGCGCCTCGCTGCGTGAGCATCCGGTGACGGCCGCCTTGCGGCTTGGGTAGCGGCGGGCTTTGCATCCGACCTTAAGGCGGTCCTTAAGGTGGGTTGTTGCATGCGGGTCGAAGTCCTGAACGGTGTTGAGCGGCGGCGGCGATGGTCGCGCGAGGAGAAGATGCGGATCCTCGCCGAAAGCGTCGAGCCGGGTGCGACAGTGGCGGACGTCGCGCGGCGCAACGACGTGGCCCAAAGCGTACTGTTTTCCTGGCGGCGACAAGTCCGCGTCCCTGAGGCAGCGGTTCCGACGATGGTACCGGTGATGATCGCCGAGCCGAGTGTCGCGACGGCGCTGGTCGCCACGAAGTCGCGCCGAACCCGTGGTCCGGCGAAGAAGCGCAGTCTGATCGAGAGCGATCTCGGTGGTGAGTGCCGCGTGCGTGTCGATGCCGGCGTTGATGCCGATGCGCTTGCCCGCGTCATCGACGTACTGAGCCGGCGATGATCGCCTTCCCAAGTGGCGTGCGTGTGTGGCTGGCGACCGGGCACA
>NZ_LMUU01000149.1:26079-27221 GCF_009765775.1 Beijerinckia sp. L45
TCGATCTCGGTGGTGTGTGCCGCGTGCGTGTCGATGCCGGCGTTGATGCCGATGCGCTTGCCCGCGTCATTGACGTACTGGAGCCGGCGATGATCGCCTTCCCAAGTGGCGTGCGTGTGTGGCTGGCGACCGGGCACACCGACATGAGGAAGGGCTTCGATGGCCTGTCTCTGCTGGTCCAGGAGACGCTGAAGCGCGACCCCCATGATGGGCATTTGTTCGTCTTTCGCGGGCGTCGTGGCGACTTGATCAAGGTCATCTGGCACGATGGCCAAGGCATGTGTTTGTTCTCGAAGCGGCTGGAGCGCGGCCGCTTTCTCTGGCCATCGGTGGCCGACGGGACAGTGACGATCTCCTCGGCGCAGCTCGGCTATCTGCTCGATGGGATCGATTGGCGGGCGCCCCAGAAGACGTGGCGTCCGCACGCGGCGGGATAGTTGTGCATAGCCTTGGCGATGGCTCCCATGCCAAGCGTATTCGTGATTCTTTGAAAGGGTGAGCACGCCCTTTGAATCGCTTCCGACAGACCTTGCCGCGGCCCATGCGATGATCCTCGCAGAGCGGGCCGCCCGGGACGTCGAACGCCAGGCCAGACTGGCCGCGGAGCTTGCGATCGCCAAGGCACACGCGGACCACGTCGTGCTTGCCCTCGAACTCGAACGGCTCCGTTTCCAGTTGGCCAAGGCGCGGCGCGAGGCTTTCGGCCAATCGTCCGAGTCGGGCGCCAGGATTGGCCAACTCGAACTCGCACTCGAAGACATCGAGGAGACGCTCGCCGCGATCCGCGTCATCGAAGAGACTGCCGAGGACGACACCACGGTCGCGGCCCTCAGCCGCCGCAAACCGGCGCGCCGCCCTCTGCCAGAGCATCTGCCGCGTGTTCGCCACGTCTATCCCAGCCCGTCGGCATGCCCGTGCTGCGCCGGCCGCCTGCACAAGCTCGGCGAGGACATCACCGAGACACTCGAACGCGTTCCCGCGCGCTGGTTCGTTCGCCAGCACGTCCGCGAGAAGTTCTCCTGCCGAACCTGTGAGGCGATCACCCAGCCGCCCGCGCCGTCGCACCCAATCGCGCGTGGCTGTACCGGCCCGATGCTGCTGGCCGAGATCGCCTACGGCAAGTTCTGCATGCATCTGCCGCT
>NZ_LMUU01000149.1:27231-30042 GCF_009765775.1 Beijerinckia sp. L45
CGAGGCGATCACCCAGCCGCCCGCGCCCTCGCACCCAATCGGGCGTGGCCGTGCCGGCCCGATGCTGCTGGCCGAGATCGCCTACGGCAAGTTCTGCATGCATCTGCCGCTGCATCGCCAGAGCCGAGCCTTCTCGCGCGAAGGCGTCGCGATCGAGGTCTCGACGCTGGCCGACTGGATAAGCGCTGTCAGCGTCGCCTTGAAGCCAATCGTCGAGATCATCGAGGCCTACGTCCTGGCTGCGCAACGCCTCCACGTCGACGACACGCCCGTCCCGGTCTTGGCAAAAGGCAAGACAAAGACGGGGCGATTATGGACGGCGGTCCGCGACGACAAGCCGTTCGGCGGCCTCGATCCACCGGCTGCCTTCTACGTCTACTCGCCGGATCGCAGTGGCGTGCACCCGGAAGCGTTTTTGCGATCCTGGTCCGGTATCATGCAGGCGGATGCCTACGCCCGGTTCAACAGGCTGTACGAGCCCGGGCGCTCGCCCGGTCCAATTTTTGGAGGCAGGCTATTGGGCGCACTGGCGGCGTAAGTTCTAAGACATCGCTGTGCTCAAGAAGGCACCGATCGCCGTCGAGGCCGTAACGCGCATCGATGCCATCTTCGCCGCAGAGCGCGCAATCAACGGCGCCGTGCCCTCGCAACGCCAAGACGTGCGAGGGCAAACGATCAAACCACTTGTCGGCGACCTGCTGGTCTGGCTACGCGGCCTGCGTGGCGCGCTCTCCTCGAAGTCCGAGACTGCGAAAGCGATGGACTATGGGCTGAAGAGGATGCCAGCCTTCACCCGCTTTCTCGACGACGGTCGTATCTGCCTGTCGAACAATGCCGCCGAGCGTGCCATGCGCTGTGTTGCCATGGGCCGCAAGAACTGGACGTTTGCTGGCTCCGACGCCGGCGGGCACCGCGCCGCCGCGATCTACACCCTGATCGAAACCTGTACGTGTGGATGGCCTCCGCGGTGCAAGAGTTTTGTTTGGGCAAATGCGCGATAAGTCGGCGGCTTGCATGTGTCCGGCCTACATAAGGCGGCAAACTTGGCCGCTGGCCCAGATGAGATCCGCGGATCGGGTCCATAACAAGCTCTCGCGCTCGAAGGCGCCTACAGGTTTGCTGGGTGTCCCGATTCTCGTCTATCAACTATCGCGTCATCTTCCCATTCAGCGCCGTTGCACCCACGACCGCCAGGACCCGGCCTGTCCTTGCGGTCGATTCCTATGCTGCCCGGTACGTCTCCTCTCGGGTTATCACTGCCCAGACGATCCTGGCCATGTTGTTGGCAAGAGCTACTGCGGCGAGTTTGATTGGCTTGCGAGCAATAATCTGTCCCAGCCAGCTGTCCGCGAAGTTCTCCTTGCTACGTGACCATCGGATCGTGGACATGGCGCCTATGACGAGGAGCCGGCGGATGGTTCGATCACCCATCTTCGTAATCCGGCCCAATCGCTCTTTGCCGCCGCTCGAGTTCTGGCGTGGCACCAAGCCAAGCCAAGCCGCGAAGTCACGTCCCGACTTGAATCCTCGAATATCAGGAACGCCGGCCAGTATGGCGCTCGTGGTAATCGGACCGATGCTTGGAATGGTTAGCAGTCTCGCGGCCTCCGGCTCCTCACGGCAATGTCGTCGCATCTGAGCTTCGAGAGCGTCGATTTGCTTGCTCAAAGCGACAAGCTGATCCGCAAGAATGTTTAAGGCGGCCCGCACCATGTCGGGCAGCGGCGTCGCCGGATGGGAAATCCTTTCGATGAGAGCTCCAACATGCTGAGGGCCGGCCGCGGCGATCACGCCGAACTCCGCCATGTGGCCCCGGATCGCGTTGATCAGTGAAACGCGCTGACGCGAGAGAAGCTCGTGCGTGCGATGGACAACCCGCGCTGCTTGTTGCGCGAGCGACTTGATAGGAGCGGAACGAACCACCGGTCGCGTCACCGCCTCGCAGATTGCTGCGGCGTCGGCGGCATCGTTCTTTTGCCTGGCGACGTAGGGCTTCACGTACGAAGCGGGGATCATCCTCGCGTCATGGCTGCGAGGAGGCGCAAGCCTCCATGGACGTGCTGAGCTTTTTCGCCAAGCTTCCGCCTTGCGTTGTCGGCCCTCACGCCGAAGCTTCTTCTGAAGAACCGGGCGCCTTTCGCATCTGCCCCGTGGACCTGAAACACCCGCTTCGCCAGATCAAGCCCAACCGTCGTAATCTCGTCCATGGATAGCCTCCTTGTAAAACGATCGCCGCGACCGATCTGCACTATGATGCCGGAAGCGGAGGCCATCCACCTCATCAAGCTCAACAACGTCGATCCTCGCGCATGGCTAGCCGACGTCCTGATGCGTCTGCCCGATCACCCCGCAAAACGCATCCACGAGCTTCTACCGTGGAACTGGTCGCCCGAGATCGCTGCCTCTCATGCAGCCTGAAGCGCCCCGACCTCGCATCGTCCCGGAACGCAAGGTGGCCTTCACCGGATGCTCACTCCGTGTCGAACGCAGTAGGCATATCTGTAGCCGGGAATCTTGTTACCGGTATCGTATTTCCCGGGTGGCAGCGCGCGATCCCTAGATCGTTGGGCTGTCGAGAGCGCTGGCGACGGCTTGCCCGGCTTGCGGTCTGTTAGCCATTGATCGTAAACGTCGCACAGATTTATGGCCTGTTGTAAACGTCCTCGATGCGGATGATGTCGTCCTCGCCGAGGTAAGATCCCGTCTGCACCTCGATGAGTTCGAGGTTGATCTTGCCCGGATTGGCCATCCGGTGGATCGTTCCGATGGGCAGGTAGATCGACTCGTTTTCGTGAACGAGGACGATTTCGT
>NZ_LMUU01000149.1:30052-34373 GCF_009765775.1 Beijerinckia sp. L45
GTGATAGTGCTTTTGCAGCGACAGCGCCGCGCCGGGCTTTACGACGATTCGCTTGACCTGATAGCGCGCGCCGTTGTCGATCGACTGATAATAGCCCCACGGCCGGTACGAGCGGATGTGCTCGGTCGCCTCGCGGCGCTTGTCGAGCTTCAGCTTGTCGACCAGCTGCTTGACCTTATCGCCATGCTGCTTGCCGACGACCAGCACCGCGTCATGCGTGGTCACGACGATGACGTCGCTGACGCCGACCACGGTGGTCAGATGGTCGTTCGAGCGGACGTAGACATTGGTGGCGTCCATGACCACGCCATGGCCGCGCACCGCGTTGCCCAGCGTGTCGCGGTCGGAGAGTTCCCAGACGGCGGCCCAGTTGCCGACGTCCGACCAGCCGATGTCGGCCGGCACCACCGCGGCGCGTGTGGTCTTCTCCATCACGGCATAGTCGATCGATTTTTTCGTGGCGCGCGAAAAGCTTTCGGGATCGAGCAGCGTGAAATCGAGGTCGGTCCGCGAGTTGGCAACGGCCTCAGCCGCAGCGTCGAGCATCTCGGGCTCGAACTGCCGCAGTTCCTCCTGCATCACGTCGGCGCGGAAGAAGAAGTTGCCGCCGTTCCACAGGTAGCCCTCGAAGACATAGCGCTCGGCGGTCGCCGCGTCCGGCTTTTCGACGAACCGGTCGACTGCGAACACCGCTTGGTTGCTCGAGAGTGCGGGGCCCGGCTTGATGTAGCCGTAGCCGGTCGCGGCGTGCGTCGGCTTGATGCCGAGCGTCACGATGTGCCCTTCGGCGGCCGCAAGGGCCGCTTCGCGGCAGCATGCGACGAAGCCGGCCGGATCCTGGATGACGTGATCTGCGGCGAGCACGGCGACGATCGTGTCCGGCGCGATGCGTGCCGCGATTTCGGCGGCGACGGCAATCGCCGGGCCGGAGTCGCGCCCCTGCGGCTCCAGCACGATCTTCGCGCTGCGGCCCATTTCAAGCAGTTGCTCGCCGATGAGGAAGCGGTAGGCGTAGTTGGAGATGACCACGGGAGTTTCAAAGATCGGATCGCCCAGAACGTCGATCGCCATCTGGAAGGTCGATTTGGCGCCGACCAGTGGGATGAACTGCTTCGGCAGGCTTTCGCGCGACTCCGGCCACACCCGTGTTCCGGAACCGCCGCACATTATCAAGGGGAGAATTTTCATGCGTACCATATCGCCGACAGTTAACTTTAGATCAACCCGAAAGCAAAAGCGCCCTTTTCGATCGTATCATCGAAACGCTCGATCACGGCGGTCCAACCCAATGACCGTGCTAATGATGCTATCTCCTTGCGCCAGAAACACGGCTGACCTAAGGAGCTAACCATAACCCTCAGGTTACCCCTGCCAGCCGGTCGGCTCGACACGCGATCGGGGCCCCGAGTGGGTCTATCTGCTAACGGAGTACACTTTAGTATGGCTAAACGAGCTCTAGTGACTGGCATCTCTGGTCAGGACGGCGCCTACCTGTCGCGCCTTTTAATTCAACAAGGCTACGAAGTTTTCGGAATGGTGCGTCGCTCCTCGCACTCTGGCATAGCAGAGCATAGGCTTCGGTGGCTGGGTATTCTCGATAAGGTGAAGCTTCTAGACGGCGACTTGCTCGATTTATCGAGTATAATGCGATTAATTTCAGAAGTTCAACCTGATGAAGTATACAATCTTGCAGCGCAATCTTTTGTTACATCTTCGTGGCAGCAGCCAGTTTTAACTGCCAACGTCACTGCGGTCGGTGTTACCAATATCCTTGAGGCAATTCGGTTAAATCGGCCGCAAGCTCGGTTTTATCAAGCGTCTTCATCTGAGATGTATGGCAGAATTCAGGAGCCCGTGCAGTCGGAATCCACGCCATTCTACCCGCGGTCTCCTTATGCGGTTGCAAAGCTCTATGGGCATTGGATCACCGTCAATTATCGTGAGAGTTTCGGATTACACGCTTCATCAGGTATCTTGTTTAATCACGAAAGCCCGCTGCGCGGCCTTGAATTCGTGACTCGAAAGGTTACCGATGGGGTTGCACGGATCAAGCTTGGCCTTAACAAAGATCTGCGCCTCGGAAACATAGAAGCTAAACGAGACTGGGGTCACGCAGCTGATTACGTCCGAGCTATGTGGCTAATGTTGCAGCAGGATCATGCTGATGACTATGTTATTGCTACGGGAACTACAACGAGCGTACGAGAGATGTGCAAAATCGCATTTGGGCACGTCGGGATCGACATGGACGAGCATCTTGTCATTGATCCCACCTTCTATAGGCCTGCAGAAGTCGAAATTCTACTGGGTAATCCAGCCAAAGCAAAGCAGGTGTTAGGATGGGCGCCACAAATCGATCTTCAGACGATGATCGTTGAGATGGTCGAAGCAGACCTTGATCGTCTCCAGCATCCAACTGTCGTCAGCCGATCGTGATCACGGTTCCGCACCGCATCCTCATTACAGGAGCAAGCGGCTTTGTTGGGACATACGTCCGTCGCGAGCTCGAAGACCGTTTCCCGGATGCAACCATAACCGGTCTCGGCACACCTGTAGATGGCGAAGAAAGTCCGCGTGGTCTGATTGCTTTAGATCTCACGGATCAACAAGGTATCGACGGCTTGGTGAGGCGCTGCGAGGCGGATACTTTCATTCACCTAGCAGCACAATCATCGGTCGCGGTCAGTCAAAGCTCCCATAGCGCAACTTGGACGACCAACCTTAATGGATCACTCAACCTCGCACTTGCAATTGCAAAGCATGCTCCGAACGCGACTTTGCTATTTGCTAGCACAGCGGAAGTCTATGGTGCGAGTTTTTTGGACAGTCCTGTCAACGAGACCAGCGTTCCCATTCCGATGAATGCTTATGCGAAGTCAAAGCAAATAGCGGAGCGTATGCTAATGGACGTTTTACCAAGTTCCGCACGACTGATAATAGCACGCCCTTTCAATCACACTGGCCCAGGACAACGCAAGGATTTTGTGCTGCCGTCATTCGCTCGACAAATCGCACACATCGAAGCCGGATTGCAAATTCCGGAAATGCTCGTCGGCAACCTTGAAGCGCATCGCGATTTTCTCGATGTAAACGATGTTGTGGCCGCTTACGTCGCTCTTTTGGACAAAGCAGCTGAACTGCCTTCTCGCTGTATCGTCAATATCGCCTCTGGAACTCCCAGGAGTATTCGTGATTTGCTCAATATACTAAGTGGGTTGTCAAAGCGTCCATTTAACGTCACGATAGACCCTTCCAGATTACGCCCCATTGATCTGCCCGTTGCTTATGCAGAACCGTCGCTATTGAGAGCGCTGACAGGATGGTCTCCACGTTATGGCATCGACCAAACCCTGTTTAATCTACTCGAGCATGAACGCTGTAGGCTCAAAGCCATCAACTAACCGACACATCTCATAAATACGGCAATGGTTGGGAATGAACGGTGTCCAAATCGCTTTTTCGCCGACGACCTGCAGTGACCGGTTACGTCGATTATGTCGATGCCAATATTCTTCGTGGTTGGGCATGGAACGCCACAAAGCCAAAATGCCGCATAACAGTCGACGTTTTTTTTCGCGGCGTTTTTTTAGGGCGCACAAGAACTGGAGTTCTCCGAACAGATCTGCGCGATTATCATGGGATGGGAGACGGTTGCCATGGGTTTCTTTTCCATTTTCCGCCCGATGCGCCAAACCCTCATCTCGAGCCGTCTCAGCTAAAAATTACGACATGTGCTCCAGAACGGATTGCTCTTATCAACCTGGCTGATGAGACAAGAGCAGACAAGGTTTACCAGGACGAACGGAGCCTCCAAACGTTTTTTGGGCCTCTGCTAAGCGGCGTTGATCGGCTTGCGATCTGCGCGACCAGTCGGGATCCTGGACAGCGTCGTCTGATTGACCAGATCTGCGCACAAGCATCCGGTTCACAAGCCTCCGCTTTTGCAGAGCACCTCGCGCTTAAATATTCTCGGCCAGGACCAAACGCAGACGCACCAAAGTTTTGGTCATGGTATCTGAGCCACTATTGCCTTGAGAAGGGCCCGGTCCTTGCTCCGCTGAGCGTAGTAGACATAAAATTTTTATCTGGGCCGAGCAAACGTTATATCGTTGCCGCTCAGCTCATCAAGGACGAGGCGAAACAAGGGAAATCAAATCGTTATGATTGGGCTATTAGCGGTAGTCACCGCCTATACGTTGAAGACAGCTTGGTCGACTACAAAACCATCCACAGGCTTCGGGAAGTGCCACTTTTGTCGCGCGCCAAACCCTTCGCACTATCGTATTTCTTGCTTCGCTTTTCATCCGAGACCCGATTGCTC
>NZ_LMUU01000150.1:0-7466 GCF_009765775.1 Beijerinckia sp. L45
GACGGCGGAGACGACGAACACGTGGGCGCCGGGCTTGAGCGCCGACATGTCGGCGGGCTGGAAGGCGACGATCGGCGCGCTCGGCGGCACGGTGATGTCGAGGCTCCCGCCGCCGGCATAGGTCACCGTGAGCTTCTTAGCGCCGCCGGCTGCGGTGCCGCTCTTCACGGTGCCGTTGGTCATCGCGCTCTTGGTCACCGGCTTGGATGTCGTCTTGATCGTGCCGTTGGTCATCGAGCTCTTGACCGCCTTGCCGTCGGCCGTCGTGTCGGTGATCGTATCCCAATCATAATGGCCTTCGCCGGTCCCGCGCATCGCTTCGGGAAACAGGACGACTTCCAGAGCGACGGGCGGCTCGCCCTTGGTCGCAGTGCCGATGAACACGCCGTCCTTGACGTCGTCGAGGCTGGCCTTGACCAGGAAGGTGAACTTCGTCTCGGGGGCAAGGGTGATGGCCGTGGAAGCGCCGTCGGCGGTCTTGACCGTCAGCATGCCGTTGCCGGCGCTTTCGATCGTGCCGCGCACGCGTTGGATGGTCGGCGCGGCGGAGGCGGCTACGGTAAGGGCGAGAATGCTGGCGGCGGCGAAAGTCAGGCGGATCATCGAAAGCTCCTTGTGCAGTGAGCCTTCATTATGGGGCGCCATCAGCTTAACGGTAGTGCTCTGCGCAATTAAGTCGCTCCCGATCGGTCACTTTTGAGTTCCGAGGCAGATGGCGCGCTCTGCTCTGCCCGGGCGGCGCTGTAGACCTCCCAGGCCGCACCGGCATTGAGCAGGCCGATCGCCGCGCCCACGGTAAGATCGGGCCACGCCGAGCGGGTCGCCGCGGTCACCAACCCCGCAACGATGATGGCCGCGTTGGCCACCGTATCGTTCCGCGCCGAAAGAAACGCCGCCTTCATCAGGCTGCCGCCCGCATGGCGGTGACGCGCCAGCATCCAGGCGCAAGTGCCGTTGACGACGAGCGCCCCGAAACCGGTGAGCGCCAGGGCGACGGGCGATGGTGGCGTTTGAACGCCAAACTGGTGCCTCGCCATCGCCAGCGTGGCGAGGCTTGGCACGAGAATTATGCCGGCGAGCCCCATGCCAAGCCGGGCGCGAGCGCGCGCCGACCACAGAACGGCGACGAGAATGAGCAGGTTGATCGAAGCATCTTCGAGGAAATCGACGCTGTCGGCAACGAGGGAGACCGATCCTATCACCAGCGCGACACCCACTTCCCCGGCAAACGCGGCGAGGTTGAGCGCCACGACGCCGCGCAAAGAGGACCTGAGTACCCGGGAAGAAAGAATCTTATGCTCCGCCATCCGGGGCTTCATCAGTGGTTTTGGCGATCAATGCACGGCAGCACGGCGACCGCCAGACGACCGGAGACTCAGTTGCACGGACCCGCGTGCAGGTCCGAGGAGGCATGGAACAAGCTGTCGTGGTTCTGATTGGCGCGGTCGCGGTAGCCCGGCTCGAAATCGAGGCAGAGCGTCATCGGGCCGGAGAGATCGCGGCTGCCGTCGAACTGATAGCGCCTGACATGCTGCCCATAGCCTTTCAGCATTCCAACGAGCGCGAACCAATCCGGCACGCGATCGACGCGGACGGGCACGCGCAAAGCGGTCGGCCCTTCGCGAAAGGCTACGGCAACCAGTTGCCGCCCTTCGCACAACTGGGCGTTCGGCATCAGAATCGGAAGTATCTTGAGACGCTTCATCCCTTCAATTCCGTCAATGTCGCCAACGCCAAGCCAAGACGCTGTCGGTGATTCTTCGTCGATATGGATCCATAAAACAATATCGTAAAGATGCGTTACTTCAATAAAGTCTTCCGCAACTGATGAGTGTGACCAGATCTGCAGCCCTTTGCGATGAATACGCATTCAATAATTTTGTTCGATTTTTATGCGAGCGCCACGCTCCTCGGGGGCGCATCGGCGCCCTACCAAGCCAGCGCGCGGCGCCCGATCGCGCCGCCCAGGGCGGCGACGATCAGAATGCCGACGCTGTCCCAGACCGCGACGAACAGACCGCCGTCGTTCTTGCACGCCAGCGCATAGGCGGCGGCCCCCAGCGCGCCCGAGAGCAGCCCGGCCGCGATGCCGGCGGCGGTGGGGCGGGTCGAAGCCCCCTTCCGCACGGCGGCGATGATCAGCGCCAAGGCCGGAAGCGACACGGCGACGATGGCGATGAGACAGATCGGAACGGAAACGCCCGAGCGCCCGAGGACCGGAAGTCCCGACGCGTCCGTCACGCCCCCGAGCGCGAGCAGGACCACGCCGGGCAAAAGCGCCAGAACCGGGAGACGGCCGCCATCCGGTCGTGCCGCGTTCCGCACGAGGAAAAAGCCGCCAGCCGCGATAAGCAGCGCGCTGGCGACCTTGTGCTGAAAGGGCCCGCCCCGCATCGTCGCCAGCAAAGCGTCGCTGACACCGAACAGGAGAAAGACCAGGACGATGGCCAGCGCCAACGCCACGGCCACGGCCAGGAGCAAAGCCCGGTCGAGCGGCATGCCCGCGCGCGCGTGACCTGTCCCGGCCTCGCCCGATAAGTTCTTTATCAAACTGTTTGTGTCGCCGAACGATCTCATCTCTTGCCTCTGCTGTTGGAAGATTCGTCGCGGCTCGCTGCCGCGGTCAGGCGTTGCAGCGCACGATGCAGCGTCACGCGCACCGCTCCCTCGCTGGTCTTGAGCTTTTGCGCGGTGGCGCGAACGGTGGTGCCGTCGATCGCGAGCGCCTGGACGACGTCGCGCTGGCCTGACGGCAAGGCATTCAGATGGCGGCCGATCTCGCCGATGGCGCGGTCGAAATCATCCGTCGGCGTGTCGAACAGCGTCGCCCAATGCTCCGGCGTGATGTCGCG
Source organism: Beijerinckia sp. L45 (assembly GCF_009765775.1). GTDB lineage: Bacteria > Pseudomonadota > Alphaproteobacteria > Rhizobiales > Beijerinckiaceae > RH-AL1. The sequence goes on from NZ_LMUU01000150.1 coordinate 2,853, forward strand.
GCGATAGCGCGCCTCGCGCCGCAGTCGCCGTGCGGCATCCGCCAGTTTGTAACGCGCGATCGCGTAGAGCCATGGCAGGAACGGCCGGTCCGCATCCCAGGTGTGACGCTTGGTGTGAAGGGCGATGAGCACCTCCTGAACCAGGTCTTCCGTGTCGTCGCCGCCCCACCCGAGACGGGCGAAGCGTCCGCGGATGAGCCGCCGCAGCATCTCCGCGATATCGCCGAGCAGCCGCTCGTAGGCTGCAACGTCCCCGCGGCGCTCGGCGCGCATCGCGTCCGCCCAAAGATCTTCGCGGCTGTCCATATGGCCTCATTCGTCTGTGCAGGCCCGATGTTACAGCGCCTGTCGTTTATTTCTTGCGCGGCTTCCGTGATCACGAGGTCGTGAGGATGTTGCGAACCGTGTTGCCGGATCGAACTGGATCTTCGAAGCGACACGCTTTGGCAAATGGTTGAAACCGGAGTTTATCCTATGAAGACGTTCCGTATCGGCGCGCTGATCGCCGCCAGCATGATCTCGACATCGTTGTTCGCAGCGGCAGCGACCGCGCAGGCGAAACCTGTAGTCGCGCACAACGTGGTGCTGATCCACGGCGCCTGGGCCGATGGATCCAGCTGGGCTGCGGTCATCGCGCGGCTTCAGGCGGCAGGCCTTCACGTCACCGCCGTGCAGAACCCGCTGAACTCGCTTGCCGACTCCGTCGCCGCGACGAAGCAGGCTCTGGCGCTGCAGGATGGCCCGACCGTGCTGGTGGCGCATTCCTGGGGCGGCACCGTGCTCAGCGAGACCGGCGTCGACCCGAAGGTCACCGCGCTCGTCTATGTCGCGGCGCGAGCGCCGGATGCGGGCGAAGATTTCGTCGCGCTGTCGGCCAAATTCCCAACCATGCCAGTGCGCGCCGGCGTGCAGAACCACGATGGCATCACCACGCTGTCGGAAGACGCCTTCCTGAAATATTTCGCCAATGGTGTCGAGCCGGCGCAAGCCAAGGTGCTCTACGCCGAACAGGGACCGACCGCGGCCTCGCTCTTCGCCGGTAAGACCACGGCAGCCGCCTGGCACAGCAAGCCGAGCTTTTACGCCGTGTCAAAGGAAGACATGACGATCTCGCCCGACCTCGAGCGCTTTCTCGCCAAGCGCATGAACGCGACGACGGTTGAACTCGACGCCGGCCATCTGTCGCTGGTGTCCAAGTCGAAAGAGGTCGCGGACCTCATCTTGGCGGCCGCGGGCCAGGGCAAGTAACGACTGCTGCAACGGCCGCGGGGCTTCGGCCCCGCGGACTTTGTCCCGATCTTCACGGAAGCGAAAAGCGTCTCATTCTCGGCATCTTCAATCAGGTACCCCCGCACCGCATCGTCTCGACCGGGTATAACGCCATGTGCAGGTCGTCGGACAGCAAGACCGCGGCTTCGCCGATGGCCTGTGCTATGAGCAGATGATCGAACGGATCGCGGTGATGCATCGGCAATGTCGCGAGCATGGCAAGATGGGCCGGCGCAATGGCCAAACGCTCGAAAGCGTCGTGCCGGATGGCGCGCTCGACGGCAGCAATATCGGCTTCGAGTTTGCCGATCCGCACTTTTACCACGATCTCCCAGAGCGAAACGACGCTGACCAAAATGTCGTTCGAGGCATCGGCGATATCGTTGCGCGCTGTTCGTCCCAGCCGCGTATCGTCACTCAGCCACCAAAGCAGCGCATGCGTATCAAGCAGGAGTTTCACCGCTCCATTGCGTCCAGCATGGCGTCGGGGAACGTGTCGAAATCCTCGGCGATGCGAATTTGCCCGCGCAATGCGCCGGGCTGGCGTCGGGCTGGCGTCGACGGCGCCGGCGCGCGGATTTCGGCAATGATCGTATCCTGCGATGTCACGAGGATCGACGCCCCCTGGCTGGCCTCGCGGAGATAGCGCGTCAGGTTTCCGCGCAATTCGCGGACGCCGACACGAATTGAGCCCGAAGGTGTTTTGGCCACGACAACCCCGCTGTGTCCACCGATTGTCTTCACATGACGTGGGTGCCGTCAATGGCGGCAGCGCTTAACCCCAGCCGGGCCGCATAAAGCTCCGGCTTGAAGCCGATGATCGGCGCGCCACCGGCGTCCAACACCGGACGCTTGATGAGCGAGGGATGCGCCAGCATCAGAGCGATCGCCTTGGCGGCGTCAAGCCCCTGTTTGTCGGCGTCCGGAAGCTTGCGGAACGTCGTGCCGGCGCGATTGAGAAGTGTCTCCCAACCGACCTGTCCCGCCCATTTTTCCAGCCGCACGCGGTCAATGCCCTGCGTCTTGTAGTCGTGGAAGGCGTAAGCAAGCCCCTGCCCATCCAGCCAGGCGCGCGCCTTCTTCATCGTGTCGCAAGCCTTGATGCCGTAGATCGTGATCGTCACAAGCGATGGTCCTTGTTCGCGGTGAAGAGGCCGGCGCGATGTCGTAATCCTCTGCCGTCCGGCCCTTAGAGCGCCGGCCGCTCAAGTGGACTCACTTAAGCGATGAGCCGTCGCTCTTTTTCAAAGGGTTAGCGCATCGGAGGCAAAGGGTGGAGCTCTTTGAGACCGCGGCGATGGTCGATCGCTTGAGCATGACGTTGGCGATGCGATGGCGCGGTGCCGGCAATCCCGTCCTCTGTCTAAAGACCAAGAACTTCGGGCATATGCACGATTGCCTTCTCAGCACAGGAACAGTGCGCCGTCGACAAGCATCGCGGTGGCTCCCATGGTCAGGAAAACGTTGAGGGTTCTGGCGTTGGTCGTGGCGCTCGCACCATCCCCGGCGCTCGCCGCCCCAGTCGTCCAAAGTCCCGCGTCAAAGGTAGAAGCGGCGATCACCGCCATCAAGCTTTTGGACCGGCCCGGCAAGGATAACTTGGCCGCGGCATGGGACGGCAACAAATACGTCCAGTGCCGCCGCATGAGCGACCGCGCCTTGCGCTGCGAGGCCGCCGGCAGCCTGATGCAGGTCTCCATGGCCCACGTGCTGACGCCGAGCCGTATCGGTCAGTTGGCGGCGATGGGCTGGATGCTCGATCCCAGCTTCGGCAATTACGTCCAAACCTTCCGCGCCGAGATCTCCGCCAAGGACGTGGCGGACAGAATCCTCGCCGCGCTATCCGAGGCCTATGGCGCCGACCTCGGGAATCTGGAGGTCGAAACCACGTCGATCCCAAGCCAGGCCTGCCCGCCCCGCAACGGACCGTCGCAGAATCTGGCTGGCCTCATCAGTGACGCGTCCGCGATGCGACGCACGGCGGTCTACGCCTGCGCGTACCGACCCGCGAGCGACGAGCCGGCGCACAAGCTGAGCCCCGGCAGCACGATTGCCGATCTCATCGCTGTCTACGGTTCTCAGGTGACGGCCGAGATCTTGCGCCTCCGGGTAAATATGAACCGGGAGCATATCTTCACCGTTTTCGACGTGGGGCTCGGCTACATCCAGTGCATGCCCCAGTCCGATCCCAAGGCTTTCTATTGCGAAGCCCAGTCGGCGGATAGTTGGCCGGCGCTTGCGGCGGTGCTGACGCCCGACCGGATCGCCCGCCTGCATACCGCCGACTTCGCCGATCCCGGTCGCGCACCGAACTATTCGAAGACCTATCCGGCGGATCAGGTCGAGGATGCTGCCCTGGCCGGAGAGCTGCTCACCCTCTTGCACGACGTCTACGGCTACTACGGCGCCAGCAAATTGAGCGTGGGGACAGAGGAAGGCAATTGAAGGCCCGCGAGACCCGACCTTCGACGCCAGGCCTCTGCCGCTCGGCCTTATGAGATCCAACTGGCGACCGGCCGCGTCACGGCGATCCCATGACGATCGATTCACCGCCCCGGAATCTCGCCGCCGTGTCGTGGCTGCCTAACGGCGATCTGTAGACCTCGGCCGCGTCGGGAGACGTGTCAGCCCGCGAAAGCCTTCGCCGCCTCCTCCGCAAACGCGAGGTAGGAGCGCGGCGCATGACCGAGCAGCGTCGCCAGCCGCGCCACCGCCCCCTCGGAGGCGACGGCGCCGTCGGTTTGATAGCGGCGCATCATCTGGCGCATGTCGTAGGCGACCCAGGCTGGCGCCGCCGCTTTCAGGCGGGTTTCAAGCGCATCGAGATCGTCGCCGCCGTAGCGCACGGTGCGGCCGAGCACCGCGCTCCATAGCGTCGCCAGTGAGCTTCCGGTGTGCACGTCGGGACCGACCAGTTCGTAGATTTCGCGCGGCAAGGGCGCCGCGGCCTGGTCGCGGCGCAGCAGTTCGGCGACGGCCGCCTCGGCGATGTCGCGCACATCGACCATCGAAATGCCGCGGCCGCCGACCGGCATGCCATAAACCCCTGCCCCGACCAGCGCATCCTTCAGGCGCATGTCGTTCTGGATGAAATAGGCCGGGCGCAAAACCGTCGCCGGCAGATCGTCCTGCTCGATCATGCGCTCCACCGTCTGCTTGCTCGCGAAATGCGGGACGTCGCTGAACTCGCCGCTCTTGAGCACGGACAGATAGACGATGCCCTTCACGCCGGCCTCACGCGCCAAATTGAGCGTGACGAGCGCTTGCGTCAGTTCGTCCGCGGCATTGGCCGCGAGGAGAAACAGCGTGTCGACACCGACCAGCGCCGCGCGCATTGCGTCCGGA
>NZ_LMUU01000150.1:7648-11032 GCF_009765775.1 Beijerinckia sp. L45
TTGAGATAGGCGTATCGCGGAAGACGCGACAGGTGCTAGTTTTGATACCGATCGTCCCAATTATGGAACAGCCGTGGATCTCGTTGCGCTGACCGCCTTCAACCTCGTCGCCGCCCATGGCGGCTTCGGTCGCGCCAGCCGCGCGTCCGGCCAATCCAAGACGACGCTGTCGCGCCGCGTGCGCGAGCTGGAGGACGCGCTCGGCCTCAGGCTGATCGAACGCGGTTCGCGCACCCTGCGCCTGACCGAAGACGGCGGGACGCTCCATGCGCGGACGCTGGGGCCGTTGGCGGAGGTCGAGGAAGCAGGACTCGACGTTGCCGCCGGCCTTTCGCGCCCGCGCGGCCTTTTGCGTATCAGCTGCCCGGTGCTGGTGGCGCATATCGCGATGGGCAAAGTGGTCGCCGGCTTCGGCGCGGCCTTTCCCGACGTGCAGATCGAGCTGGTCGCCGAGGACCGCGTCGTCGATCTCGTCGAGGATCGCTACGACGTCGTCATCCGTATCAACCCTACAGGTGACCACGGCCTGGTCGGCCGGGTCTTTTTGCGCGACGAGACCTTGCTGGTCGCGGCGCCATCGGTATCACGCCCGTCAGGGCGGCAGGATGCGGCACCCCTGCCCGCCGTCCTGCTGGCGCGCGCCGCCACAACCCTCACCTGGATCAGCGCGACCGACGGCAAAACCCGAACGACGCCGCTGACCCCGCGCCTGCGCCTGTCCTCGTTGCTGGTGATCCACGACGCGGTTCGCGCCGGCGCCGGCGCCGCCTCGCTGGTCAGCCGCGATCTCGTGGACGGCACGCTAGTGGAATGGGGTATGGTCCCCGATCGTCAGATCGAGGCCTGGGTGCTGCACACGTCGCGGCGGCTGGTCAGCCCGAAGGTGGCGGAATTCGTCCGGTTTTTGTGTGCCGCGTTTCCGGAGGCGCGGCTGGTGCGGTGAGGGATGCGCTATGTTAAATGGAACCCGGCGAAGTCGATACGTTACGATACGGCCTAAACGGTAAGCCTTGAGACGTGGGCACAAACGATCTGGCTGACGCCAAGGCCAATCTCCAGAACGAACGCGTCGACCAAGCCGAAGCGGGAACCTCAATCGAGATGACGCTTTGCGGCAAGCCGTCAATGCAGCCCTCCTGAGAGCGCTGACGGAAACGATGGGCTCTCGCGCCGGTCGCGATACGGCACCACACTCGCGGCTTGAACGACGCCGCTTCAAGCGGTCGCAGCTCGGCCCCGACCGGACGACGGGAAACGTCGCCGGGGACTTGCGCATCAGTCCCGCAATAGCCCCGCAAGAAGCGGCGCGTGCGCGGCGAGCCTGCGGGATACGAACTCGGTGAAGAGCCGCACGCGCTTCGTCTTGCGCGTTTCCCCCTGCGTGAGAAGCCAGAGCGTTCCGTAGATGTGCAGGTCGGTGCCCGGCACCCTCGCCAGCAGAGGGTCGGCATCGCCGACAAAGCACGGCAGGGTCGTGATCCCGAGCCCTTGCCGAACGGCAACGATCTGCGCCTCGGCGTCGGTGGTCCTGAACGGAACCCCCGTGGCGCGAACCTCAGCCGCGCTGGCCCAGTCCGGAATGCCATGACTGCTGATGACGATCCACCGGACGGGATCGGGCGCGCCCGCACGCCACGCGGCGAGGCGATCGCGGGACATGTAGACACCGCCGAACAGCTCCGGTCCCTTCAAGCCGTGAAGATTGATCGGCAGGGTTTTGCGGTCGTAGACGACGCGGATCGCGACGTCGGCCTCGCGGTTGGTCAGATTGGCCAGCTCGCCGGACGACAGGATTTCCATCTCGATATCCGGATGCAGACGCGCGAAATCGGAAAAATCCGGCATCAGCAGGTGTGTCGCCAGCGGCGGTGGCAGCGTCACCCGCAGTAGCCCGCGTACGCCCTGGTCGCGCCCGAAGACGCGCGTCTCCAGCAGGTGCGACGACGCTTCCATCTGGTCCGCGAACTCGAGGACCTCTTCGCCCGCAGCCGTAATGCGGTAGCCCGAGGGGAGCTTTTCAAACATGTGCACCCCGAGGCGATCCTCGAGCTGGGCGATGCGTCGCAGCACGGTTGCGTGGTTCACCCCGAGGCGCGCGGCGGCGGCGCGCACCGAGCCGCCGCGCGCGACGGCCAGAAAGTAGCGAACGTCATCCCAGTCGATCATGGTGCAATCTCGCACCGTGGGATGCCTCTGTTCAAGGCTCATGTCCGCCGCCGCTGAATGGCATCTTGGCTGGGTGGTACCGCGAGTCTTCATCGCCGATGCCGGCAAACGCGGCCCGAGTCCGGCGGCCGCAAGATCGGCGCGGCTGGTGTCAGCCATCCTGCCGGATCGTTTTCGCACCACCGATGTGCGCGATTCCGCACTCAACACCTGACGCCTGCGGACCTAAATCGAGGGTCTCAGGGGCCTCGCCAATAACCAAAGACGGCGCCTGACAGGAGAGTTCATGGGAAAGCTTGAAGGTAAGGTTGCCGTCATCACGGGCGGATCGAGCGGTATGGCGCTGGCGAGTGCCAAGCGGTTCGTCGAAGAGGGCGCCTATGTCTTCATCACGGGACGGCGGCAGGAGACACTCGACGAGGCCATCAGACTGATCGGCAGGAACGTGACCGGCGTGCGCGGCGACGCGGCCAATCTCGACGACCTCGACCGCCTGTTCGCCACGGTTGCGCGGGAAAAGGGCAAGATCGACGTCCTGTACGCGAGCGCCGGCTGGGGTGAGGCCGTGCCGCTGGGCGCGATTTCCGAGCAGCATTTCGATGCGGTTTTTAACCTGAATACACGCGGCACGTTGTTCGCGGTTCAGAAGGCGTTGCCGCTGTTCAACGATGGCGGATCGATCTTCATGACCGGGTCCGTCGCTTCGGTGAAAGGGTTTCCCGGCTACGGCGTGTATGCGGCGAGCAAGGCGGCGCTGCGCTCATTCGCGCGCACGTGGCTCAACGAACTGAAGGGCCGGAATATCCGGGTGAACGTGCTGAGCCCGGGCCCGATCGCCACACCGATGCAGGATCAGGTTCTCACCGCGGAGGCAAAGCAGATGTTCGAATCCCTGATCCCCCGGGGAACGATGGGTCGTCCCGAGGAAATCGCGTCGGTCGCGCTGTTCCTGGCTTCCGACGATTCAAGCTTCGTGAATGGGGTGGAGTTGTCGGTCGATGGTGGCTTCTCGGCCATCTGAATTCGCGCCGGATCGCGGGAAACCGCGATCCGGCGGGAACCAGCCTGTCGCGGCGCCCACGGATGGGCGCGGACGCGAAAGCCGCGACACAGCGGACCGGACGACCCGGCGCCGTTAAGACCGGGAACCAATCTCAACACGGATCGGAGAAAGAATATGAGTATTGCAATCATCGGCTTCGGCAAGATCGGCCAGGC
>NZ_LMUU01000151.1 GCF_009765775.1 Beijerinckia sp. L45
ACACAAGAGAAAAGGGAATCCTGCTCCTCACGATTCAACCGTCGTGGAAACCGCTCTAGTGCCGTGAAGCCAAAGCTCGGACGGGCAACAACCGGCGAGAGCCTCGGAGCGGCTGGTCGCTCCGAGGCGGAGATCCTGGCTGATGCCATCGCCGAGCTGCAGCTACTCGATGCCGGAATGTTGCAAAGGCGCTGGCGTTCGCTCGTCGGCCGACCGGTGCCTTCGGATCTTGGGCGTCCGCTGATGCTGCGCATCCTCGCCTACAAGCTGCAAGCGCAGCGCCTCGGTGATCTCGACAAGGCAAGTCTGAGGGAGCTCACCGGACTTGCTGTTGGGTCGAACGTCAAAGCTGAGGCGCAGGACTTGGTCGATCCGCAAGACATGCTGATCGGAGCAGACGGCGACACGCCGCAGAGTGCACCGGAAAAGCTTGGGACTTCCGCCCCGGTTCGGATCGCCCGCCCCGGTACACTGTTGGTGCGTGAGCATGGCGGCGTTCTGCACCGCGTCATGGTCTTGGATGCGGGCGTCACTTGGGATGGTAGGACTTATGACAGCCTAAGCCAGGTTGCCTTTGCTATCACCGGCACACGTTGGAACGGACCCCGGTTCTTCGGTCTACGTGCATCGGCAAAGGCAGACAGGAGCAAGCCGCAAGGTAGATCGGCGAGCGCTGGTCGGTCTGACATGGCTCATCGGCATGAGGGCAGGGGAGGGCCTGCGCGAACAGGTCGAGCGTCTCTTCAGAGAACCATACCATGAGCGCGGCCTCGACGCTCCGCTGCGCGATCTACACCCGGGTGTCTAGCGACCAGGGCCTGGAACAGGACTTCAACTCCCTCGATGCGCAGCGCGAGGCGGCGGAAGCTTTTATTAAAAGCCAGGCTCACGAAGGATGGCGCTTACGGCGCGACCGTTATGACGATGGTGGCTTCTCCGGCGGCAGCATGGAGCGTCCAGCGCTGCAGAAGCTCCTCGCCGATGTCTCGGAGCGGCGTATCGACATCATCGTCGTTTACAAGGTCGATCGACTCACGCGCTCGCTCGCGGATTTCGCTAAGCTGGTCGAGCTATTCGACAGCAAAGGCGTGTCCTTCGTCTCCGTCACCCAAAGCTTCAACACGACCACGAGCATGGGACGGTTGACCCTCAACGTGCTCCTCTCCTTCGCCCAGTTCGAACGGGAGGTCACAGGAGAACGCATCCGGGACAAGATCGCCGCCTCAAAGAAGAAGGGGATCTGGATGGGCGGGGTGGTCCCTCTCGGCTACAGGGTCGAGAACCGCAAGCTGCTCGTCGACGAACGGGAAGCCGAGACGGCGCGCCTCATCTTCGAGCGCTACCTCGAGCTCGCATCGATCCCGGCCCTGCAGCGCGATCTTCGTGACAGGGGCATTCGCTCGAGAGCCCGTGTCCTTACATCGGGCAAGAACGTTGGAGATGTGCCGCTAACGAACGGTCCTTTGTCTCATCTCCTGAAGAACCGCATGTATCTGGGCGAGCTCAACCACAGAGGTGCGAGCTACAAGGGAGAGCATCCCGCCATAGTGTCGGAAGAGCTGTTCGAAGCCGTGCAGGCGAAGCTTGCTGCAAACCTGAACCGGCGCGATCTGCGCAAGGGGCGATCGCATGCGCTTCTCACTGGCTGCCTGTTCGACGATCGCAACAACCTGATGAGCCCCACGCATGCGGTGAAGAAGGGGTTACGCTACCGCTACTACGTCTCGACCGCGCTTGTGCAGGGCCGGAAGGCCGAGGCAGGATCGGTCGCCCGGGTGCCTGCGATCGAGGTTGAGGCGCTGGTGCGCGACGCCTTGCAAGAGCATATCGCCGATGCACCCATCGAGGCGAATGCCGAAGCAGATCTTTGCAAGCAGATCAGCCTGCGCGTGACGCTGCGCAGCGGATCCTTGGAGATGACGTGGATCGATACCGATGCAGCTAGCGACGACCTCACTGCAGGTGATCGTCGACGCATCCACATCCCCTACATCGTCAGCCCTCAAAAGCGCCGTCGTGAGATAATCATGCCCACGAACGCTTCACACTATGTTCGTCCAATCCGTGAAGAGGACCAGCGCAATCTGACGCGCTCGATCGCGCTGGGAAGGATGTGGCTGCAAGAGATCCTCGGCGGCATCAGCATCCAGACCATCGCGTCGCGCGAACATAAAAGCGAACGCATGATCCGTATGATGTTGTCGTTGGCGTTTCTCGATCCCGCACTCGTTCGCGCTGCGCTCCACGGCACGCTTCCGCGCGGCATCAGCAGCCGCCGGCTGATCGATGCCCCGATGCTCTGGCATCAGCAGTGGCAGGAAATTGGTCTATCGCAACCGGTTCGATCGAGTTAAGCCACCAGCATTCCGAAGAGACGTGCTAGCCTGATGTATTGGGCAAATCTGACCCAAGCAGCTTCGCTTCCGTCAGCGCCATCCGCATGGAAATGACGACCTACCTCTCAGGAACGCTACGAGGCGGCTCCAGAGTTTGGACACGACATTCGGAAACGGTAAAGTTGGCCACAGAGACAAACGGCTTTTTGCCACGATATGGCGCTCGGAGACCGTGAAAACGACATCGGAGACTGCCGCCGTGCCGGCTAAGTCCCGGACAACTAAAGCTATTTCAAAATGGACTTATGCGCGTGTTTTAGTACACGATTGCTTGGTGGAGCTGAGCGGAATCGAACCGCTGGCCTCTGCAGTGCGATTGCAGCGCTCTCCCATCTGAGCTACAGCCCCGGCCAAGAGCGCTCTTTAGAGCGATGCGGGCATGGCGTCAACGGTGGCATCGCGGTTTGACGGCGGGGACTTGGCACGCCATCCCTCGCGCATGACACGCCGCTTCGACGAACCGCTTCCCATCGACGACGTCTTGCCGGCGCTGCTGACCGCGCTGCGGGATGGGCCCGCCGCGATCGTCGTCGCGCCGCCGGGCGCCGGCAAGACCACGCGGGTGCCGCTGGTGCTGCGCGACGAAGCCTGGACGGTTGGCAAAAAGATCATCGTGCTCGAGCCGCGCCGCCTGGCCGCGCGGGCGGCCGCGGAACGGATGGCGTCGACGCTCGGCGAAGCGGTCGGCGCGACCGTCGGCCTGCGGGTGCGTTTCGACGGCGCGGTGTCGGCTGCGACGCGGATCGAGGTGGTCACCGAAGGCGTCTTCGTCCGCATGATTCTCGACGACCCCGGCCTCGAGCAGGTCGCGGCGGTGATTTTTGACGAATATCACGAGCGCTCGCTCGACGCCGATCTCGGCCTGGCGCTGGCCCTCGACGCGCGGGCCCTGCGTCCGGACCTGCGGTTGCTGGTCATGTCGGCGACGCTTGATGGCGCCCGCGTCAGTCGGCTGCTCGAAGGCGCGCCGGTGATCGAATCGCAGGGCCGCGCCTTCCCGGTGACGACCCAGTACCTCGGCCGCGATCCCGTCGAGCGCATCGAGGATGCCGTCACGCGAGCCGTGTTGCGGGCTTTGGCTGACGAGACCGGCTCCATCCTTGTCTTCCTTCCGGGCCAGGGCGAAATTCTGCGCGTTGCCGAGCGGCTGGCCGCCCGCGATCTCGGGCCCAATCGCG
>NZ_LMUU01000152.1 GCF_009765775.1 Beijerinckia sp. L45
GCCTGACCGCAACGCAGATGAACGGACTGACGTCCACGACGCTGCAGGCGCTCTCGACCGATCAGCTCAAGGCGTTTGGCAAGACCCAGCTGGGCAGCCTGACGTCGGCAACCCTGACCAACCTTGGAACCGCAAGCCTGCAGTCCCTTGGCTCGGCTCAGGTCGCTGAACTCTCGGCGACGGCACTGACCAGCAGCACGTTGACGGCTCTGTCGACCGCCCAGCTCACGGAACTCAGCTCCACTCAGGTCAGCGCTTTGGGGACTGCGGCCCTCAATGCTCTTACCACGGCCGAAGTGCGCAGCTTGGGAACCAGCCAGCTGGCAGGCCTGACCGCAACGCAGATGAACGGACTGACGTCCAC
>NZ_LMUU01000153.1:0-176 GCF_009765775.1 Beijerinckia sp. L45
CGGCCGTTGCCAAAGCCGGCCTGACGGTCAGCGGCCATCCCGTGACGATCTTCTCAGAGCCCGACGAAAACGGCTTCAAGTACATCGCCGGCATTCCGGTCGACAAGAAGCCTGAAAAGACCGACCTCGGCACCGGCGTGACGATCGGCGACTCGCCGGCCGGCAAGGCGATCAAG
>NZ_LMUU01000153.1:259-4864 GCF_009765775.1 Beijerinckia sp. L45
CTATATCGAGGAATACCTCACCGACCTGAAGACCGCCGACGACCCGAACCTGCAGGTCGATATCTACGTCTTCGTAAAATAGACCGGAAGCGCCTCGATCGCCGACGATTTCAACTTCTGGCTTAGCGCGACATCAGGCACGGCTTGTTACGGACGTAACGCAATCGCGTTACGGACGTAACGCAATCGCGCGCGCGCTGAAACACGGCTGTAACCAGCGCGATCGACAGTTGATGCGTGAAATGTACTTGCGCAGGCGGCAACACCGCCTTTTTGACTGGTGTGCTCCTATGGGGACCGCGGAAGATTTATAACGACGTTCAGCGCCTCAGGCTGATAAGTGGTTGTTGCTGTTTTCCCGCCAGACACGAGAGACGCGTCGCCCTCCGAGCGCGTTACAGCGGCCCCCATCCATCTCGAATCCGCTCCGACTCGCGTCCTTGTCACCGCAGGCGCGTCGAAGGCTGTGCTGGACTCTCCACGAGCCGGCCCTGACCCAGGCGAGCCAATTGATAACGCCCCTCGGGCACCAAGCAGTCGGGCTGAGGGCTCCAGCCAGGACATGGTGCCTTCGAGACTGGCGACCGAGCACTGCTTAACAGCGCGTTGCTGTTCGTTTCACGTTCGGAGAGATCTGATTGCGCATCCCCGCAGAGAGAATGCCTCATGCAACGGAAGACTGATCCCGCTCATTGGGACGCGGCTGGAAAACGTCCCCTCACCGTGGCGGTTCTCTGTGCTTTCGTCCTGCTTATCGATGGCTTCGACACTCAATCGATCAGCTATGCCGCGCCGCAAGTCGCCAAGCAGATGCACATGTCGCGCGACGCGCTCGGAACGGTTTTCTCCGCGGCACTGGTCGGCCTGATGCTCGGTTATCTCCTGTCCTCACCTCTCGCAGACCGGATTGGCACCAAACGGATGCTCGTGCTCGGCGTCGTGATATTTGGAGCGTTCAGTCTGGCCACCGTCTGGACCGGTTCGGTGTCAGGCCTCGTCGCGTTGCGTTTCCTGACCGGCGTCGGTCTTGGGGCGGTGGCGCCGGCAGCCATCTCCTTGACGGATGAGCATAGCCCGAGACATTTACGCGCTACGTTCGTTCTGGCGATTTATTGCGGATTTTCACTCGGCTTTGTCGCGGCCGGCTTTGCGGCTTCGCAGCTTCTGACGAAATATGGTTGGGCTTCCCTCTTCTGGAGTGGTGCACTGCTGTCTTTGATCCTGTGCCCGCTGCTGATGGTCCTGCTGCCGCCGCAGGACGTCCCGGTGCGGGCCACCCGGAACGGTCGGGCAAAGCTAACCGAACTGTTCCAGCATGGTCGAACGCGCGGAACGGTGCTGATCTGGGCAATCTTTGCCATCAACCTCGCGGCATTCTACCTTCTACAAAGTTGGCTTCCAACGTTGCTGACGGGACTCCATCGCGACATCGGGGAGGTCGCGACAGCGACCGCTCTGAGCACGTTCGGTGGAATCGTCGTGGCGATTTTGATCGGCCCTGCGATGGACCGATTTGGCGCCGGCCGATCGCTCGCCGCCCTATACGCACTGGGAATGATCCTGGTCGGTTTCCTTGGCCCATCATTGCCGGCCTCCATGTGGCAACTGAGCCTCGCCAGCTTCTTTGCCGGCTTCTGCATCAGTGGCGGCCAAAAGAGTGCGATCGCGCTGGCAACATTGTTCTATCCAGCATCTCTTGGCGCGACAGGTTTGGGCTGGGCGTTGGGGATCGGCAGAGCCGGGGGCGTCGCGGGTCCACTGATTGCGGGCATGTTGCTCGGCAATGGATGGTCGGCGACCCAGCTTTTCATTCTTGTGGCTCTGTCGATGGGAGCGGCCTGCCTTGCAACCCTGGCCATCCGGATGCCTGAAATCGTCACCAGAGCCGCAACGCGGCCCTTCGGGCCTGCTTCGCAGGCTCACATGCCACAACGATAATTGGAGCGCACTTTGGCGACATATCATCTGGGCCATGCGCCGATCGAATTGGCGCGCCTGACGCTCCAGGCTGAACTGCTCCGTCCGATCACCGAACGTCTGTTGCGCAGTGCAGGCCTTGCGCCGGGCATGAGGGTCCTGGAAATCGGCTGTGGCGCCGGGGACGTGTCCTTTCTAGCGGCGGACCTGGTGGGCCCGCAGGGGCGTGTCGTGGGTATCGATCGCGCGCCCGAGGCGATTCAACATGCGACCGAACGCGCTCGAAGCGGAGGATTGCGGAACGTCACGTTCTACAAAGGTGGCCCGGATATTCCGTTGTCGGGCGAAGAGCCGTTCGATTTCCTGATTGGACGATATGTCCTCGTCCACCAGCAGGATCCGGTGGGTTTTATGCGCCTCGCGACAGCAAACCTTCGCCCCGGAGGCACGCTCGCTTTTCATGAACCGGATTCCAGCTTGATCGCACCGTCGCGCCCACCGATTCCGATCTACGACGCGTTCAATGCCCAATACCACAGCGCGACTCAGACGGCCCTTGCGGGAAAAGAGGCAGCGTTTCGCCTTGCAGCGATCTTCGCCGATTGCGGCTTGGTTTCGTCCGAAGGCTTCTGCGAACGTCTTGTCGGTCTTGAAAACTCGGACTTGTTTTTCCTTTGGCGGGCGACGAGCTATCTTGCCTTCAAGAGCGGGCTCTACCCCGACCAGGCCACAAGTGATGCGGCGCAACTCGCGGCCGATCTTCAAACCGCCGTCAGGACGGTTCACGGCCAAGTGTTCGGTCCGGACCAATGGTGCTTGTGGGCTAAGCTCCCAGCTTGAAAAATGGGCGCGAGCTGCCAATCATGGCACGCAGGCAAGCGCCGTCCTTGCGCGCCCCGAAATGACATTGCCGTCATCATATAAGGTTCGACCGACGTTTCCCCATGAAAGGGCCGAACCTGCTCTTTCGCCTTAGGCTTCGCTTTTGCTAAGCAGCCGGAATGATAGAGAGCCACTTCTTCGATAAAGCCGCGGTCGCCGCGCCCCACACCGCCGCGGCCGAGACCGGCCGCGCGATCCTCGCCGAGGGCGGCAACGCCATCGAGGCGATGATCGGCATGGCGGCGACCATCGCCATCGTCTACCCGCACATGAATGCGATCGGTGGCGACGGGTTCTGGGTGATCCATGAGCCCGGCGGCCGCGTCCGCTATATCGAGGCCTGCGGCCCGGCCGGCAGCCGCGCCACCGCGGAACGCTATCGCGGCCTCGGCTACGACGCGATCCCACCCCGCGGCCCGCTCTCCGCGGTGACCATCCCCGGCACCGTCGGCGGCTGGGCGCTGGCCCACGATCTCGCCAAGCATCTCGGCGGCCGCCTGCCGATCCCCGACCTGTTGCGCGACGCGGTGCGCCTCGGCCGCGAGGGCTATGCCTCGTCGCCCTCCGAAGCCCGCACCCATCCGTTCGAATTCGAGATGCTGAGCGAGGCGCCGGGGTTTGCCCAGACCTACCTCGTCGACGGCAAGGCGCCGGCCGCCGGGACGCTGCGCAAGAACGCCGCGCTGGCCTCGACGCTGGAGCATCTCGGCGACGCCGGCCTGGATGATTTCTATCGCGGCGACATCGCCCGCGAGCTCGCCACCGACATGGACACGATCGAGGCCGGCGGCACCCGTGCCGACCTCAAGAGCTACCGCGCGGTGTGGCGTAAGCCGCTCGTCCTGCCGCTTGCCGGCCGCACGCACTACAATGCGCCGCCGCCGACTCAAGGGTTGGCCAGCCTCATCATCCTCGGCATCTTCGACCGGCTCGCGGTGAAGGAGCCGGAGAGTTTTGCCCATATTCACGGGTTGATTGAAGGCTCGAAGCGGGCGCTGGCGATCCGCGACCGCGTCTGCACCGATTTCGAGCAGCTGCTGCACGTGCCCGAGGATTTCCTCACGCCGGACGCCCTGCGGCGCGAAGCCGACATGATCGACATGAAGCGCGCGGCCTCGATCCCGATCAAGACGGCGCCCGGCGACACGATCTGGATGGGCGCGATCGACGCCAGCGGCCTGGCCGTCTCCTTCATCCAGTCGATCTACTGGGAATACGGTTCGGGCTGCGTGCTGCCACGCACCGGCGTGCTGCTGCAGAACCGCGGCATCTCCTTCTCGCTCGACCCCAAGGCGGTGAACCCGCTGGTGCCGGGGCGGCGCCCCACCCATACGCTGAATCCGGCGCTCGCCACCTTCGATGACGGGCGGATCGCCAGCTACGGCTCGATGGGCGGCGACGGCCAGCCGCAGTTCCAGGCGCAGATCTTTTCCCGCCTGCTGTTCGGCGAAAGCGTCGCCTCGGCGATCGACCGCCCCCGCTTTTTGTTCGGAAAAACCTGGGGCACCAGCACGACGTCGCTGCGCCTCGAGCCGCGCTTCGACGACAGCGTCATGACCGCGCTGCGCCGCGCCGGCCACGATGTCGAACTGTCGGACGAGCCCTATGCCGACACGTTCGGCCACGCCGGCATGCTGGTCCGCCGCAAGGACGGCCGGATCGAGGCGGGGCATGACCCGCGCTCGGATGGCGGCGCGGCGGGAATTTAGAAACTGTCATTCCGGGGCGCGCCGAAGGCGTGAACCCGGAACCAGTGTGTTTTGGTGATACCGAGGTGCGCGTATTGACTGGAGAGCACCGGTTCCG
>NZ_LMUU01000146.1:0-8459 GCF_009765775.1 Beijerinckia sp. L45
GCGGTCGGAGGATGGGGCGCCGTGGAGCGCGATAGCTCAGGGATTGGCAGAGCAGGGGGTAACCGAAGGAGCGGATAGGCGGCCGATCTCCGTCCGTCGCCTAACCTCTATCGTCACCAAACTCAGAGCTCATGCGATCGCCAGCGCGGTCGAAGGCCAAAAGCGAGGACGTCGGAAGGATGTGGCCACCGAGGGTGTAGGCGACGATCCGCCACCAGCGCCCGAGAGGGCGAGAGCGCGCCTGGCCCCAGAGCTTCGTGAGCCGCCGGAGACGGGCCCGGATGATCTGCCCCTGAGCGAAGACGAGATTCGTCGCAGTCAGCGCGACAAACACCAACATCTTTTCAAAAAGGATTAGGCATGCCCAGACTTCTCATCGTCGCCCAGGAGACCGGTGGCATCGGAAAGACCACGGTCACCCGCGCACTCGCCGAAGCCGTGACAGACGTTTCGATCCTGGAGCTCGAGTCGGTCCACAGGCTAACAGAGTTCGGCCTATCCGAAGCGCCCAACGAGTCGGGAACGGTCCGCTATTTTCCGATGCGGGCAAGCCGAGAAGAGATCGAGCGCACGGGCGGGCAGGCGGCCCGGCAAGAACTCGACCCTCTTATTAATGCGCTCTACCAAATCTAGCGCCCCACGATCCTCGATCTCGGTGCCAACCAGTCGGGAAGCGTTTTTGGTGTCATGCCAGATATTATCGATGATCTTCGAGAGAACGGAATCGAGGTCGGTATCGTTGTCGTCGCCGCTGCCGAAGCGGGTGCGCTAGCTGACGCCAGCAAGCTCCTGCATGCTGCCAAGGGTTGGGCCGCAGCGCGCTTTGTTATCGCGAATGAGCTTCGCGGCACTATCGATCCCGGTCTTCTCAAGAAGGCGGCTGGATCGGCGGTTGTCGAGCACTTGCGGCAGTTCATGCTCGACGATCAGGCCCGCTCCGTCTTGGCGGCGTCCGGCTTGCGTGGCATTCCCGCGATCGACAAGCAGGCCCTCATCAAAGCCTATTCGCCTGCGGTGGCGAACCGCATCATGAAGGATCTTACCGCGTTTCGGCTCGCGGCCATGCAGGCTGTGAAGCCTGCAGCGCTTTGGGTGATCGATGCCGTCGAAGGATGAAGTGACTGCCCAATATGCTGCCGCCGAGGCTCAGGCGGCTGCAGCCAGAAAAGCCGACGCGGCTGCGAAGCGTGAAGCGAGCAAGAAGGCATTGGATCGCCTTCTTAAAAAGCCAATGAGCGAGCGCTTTGAGTCAATTGCCGATCCCAAACTCGCGTTGACCCCCGCGCATCGACGCGAACTCGTGCGGTCGCTCGAAAACGCGGTGCCCGAACAGCGAGCAATCATCGCGACGACCGCGAGTCGCTTTGAGATCTGGCGGGCGCGTCTTCCGTACCGGGTCATACCGCTCGCTATGGCGGGTGCGGTCATAATTGCTTTATTCGCATCTGCCGTAACGGCCTACCGTCACACCCCCAAGCAGTGGGTCGTGATAGACAGCACTGAGCCGGTACGTGTTGATTGGACGAGCCCGGAGGGCCTGATGTCGTCAGAAACGGCGGCTCCAGGTTCAAAATACGTTCTCGCGCGGATCGAAGGCAACGTCGCAATTCTCCGCTATTGGGTATCCGGTACCGGCTACGCCGAAGGCCGCGTTCCCCTGCAGTATCTTCGCGCTGCCAACTAGATAGGTCTTAACCGGTGGTTCCAACCGGTGGCGTGCTCTGAACCAAACGCTCAAAACGCGGGTCAATATGCGCGACCGTCTTCCGAAGTTTGATCGGATGGCTCCCGCGACCACCGCCGTTGACAAACGCCAAGAGCTCGTGCTTCGGCATGGTGATGAGCGCGCTTGGCGCCATCAATCGCGCCGCTTGCGGCGTCCACGATTTGGACTTTGTTTCTTTGCTGCCTGACTGGCTGCTCGTTGCAACGAGGGCCGTATAATCACCAATCGTGCGGGACCATCGCTCGGTCTCGTCGGGGTCGACGGCGGGAAGATTGAAGATGGTCACGACCTCGGCAGTATTGAGGATCGTCGACGCGCCAGCCTCGCCGTAAAGGGCAATGATCTGCGACCTATCTTGCCAGAAGGTCCACAAGCTTCCGCCATAGCCCGGAAGCTCCCCAGCGGCGGTCAGGATCTCATCGAAACGGCCCAGGGCTGCCGCTTCGTCGACGAATACAAGAACGCGCTCTTTTGGACGATTTCGGCGGATGCTCGCAAAAATGTCCGACAGAAGCCAACGGAGGAAGGGCGCGAGAATGCGCTTGTACTCAGGCGGAATGGCAATGAAGAGATCGATATTGCCGGACGAAAGATCGGACAGGTTGAAGGAGTTCCGACTTACAAGCTCTTGCAGCCGATCGTCAGCGAGCCATTGCAGCGCCTGAGACGCGGTGGCCTTGATGGGATCCCGCGTTTTCGGATCCGCTTCCATGATGTCGAGAGCGGCACGCGCCGCCGGCGCATCACTCATTTTAAGTGCCGCGATGAAGGCGTTGTCGTTCGCAAGGTAATACTGCATCGCCGATGGCGTTCGCGTCTCCGACTGAAGGGCAACGAACATCGCGCCGGTGAGAAGATCGACGGCCTTGTTGCGGAAGTAGGCAGACGCTTCATCGCCTCCACCGGACCCTTCTGGTAACAGCGCGAGCGCCGTGCGCTGCATGTAAAGTACGTCCGCCGGATCAATCTTCGCGAGGGGATTCCAACGGCCGTTTCCTTGCACCAAATCAAGCGGATCGAGACACACGACCTCACGGCCGAGCGCGCGACGGCGATCGCCGACAGCGCGATAGACTTCGCCTTTGGTGTCTAGGACAACGGCCGGTCCATCCCAAGATTGTGACTCGGGAAAGGCCAGGTTGGGAATGAGGAATCCAGAGGTTTTGCCCATCCGAGGCGGTGCAATCGTAACGAGCGTCCCCTGTACCTTTACGCGCACAGGAGTGCCGGTCTCGGGATTGATACCAAGCTCAAGACCTTGGCTCATGGTCGACATCTCAGACGAGGTCGCGAACCGCGCGGTGCCATAGAGCCCCGATTCATCTCGGAGCAGGGCAAGCGGCTTCCCAAAAAACACCAGCACGCCCGCGACGACGATTGGCGCAAGAAGGCAAGCGAAAGTTATGATCCCGCCGTTCGCGAAGGCTTGCGAGCGGCCGATCATCATCTGCCAATAAGCGAAAAAAAGTTTACCCGGCTGCACCGAAGGTAAATAGCCAAACCATTCACCTGGCGCGACAACTTCGGTCGGCCATAAAGTTGGATCGAGACCGTGCGTTAACAGTGCTGCCGCGGGGTACCCCAAAAAGAAGACAAGGAGGATGCATCCATAAAGCTTGATCATTGACGTTTGGGCTCAGCGGTAAATTCGACCAGTGCGCTTGTCGGTCTCCAGCATGTTAATGCTGTAGGTCTAAAAAGTAAAAACGGCATCAAATAAAATGACACTATCGTAATGGTGATTTTGGCAATATCTTATATGTCCTTGCTTCTTGAATGCGGTAAGATGCAGCGTAGTCGTGGAAAGGACGAGCTATCGTCCCCGCAAAAAAAAAACGCGCACTCGGGATACCCCGACATCGCCAGGGCGCGCAACCGCGCCTTTTCACCTTATCGGGCGACGGGAGACTTCGACCTGCTCCATACCGGCGACAACGCGCCCGGTCGGGTGGACGAGATTTTCCGCGAGGTGCGGGAGATCCCGAGCGAGGACGGCGTAGTCTCCAAGCCGGAGACGCTCAGGGCAGCCGCGGCGCGGGCGGAGGACGAGCACAGCGGCGTTTCCTCGGACGTTCAGCTGAGCTGGCCGGCGCGCGACTGCCGATCCATGTGACATCGGCTACGGCGATGCCATTACGCTCGGCGTCCTCGACATCGACTATCCGTCGCTTCTCGATATGCCCATGCCTCGGCTCAAGGCCTATGCGGTTGCATTCCAGCCTCGAAATCCTGCTCCTCCAGGGCCAGGCGCCCGTCATCGCCCAGAAGGTTCGCTACTACGCTGATCGTGAGTTCGCGGAGGTATTTTAGTCTGCTCGATGCGACTCTCGTAGGAACGATACCCCCATGGACTCCTCGACTTGCAGTCCGCAAATGCGACAATATCTCTTGGTGGGGGACAAATGGACTTAGCTTGGGGGGATGGGTTGGGTGACGGAACCCAAGGGCTTGATATTGTAGGCGTTCGTGGCCTCGATCAAAGCCTGGAGGCCGCCTTGGTCTACGGGATCACCACCGTTTCGCTACGCGGTCGTTATTTCACCCTGCTCCCTTGGGCCATCGGGGAGTATTTCGCGGCCGAAGTCGCGGCCAACGCCACCGCGTTCGACGAGGTGCGATTCAAAACTTTTCTGGCGCGAGTCGAATTCCTGACGCTCGCGTGTACTACGATCGAAAAATCGTCGGCTTCATCATCCAGCGAAATATCGGCTAGATAGTCGCCGACGGTCTGAGACCCGCCGGAGCGCTCAAAGCTTGCGATGGTGTCCAACGTCCGGACGATGTTGCCGCTGAGTGCGCGCAAGGTGAGACGGAACGCCTCGACCGAACTTTCAAGGCGCTTCAGAAGGTTCGTGGTCATAAGCGCTTGCAGGCTGCGCTCGCGATCTGCCGGGCGCAGCTTGCTGCGCCCGCTTTCCACGTGGGTGTCGTATAACTCTTCGTATTTTCGAAGGCGGGTGAAGTACGACGTCGTAACTGACTACGCAAAGCTTATGGATATCGTCGGGGGTGCCGCATAGCCAATTCAGCCATCCGAACCATTAGCGTGGCCGAATGAGAAACCATGTTGAAATGGAGCGCCCATGACCGAAAAAATAAGCGCCGATATTCCAATTTCTGAGAAATGGCGATGACGGTCTGGCGTAGGCTATGCGCTCGGCTTTACGTTAACTGCCAGCGAATCATTGTGTTCAGCTTACGATGCAGATCGGGCAGGCCAACACATGCTTCGCACAAGCCAGATCTCCCATGTTTGCATCTGCGAACCCGCCGCTCTGTAAGCGCAGTCTAAGTCCGGCAATCCTAAGAAGGTTTTGATGAACGTCGAACGCCGAAGCGTCTTGATAGTCGGAGCGGGCTTCGCCGGAGCGGTGTATGCTAGATGCTTGGCAGAGGCCGACGTCAGAGTCCATGTCATCGACAAGCGATCGCATATCGCTGGTAATGCATTTGATGAGACAGGTCCAGACGGCATCAGGGTCCACCGTTATGGACCTCATCTTTTTCATACGGCAAATGAACGCGTCCTCGCGTGGGTGCAGAAGTATGCACATTGGACCTCGTTCACGCACAGAGTAAGAGCGCAACTTCCTTCTGGCGTTTTGACGGCAATGCCGATCAATCTCGACACAATCAACGCAGTCTTCGGAACCGCATTTTCAACATCTGATCAAGGAAAGGAACATCTGAAAAAAATCGCAATTCCAGTCGCAAATCCAAGTAATGCAGCCGAGTATCTTGGATCTCGAATAGGCACCTTACTGACGGATTTGTTTTTTAGACCTTACACGAAAAAGATGTGGGGAGTAAACCTTGAGGATCTATCAGCGTCTGTAATAAAGAGAATTCCTTTGCGGACTGATCAAACGGACACTTATTTTCCTACGTCTGACACACAAATTATGCCAAATTTAGGTTACACAAGTTTTTTTAAGAATTTATTGGATCATCCGCTAATTAAAGTTTCATTAGATACCTCATTTGACCAGGCCATGTTAAGCGATGTAAGGTATTGCTTCGCTTCCATGCCTATTGACGAATTCTATAATTTCAGAGAAGGGGAACTGCCTTATAGGTCCATTCGATTTCATCATCGCTCCGTTGAAATCGATAAAGTTGAAGCACCCTGGTCCCCGTTTGTACTTCCGTACAGCGTTATAAATTACACAGACTCGAGTCCCTACACGCGCGAGACGGCATGGCATCTAATGCCAAACCATCTTGAACATGAGACTTATCGTCGTACATTTACTCGGGAAGAGCCCTGCGACTATCGGGACAATTTTATGGAACGGTACTATCCAGTTAAAACCGCAGACGGGCTTAACGAAAAAATTTATCGACGTTACACGTGCTTATCGGAACTCGATGCTTCGAGAATCTCATTTATAGGACGATGCGGCACTTACCAATACTTAGACATGGATCAAGTCATTAATCAGTCTCTCACAGGCGCCGAAAAGTGGTTGCAGGCCAATCGGTGTTAAGCCCCCGCTTATGAACGGAAGCATTCCCGACATGGGTACCGTGTGAACAAGAATCTGCAAGCGCGTTTGCCGCACTTACCGATGTTTCCATCATAAACGATCGATACGCCTATTTGCTAGGCTCATCGATATCACAGAGCCTTAGACAGTTCTGGCTCCAGCATCAGTTTAGCGCAAGCTCGTGCGATTATCAGGAGATAAATACCCTGGTTTCCAGGCGTTGAGACAAAGGTGACCCTATGCCGTTAGGTGGTTTCGAAAGCATCACATTCGTATGTCCTATCTTCGTCACGGGCGGAACTGAGGCCATTCACCAGGCAAATTATGCCTTTAATCAATATGGGGTTCGGTCGAGGATTGCCTATTATGGCAATGGCGCAAATCACACACGATTCGGCAACAACGTTGTCTGCTCGGAGCCTGCAAGCAACGAGTGTCTAAGCGTTTTCGCCAACTACGCGCCAAAGGCGGAGAGTGCGTTCTCACTAGAAGACAATAGGCTGATTGTGGTTCCAGAAATATTTGCAGCAAATTATAAGCAGTTCGCGCCGGCTTCTACCGCAATATGGTGGCTGTCGGTCGACAACGTGATAAAAAAGCATCCAGAGTTGCTAGATAAACATATCAAAGATGGCATCTTTGCCGACGATAAATTGATACATTTTTTTCAAAGCGAATACGCACATAGGTTCCTCGTAGAAATGGACGCGGAGAAAGTGTATAGACTTGGCGACTATGTATCAGAGATATATAGGTTCGACGGCATCAATCCGGGAAAACGAGGAAGTGGTATCATATTCAACAAACAGAAAGGAGGCGCGTTGGCGTCCCGCTTCTTTGAGGGCGCAAAAGACATCGAACATTTGGCGCTCACAGGTTTTTCCAGCGAGAGTCTTGTAGAGCTTTATAGAAATAGTTCAATATACATTGACTTTGGCCATTTCCCAGGCAAAGATCGAATGGCAAGAGAGGCTGCGGCATGCGGAGCAATTGTCTTCATTCACAACGATGGGGCTGGTAAAGAGTTTGGTGACTTTCCTCTATCCGAATTCTTTCGTTTTAGCTCTGCTGATGTCGAATCCGGTGATTTAGCTCGTCGCGTCCGAGTCGTCATGGCAGCGCCAGCAACTTATTGGATTAAGCAAGCGCCATTTAGGCGTTCCGTCTTTTGTGAAAAAAGTTATTTTTATCAAGACGTGATGCAGCTCTTGGGTAGACAGGGCCCACTCATCGAAGGTAAGCAGCGCCCCGTGACCGATCTGATATCCTTCCGAGGTCACGAGGAATACCTGATGTCTGTAGCTAGGTTCAACGGCAAGCTGCCTATGTAGACTATAGAAATGCTGGTCCTCGGCTGCGTCATCGAAAGGGTGCAAATCCGAAGGTCGCCACAAGCGCCCAACTGCTTGAAAAGGTCTGTCGTCTTGTGCAACGCCGTTACATGATGCGGGTCGCCTCGTGAGCGTGGCGCTAAATCAAGATCTTTGAGGCGAGCCGCCGAAGTACTTATGCCGCGTCGCTACTCCAGCTTGCAGCTTACTATGCACTATGCACGAAGACTGTATGATGGGTGTCCGGTCCCCGCGGAGTGGTCCGGGGTTTATGTTAGTTCATGGTGGGCCGGAGCGCGAGGGCTGGTGTGGCTGGCGTAGCGGGTCCGGGTTGCGCAGCCGGCCACACCAAGGCTTCAGGCGCAGGTGGTCGGTAGGCGAGCGATGAGTGCGGGCGGATCGCGTTGTAGTGCTGCCGCCAGCTCTCGATGATGACATGCGCTTCCTTCAACGAGTAGAAGATCTCGCCGTTGAGAAGTTCGTCACGGAGCTTCGCGTTGAAGCTTTCGCAATAGCCGTTCTCCCAGGGGCTTCCTGGCTCGATGTAAGCCGTTCTCGCTCCAACGGCGACGATCCACTCCCGAACCGATTTAGCGATGAACTCAGGGCCGTTGTCTGAACGTATGTGCCCTGGCACGCCGCGCAGGATGAACAGGTCCGACAGCACATCGACGACGTCGGTGGCGTTCAGCCGCCGGCTGACCCGGATCGCGAGGCATTCCCGGGTGAACTCGTCGATCACGTTCAGCATGCGGACCTTGCGTTTGTCATGGGTCTTGTCCTCGACGAAGTCGTACGACCAGACGTGATTGGGCTGCTCCGGCCGCAGCCGAACACACGATCCGTCGTTGAGCCAAAGCCGGCCCTTCTTCGGCTGCTTCTGCGGGACCTTCAGCCCCTCCCGTCGCCAGATCC
>NZ_LMUU01000146.1:8469-10439 GCF_009765775.1 Beijerinckia sp. L45
AAACTGCTCCAGTTCGATTTGGCCAAATCGCTCGGTTGGCACAAGGCCCGGCTGTCGCATCAACTCACGCGCATGGAGCGCCGGATGCTGGTCCGTCGAGATAGTTCGGCATTAAAGCGAGGGGTGCAGGTCTCGATCCTGCCGCTCGGCCGCAAGATGATCGCGGCGGCGCGTCCGGTTCATGCGGATTCCATCCGCAAACACGTGCTTAGTCATATCAACCCGGTCGAAGCGCGCGCCCTGAATGATGTGGTTCGCCGCATGGTTCGAGAAACGTGAGAAATGCACTGAGCTTGGCGGCCGCGGTCGGGCTCTACGAGAGAATTTGTACATACACAACAAGTGCTGAGGTCGTCGGCAAGATCGTAGGACGCTTTCAGCAGAACTTTTTGATACGATCCTCACAGGACTGTTACTTGGAAAAGATTAGATTAGGATCGACGGACGGCAGTCAGGCAACTCGTTCACAACCTGTCTTCTCAGAACGCATCTCTGCAGCCCTTGTTGCTGGAGCAATAGCAATCGCGCTCAATGTGGCAGCGCTCTGGAGCGCAGATCTTATCCATTTGCAGACAGCCCACGGCGGCCTGCTGAAATTGCTCACTCAGCTATTGGGAGCGCCGACTCCTCACAGTGGCCTCTTCAACATGGCCTTCCATGTGTTAGTCGGGCTCATGATGGCAATTGTTTACGGCCTCTTTCTCCAGCCGCATTGGCGCGGACCGCCCTGGCTGCTTGGCCTTGCGTACGCCGCGGCCGTATGGATCGTTAACGCATTTTTCGTTCTCCCTCTAGCGGGCGAAGGAGTTGCTGGATCGGCGACGCTCGGCATCGCCGGAATTTTATGGTTCGCTGTCGCTCATACAATCTTGCTTTATCCAGAATGCGAATTATAGCTTGATACCTTACTCGGTCTTGTAAGAAGCGTTACAGGATGGTCCGCGACCTTTGCGCCACGGCGAATGACGACACTGACGTTGCCGAAAACTTCGCCGGTGTTGAGCTGCAGGTTGATGCCCTTATCGAGAAGACGCTTCTTGATCTTTCCGAGAGCGGGACGCTCGAGGAGATGGAGCCTTCTTGCTCGGGAGCAGCCTCCTGATCCTGAGGCGTCTTTGCGCAAACGGTCGGTGCATCCTTTTCTTGCGCATACGCTGGTGTGGCCGGTCCCCACTGAGTGGTCCGGGGTTTATGTTAGTTCATGACGGGCCGGAGCGCGAGGGCTGGTGTGGCCGGCGTAGCGGGTCCGGGTTGCGCGGCCGGCCACACCAAGGCTTCAGGCGCAGGTGGTCGGTAAGCGAGCGATGAGTGCGGGCGGATCGCGTTGTAGTGCTGCCGCCAGCCCTCAATGATGACCTGCGCTTCCTTCAACGAGTAGAAGATCTCGCCGTTGAGAAGTTCGTCGCGGAGCTTCGCATTGAAGCTTTCGCAATATCCGTTCTCCCAGGGGCTTCCAGGCTCGATGTAAGCCGTTCGTGCTCCCACGGCGACGATCCACTCCCGAACCGACTTGGCGATGAACTCGGGCCCGTTATCTGAACGGATGTGGCCAGGCACACCGCGCAGGATAAACAGGTCCGACAGCACGTCGACGACGTCGGTCGCGTTCAGCCGTCTGCTGACCCGGATCGCGAGGCATTCCCGGGTGAACTCGTCGATCACGTTCAACATGCGGACCTTTCGCTTGTCATGGGTTTTGTCCTCGACGAAGTCATAGGACCAGACGTGATTGGGCCGCTCCGGCCGCAGCCGAACACACGATCCGTCGTTAAGCCAGAGCCGGCCCTTCTTCGGCTGCTTCTGCGGGACCTTCAGCCCCTCCCGTCGCCAGATCCGTGCGACCCGCTTGCGGTTCACCACCCAGCCGGACCGACGCAGCATCGCTGTGATGCGACGATAGCCGTAGCGACCATATGGGAGGGCAAGCGCGACGATGTCGGCGGTGAGTGCCGCCTCGTCGTCACGGGTCT
>NZ_LMUU01000155.1 GCF_009765775.1 Beijerinckia sp. L45
CGTCTCGGCGCGAAGCCCTTCGAGCCCCGGAAAGGCCCGACGAGTAACCACACGAAGGCGGAGACACGGGACGCCGGCTTGGCTTTCGATCGATTGCGCGATTGAAGAGTTTGAGCCTGCTCGCATAGGCGAGCCGTCCGTTCAGCCTCCGGCCGAAACGAAGCGTGCCTTATACAGGGAATGGTGGGAGAGGCAAGGGTGCGTGCAAGCGCTTGCCTCCGGGGCGGGGCCTGGTTGTCGTCGCACGAGGAGGGGCTGCTGGCGAGCTGGCTCTGCATGAACCGGCTTGTTCTGCAGGCCTATTGGGATGGCGCGATCGACTATACCGAAGATGCGATTGCCGCCTTGAAAAGCCTTTAGATTTATCAATTTACCTTGGCGACCCAACGCCCCCGATATCCATTTCCGACGGTGTCGGGGTATGCGCCGGCGGTTCGGCGGGATTGACCGCTGCTCTGTACCTAGCGCGGTTCAAACGAAATCTGCGGGACCGAATATTGTTTCGATGCGCTTGACTCGGCCTTGGGCCTGAAACGCTCAAGCCTCGCGCGATCGCCGCGGCACGCATTTATAAGCAATGCGAGTATAAGCAATGCGAGATCCCCACCGAAGGCGAGCCTGAAACGGATTGGGGAAGCGGCCTATGGAGGTCCGAAGCGATGGGCGTTCGTCTTAAGCGACCGCTCGCCGGGCCGATGCAGCGTCTGCCGTCCACGCGTTGCTTGGAACCCTTTCGGCAACGAGCCGCGGTGCGGCGCGCGCGATCTGGAAATGGTTCGTCAGCCCGACCAAGGTCTCAGCCTCGCCCTTTAGGCCGCTGACAGCCGAACTCGCTTCCTCGACCATGACGGCGTTCTGCTGGTTGGCGTAGTCCATCGTCTGCACGGCCGTGCTGATGGCCTCGATACCGAGCGCCTGTTCCTGCGCAGACAAGGCGATGTCGGAAATCAGCCCATCCATGCGGGCGATGCGGCCGACGATTTCCTGCAGCGCGTCGCCGGTGTCGCCGACGAGGCGCACGCCGCGCGTCACCTGCTTCGAGCTTTCGTCGATCAGCGCCTTCATCTCGCGCGCCGCCTCGGTCGAGCGGACGGAAAGGCCCCGGACCTCATGGGCGACCACGGCAAAACCGCGACCGGCCTCGCCGGCTCGCGCCGCCTCGACGCCCGCGTTGAGGGCCAGCAGGTTGGTCTGGAACGCGATCTGGTCGATCACCCTGATGACTTGCTTGATGCGCTCGGCACTGGCCGCGATCTCGGACATCGTCGACGTGGTTTCGCGCATGACGGCGCTGGAGCGCAGCGCCTCGCTTTTCGTTTGCGACGCGACGGCCGCGGCATCCCGCACGCCTTCGGCGCTGCTTCGCGACGTTGCCGAAATCTCGTGAAGCGCGGCTGCGGTCTCTTCCAGGGTTACGACCTGCTGGCTGGTCCGCCCTGAGAGGCGGTCGGAGGAGATTTCGATTTCGCGGGAGATCTCGCGGAGGCCCCCGGCAGACTCGGTGATCGATCCGATCGCGTCTTGCAGACGCGTGACCACGTTGTTGAAATCGTCGCGCAACGTGTTGTAATCGCCGGGAAGACGATCGGCGATCCGGTAGGTGAGATCGCCTTCGGCCAGCTTCCGCATCGCGGTGCCGACCGAACCGACCACGAGCCGCCGCTCCTGCGCCAGCG
>NZ_LMUU01000014.1 GCF_009765775.1 Beijerinckia sp. L45
AAATTCGTCGCCGCGCTGCTTTCGGGCTCGCTTGCCCTTCTCTCCGAGGCCGGCAACAATCTCGGCGACGTCGGCGTCACGCTGATGAGCTACTTCGCGATCCGGATGGCGGCGAAGCCTGCCGACGAGGACCACCAGTTCGGCCATGGCAAGGTCGAGGCGCTGTCGGCGCTGATGCAGACCGGTTTTCTCATCGCGCTCGCCGTTTTCATCCTGGTCGAGGGCATCAAGCGTCTGTACGGCGGTGGCGGCGACGTCGAACCCGGCATCTTTTCCTTCGGCGTGCTGATCGTTTCGATCATCACCGACGCCTGGCGCTGGGTTTCGCTCGACCGCATCGCTAAGGCGACAAAAAGCGACGCGCTCGCCGCCGACGCGCTGAACTTCGCGAGCGACATCGTCGCCTCGGTCCTCGCCCTCGCCGGGCTGATTGCGACGCGCTACGGCTTTCCGCTCGGGGACGCGATCGCCGCGCTGGGCGTCGCCGCCTTCGTCGCGATAGCGGGATTCCGCCTCGGCTCGCAGACGGTCGCCACCCTCATCGATACCGCGCCGAAGGGCTTGAGCGAGCCGATCCGGACGATCATCGAAGGCGTGGCCGGAGTGATCGATGTCGAGCAGTTGAGGCTGCGCCCGATCGGCAGCGAGATTCTGGGCGACGTCGGCATCACGGTCTCGCGTACCCTGACCCTGGAGCGCGTCGCCGACATCGAGCACAAAGTGGTAGCGGCGGTCACGCGCGCCCATCCGGAAGTGACGATTTCGGTAAGCACCAAGCCGATTGCGCTCGACGACGAGACCATCGTCGAGCGCGTGCTCCTCATCGCCAACCGCCGTCACGTGCCGATCCATCACGTCACCGTGCAGTCGCTTGACGCGAAAAAATCCGTCAGTTTCGACGCCGAGGTCGACGGGCGCATGACCCTCGGGAAAGCACATGAAATCGTGACGGCGTTGGAGATCGCGATCGCTGACGATCTTGGCGCTGGCTTCGAGGTCGAGAGCCACATCGAGCCGCTTGAAGTGAGCGAGCTCGACGGCCGCGACTGCGAGCCGGCGACGCTCGGCGAGGTGACCGCCGCCCTGCTCCGCCGCGCCCCGGAGTGCGGCACGATCTTCGACGTACACGATGTCCGCGTCCGCGAGACGGCCGCTGGTCTGGTCGTCAACTACCATTGCCTCGTCGACCCCGCGCTCAGCGTCGACGCGGTCCATGCGCATGTCGATGCCCTCGACCGCCAGGTGCGTGCCGATTGCGCCAGCGTCGTCCGCATCGTCGGCCATGCCGAGCCGCAGCGCGCACGCGATCACGATTGAGACCACACCCATGACCTCCGGACATCAAGTCGCCATCGGCGATCGACCGCACGATCCTGTCGCGGCCGGCGTGGGGGCGCCGGAACGGCGGGCTCCGCTTGGCGCCAGCCTCGGGCTCCTGGGCGTCTGCGTGCTCTGGGGGCTCAACTGGCCGGCGGTCAAACTCGCCTTGCAGGACGTGCAACCATGGACACTGCGGACCGTCGGTCTGGGCGTCGGAGCGCTTGCCCTGCTGGCCGTCGCCAGGCTTAGAGGAACGAGCCTGTTTGTTCCGAGCGGGCGGCCGCGTCTCCATATTGTCGTGGCCGGCATCCTCAATGTCGCCGCCTACAACATCTTCACGAGCTATGCGCAGATCGGGACGACGACGGGGCGGGCGGCGTTCTGCGCCTATACGATGCCGGTCTGGGTATCCCTGATGGCGGCACCGATCCTCAAGGAGCGTTTGGACCGTCCGCGCATCGTCGCGCTCTTGGCCGCAGTGGCCGGCCTCGCGGTGGTCCTGTGGCCTCTTGTCAGCAACGGTATTCCAATTGGAATTCTATGCGCGCTGGGCGCTGCTTTGAGCTGGGCGGCCGGCACGGTCTACCTCAAGTGGGTGACCGTCGAAGCGACCCCGATCGCGATCGCAGCCTGGCAGCTGGCGGTCGGCTCGCTGGCAGTCGCGATCGGCGGCGCAATCATCGGCGGCCATGGCGGGACGCTGCATCTCGTGTCGGGGCTAGCCGTCGCCTACAATGCGTTTCTCGGAACGGCGCTGGCTTACTTCTTGTGGTTTGCGGCCGTGCGACACCTGCCGGCCGGCACGGCGGGTCTCGGCACCCTGATGGTGCCGGTGATCGGCGCGATCTCGTCGGCCATCCTGTTGGCGGATCGTCCGACCGAAACGGATCTGATCGGCTTCGCGCTGATCGTCTTCGCCGCCGTCTGCGCGCTGGCGTTTTCGTCGCGCGGCGCCGTTGGTGCCCCGAGCACGCCAGAAGCGACACTCCTCGACCCTTGAGCCTCGTCGGGCTCGCCTCAACAACGCGCTAAACCTTCTTGCGCAAGGCACGCGCGTAGACCGCACCGTGCGCCTCGAACCCCGTGGCGGCGCAGAACGCAGCCACGCTCGCGTCGGCCAGCAAAGGCGCCGCCAGGAGCATGCTGCCGCAGCCTGCCGTGCGCGTCGCTTGCGACGCGGCTTTCAGCAGCAAGCGCCCGACACCGCGTCTGCGTTCGTCCGGCGACACCAGCAGCAGACTGATCTGCGCCACCGGAAGATCGTCACTCAGAGTCTGCATCCAGTTCACCACGACGACGCCCGTCGGCGGGCCCCACTCGACGGCGATCAGTGCGACGCCGCTGCTGGACCGATGAAGCCCCTCCAGCCGGTTCGCCAGCACATCGACGCCAACGGTCTGACCAGCCTGCGCCAAAAATTCGGCCAAACCCGACGCGTCGGAGCCCAAGGCCGTTCGAATTTGTAGTCCGTATCGATTGGCCAGCGCGAACCATCCTTCAAGACCGAACGCTACGCTGCTTGGTCCCAGGCGACCACGCATCCGATGATTATTTGCAGAGCAGCCGCGGCGTCCTCGGCGACAGGGCAGCGTCCGTGGCCCTGCGTCAGTAGGGCCTCCGCAGCGGAACGCAAGCTGTCGGCCGCAACCGATCTCGACACGGCGCGAATGGATCCGCGCAGGACATCGGCGATAATCGTAGCGACCCAGGATGGCGTCGCAGCATCATCGGCGATGGCGCGCAGCCGCAAAATCTCGAGGCCGATATCGAGAGTGAGGAGGCAGTGCCGCAAGGCGGCCGTGGATCGCCCGGGCGCGGCCTCCGCCAAGGCATGCTGGCTCAGAAGATCGTACATCCGCGTCTCCCACGTGTGGGGCTGCGGCCGCCAGCGTCCATCGGCCAGGCGCCGGAGGTTCTTGCGCAGGGCTTTTTCCAATCGCGCCGCACGCCAGGTCGCCCCGCTGGGTGGCAGCCGAAACGCCGCGTGTGCGACGCCGATCCCAACCAGAAGTCCCGCCCCCAGGGCTGCGGCTTCGCTAAAGCCGATCAGCGATGGACCTGCGCCGAGCATCAGGGCGGTGAAATTGCAGTTGAAATCCATCGCCGGGACGAACCGGTTGGAAAGGCCGACAGCCCCAACGTAGGTCGTGCCAAGAACTGCGAACAGCGTAATGCTTGGCCCGATGGTCGCCGTGCCCGGCAGGGCGTGCCAGAGCAGGTAAAAGACGACGGTCGCGGCGATCCCGAGCGCGAAGCGTTTCAGGCCGGTCGCGGGGCGTGGCAGGACGCCGAACAGCGTGCAGGCGATCGCGGTGAAGATGAAGGCAAAGCCGCCGCCGCTCCAGTCCGTGGCATGCCAGAGCAGCCCGATCGTCAGCGTGGCGAGAAAAGACCGGACCCCGACGCTGACGCTGAAGCGCCAATCGCGATGGATGGCCGCGGGCGATACAATGCGCGCCGGTTCGGTCGTCAGAAAGGACAGATCGCGCCCAATCCGGTCGAGGCGGTCGGCAAGGTCGTCGACCCGCGCTGCAATGGCACGAGCATTAGGAGCGTCGCTGCTACCGCCCGTCTCCGAAGTGAGCCCTTTGGCGGCGTCACGAAGCGCCTCGATCGCCTCGGCCGGGCGAAGGCCCTTGGCGAGGACTCCAGCGGCGGCCTGAAGCGTCGGCGCAACGTGCAGGGCGTCGCGGCGCTCCGCCGAAATGCCGAGCCGCCGCAACGAACGTGCGGCGGAAATCAGCGACATCTCGGCGCCTGTCAGACGTCGGATGGCCGCCAGTCGCGCTCGGAAAATCGGCGACTCGAACGCCGCATATTCGCAGGTCGCCTCGAACTCGCCCAAGCCGAGCCAAAGGTCCTGGTTCGGCGCGATTTCCTCGAAACGATTGTCGCTGCGGGACAGGATCTCGGCTGCCCAGAACGCCGCCTTGGCCGCCCACCCTCCGGCCTGCGCCTTGAGGTCGGCGTCGACGATCGGTTTGGCGAACAGCCACGCCAAGAGGCTGGACGAGAAAATCCCGATGAGAACCAACGAGATGCGTTCGAGCGATGGGTGCAGAGTGGGACCTGTCGGATCCTGCAGGGAGACGACGGCCACGATGGTCGCGGTGTAGCCGGCGAGTTGTGCGGCATAGGCCTGAAAGCGCCGAAACAACGTCGCGACGAGCGCGCAGACGCCGACCCAGACGGACAAAGCCACCAGTTGCAGGATCGCATGACCGGCCAGGGGCAGAACGGCAAGTGCAGCCGCCGCCCCGGCGATGGTCCCGATCGTGCGGTAAAACGCCTTGGACAGCACCATGCCTCGGCCCGGCACAGCCAGCACCCAGGTCGTGACGGCGGCCCAATAGGCCTCGTGAAAGCCCAGTGCCGATCCGATCGCCAGAGCGAGCAGTGCGGCCGCCGTCGTCCGCAACGCGAATCGCAAGCTGCGCGACGTTGGTCGGAACGCCTCCCGGATGTCGGCACGCGTGTAGCCCGCGAGACGGAAGGGGCGGCTGCTGTTTTGGGACAAGATCACAGGCGCGGTTGACGATTCGAGGTCGGGCATGAAGCCGTCATGTAGCGGCAGGCGGGAGCCGCCGGAAGATCAGGGGACGCAATCGCGTGCAAGAGATTGCGTGAAGCGAGGAGGCGCTCAAGGCGCCTTGCGCAGAAAGGTGCCGAAGGACCGCGGGCTGTCGCCGACCGGAATGGTCGCCGTGACCTTCAGCGTCGCGGCGTCGATCACCGAGACGTCGTTGCTCTCCCAGTCCACGGCATAGACCGTCTTGTCGTCGAAGCTCGCCTGGATCCCGTCGGGATAGTCGCCGACGGCGATGCGGGTGATCGGCTGCAGCGTCTTCATGTCGAAGACCGCGACCTTGCCCTCGTACTGGTCGGTGACAAACCCTTTGCCATTGGCCAGCGCGATCACATAAGGCCGCTTGCCGACCGGCACGGTTCCCACGAGCCGGCGCGCGGCGATGTCGACAACCGAGACGTCGTCGCCGTAGACGTTGGCCGTGTAGGCGCGGCCCAGCGCATCGACGATGACGCCGTAGGGCCGATGGCCGACGGCAACCGTCGCATCGATGGCGAGCGTATCGGGATCGACGATCGCCAGTTGATCCGCGTCGCGCTTGGTCACGACGAGGTGGCGGCCGTCCGGCGTCACGGCGAGGCCCGCCGGCGTGCCACCGAGCACCACGTCTGCCGCAACCTTCATTGTCTGGACGTCGATCTTATAGAGGTGACCGAGAAAGAACCCGGCGGCATAGACGAAGCGGCCGTCGGCGCCGACGGCGATGCCGACCGGTTCGTCCGGCAGCGCCAAGCTGCCGACGACGGTCCGCGTGACGCAATCGACGGCGCTGACAGTCTTTCCGTTGGTGCTTGTGATGTAGGCGCGACTGCCGTCGCGGGCCATGGCGATGCCGGCCGGCTTGCCGGGGATCTTGATCGTCGCCACGATTTTCCGCGTCGCGAGATCCAGCACGCTGAGATCGTCGCCGTTCTGGTTGGTGATATAGGCTTCGTCGGCGCGTGCCGCACTCGCTGTCGCAACAAGCATCCAGAGACAGAGAAGGCCCGCGGCCCTCAATCTCACGTCTTGGCCTCGCTCTTTAGCTTCAGCCCTTCCAGCGTCTGCTTGCCGAAGGCGGCTACGGCTTTCGCAGCATTGCCGTCGGCGATATCCGGCGCCGGCTCGCCGGGCGCCAGAAAGCGGTAGAACGCCGCGCGCCACTGGATCGTGCTCTTGGTGCCACCATCGGCCGGCACGACTTCCACCGTCACCGAGGTATTCTGAACCGGCAGCTCCGCGACGTCGACCTTGTCGATATGGTAGGCGTAGCTCATCGCCTCGGCATTATATTTGTAGAGGCTTTCCTCCAGCTCGGCGCCGTCGCGCAGCGTGGTCTTGCGCATCGCCTTGTCCGGTACATTGCCGCCGGCGCCGCTCACGGCGCGGGTGTTCTGCGCCCAACTCGTGTCCTGGAAATTGCCGACCAGGGCCCAGGCCTGGGCCGGCGGCATGTCGAGGGTGACGCTCTGCGTCACCTTCAGCCGCGTCGGCCCGCACCCCTGCGCGGCAGCACTCGCCGCCGCGGCAAGCGTCAGAAGCGCGGCGAGACCCGCCGTCGTCATGGAAGACCGTCGCATCGCTTCATCCTTTCCGTCACATCGGTTCACATGAGCGATCAGCCCTGCGCTTCGGCCTTCTTCTTCAGATTGCCAAGGCCGGCCTTGTAGAGATTGCGGACCGCGGCCATCGAGGCTTCGTCGGTCAGTTCCGGCGGCGGGTCGTTGTTCATGTAGCCACGGTAGAAGGCGCCGCGCCATTCGACGGTGGAGGTTTTGCCGCCATCGGTCGAGTCGACCGTGATCGTCGAGGAATAGTCGTTCACCGGCAAAACCTTCACGTCGACCTTGTCGATGCGGTAGGAATAGCTGTGCGCGGTGGCATCGTATTTGTAGAGGCCTTCGCTGACCGTCCCGCCGTTGTCGAGCGTGATGGTGCGCTTGGCGACTTCGTTGTCGTCGTTCTTTGGATCGATCGAATTGCCGCCCGTACCCGTGGTGCTTTTGACGCCCGGCAGCCAGCTCATGTCCTGAAAGTTACCCATCACCGCCCAGACCTTGTCCGGCGGGGCGTTGATCGTGATCGTCTCGATCACCTTCTTGCGAGTCGGGCCATGGGCGTCGGCGGTCTGCGTCAAGCCGACGGCCAGAAGCGTCGCGAGACCAACCATTTTGATTTGAGTGCCAAGCATTCGTCGCCATCTCCTTGAAAACGTTCATCGTCCCTGCGGTGACCGTCTTTTGGCGCGGTCGCCGTCGGGCGGGACTATCGGTCAGGCCGTGGCCTCAGGCAAGAGAGCGTCGGCTCAAATTGTAGTATGAGCACGCGACCGCCCGTCTCATCCGGAGCTCCGACACTGTCTCTTCCATCTAGGATTGCCGTTGTCGGCGCCGGCTTCAGCGGCTTGCTCGTCGCGCTTCATCTGCTGCGCCACAACCCCGCCGTCACCGTCGTGCTGATCGAGCGCGCGGGCGCCTTCGCGCGCGGGCTCGCCTATGCGACCAGCGAGCCCCGACATCTGCTCAATGTTCGTGCCAGCAACATGAGCGCATTTCCCGACGATCCCGATCATTTCCTGCGCTGGCTGAGCCTGCACGGTCCCGCCGACGCGAAGCCGCAGGCGTTCGTGCCGCGCCACCTGTTCGGCACCTACCTCCAGACCTTGCTGGCCGCCACGCTGGCGACGGAGGATGGGGCTGGGCGGCTTCGCATCGTGCCGGACGACGCCATCGCTTTGGTAGATCAACCGGGCTGCCTCGGCGTCCGCCTGGCGATGGGACGGGTGATCGATGTCGACCACGTCGTGCTGGCGACGGGCAACCTGCCGCCGCGTGACCTGCCCGGACTGGATGCGGCCGTGTTGGCCTCGCCCGCGTATATCCGCGATCCGTGGGGCGCCGATGCCTTGGCCACCATCGGCGCCGACGACGATGTCCTGCTGATCGGCACCGGCCTCACTGCCGTCGACGTCTTCGTCGGGCTCGACCGCCGCGGGCACAAAGGGCATGTCGTCGCGCTGTCGCGACGGGGCCTGCGACCGCGTGCTCACGCCGAATCGGGACCGGCAGCGCCTTCGCGCGATATCCCGACAAGACCGCGCCTGTCCGATCTCCTGGCTTTCGTACGCCGTGCCGCCGCCGAAGAAAGCGATTGGCGGGCGGGCGCCGACTGTCTGCGTCCGCATATCCAGCGCCTGTGGCGCGAGGCCTCGGCGGACGAGCGTGGCCGCTTCCTTCGGCATCTACGGCCCTGGTGGGACGTGCACCGTCACCGCATTGCCCCGCCCGTTGCCGCCGCCGTCACGGCGGCCGAGTCGACCGGCCGCCTTGCCTTCAAGGCCGGCAAGCTCGTCGCGGCACGCCTCGACGCGGAGACCATTCACGTGATGTGGCGGGCGCGGGGATGCCGCGATCCACAGGCGACGCAGGTGCGACACATCGTCAACTGCACCGGGCCGACCGGCGATATTTTGCGGGCCACCGCACCGCTTCTTGCCGATCTCGTCGCGCGCGGATTGGCGCGAGCCGACGCGCACGGACTCGGCGTCGAGGTCGACGCCGCGTGCCGTCTCGTCAATGCCGAAGGCCGGCCGAGCCCCACACTCTCCGCGATCGGACCGATGAGCCGGGGCGCCTTCTGGGAGATTACCGCCGTTCCCGACATCCGCATCCAGGCGCGCGATGTCGCAGCGCGCTTCTCGTGATCGCGACGTCGATTGACTTATGATAGCGGTCGCTAAATTGCTTGCTTAACCACGGACGCGTGATCGGCCCTTCCCGGGCTCTTGCCATAGCCAAGTCAAACCCTACCATCCCTGGCGATCGCCCGGGCCCGACCTGGAGACCGCGGTCTCCCTGCTTTTCGACAGGATCTCATGCGCACCGATCTCGCCCAGCCCGTCCGCCTCGCCGACTATCGCGTGCCTGATTATCTCATCGACACCGTCGACCTCGATGTTTCGCTGGCGCGCACGGCGACGCGCGTGGTGTCTCGCCTCGCGATCCGCCCCAATCCGCTTGGCCGGCCCGGCGTGCCCCTCGTCCTCGACGGCGAAGATCTGGTTGCAAAGCGTCTGGTTCTCGACGGCAAAAAACTCGCGGCAAGCGCGCACCGCGTCACGCCCGATGGCTTCACTCTGCTGAAGCCGCCGGAAACGCCGTTCGTTTTGGAAATCGAGACCGAGATCGACCCGACGGCCAACCTGCGACTGATGGGCCTTTACCGGTCCGGCAGTGCCTACTGCACGCAGTGCGAAGCCGAAGGGTTTCGCCGCATTACGTATTTCCTCGATCGGCCGGACGTGCTCAGCGTATACACCGTCCGTATCGAGGCCGACCGCGCCGATGCCGCGATCCTGTTGTCCAACGGCAATCCCAGGAAAGCCGGCACGATCGCCGGCACCGACCGCCATTTTGCCGTCTGGCACGATCCGCACCCCAAGCCGTCCTATCTCTTCGCCCTCGTCGGCGGCAATCTCGGTTCGATCCACGACACGTTCACCACGGAATCCGGCCGCGCGGTCGCGCTCGGCATCTACGTCGAGCCGGGCAAGGAAGATCGCGCACATTACGCCATGGACGCTTTGAAGCGCTCGATGCGCTGGGACGAGACGGCGTTCGGCCGCGAATACGATCTCGACGTCTTCAACATCGTTGCCGTGTCGGACTTCAACATGGGCGCGATGGAGAACAAGGGCCTCAACGTCTTCAACGATAAATACGTGTTGGCCTCGCCGGAGACGGCGACGGACGGCGACTATGCCGGCATCGAAACCGTCATCGCCCACGAATATTTCCACAACTGGACCGGCAACCGCGTCACCTGCCGCGACTGGTTCCAGCTCTGCCTGAAAGAAGGCCTCACCGTCTTCCGCGACCACGAGTTCTCCGCCGACATGCGCTCGCGCGCCGTGCGCCGCATCGCCGATGTGCGGACGCTGCGCGCCCAGCAGTTCGCCGAGGATGCCGGCCCGCTGGCGCACAACGTGCGGCCCGACACCTATCGCGAGATCAACAACTTCTACACCGCGACGATCTACGAGAAGGGTGCGGAGGTCATCCGCATGCTGAAGGTGCTGATCGGCGACGATGCCTTTCGCCGCGGCATGGATCTCTATTTCGAGCGCTGCGACGGCACCGCCACGACGATCGAAGTGTTTCTCAGCATGTTCGAGGAAGCGGCGGGGCGCGACCTCGCGCAGTTCGCCCGCTGGTACCATCAGGCCGGCACGCCGAAGCTGCATGTGATTCTCGATTTCGACGACGCCAAGGGTGAATTGCTGATCGAGTTGGAGCAGACCTGTCCGGTCACGCCCGGCCAGAATCACAAGGAGCCCTTCGTGGTTCCGATCGCCTTCGGCCTGCTCGGCTCCGACGGAAGCGCGTTGCCCTTGCAGCCGGTCGATGGATGCCTGTCCGAGGACGAGGCGGCACGCGGCCTCATCATCCTCGACGAGCGGCGCCGCGCGCTGCGCTTCGGTGGTCTGACGGAACGGCCGGTGACGTCGTTTCTTCGCGGCTTTTCCGCGCCCGTGCGGCTCGATGCCGAGGCCGACGACGAGCAGCTTGCCGTGCAGATGGCGTTTGATCCCGACAGCTTCAATCGGTGGCAGGCGTCGCAGACCTTCGCCGTCGGGCTGCTGCTGGTGTCGATCGCCGGCATCCGCTCCGGACGCGCGCCCTATTATGACGCGGCGTACGACCAGGCGATGCAGAAAGTCTTGGACGACGCCGAGCAGGATCCGGCCTTCGCGGCGCTCGTTCTCTCGCTTCCCGGCGAAGCCGACATGGCGCGTGAAGTCGGCCACGACGTCGATCCGGGCGCCATCCACGTCGCGCGCGAGGCCCTGAAGGCGAAGCTCGGCGAGGCCCTCGGCGATAGTTTGTTGTCCCTCTACCACAAGCTCGAAGACAAAACGCCCTACTCGCCCGACGCGGCCGCGGCCGGACGGCGGTCTTTGCGCAACGCGGCCCTCGATCTCTACGCGGCGGGAAACCGCCTGAAGGGCAACGTGCTTGCACAGGCGCAATTCGCCGCTGCGGCCAACATGACCGACAAGCTAGCCGCACTCAGCGTGCTCGCGCAGACGCCAGGCACGGCTCGCGACAAAGCCCTAAAGGCCTTCTACGAGAGCTACAAGCAGGATGCCCTGGTCATCGATAAATGGTTTGCCTTGCAGGCCATGCAGCCCGACGCCGGCACTCTCGACCATATTCGCGCGCTGATGGAACATCCGGCGTTCTCCATCAAGAACCCAAACCGCGTCCGCTCGCTGATCGGCGCCTTCGCCGCCGGCAATCCGACGCAGTTCAACGCTGCGGACGGCAGCGGCTTCGCTTTCGTGGCGCAAACCGTCATCGAGTTGGACCGGATCAATGCCCAGGTCGCGGCGCGCCTGCTGGCAGCGTTCAAGAGCTGGCGTTCGCTGGAGCCGGCCCGCCGCGACCTTGCGCTGCAGGCGCTGCAGAGCGTTGCCAACACGCCCGGCCTCTCCGCCGACACCGCGGACATCGCGTCGCGCTCCCTGGCGTAAAAAGCAATAGAGCCCCGGCGATTTACTTGAAAGGTACTTCGCGCGAGGCGCTTTAAGGCAATTGCGGCCGCGGAGAGTCAGAAACTCTGCGTAATCATGGCATTCTCAGGCATTTTCGCCAATGAATCCTGGACAAAACCGTTGTCTCGGATTCAGATAGGCTCGATTCGAAGAGGTGCGGCACATCGCTTCGGATCGGGTGCGAGGAGGCCGACGATGTCGCGTGAAAACGTGGCCAGCATCGCTGCGCGTGCAGCGATAAGGCAGATGATTGCCTTGATGAAGGGGCTCAGGGTCTCCGTTCGCGAACGCGAGCTGGAGACGTGGGTGCAACGCGCCGTCCCCGCGACGCTCATCGTTTTCATCGCCGTTCTCGTCACCATTTCCGCGTCCTTCTCGCTCGGCGAGCAGGACCACGTCGTTTCATCGGCGACGACCGAGATGGAGCTCATCGCCGCCGTCATCGCCGACGACATCAACGTCCGCATGGCGCAGACTCCGAGCCCGGCGCCGGCGCAAGCGCTGGCCCACGCGATTCCCCTGCGGGCCCTCAATCACGGCCAGCGCGTGCTTCTCAGCGATCCGAGCGGCCAGATCATCGCAAGCTATCCGGACGGCGCC
Source organism: Beijerinckia sp. L45 (assembly GCF_009765775.1). Classification (GTDB taxonomy): domain Bacteria; phylum Pseudomonadota; class Alphaproteobacteria; order Rhizobiales; family Beijerinckiaceae; genus RH-AL1. The sequence goes on from NZ_LMUU01000014.1 coordinate 12,039, forward strand.
GCAAGCGGCAGCCTGATCGATCAGATCGGAACGTCCGAGCCGCTGACCATCTTCGCCGAGAAAGCCGGCGTCATCCATATGACGCTGCCTAGCGGTGAAGCGGTGCTGGCGACCGTCCATTCGCTTGACGCACCTCTCGGGCAGATCGCTGTTATCCATCCGATGGCCGAGGTTCTCGGCGGCTGGCGGGCGGCGCTCATTCGCACCATCGTTCTGCTCTGCTGCACTGCCGGCGTTCTGTGCGCACTCGCCTGCGCCTACTTTTGGCAGGCCGCGCGGGCGCGCACCGCCGACATGATGTGCAACAAGGTCCGCGATCGCATCGACACCGCGCTGAGCCGCGGTCGTTGCGGCCTCTGGGATTGGGACCTCGCCCGAAGCGTCGTCTACTGGTCGGACTCGATGTACGAGATCATCGGCCTGCCCTCGCGAAGCCAACCCATCTCGTTCGCCGAGATCAACACCATGATCCATCCCGACGACGGCGACCTGAGCATCGTGGTCCGCATGCTCGCGGCATCGAAGACGAACACCATCGATCACATCTTTCGCCTGCGCACGGTCAAGAACGATTGGGTCTGGCTGCGCGCCCGCGCCGAACTCGTCCATGACGATCAGGACAATCGCTCGCATCTCGTCGGCATCGCCGTCGACATCACCGAGAAGATGGCGCTGGAAGAGCGCACCGCCGCCGCCGACATGCGCCTGCGCGATGCGATCAACACCATCTCCGAGGCTTTCGTCGTGTGGGACGCCGACAACCGCCTGGTGATGTGTAATTCCAAGTTCCAGCGCTTTCACAATCTGCCAAGCGTCGCCCTTGCGATAGGCACGCCCTACGCGACCGTCATGGCCGAAGGCACGACACCCGAGATCCAGTCACAGATCACGCTGGGCGAAATGCAGCCGATGGGCGCGCGCACATTCGAGGCGCGTCTCGGCGACGGACGTTGGCTGCAGATCAACGAGCGGCGAACCAAAGACGGCGGCTATGTCTCCGTCGGCACCGACATCACCGCGTTGAAACGCAACGAAGAACAGCTGATCGAATCCGAACGCCGTCTGATGAGCTCCGTCGTCGACCTGCGTAAGTCGCGCCAGACGCTGGAAACCCAGGCACAACTGCTCGCCGATCTCGCGGAGCGCTACCTCGAGCAGAAGGCCGAGGCCGAGAGTGCCAACCGCGCCAAATCCGACTTCCTCGCCAATATGAGCCACGAGCTGCGCACGCCGCTCAACGCGATCATCGGCTTCTCCGAGATGATGACGCATCAGGTATTCGGGCCGCTCGGCTCGCCGAAATATGCCGACTACTGCAGCGACATCTACGCCAGCGGTCAGCACCTGCTGAACGTGATCTCCGAAGTGCTCGACATGGCGCGGCTCGAGGCCGGCCGTGTCCGCCTGGAAAAAGCTGATTTCGGCATCGACGACGTCGTGGCCGGCGCCGTCGCGTCGATCGGTCCAATCGCCGAAGCGAGCCAGATCGAGCTGCACACGGAGACCCAGGCGGGCGCGCAACTCAACGCCGATCGCGCGGCGATCGAAAAGATCCTGACGATCCTGCTCAACAACGCCGTCAAATACACGCCGGCGCAAGGCCGCATAACGGTTCGCACCCGAACCGCGCAGGACTCGATGAACATCTATGTCGAGGATTCCGGCGTCGGCATTCCGACCGAGGCTTTGGCGCGGCTGGGCCGTCCCTTCGAACAGTCAGACAAAAGCCTTTCCAACGGCATGCGCGGCTCGGGGCTCGGCCTAGCCATCGCGCGCTCGCTCATCGACCTGCATGGCGGTTCGCTGCGCATCCGCTCGTCCGCCGGTGTCGGCACGATCATGCAGGTGCATCTCCCGAACCGCCTCGGTGCCCAGCGCCCGGCCCTGCTGCTGGCGGCCAGCCGCGGCCGCACGCCGCGGGTGGTGCCGGGTCAAGCCCCCGAAAAGACCGCCGCAAAGATCTCGCTGACGGCCTGACGCCGCACGCGCAGCTCATCGGTCAGCCGGGCGAAGTCCGGAAGATTGGCCGCCGCCGCAAGCCGCCGCTTCACCCCGTCGCCGGCGGCGTCCGGACGTTGGTCGTCGTCGAGCGCGAGCCGCATGATCTGGGTCGTCCGTGTGTAAAGGCGATGCGCCTCGATGAGCGTCGCCGCGCTCGCGGCATCGATGCGTCCGAGACGCCCGGCTTCTTCCAGAATCGTCTGCGTGCCAGGGCCCCGGCATGCCGGATCTACATAGGCATTTCGCAGGACCAGGTATTGCGCGATAAATTCGATGTCGATCAGCCCGCCCGGCACGAGCTTCAAGTCCCAGTCCGTCTTCGCTGGTTTGGCGCGTGCGATCAGCGCCCTCATCTGCGCGACATCATGCTTCAAGACCGCCTTTGGCGGCGTACAGAGTATCGCCGTGATGGCGTCGGTCACGATGGCCGCGAAGGCCACGTCGCCGGCGATCACGCGGGCGCGGGTCAGCGCCATATGCTCCCAGGTGTCAGCCTCCGTGCGCTGATAGGGAAGAAAGGCGCCAAGTTTGGTCGCCAACGGTCCTTGCTGCCCTGACGGACGCAGACGCATGTCCACCTGATAGAGCCGCCCGCGCCGCGTCGCCACAGTCAGCGCGGACACCAGGCGCTGCGTCAGCCGGGTGAAGTATTGCGTGGCGTGGAGCGGTCGCGCGCCGTCGGACTCCGGCTGCGCCGCGTCGAAATCGTAGAGGACAACGACATCGAGATCGGAGGTCGCCGTCATTTCGCGGGAGCCGAGCTTGCCCATCGCCACCACCGCCAAAACGCCACCGGTGACGCGGCCATGCTCGACCTCGAAGGCGCCTGTCACATGACGCAGCGCCGCGCGAATAACGCCGACGGCAAGCGCGGAATAAGCCAGCCCGGCATCATCGACATCGAGGGCGCCCGACAGCAGCCGAAGGCCGATCAGAAAATGCTCCTCGTTGCCGACGTCGCGCAGGGCATCGAGAAACCCTTCCGTCGGCGCATCCATCGGCAAAGCAGCCATGGTAGCGGCCGTCGCGACGGCATCGTCAAACGCGCTGACATCCGGAGGATTGATCGCCGCATCGAGCAGGTGCGGCCGTTGGGTGACCGCCCGGGCCAGCCGCGGCGCACTCCCCAAAATGTCGCCGAACAGCGTGCGCAATGCCGCGTTCGACGCAAGGATGGCGAAGAGCTCAGCCGCGCCGGGCATGCGCTCCAGCGCCGCGTCGAACGCCGCCAGCGCCGCGTCGGGATTGCCCGTACGCCCAAACGTCTGCAGCAGTTTCGGCACCAGATCGGTGAGGGTTTCGCGCGCGCGCGCCGTACGCACCGCCGGCTTGCGCCCGGAATGCCAGGTTCGGACGGTCTGCGCGACGACCGACGGTGCCTTGAAGCCGAGCCGCGTCAGCGTCTCGATCGTCTCGGGATCGTCCGCCACCCCGGTGAACACGAGGTTGCCGTCGACATCGTCGAGGCCCGGCGCGTTTTCGAACAGCATGGCGTATTGGGTGACCACGCGCGACAGGTGGCGCGTCAACACGGCCGCGAACCGCGCCGTCGAGGCGAAGCCGGCGAAACGCGCAAATCGGTCGAGCGTATCGGGATCGCTTGGCAGCTTGTGCGTCTGCTCGTCGGCGATCATCTGCAGCCGATGCTCGATGTCGCGCAAAAACTTGTATGCGCGGGTGAGATCGCCAACCGCCTTGCGCGTCACCCAGCCATCGCGTTGCAAGCGACGCAACATTGGCAGCGTGCGCGAGCCCCGAAGGTCCGGTCGCTTACCGCCGAAAATGAGTTGCTGTGTCTGGACGAAGAACTCAATCTCGCGAATGCCGCCGCGCCCGAGTTTGACGTTGTGGCCGGCGACAGCGATCACCGCGTGCCCCTTGCTGGCGTGGATCTGCCGCTTCATCGCATGGATGTCGGCAATCGCGGCGTAGTCGAAATACTTGCGCCATATGAACGGCGCGAGCCCGTCCACGAAGGTTTGGCCCACCACGACGTCGCCGGCCACCGGACGCGCCTTGATCATCGCGGCGCGCTCCCAGTTCTGGCCATAGCGCTCGTAGTACAGGAACGCCGCGCCGATCCCGATCGCTACCGCCGTCGCGCCAGGGTCCGGCCGCAGGCGGAGATCGACGCGGAGCACGTAGCCATCGGCAGTGCGGGTCTGCAGAATGCGGACGAGATCCTTGATCACCCGAATGAAAACAGGCCCCGCTTCGTCCGGCCTGACCAGCGCGGTGTTTTGCGGATCGAAGATGGTGATGACATCGACGTCGCTGGAATAGTTAAGCTCGCGGCCGCCGAGCTTGCCGAGTCCCAGAATTGCCAGGCCACAGCCCTGAGCGGGATTGTCGGGATTGGCGATCGTCAGCTTGCCGGAGGCTTCGAGTTTGCGCAGCAGAAACACGAGAGCCGTTGCGATAAAGACATCGGCCGCAAGGGACAGCGCCTGCAGCACATCCTCGAGCCGCCAGACGCCGCCGAGATCGGCGAGGCCGATAAGCAAGGCCGTCTCCTGCTTTGCCCACCGCAGCCGCTGCATGATCGCGGCCTCGGTCTCCTCGGGATCCGATCGCCCGAGATCGCCGAGGATGGCGTCGAGGCGCGCCTGCGGTAGGTCGCGCAACACCCGTTGCAATCGCAGGGGGTCGGCGCGGATCAACTGCCAGAGATAGGAGGATTGATCGGACACGCCCATCAGTAAAGCGCGCACGCGTGGCCTGAGCAGGATGGTCTTCGTCGCAGGGGTGGCGGCTGCCAGGATTTCGGCAAAGCGGTCCACCGCGATGGCACGATTGCTGACGCGAGGGCCGACGCGGAGCTCCATCCAGAGCGGTCGAGACTCCCGCACCGGATGCTCCATCACACTGCGCTCGTCTCGGTGACCTGCGGTGGTGGCAGCAGAAGCGGCGGCGGACCGCCCTTTGCGGCGGGCAGCACGATGACGATCCGCAAGCCGGGCTCGTTGTCCTCAATGCGCAGCGTCCCGTTATGCAGGCGGGCAACGGCGGAGACCAGCGACAGGCCAAGGCCCGACCCCGGGCGCGAGCGCGAGTTTTCGAGCCGCACGAAACGATCGGTGATGCGGCTCCGGTCGTCCGCGGCGATGCCGGGACCACGGTCCGCCACGGCAATTTCGACGAAGCCACCACGTCGCCGACCCGACAGCGTGATCGCCGGCTCGCCCCCTGCGTGCCCTGGCGCCGTCCCGTACTTGAGGGCGTTGTCGACGAGATTGGCAAGCGCCTGGCCGATCAGCTCTCGGCTCCCCAGCACCATCAGGCCCGGTTCGATGTCGCCTTCGAAATGCACGCCGGCCGCTTCCGCCGCGGGCTCGTAGAGCTCGCCGACGTCGCTCGCGACGAGACCGGCATCGAACTCGACCATGCCTTCCCGTCCGGAGCCGGCTTCCGCGCGGGCGATCATCAACAGGGCGTCGAAGACGCGGATCAGTCCGTCGGATTCTTCGATGACCTTTTCCAAGGCCCCGCGATAATCCTCGGGCGTGCGGCCGAGCTGCAACGCCTGCTCGGCGCGGCTGCGCAGCCGCGTCAGCGGCGTCTTCAAGTCATGCGCGACATTGTCAGAGACCTCTTTAAGGCCGGTCATCAAGACGGCGATGCGGTCGAGCATCGCATTGATATTCTCGACGAGCCGGTCGAGTTCGTCGCCGGTGCCGGCAAGCGGCAGCCGACCGGTCAGGTCGCCGGCGACGATGGTGCGCGCATTGGCATTGATCGAATCGACCCGCCGCAACACCCGCCGCGCCAGAAACAGGCCGCCGAGCGTGCCGACGATGGTGAAGGAGATCAGCGAGTTCAGCAGCGCACGGGCGAGGATCGGCCGCAGGCTTTCGCCCTCGGCAAGATCGTGCCCGACCAGCAAGCGAAACCCGCCGGACAAAGCGAAGATGCGCGCGAGCGCCCTGCGGGTCGTCGCCGTGTCGCCTTTGACGCGATAGCTCGTCTCGACGACGCCGGGACGGTCGAGCACGCCGGCCGGCAAGGCCAGCACGTTGCCGGCGATCGGCTCGCCGGCATGGGTCGTGACGAGATAGAGCCCGGCGCCGGGCACCTTGGTGCGGCGCTCGACGATGTCGACCAGCGTGGTGATCCCGCCCTGCGAATATTGCTCGGACAGGCCGACGATGTCGGCATCGATCGTCTGTGAGATTTGCTGATCGATGACATCCTTGATGTTGCCGCCGACGCTGACCAGCACGAGCCCGGAGCCGATGGCCGAGATCACGAGATAGGCGAGCGAAATCTTGAACGCCGTCGTGCGGAAGAGCTTACCGAGCGCTGTCACGGATCGTGTATCCCGTGCCGCGGACCGTCTGCAGAAGCGGCGGATCGAAGCCCTTGTCGATCTTGGCACGCAGCCGCGAGATGTGGACGTCGATCACGTTGGTCTGCGGGTCGAAGTGATAGTCCCAGACGTTTTCCAGCAGCATCGTCCGGGTGACGACCTGGCCGTGATGCTTCATCAGATATTCCAGCAGACGGAATTCGCGCGGCTGGAGGACGATTTCCTTGCCGTTGCGCGTCAGCTTGTGCGCCAGGCGGTCGAGCTCGAGGCCGCCGACGCGATAGACCGTGTCCTCGCTGGAGCCGGGCTGCTTACGGCGCGCCAGCACCTCGACCCGGGCAAGCAACTCGGAAAAGGCGTAGGGTTTTGGCAGGTAATCGTCGCCGCCGGCGCGCAGCCCCTTCACCCGATCGTCCACCTGGCCGAGGGCAGAGAGGATGATAACGGGCGTCTTGATATTCTGGGCGCGCAGGCCGCCGATCATCGACAGGCCGTCCATCTTCGGCAGCATGCGATCGACGATGAGCACGTCGTAGCTTTCGTCACCGGCGCGATCGTAACCCTCGAGGCCGTCGCCGACGGTATCGGCAACGTGTCCGGCTTCGCGGAACGCCTTGATCAGATATTGTGCGGCTTCGGTGTCGTCTTCAACGATCAGGATTCGCATAGAGGACATATAGCGGCTCCTGAACGATTTCGAGGAAATCGCTGCACTCAATGAGTCGAGTGCGACGGCAAAAGGTCAAAAAAAAACGGCAGGTGGGCCAAAGCCCTGCCTGCCGTCGCAAGCCGACCGAGGCCGGCCGCAGGTGTCAGGCCCGGCCATGGCACGCATGGCCGGGTGGATCGCGCGTCGTAGCCGGGGGGAGGAAGCCGGACGCCCGATCGATACAGGCTGAATCAGCCAGCCGGATTGGTAGAGATGGCGACGAAACGCGTGCCCTGCTCGCTCTTCACGCGGAGCAGGATGGCCTTCCGGCCGTCCTTCTTGGCCGCGGTAATTGCCGAGGTGATGTCGTTAGGCGAGGTGACAGCCTGACCGCCAGCTTCCAGGATAATATCGCCGACCTTCAGGCCCTTCTGCGCCGCAGCGCCTTCGGGATCGACGTCGGCCACCACGACACCGACCTTGCCAGCGCCCGGAATGGATGCGGCCGGAGCCAACTGGAGGCCAAGCGAGGTTACCATGCTCTTGCCGGTGTCATTGTCGACGTCGGCCTTCGCCACCTGATCGCTGTTCGGCAGGGTGCCGAGCTTTACGGACGCCTGCTTCTCGGCGCCGTCATGCCAGAAGGTCAGCTGCGCCTTTGCCTCCGGACCGAGCGAGGCGATTTTGCGCGCCAGTTCGCGTGGTCCATCGACCTTCTCACCGTCGACGCCGAGGATCACGTCACCCGACTTGATGCCGGCAGCCGCAGCTGGGCCGGTCGACTGGGCTTCAGCGACGAGCGCGCCCTTGTTGGACTTCAGGCCAAGGCTTTCAGCGATCTCCGAGGTGACCGGTTGAATTTGCACGCCGATCCAACCGCGCGACACCGCGCCCTTGGTCTCGAGGTCGCGGATGACCGTCTGCGCGACTTCGGCAGGAATGGCGAAGCCGATGCCGACGCTGCCGCCCGATGGCGAGAAGATCGCCGTGTTGACGCCGACCACCTGGCCGGCCCCGTTGAAGGTCGGGCCGCCCGAGTTGCCGCGGTTCACCGGCGCATCGATCTGCAGGAAGTCGTCATAAGGGCCTGCGCCGATGTCGCGGCCACGCGCCGAAACGATGCCGGCGGTCACGGTGCCGCCGAGGCCGAAGGGGTTGCCGACGGCAATGACCCAGTCGCCGACGCGCGGCGCCTTCTCGGCGAATTTCACGAAGGGGAACGTGCCCTTCTCGGTCACCTTTAGAAGCGCGAGGTCGGTCTTCTTGTCGGTTCCGATGACTTTCGCCGGCAGCGTCTTGCCGTCGTCCGTCACCAACTGCACGTCGGTCGCATGCTCGACGACGTGGTTGTTGGTGACGAGATAGCCGTCGGGCGAGATGAAGAAGCCCGAGCCCTGAGCCTGCGAGCTGTGCGGCTTGTTCGGCTTCTGGAACTGGCTGCCACCCTTTTCGCCGAACTGCTTAAAGAAGCGCTCCAGCGGATCGCCCGGCTTCAGCTGCGGCATGCCCTGCTGCGGGCCGCTGTCGCCATCGCCGTCACCGTCGGCGTTCTCAGTCGTCTCGGTGACCTTCACCTTGACGGAGACGACCGCGCTGCGGACATGGTCGACGACGTCTGCGAAAGACGTCGGGTTGACGGTGATGGAATGCTCCTGCGAAGCCGAGTCGACCGCGGGCGCTTCGGCGTTGGCCGGCACGAATCCGTTGACCACGGCGCCCGACAGGGCGAGAACGCCAACTGCACCGAGCAGTGCCGCGCGGGTCTTGAAGCCGGTGCGTTTGCTGGTGGGCTGCTGATCGAACTCTGGTGTGTTTTGAGAAACCATCGCTATCGTCTCCTTGACCACAGAACGAACCGAATCCGGCCGCCCGTTGAGGACAAGATGGACAACACCGGCTTACGCTTCCATGGCCACGGCATGACAAGTTCGTAAGGTTGCCCGTCCCTCTTTCCAATCAAAGACATTCCGAAAGAACATCGCGATGCCCTGGCCCGACGCCGTTTCGCTCGAAGGCGCTTACGTTCGCCTCGTGCCCTTGTCTTTGGATCACGGCCCGGCGCTGCGCGAGGCGGTGAAGGACGGCGAACTCTGGCGCCTCTGGTACACGTCCGTTCCCACACCCGAGGGTATGGAGGCGGAGATCGCGCGCCGGCTCGCGTTGCGCGAGGCCGGCTCGATGCTGCCGTTCACGGTGCTCGGCGCCGCCAGCGGCGAGCCCGTCGGCATGACGACCTACATGAACATCGACGCCGGCGTGCGACGGGTCGAGATCGGCTCGACCTGGTACCGCCGCGCCGTCCAGCGCTCGCCGCTCAACTCCGAGTGCAAGCTGCTACTGCTGCGTCATGCCTTCGAGACGCTCGACTGCATCGCCGTCGAGTTCCGGACGCATTTCTTCAATCAGCAGAGCCGCAAGGCGATCGAGCGCGTCGGCGCCAAGCTCGACGGCATCTTGCGCAGCCACACGCGGGCGAGCGACGGGACCTTGCGCGACACCTGCGTCTACTCGATCCTCGCCGGCGAATGGCCGGCCGTGCGCTCGCACCTGACGTGGCAGATCGAACGGCCGCGGGAAGTATGATCTGGCGGGAACGAAACAGGACTGTCTCGACCAGTCCTGCGTAAGGTCCATTCCCTATAGCGCAAGCTGCGGCCTGATCAGGAAGTTTGGCGCAGCGACCGAGCGTTTTCCAATAGAAAGATCGTCATGCTCCCAAGGGTAAATCTAGTCCGGACGGACAGCGTCGACTACCTTCTGTTTTCGACCAGAGATGCGATCTCGTCGACAATCTACAGCACTGGGCAATGGGCGAATCTTCTCGTCGATATCGGCGTGTTCTTTTGCTCCGATATCGAACAGCCATTTGTGCTGGATGTCGGCGCCAATCTTGGAGCCTATTCGATACCGCTGGCAAAGCGCCTCGTCGCTGATGCCCTCGTGTATTCGTTCGAGCCGCAACGCATCATCTATTATCAGCTTTGCGGAAACATCTTCCTCAATCGACTTGAAAATATCCACGCGTTCAACATGGCAGTCGGCGCTGAAGCGGGATTCATTGATCTCCAAAATATCGATTATCATACGAGTGCCAACATTGGCGCAGCATCTGTCAAGTATTTGACGGATGAGGCAAAGAACGCCGAGATCGGCGTAACCGGAATGACGAAGGTCGCTATGACGACCCTCGACAGCCTATCGCTTCCGCGCATCCCGACTCTCGTAAAAATCGATGTCGAGGGCTTCGAGCTCGAGGTTCTCAAGGGCGCCGGTACCATGCTGCGCGACGCCGGCTATCCGCCCATGTTGCTGGAGGCATGGAGCGATCCCGCGCAGGCAGCCGAAAAGCAAGCCCTCCTTAACGAGATAGAACGCCTTGGCTATTCGATCTTTCCGATCATGGACGAGATCATCGCCCAGCACCCGGACCATCCCCGCCAGTTTACATTCCACGTCAACGAACACGCTGGCTTATCGATGGTGCGCACGCGCTAGAGCTTTTCCCCAAAAGTTGCAGACTTTTGGGGTCAGAAAATGCTCTTATATCTTGAAAAAAGAGCGATTAGCTTCGACAGAAGGAGCGGCTATTCGTCGTGGCAGAACGCTTGCAGTATCGCGGTCCCCTAATCGTCGGCCAGCAGCGTTTCCAACCTGTGTCGCTCGTGGTCATTTAGCGGCACGGCGGCATCTGTATGGCGCCGGTTCTTCCGAGTCGCATAAACAATCGCGCTACCGCCGAGGATCAACGCCAGAAAAGGCGTCCCCCAAAGCAGCAGCGTGCCCATCTCGAACGGCGGCTTCAACAGGATGAAGGCGCCGTAACGCTGAACGAGAAAGTCGCGGATCTTGGCGTTGCTGTCGCCGGCCGCGAGTCGCTCGCGCACCAGAACGCGGATGTCGCGCGCGAGCTGGGCATCGCTGTCGTCGATCGACTGGTTCTGGCACACCATACAGCGCAGCTGCGACGACAGATCGCGCGCCCGCGCCTCGAGAACCGGGTCCGTCATGATCTCGTCGGGCTGAACGGCCAGGGCCGGCAGCGGCATCAGTGCCAGAAGCGTGACGAAGACGAGTGCGGCGCGGTTCATTCTGCCGCCTGCGGCGTCGGCCCGGCGGGGCGGCGCGCGCGGCTGGCGATGCCGAAGCGCAACCGCCTGTCGGACAGCGATAGCGCGCCGCCGAAGCCCATGATCAGCGCCCCGATCCAGATCAGCGTCACTAACGGTTTCCAATAGAGCCTCACGTCGACGCTGTTGCCGCCGGCCGGGTTGCTGATGCTCATGTAGAGCTGGCCGACGCCGATGGTCGCGATCCCCGCCTCGGCCCGGTTCATCTTACGCACGGGATAGAAGCGAGCCGCCGGTTCGATCGTGGCGATGGTCGCGCCGCTCTGCTTGATCGCGGTCCGCGCGACGGCGGCGGTGAAGTTCGGCCCGTTGACCGGCGCGAGTGATTCGACCACCGCGGTGTAGGGCCCGATCTGCGCGCTGTCGCCGGGCTTCATCGTCAGGATGTGCTCCTGCCCCCAGCCCGACGCCGCGAGGCCGAGCAGAGAAATGCCGACGCCAGCGTGCGCGAACGCCGTTCCATAGGCGGAGCGCGGCAGACCGGTGCCCCGTGCCCAGGCGTTGCCGACGCCGCCGGCAAAGACCCGGCGCCCGAGGTCGACGAAGGACCCGACGATCACGTAGATCGCCAGGCCGCACAGGCAGTAGGACAGCACCGGCGCGCCCTTCCACGCCGCGAAGCCCAGCAGTCCCAGCAGGCCCGACGCCATGGCGATGACGACGCGTTGCGCCGCGCCCAAAAGGTCGCCGCGCTTCCACGCCAGCGACTGGCCGAGCGGCATGACGAAGAACAGCGGGATCGCCAGCGGCACGAACGTGGCGTTGAAGAACGGCGCACCTACCGAGATCTTTTGGCCGGTCACCGCCTCCAGCGCGAGCGGATAGAGCGTGCCGGTGAAGACCGTCGCACAGCTCACCGTCAGCAGGAGGTTGTTGAGGACCAGCGCGCCCTCGCGCGACACCGGGGCAAAAATGCCGCCGGGCTTCAGCTCGCCGGCCCGCCAGGCGAACAGGGCGAGCGAGCCGCCGATGAAGAACACTAGGATCAGCAGGATGAAGATGCCGCGCGTCGGATCGGTGGCGAAAGCATGCACGGAGGTCAGCACGCCGGAACGCACCAGGAAGGTGCCGACCAGGGAGAGCGAGAAGGCGAGGATGGCGAGGAACACCGTCCAGATCTTCAGCGCCTCGCGCTTCTCCATGACGACGGCCGAATGCAGCAGCGCGGTGCCGGCGAGCCAGGGCATCAGCGAGGCGTTCTCCACCGGATCCCAGAACCAGAAGCCGCCCCAGCCGAGCGTGTAATAGGCCCAGTACGAGCCCATCGCGATGCCGAGGGTCAGAAAGATCCAGGCGATCAGCGTCCAGGGCCGGACGAAGCGCGCCCAGGCCGCATCGATGCGCCCGGCGATTAAAGCCGCCGCCGCGAAGGAGAACGTCATGGAGAAGCCGACGTAGCCGAGGTAGAGGAGCGGCGGATGGATGGCCAACCCCATGTCCTGCAGCAGTGGATTGAGATCCTGCCCCTCGATCGGCGCCTGCGCGATGCGGGCAAAGGGATCGGACGTCAGCAGGATGAACAGCAGGAACGCCGCGGCGATCCAGGACTGCACGCAGAGCACCAGCGACCGCAAGTCGGCCGGCATGCCACGCGAGGCGCCAGCGACGGCGGCGGAAAAAATCGCGAGGATCAGCACCCAGAGGAGCATCGAACCCTCATGGTTTCCCCAGACACCGGTGATCTTGTAGATCAGAGGCTTGCTCGAGGCCGAATTCTCGATGACGTTGACCAGCGAAAAGTCCGACACGACGTGGGCGTAGGTCAGCGCGGCGAAGGAATAGGCAACGAAGGCGAAGCCGGCGAGCGCGACACTCGGCGCCACCGCCATCAGCCGGCTGTCGCGCACGTAATGGCCGTAGAGCGGCACGATCGCGTTGACGATCGCCAGC
>NZ_LMUU01000156.1:0-15783 GCF_009765775.1 Beijerinckia sp. L45
ACCAGGGGCCATCGTTTCATGGCGCCGGGGGCTTTTGCGGTCCGCCGCTTCGACGACTACGCGCCGGCGCTGGAGAAGGCGAAAGTGGTGCTCGACGCCGAGCGGCGCCGCGACATCATTCTGCACGACGCCAAGGATCTTGCGTTGGCCCAAGGCTTCGATCTCGTCGAGGACGAGGGCCTGCTGCACGAGGTCGCCGGGCTCGTGGAATGGCCGGTCGTGCTGATGGGCACGTTCGACGAGGCGTTTCTGCAGATCCCGCCGGAAGTCATCCGGGCGACGATCCGCGCCAACCAGAAATGCTTCGTGCTGAAGCATGCCGGCAGCGAAAAACTCGCCAACCGCTTCATCCTCGTCGCCAACATCGAGGCGTCCGACGGCGGCGTCGCCATCGCCGAGGGCAACGGAAAAGTGGTGCGGGCGCGGCTGTCGGATGCGCGCTTCTTCTGGGAGAGCGATCTCAAGATCAGGCTCGACGAGCGCCTGCCGAAACTCGACACGATCGTGTTCCACGCCAAGCTCGGCACGCAGGGCGAGCGCGTCGCGCGGCTCAAGGCGTTGGCTGCCGATCTGGCGCCGCTTGTCGGCGCCGATGCGGCCCAGGCCTCGCGCGCGGCCGAGTTGGCGAAGACCGATCTCGTCACCGAAATGGTCGGCGAATTTCCGGAGTTGCAGGGCCTGATGGGTCGCTACTACGCCGCCGCGCAGGGCGAGATATCAGAAGTCGCCGCGGCCGTGGAAGACCATTACCGGCCGCAGGGTCCCACCGACCGCGTTCCGACGGCGCCGGTGTCGGTGGCCGTGGCGCTGGCCGACAAGCTCGACATTCTTGTGGGTTTCTGGGCGATCGACGAGAAGCCGACGGGGAGCAAGGACCCTTATGCGCTGCGCCGCGCGGCGCTCGGCGTGATCCGGCTGGTGTTGGAAAACACGTTGCGGCTGCCGATCCTCGAAGCGTCGGGCATGGCCCTCGCGCGCGCGGACAAACTGGCCGCCGGCCTCTCGGCCGAAGCCAAGCAGGGGCTGCTAGGCCAGCTCCTCGGCTTCTTCGCCGAGCGTTTGAAGGTCTACCTGCGCGAGACCAAGGCCCGGCACGATCTCATCGATGCCGTGTTCGGCAGCGCCGGCTCCGACGATTTCACCCTGGTGGTGCGTCGCGTCGCGGCGCTGGGCGCGTTTCTGGGCAGCGACGAGGGCGCCAACCTGCTCGCCGGCTACCGCCGCGCCGCCAACATCCTGAAAGCCGAAGAGAAGAAGGCGCAGGCCGAAGCCGTAAGTTTTGCGCAAAGCTTCGATCCGGCGCTGGCCGTCGAGCCGGCGGAGCAGGCGCTCGCCGCCGCGCTCGCGCCCGCCGCCCGCGAAGCCGCCGCCTGTGTCGCCCGCGAAGACTTTGAAGGCGCGATGCGGGCATTGGCGGCGTTGCGCGCGCCGCTGGACGTGTTTTTCGAGGACGTGACGGTCAACGCCGACGATCCCGCCTTGCGCCTCAACCGCCTGCGCCTGCTCTCGGGCTTCCGCAACGCCGTCCACGAGGTCGCGGTTTTTTCCCGCATCGGCGGGTAGCTTTCCTCAATCGTTCAGGTCCCAACAATGTCATCCTGGCGCGCACCGCAGGTGCGAGGCCGGGACCCATGCACACGATGTTGCATGTTATGCCGCAGCCTAAGGCCCTGCGCCATCGCGGCTCCCGCCCGGCTTCGTGTTCATGGATCCCGGCTCGGCGCTTTGCGCCGGCCAGGATGACAGCCAGGAAGGTCCGGGACAGGCCGATGAAACCTTCTCCGGATAAGAACATTATGGGAACAAAGGAGCCCATGATGACCGACCACAATCCCAAAACCGATCCCGCCCCGAACAGCAACACCGAGAAGGATCCGTCCGATTGGACCACCGGCGGCGAGCCGATGACCGGCGCGCAGGCGTCCTATCTGAAGACGCTGAGTGAGCAGACGAAGACGGAATTCGAGGAGGGGATCACCAAGGCGGAGGCGTCGATGCGCATCGACGATCTGCGGGGTAAAGCGGGGCTGGCGACGTAGGCTGCTACGGTTGGCGTCCCAACAGTGTCATCCTGGGGCTCGCGAAGCGAGAACCCGGGACCCATGCAAACCGTGTCAAGGGCGTGCTGCGATGTGAACGCCTGGGTTAAGACGGCGGCTCATGCCGAAGCGGGGTGTTCATGGATCCCGGATCGCCTTCGGCGTCCGGGATGACAATGTCGGGACGTCTTGATCGCAGCGTAAAGAATGTGGCCCTACGCCACGTCCAACGGTTCCGTCCCCGTCGGCCTGCCGCCGGAGCCCAGCGTGATCTTCTCGATCCGCGCTTCGGCGTTCTTCAGCAGCCCGTCGCAATGCGATTTCAGCGCCTCGCCGCGCTCGTAGATCGCGATCGACTGTTCGAGCGAAACTGACCCCTTTTCGAGCTGGTCGACGATGCTTTCGAGTTCCTTCATCGCCGCCTCGAAGGGCATGGTAGCGATGGCTGCAGGTGTATCGGTCAAGCGGCTTTGCCTTTTTCTGTGGGAAGAAGATCGAGCGCGAAGGGCACGCCCTCCATGCATTCCGCGCCGCGGCCGATCGCGGCGACGGCTTCGATCATCCGGCCTTGGCGGCCAAGAATGCGATCGGCGACGCTGACCATCAGCGCGTTGGGCGTGGCCGTCGGCGAGCGCTCGCGCAGCGTCCGCGCCAGCTCGAATTCGCAGCGGTCCTCGCTGAGCGCGCAGGCGGAAATATAGGCAGCCGCCGTCGAGCGGCTGACGCCGGCCCAGCAGTGGATCAGCAGCGGCTCGGCCTGGTCCCAGGCGCGGGCCACGGCCAGCACGGTTTCCACATGCTCGTCGTTCGGCAGGATATGCCCATCCTGCGCCAGCACGATGTCTGACATGGCGACGAAGCGGTGGCGCTCCGGTGCGATTTCCTTCGGCCGCGGCACCCGCGTCCCCTTGTTGATCAGAGTCAGCAGCGTGCGGGCGCCGCTGGTGCGAACGGTGTTGGGGATTTGCGCCAGCGGGCAAACGTAGATTTGGGGCAAGGCGACCTCGTGCGGCGACCGTCTCCGGCCAAAGCTTTGAGTGTCATACCGGGATGGCGCTTTCAAGCCGCCGCGCCGTCTTCATGGTGGCCGCGCCCCACGCGGCGCCTTCGGGCGGCACAGGACCCTCCACGCAGGCTGCTACGCAGGCCTGCGCCAGAGCCTCGGTGGCATCGAGGAGGTGAGGCCGCAGATCGGTAAATCCCTCGAAGGCTAGCGGGATTTCCGTGCAGGCGAGCACGACCTGGCGGCAGCCCGAGGCCAACAACGCATCGGCCTGTGCGCGAAGAATCGATTTGGCTTCCGCCGTTCGTCCCGCCTTCACGAGGCTGATCGCTCGCATTACGGCGCTCTGGTTCTCGGGCATGCGGCAGACGAGGCCATCCGGTAAGTGACTTTGGTAGACGCCGGCACGGATCGTCCCGTCTGTCGCCAACAGACCGACGAGTCCGCTGTGGATCCTCTTCCGCGCGAGAGCGGCGGTCACCGCATCGACGATGTGCAGGATCGGCAGGTCCGTCGCCGCCTGGAGAGCGGGATGCCAATGGTGCGCCGTGTTGCAGGGAATAGCGATGCGCGTCGCGCCCGCGGCCTCCAGCCGGCGCAGCGCGAGAATCATCGCCGGAAGCGGGGCCGGGCCATGGCGGAGGATTGCTGCCGTCCGATCGGGAATGCGCGTCGCAGCACAGACGAGGGTCTGCAGGTGGTCCTGGTCACACGTGGCCGGCGTCGCCTCCACCAGCTTGCGCATGAAATCGACCGTCGCCATCGGCCCCATGCCGCCCAACACACCCAGCATCGTCTGCACCCCGTTGTCGTAGAGCATGGTGCGGCCGGCGTCGGGCAGGGTCCAATGCCGTGTCAGACCACCTCAGTCCGACCGCGCATGGTTTGCCCAGCAACACCCTCCGCCGCCGCCCACACGGTCTCGACGACCGTGCGGGCCTTGGCGTTGCGATACAGGCGAATCTCCAGGGGCACGGCAGGCCCGGCGATCGCGAGCCGGCCGGCCAGACTCTCCGCGGCGACGATGCTGTGAGGCAGCCAGGCGCGGCCATGGCCTTCGAGCACCATCGCCTTGAGGGCCTCCGCCATCGCGTTCTCATTGACGTGCGGTGTCGGCGTGGCGGGCGGACCGGTGTCGGCCTGGGCAAAGGCGGCGACACGCCCGAGGAACGAGTTTTGGGCATAGCCGAGCAGCGGCGCGTCGGCGGCGTCGCCGGCATGGACGAGGACGAGGCGATCCACCCCGATAACGCGATGCGGACAGAGTGCGGGATCGAGCAGCACCGGCGCGCTCGGATGATGGAAGGTCAGCAGGAAATCGTAGCCGCCCTCGACCAGCGCCTGCAGGCAGGCATGAAAATCATCCGACAGCAGCCGGCTGCCGAGTGGTCCTGTCTGCGCTTCGATGGCGCGAAACCAGCCGGGAAAAAAGGTGAGCGCCAGCGTGTGGAGGGCGGCGACCGAGACCGCATGGCGCGGCGCGCGGGTGCTGGCTTGCAGGTCGTGGCGGCTGGCGTGCAGCATGCGCACGGCGTCCTCCGCCGTCTCGCGAAACTGCCGCCCTTCCGGCGTCAGCGTCGTGGGATAGGTGCTGCGGTCGATCAGCGCCGCGCCGAGCCAGGATTCAAGCGCCTGGATGCGTCGGCTGAAGGCGGATTGGGTGATGTGCCGCGCGTCCGCCGAGCGGGAAAAGCTGCCGGTCTGCGCCAGGCTCAAAAAGTCCTCGAGCCACTTCAGCTCCATCCTCAGCGCGCCTTGGCTTGCAGCGTTTTCAGCTCCGCGAGAAACCGTTCGGCGGCGAGGGCAGGCGACCACGGCTCCCACGGGGCGCAGTCGTACAGCGCGGCGAGCGGATCGGCGGTCAGCGGCTCGAAGGGAATGCGCAGCGTGTTGCGCACCTCGTCGCGGGTCCAGCCGACGACATGCACGGCCTCCGACGCCGCGGCGACGCGGTCGGCCTTCTTGTGCACGCGCTCCTCCCCCGCCGCGAAGGGCGGGACGCGGTAGCGGATCGCCACGGCGCGCTGCAGCTCCAGGGTCAGCGCGCGAAACGCGTCGCCAAGGAACGGCTTGATGACCGAGATGCAGTCGAAGCCGAGCAGGCCCTCGTCGCCGTCGTGCAGCAACTCGCGCAGATCCGCGCGGGCATCGGCGATCTTGGCCGACTTGCGGTGCATCGCCAGGACCAGCAGCGAGTGCTGGGCGACGGAGAGCGGCAACGGCCAGGCGGAGTGCCCGCCCCAGCGATAGGTGCGGGCGAGGCCGAGAGCCAGGTCCTCGTCGTCCCAGTCGAAGGGGGTGGGATGCAGCAGGTCGAGCCGCTTGCCGGAGGGCAGGCGGACCCAGGCGCGGGTGTCCCGGGGCTGCTCCTTGGGCGCGGTGGCCACGGACTCAGCCGGCGGTTGCTTGCAGCACGGCCCGAACGCGCTCGGCATGCGCCTTCAAGATCTCCGGCTTCTGCATCTCGCCGGTGTGCGGGCGCAGCGGCACGCCGGGGAAAGCCGGCAGGATGTGGAAGTGCAGGTGAAACACCTGCTGGCCGCTCACCGCCTCGTTGAACTGCTGCAGCACGAAGCCGCCGGCCGCGAACGCGGTCACGACAGCCGCAGCGACCGTTTGCACCCGCGGCATCAAGGCTGCCAGGGCGTCGGAGGGCAGGTCGAGCAGGCCGCGCGCCGGCACCTTGGGGATGACCAGCGTGTGGCCGTCGCCGCGCGGCATCACGTCCATGAAGGCAAGCGCGACCTCGTCCTCGAACACCCGGTGGCAGGGAATTTCCCCGCGCAGGATTTTCGCGAAAATGTTGCTGTCGTCGTAGGCCGGTGCTGAAAGCGTCATGCGCTCTCTATGCCCGAGACCGCCGTCTTTTTGAAGGGTGTCAGTTCGCCGTATTCTTCCAACGCCTCGTCGATCGCCGCGCGTTCGCGCTGCAGGTAATCGTCGATGGCCCGAGCGAAGCGCTTATCGGGGATGTCGTGGGCCGAATAGGTCGGCACCGCGCCATAGCCCCGCGCGAGCTTGTGCTCGCCCTGGGCGCCGGCCTCGACCCGCGCCAAGCCGTTGGCAATCGCGAACTCGATCGCCTGGTAATAGCAGACCTCGAAATGCAGGAACGGGTGTTCTTCGATGGCGCCCCAGTTGCGCCCGTAGAGCGCGTCGTCGCCAATAAAATTGATGGCACCGGCGATGTACTTGCCGTCGCGTTTCGCCATCACCAGCAGGATGCGGTCGGCCATGCTGGCGCCGATCTCGGAGAAGAAGGCGCGGGTCAGGTAGGGGCGGCCCCACTTCCGCGAACCGGTGTCCATGTAGAAATGGAAAAAGGCGTCCCAGTGCTCTTCGGTGATCGCCGCCCCGCGCAGCGGCTCGATGGTGATGCCGTCGGCCAGTGCCTCGCGGCGCTCGCGCTTGATCATCTTGCGCTTGCGCGAGGCGAGGCTGTCGAGAAAGCCGTCGAAGTTTTCG
The DNA here is from genome assembly GCF_009765775.1 of Beijerinckia sp. L45. Lineage (GTDB taxonomy): Bacteria > Pseudomonadota > Alphaproteobacteria > Rhizobiales > Beijerinckiaceae > RH-AL1. Next base: position 6,508 of record NZ_LMUU01000156.1, read on the forward strand.
TAGCCGCGATTGATGAAGTGGAATTGTTGGCCGGTTCGCTGCAAAAATCCCGACGCGCCCATCGCCTCCCACTCGGCCTTGGTCGGGAAGGTGACGTGGATGGATGACGCGTCGATCTTGGCGCGCCAGGCGCGCAGGCCCGCGATCAGCGTTTCCAGCGCCATCGGCTCAGCGTCGGCGGCGACCAGCAGGCGGCGCCCGGTCGCGGGGGTGAAGGGCACGCAGACCTGCACCTTGGGGTAATAGTCCAGCCCGGCGCGCGTATAGGCGTCGGCCCAGGCGTGGTCGAACACGTATTCCCCCATCGAATGCGTCTTCAGGTAGCACGGCGCGACCGCCATCAGGCGCCCGGCCTGGTTCTCGACGAGCACATGCGTCGGGGTCCACCCGGAGCGGCCGCCGACCGACTTGGACGTTTCCAACGCCTTTAAAAAGGCGTGCGTGACGAAAGGGTTGAAGCGCTCTCTTTGCGTGACGTCTTCAACGATGTCGCCGAGCCCATCGACCGCGAGGGCGCCTGATGGCGTGGCCGGATTGGCGCACGCATCCCATTGCGCGGCATCGATGTCGGCAATATTCTGCGCGATCTGGACGGTGGGGAGAGACGGCATTCGGCGCTCCTTGGGCTTGTGTCAGCCTAGCCGACGCGTTGCAGCCGGGGCAATCGGCATGCCGTGGCGGGGCGCATCTAACGCAGTGTGTTGAACCTACTTCTGCGCCGGCGCGGCTGCCGCCTCCGTCGTCGCCTCGCCTGGCTTGTCGATAAAGTTCACCGGGATGCCGAAGCGCACGATATGCGCCAGTTCCTGCGCATTCCAGTTGGTCAGGCGCACACAGCCGTGCGACCGCGTCTTGTCGATCTTGGAGGGATCCGGCGTCCCGTGGATCCCGTAGGTCGGCTTCGACAGGGCAATGAACACCGCACCGACCGGGTTGTTCGGCCCGGCGGGCAGGGTCAGCCGTTCGGTGTTGCTGCCCTGCTGAAAGTTCTTCTTCGGGTCGTAGCTGTAGACGGGGTGCCAGGCGACGCCCTTGACGGTGTAGGAGCCGGACGGCGAGGGCAGTTCCTCGCTGCCGATGGTCGCGGGATAGGCGACGATGAGGTTGTTCTGGGCATCGTACGCCTGGACCTGGCCTTTGGCCTTGTCGACGTCGATGCGGGCGATCTTCGACACCAGCGGCAGGCTCTCGACCTCCGCGACGATGATCTTAGTGCCGGCGACGCCAAGGTCGGCGGCGGGGTTCAACGCCTGGAGAAAGCGCTTGTCCATGTGAAAGCGCTCGCCGAACATTTCGGCGGGGCCGTGGTAGCCGGAGTCCGGGAGCTTTGCGAGTTCGGCATAGTCGCTCGGCAGATCCGGATAGAACGGCCCGGCGACATCCTCCTTGGTGATTTCGTAGGTGCCGAGCACCGGCGCGGCATTGTCGCCGCCGAGCGCGTCCCACACCGCCTGAGACAGCTTGCCGTCGACGGGCAGGCCGTGGGTCTGCTCGAACACGGCTAACGCCTTGGTGACATTGCCGCCAAGCTTACCGTCGATGACGCCGGGCGGGGCATGGGCTCGGTCAAGCAGGATTTCGGCCTTCAACACCACGGGGTCGACCGTCTTGGCATTGCCGCTTGGCGGCGCGAAGCGCACCTTCTGCATGCCTTCAGGCGTCAATTTCGCTTTGGCGTTGGTCGCCGCGGCGGCGTCATGCGACGGCTCGAGCGACGTCGCGGCGGGATTGGTCTGCTGCAACAGGTTGGAAATCGCCGAGGGCGAAAACACCCGCTCGCCGACCGCCGCCGGCTTTTTGCCGATTTCGGTCGCGATCGGGTCGGCCACCATCGGCGGTGGCGAGCCTGGAGCGGCGACCGGCGCCTGGGCCGAGGCGGCGCCGGCTAAAAGTGACGCGGCGAGAGCGGTGAAAGCCTGCAAGACGAGCCGAGTCACGTAAGCCTCCCAGAATCAGTCGACGATTAAAGCGCAACGCCGCAAAGCGCATCCGTATCCCGAAGCGCCCCACAATCCGTGACGCCGGGCCGGCTCGTCAGAATTTCGTCGAAGGGGTGAAGGCGTTGAAGGCGATCATCGTGTTAGTATCGGCGATGCCGGGCACGGCGTGCAGCTTACCGGTCACGAACACGCCGGGATCGACATCGTCGTCGAGATTGATGATAGCCAGGAGGTCGTAGGCGCCCGAGATCGAGTAGATCTGGCAGCCCTGCACGTCGTCGACGATGGCCGCCGCCACGCCGTAGGCCGCGCCAAGCTTGCATTTGATTTGCACGATCAGGGTCTTCACGATGCGATCCTTGCCTCTGGATGCGGAGCCACCCGGCGAAAGCGTCTTAGCTCTCCACGCGGGTGCTCACAACATCGATGACGGGGACCGTGGCCCTGTCAGGCGGACGCGCTTACTTGCCGACGCTGCCGCTGGCCGGGCCCATTTCGCCCGCGCCGCCGGGACCAACCGCTGCCGGCGTCGTGCGACCCGGACGCTTGGTGGACGAAAAACCCTTGTGGCTGTGGCCGATCATATGGTGACGGCCCTTGGCCGCATCCGCCGAAGACAGGGCGCCGAGGACAATGCCGCAGCCGATGGCGACAGCGAAAGCAGTTTTTGAAAGCGTCATATTGGGTCCGATCTGTGACTTTGCGTTCCTCAAACAGATCAGGAGCTAAAGCGTTGCGTTGGCCGGGCGTGATTTTAGGGTGGGCTGCAAACATTGTTAGCGCGGTCCTAAGACGAAACCCTCAAGGATCAGCCGTTCGTTCCGATTGAAGCCGTTGTGCCGGGATGTTTTGTCGTCAAATTCGAGCGCGACGAATGCATGGGTGCGATTCGATCACCGCGCATTTCGAGGGGTCTGGCATGGCAGACATCGAGCGCGCGCGATCGAGTGATCGCTGCTTTTGCTGCCAGTCAAGCGATCTCGTTCGGGAATGGGGTGTGTCCTCATCGTTCTTCGCCAAGCGTGCTCTGCTGCAGGCGCCGCAGGTGCTTCCGATGCGCCGCTGCATGTCGTGCCAAACGCGCTACTTCGACTATGCGGTGACCGACGCTGAGTTGGCGCGACTTTACGCGGGCTACCGCGGCGACGATTACTTTCGGCAGCGCCACCGGTTTGAACCCTGGTACACGCGTGCTTTCAACGATGAAATCGGCGGCGAGGCCAAGATGCGCCAGCGCCGTGTCGTTTTGAATCAGGCGCTGGCCGAAAGCGGACTTTCCGATGCGTTCGACGCGGTGCTGGACCATGGCGGCGACCGTGGCCAGATGCTGCTGGATCTGCGTGCGTCGCACAGAGCCGTCTATGAGATCTCCGGCGCGGCAACTGAGCCGGGCATCATTGCCGTCGATCACGAAACCATGGTGGCTGGCAGATGGGATTTGGTGCTGAGCTGCCATGTGCTCGAACATCTGACGGATCCGAGGGCCTACATCGACGCGCTCGTCTCGTTGGGCCAACCCGGCACGGCCTATTTCATTGAAGTGCCCGACGAGGCCTTCAAGGCGATGTCGTTCAACGGCTCGGCGATCCAGAAACGTTGGATCACCTGGCTCGCAAGGCGGCCGCTGAGGTTCATGCTCTTCGACTTCTTATCGACAGCGACCCGCATCAAGTTCCGCATGGTGCCGCCGCTGCTGTTCGTGGCGCTGCGGGAACATTTAACGTTCTTTTCAGTGGCGGGACTGAGCCAGCTGCTGACGGACAGCGGCCTGAAAGTGCTATCGGCGAAAGTTCGTGAGTCCGGGCACATCAGCATCGTCGCCGTTCTGCCCGGCGCGCCGGCTCGCGTGATTTAGCAAGCGGCAGAACCTTACCGTCGGGCATCGAGACGCGAACGCATCCGACTCATCGGATTGCTTCGTGGGCCGCGATAGGGAGATGCTGGTGATTGCCGCGCTGATGGCGAGAGAGACGGGACTCGAACCCGCGACCTCCGGCGTGACAGGCCGGCGCTCTAACCAACTGAGCTACTCCCCCGCAAAGCTTGTCGCTCAGCGAGAGTGGTCGGATACGCAACCCGCCGCGGCAAGTCAAGGACGTTCCGCGGGTCGCCCATTCCTTTCACAGATTAGGCACGCCGAGATGCCAGCGGCGGATGTCGGCGCGGGACAGAATGTAGAGGCTCTGCGACGGAGTATGTTCGGCGCGGGCGATCAGCGCGGGGCTCACGCCCATCTTGCTGGTGTAGCGGGAGAGGAACGCCTGCATGTCGCTGTTGTCGCCGCGTTGTGCGCGCAGGGCTTCTTCGGTGGCGGGATCGATGCCGTCCACGGAGAGGAACATGCGGTGGATTCCCACTTCGCTCTCGCGGGGGATCACACGCTTTCGGGCGCCGATCAGGGCATAGACACAGGCGGAAAAGCATTGGGCGTTGACGATCACCGGCTCGCCGCGGCTGTCCACCATCACACGGGCCACGACCGCGGCGGCGCCGACCTGGCGGAGCAGGGCGCCGAACTCCATCGACGCCATCACGCCGCCGCCGGGCGAATCGAGGAAGACGACCGCGTGCAAATTGCGACCGCCGTGCTGCTCGAGGAAATCGAGGAACATCTGCGGGGTGCGCTCGGTAATCCGGCCGCTGGCGGCGATGACCGAGGGGCAGGCCCGGCCGCGGGTGCAATGCTTGTCGTGGATCGTCGCGGCCTGAAAGGTCATTTCCTCGTCCGCGCGGGCGGTCTCGGACATCACGCCCATGGCGGCCATGACGACGACAAGGGCGGCTGCAGACCGGGCGAGGCTGAGAGCCCGCCTGCGAAGCGTGCCCAAGCTGGGGGCGGTGACGCGGTAGCGCATGAAACCTCGCTTGGTCGGATCGAGCTCGAACGACGAGACTAGAGGGCCGACGCAACAGTGCAAGCGACGGCGATGCCGCAGCTGTGGCTTTATCGCCATGGATGCCAAATATTTTCGCCTTAATGGATGCTTAACCTTTGCCGCTTGTGAGTGAGGGTTGCGTCATGACGAACGGAAACACACGGTTCGGCGCCCATAGTGCGTTGATTCTGATCGGTTTGTTGAGCGCGAGCGGCGTCGCTCGCGGTGAAGACGGAGCAGCGCCGCCGGCGAAGCCGGAGTGCTCGTTTCCCTGTTTCTTCCATTCGGCGGATGCGGCACCGGCGCCACAGGCGGCGAGCGATCCGACACCGCCCGCTCCTGCTGCGGCATCGGCGCCGGCCGCCAAGCCGGCGCCCAAAGTGGTGCACCCGCTGACCATCGCCGCCGACGAGGCGGAGATCGGGCGTTTGAAAGGTCTGACCAGCGTGCTGCCGGGCCAGCCGATCAAAATCGTCAAGACGCCGCCCGAGACCGCCGATTTCGCGGTCAAGACGGCGTTGCAGCCGGCGAGCGATTCGACGGTCTATCGCGATGCCAAATTGTTCACCGAACAACTGCACATCATCGCTGGCGGAAAGATCACCCGCGTCGAGGATCTCCGCGATCATGTCGTCAGCTTTGGAGCGGACGGCAGCCCCGGACAGGACGCGGCGCGCAAGGCGTTCCAGGCGCTCGGCGTGAGCGTCAAGGAAACACCGCTCGATCTCGATAATGCGCTCGACGGCGCCTCGACGGGCGATATCGACGCCGTGGTCGTGCTGGCGCCCCAGCCGTTCGAGCGTCTGAAGACCATGTCGCGATCCGGCCTGCATCTGCTGGCGTGGCCGGACAACGCTTCGTTGCCCGCAGGGGCGGTCGATGCCACGATCGCCGCCGACGCCTATCCCGGTTTGGCGAAACCCGGCGAGACGCTTCGCGCCGTCGGTGTTGACGCGGTCCTCTCCGTCAGCGCCAGGGGCGCGAAACAGCCCGCCACGAAACGCTTCATGAGCGCCTTGGCGCAGCATTCGGCCGCTCTGTCGAAGCATGGATTCGATCTGCTGAAGGCCGACCTCGATGCGCGCACGGGCAGCCGGATGGCGAGCGCGGACCGGCGCTAGCCCGTTTCGCGCAGCACTGCGGCGTCCGGCAGCGGGCCGGTCCAGGTGGGGGCGCTCGTCTGACGGCGACTTTGCTGACGTGCCAGCAGGGCCCGCACGTGATGCGATTCGGTCGGGCGGCTGAACAGGAAGCCCTGGGCATGAGTACAGCCATACTCGCGCACCAGGCGGAGTTGCTCGGGCGTTTCGATGCCTTCGGCCGTGACCTTGATCCCCATTTCCGAGGCGAGACCGGCAACGGCCCTGATGATCGCGGCGGCACTCGGGCTGGCGATCTCGTTCACGAAAGACCGGTCGATCTTGATCCGGTCGAACTGGAACCGCCGGAGGTAACTCAGCGATGAGTAGCCCGTGCCGAAATCGTCGAGAGCGATCTTGACCCCGAGGCTGCGCAGCCTGACCAGACTTTTCAGCACCGTGTCCTCGTCGTCGATCAGCACGCTCTCTGTGATCTCGAGTTCGAGGCGCGCCGGATCCAGCCCGGACGCGTTCAAGGCGGCTATGACACGGGCTTCGAGGCCTTGCGGCGTGAACTGGCAGCCCGAGACGTTGACGGCGATCTGCGGGCTTCCCGGCCATTGCGCGGCTTCGCGACAGGCCTCGTGCAGCACCCAGTCGCCCAGTGGCACGATGAGGCCGGTCTCTTCGGCAAGTGGAATGAAATCGCTGGGCGGGATCATGCCCCGCTCGGGATGGCGCCAGCGGACGAGAGCCTCGCTGCCGTGGATCTCGCCATCATTGATGTCGAGGATCGGCTGATAGTGCAGGACGAAACCGCCGTTGCGGATGGCGGCCTGCATTTCGATCTCCATGCGAAGCCGTGCTTGGCCGGTCGCTTCCATGGCGCTTTCGAACCAGCAGAAGGTGTTCCGGCCGCTTCTTTTGGCGCGATACAGGGCGAGGTCGGCATTCTTCAACAGGACGTCTGCCTGGCACGACTCCACCGGGAGCGAGGCGATCCCGATGCTGACGCCGACGCACAAACGCTGGCCATCCAGGTCGATCGGCCGCGACACCGCGACCATCACCTGCTGCGCCAGCGCTTCCGCTCGTGCAGGAATGCTTTTGTTCATCAAGATGATGAACTCGTCGCCGCCGAGGCGCGCGACGGTGTCGGCCGGATCGACCACCGATGTGATGCGATCGGCGATGATCGAGAGCGCGCGGTCGCCGAGGAGATGGCCGAAAGAGTCGTTGATCGCTTTGAAGCGGTCGAGGTCCATCCAGAGCAGAGCGAAGGTCGTCCCATCGTCGCCGAGCGAGGCGATCGCCTGATCGAGACGCTCGCGAAACAGGGTGCGGTTGCCGAGCCCCGTGAGGGGATCGTGGCGCGCCATGCGTTCCGCATCGTCTTCCGCCGCCTTGCTGAGCGAGCAATCGCGGATGGAGACGATGTAGCCATTTGGCGCGCCCAATTCATCGCGAAGGATCCGAAACCGACTTTCGGTCCAGACATGGGTGCCGTCTTTTCGCGTGAAGCGCTGCCGGTTGGCCGCATGTTCGATCTCGCCGCGTTCGAGACCTTGGGTGATGTCGCGGTGAGCCTGCTCGTCGGCGGGATGCAAAAGGCCTCCGACCTGGCGTCCCACGAGGTCGTCGGGCTCGAAGCCCAGCAGGTCGCGCGACGAGGGGGACACATAAAGTCGCTTGGAATGCCGATCCGCATGCACGATCATATCTGTCGTGTGGTCAGCGAGAAGGCGGTAGCGCGCTTCCGCCTGTTTTTGGTCGGTCAGATCGATGATGACGCCGAACAACGATTTTCCGCCGTTCGCCAGATCGTAGATCCCTCGGATCTCCACGTTGCGGATCTCGCCGTTGGGACGAATGACCCGAGCCTCGACCGTGAAATCCTGCTGATTGTCGATCGCACTTCTGAGCGTGGATCGCACGAGCGCCCAATCGCTCTCGAGATAGCCGTTCCAGTTCGCCGTCACCGCCGGGACCGGCATCGTCGGATCCTGACCGAAAATGCGGTAGGTCTCATCGGACCACTGGCGTTCACCGGTCGCGAAATAGAGGCGCCAATGCCCGACGTGCGCGATCTGCTCCGCGAGCTTTAAAAGGCGGTTGGTCTCGGCGAGGTCGGCCAGGAGCCCTCGGCGATCATCGTCCTGGGGAAACACCGCCGCACCTCGTTGCCGTCATGTCGTATGCCACGATGCGGTCGAAGCTTTGAAGCAACCGTTAAATTCGGCAGCTGATCGCGCGCAATCTTATGGCGATCAGCCGTCCCGCCGGCGCAGCGATGCGATGTGAGACGCGTTTCTTTTGCCCGCGAATTTATTATATGTCATGTAACATATAATAGCGCGGCCTGGACCTGTGGACCGGGCGGCGGTCGAGGGCTTGCTCGCGGCGAGCCCCAGTCAGGCCGGTCGCTGAGACATCGCGGAAGGAAATTCATGCGTCGCGTCGTTGTCACGGGGATGGGGCTTGTCTCGCCATTGGGCTGCGGAACGGAGGCCGCATGGTCGCGTCTGCTCGCCGGCCGGTCCGGGATCAGGCGCCTGAGCGATAGCGTGGCGGGCGATCTGCCGGCCAAGCTCGCCGGGATCGTTCCGGATCTGGCGGAGGACGCCGAAGCCGGCTTCGACCCCGATCGCGCCGCTCCGCTAAAAGACCGGAAGAAGATGGACCGTTTCATTCTCTTCGCCTTGGCTGCCGCCGATGAAGCGATCCGGCAGGCTGGCTGGATCCCGGCCGACGATGACGACCGGCGGCGGACCGCCACGATCATCGCCAGCGGGATCGGCGGCTTTCCCAACATCGTGGGCGCGGTCAGGACCGCCGACACGCTGGGCGTCCGGCGCCTCTCGCCGTTCACGGTTCCCTCGTTCCTTGCGAACCTCGCCGCCGGACAGATCTCGATACGGCATGGGTTCTGGGGGCCTCTGGGCACCCCCGTCACCGCTTGCGCGGCCAGCGTTCAGGCGCTCGGCGACGGTGCGCGCCTCATCCGGTCGGGCGAAGCCGACGTTGCCGTGTGCGGCGGTGCGGAATCCACCATCGAGACCGTCGCGCTCGGCAGCTTCGCCGCGGCGCGGGCTTTGTCGACAGGCTTCAACGACGAGCCGTCGAAGGCCTCGCGTCCCTTCGATACCGCCCGCGATGGGTTCGTCATGGGGGAGGGCGCCGGCGTCCTCGTTCTCGAAAGCCTTGAGCACGCGCTTGCGCGTGGAGCCACGCCGATCGCGGAGCTTGTGGGTTACGGCACCACGGCGGATGCCTATCACATCACGTCGGGTCCTGAGGACGGGCGCGGCGCGGCGGACGCGATGCGGATCGCCCTGGCGCAGGCCGGCATCACGGCTTCGGAGGGTCAGCACCTCAACGCCC
>NZ_LMUU01000156.1:15891-17579 GCF_009765775.1 Beijerinckia sp. L45
GGCGCCGCCGGCCCTGCCGTGACATCGACCAAATCGGCGACGGGTCATCTGCTCGGCGCGGCCGGCGGCGTCGAGGCGATCTTCGCAATCCTGGCGCTACGGGATCAGATCATCCCCGCCACCTTGAATTTCGAGGATCCGGATCCCGCCTGCGACGGTATCGATATCGTCGCAGGGGCGGCGCGACCGACATCCATGCGGTACGCCCTATCGAACGGCTTCGGCTTCGGCGGCGTCAACGCGAGCGTGCTGTTCAGATCGTGGGACCGGCGGCCCTGACGCCCAAGCCCTCAGCCGCGGGGCTCGTCCACGGCGCTTCTATCAGCCGGGATGGAAGATGCAGCGGACGAGCATGGAAACGTTGGAGCGCGAACGCACGCACTGCACCGTCGTCCCGGGAAGCGCGATGGTCTTCGGTTCGTTGATCGTCGCGTCGTTGTCGCCGGACATGAGGCCGAGGCGCATCTTGAGGACGGACGCGTCGCTGCCTGCCTGGCCCTGAAGGGCGGACAGGACATCGGTCACGACGTCGGAGAACCGAAGGGCGTTGGCTTGATCGGCGCGGGTGCCGTCGACTTCGACGGAGGCCACGCGGCCGTCGCGATCGCGCTGCAGCAGGATCGTGACGTCCTGCTTCGCCGTATGATCCATCAGGCCGGCAGCCCGCATCAGTGACACGGACCGCAGGAATCCGGCATCCCCAGTCGTGCACTGGTCGCTGTCGTCAGGCATGTGATCACACGACGCAATCGCGCCCGACGCCGGATTTGCGGGGTTCTTCGCCGCCTCGGTCCTGTCGAAGGCGGCCCTGAAAGACGGGAGATCCAGCCCGAAGGACGTCGGGCTTTTCGCCGCCGCGATGATCGTGCCGGTCACCGGCTGCGGCAGAAGCGCGAACCCCATGGCGGCGACGACGGCGAAGCCAATGAACGCGATGAGCCAGTGCGGGCGGGCGCCCGTACGTGGCATCGAGCCGGAGGCGATCTGGGTGATCCGTGATGCCAGGCGCAGGGATGTCGCCCCGCGGTGCGCATCGGAACCCGATCGTCCGGCACAGGATCGCGCCCGAAAACGTCCGGCCGTTCCGAACCTCCACAGAGCCCCGTGCAGTATGTTATGGTTCACTCAAGCCTCCGAGGATCGGCGATGCCGGTCCCGACATCGAAGCAAAGCGCTCTAACCTACCAATCGGTATAAAACGACTGGTCGAGAGTCGCAAGCGTTGTGTGGTGATCCGTCCAAGTGAGCGGTCTTCGGATGCGCGAACCGTGAAACGCGTCGCACGGCTCACTCCGCCGGCTGGTGAAGATGCGGATGCGCCTGCACTTTGTCGGCAACCGCAGCCGTCCTGTGCTCGCGTTTGACCCGGAACCACAGGGCGTAGAGCGCCGGCAGGAAGAGCAGCGTCAGCAGCGTCCCCATGCCGACCCCGCCGATGAGGACGTAGGCGAGCGCACCCCAGAACACCGAGTGCGTTAGCGGGATGAAAGCCAGCATCGCGGCAACGGCTGTCAAAATCACGGGCCGGGCGCGGCGTACCGTCGACTCGATGATCGCGTCGTAGTCGCTCAAGCCCGCCGCCATGTCGTGATGGATCTGATCCACCAGGATCAATGTGTTGCGCATCAGAATGCCGGAGAGGCCGATGAGGCCCAGGATGGCATTGAAGCCGAAGGCCTGGTGGAAGA
>NZ_LMUU01000156.1:17730-29621 GCF_009765775.1 Beijerinckia sp. L45
GCTTTGGCTGCCTCTTCCACCGAGCCGCCGGTGTCGATGCGATAGCCGACAGGCAGCTTCGCCTTGAGCGCCGCCAGCGTCGGCAGGATCTGCGCGGTGATGTCGGGCGGCTGCATGCCGTCGCGGACGTCGCCCTCCACGGCGATATAGGTCTGGCGATCGTAACGCTTCAGCTCCGGCGTCTCCATCCGCGTTTCCAGGCGCGCGACCTGGGACAGTGGCACCGCCTTGCCGTCCTTGGTCGTCAAGGTCAGGTCGGTGATGTCCTGGATCTGGTGGCGGTCGACGCCGGGGCTGCGCACCAGCACGTCGACGCTGCGCAGATTCTCCCGCACCTGGGTCACGGCGTTGCCGATCAGCAGCGCCTGGAGCTGCAGGCTCGCATCCTTGGGCGTCAGGCCGATCAGGCGCAGGCGCTCCTGATTCAGCACGAGGTGCAGCGTCGGCGTCAGCAGGCCCCAGTCGAGATGGGTGTCGACCATGCTCTGGTTCTGCGACACGATCGTGCGCGCCTCTTCGGCAATGGCGCGGACCGTGTCGATATCAGGCCCAAAGACGCGGAACAGCACGGGATAACGGACCGGCGGCCCGAAGACGAACTGCGAAACCCGCACACGCGCCTCGGGGAAGCGGCCTTCGGCGACCAGGCCGCGCATCTTCACCTTGAGGGCATCGCGTTTCTCGGCATTCTCGGCGAGGACGATGATCTGCGCATAGGCGGGATCGGGCAGCACGGGATCGAGCGACAGGATGAAGCGCGGCGTGCCGGCGCCGACGTAGCTGGTCACGACCTTGGCTTCGTCCTGCGCCCGCAGCACCGTTTCAAGGCGCTCGACCTCCTGCTCGGTTGCAGAGAAGGCGCTGCCCGGCGGCATGTTGACCTCGATCGTCAGTTCCGGCCGATCGGAGTTCGGAAAAAACTGCTTGGTCACCGAGCCCATGCCGACCACCGCCGCGACGAAGACGGCGATCGTCAGGCCCGCCGCGATCCATTTGTGATCGACGCAGGCGCGCACCATCACGCGCAGGCGCTGATAGTTCTTCGTCGCGTAGATCGCGTCGTGGCCGCCCACCACCGTCTTGATGTTCGGCAGGATTTTCACCCCGATGTAGGGGATGAAATAGACGGCGACGAGCCACGAGGTGAGCAGCGAAAAGGCGACGACCCAAAAGATGTTGCCGGCATATTCGCCGGCGGTGGAGCGGGCGAAGCCGACGGGCAGAAAGCCCGCGATCGTCACCAGCGTGCCCGACAGCATCGGGAAGGCGGTGGCGCTCCACGCGTAGGTCGCGGCGGCGATGCGATCGACGCCTTCCTCCATCTTCACCACCATCATCTCGATCGAGATGATGGCGTCGTCGACGAGCAGGCCGAGCGAGATGATCAGCGCGCCGAGCGTGATGCGATCGAAGTCGCGCCCCGTGGCCATCATGATGACGAAGACGGCGGCGAGCGTCAGCGGCACGGCCGCGGCGACGACGATGCCGACGCGCAGGCCGAGTGCGATGAAGCTGACGACGATCACCACCGTCAAAGCGGTGAAGAACTTCGTCATGAATTCGCCGATGGCCTCGGAAATCACCTTGGCCTGGTCCGAGACCTTGGTGAAGGTCATGCCGAGCGGCAGTTCGGCGCTGAATTTGGCATCCGCCGTCTCCAGCGATTTGCCGAGCGCCAGCCCGTTGAAGCTCGGCTTCATGATGACGCCCAGCATCAGCGCGCGTTCGCCCTGGTTGCGGACGGCAAACGTCGGGGGATCGACGTAGCCGCGATGCACCTCGGCGATGTCGCCGATCTTCAGCGTACGCCCGCCGGCATTGATCGGGATATCCTTGATCGTATCGACATTGTCGATCCCGCCATCGACGCGGAGATAGACGCGCGGGCCCTTGGTTTCGACGAAGCCGGCCGGCGTGACGTCGTTCTGGCTGCTCAAGGCGTCGAACAGATTTTGGGCGGTGATGCCGAGTGTCGCCAGCCGCTGATAGGAGATCTCGACAAAAATCTGCTGCGCTTGCTCGCCCAGGATATTGACCTTGAGCACGCCGGGGATGCGCAGCAATTGCTCACGAATGTCTTCGGCCTGCAGGACGAGCTGGCGATGCGGTAGGTCTTTGGCGGCCAGCGCGTAAAGCGAAAAGTAGACGTCCGAATATTCGTCGTTGAAGATCGGGCCGATGACACCGTGCGGCAGGTTCACCGCTTCGTCGGAGAGTTTTTTGCGCGCCTGATAAAACTCCTCCTGGAGCATGGCGGGCGGCATGAAGTCTTGGAGATAGACCTTCATGATCAGCTGGCCGGGACGCGACTCCGTCTCGACGCGATCATAGTACGTCAGCTCCTGCAGGCGCTTTTCCAGCCGGTCGCCGGCCTGGCGCTGCAGTTCGTCGGCGGTGGCGCCGGGCCACACCAGCGTCACCGTCATGACCTTCACGGCGAAGGTCGGGTCCTCGGCGCGCCCCAGCTTGAAATAGGCGAAGGTGCCGGACACCGCGATCGCGATGATCAGGAACAGCGTGATCGCGCGCTCGCGGACGCCGAAGGCCGAGATGTTGAAGCCGCTCATCGCGCTGCCGTGTCCAAGGGCGAAGCGCCGATCTCGACCTTTTCGCCAGGTTTCAGAAGATGGGCGCCGAGCGCGACGATGCGTTCGCCGCCCACAAGCCCGCTGTCGATTGCCGCGCGCTCTTCGCCGACATGGGTCACGCCGACCTGTCGCCGTTGGACGGTCGAGGTGGCAGCGTCGACGACCCACACCGCTGGCCCGTGACCGTCGTCGAACACCGCGCCGATCGGAATATCGTAGGTAGGGGCGCTTCCGGCGGCCGCCGACAGGCGCACCGTCACGGTGGCGCCGAGCGGCGCGTTCTTGCCGGCCTCGCCGAGGACGTAGCGCGCGCGATAGGTCCGGGTGGCGGGATCGGCCATCGCCGAGAGCTCACGCAGGGTCGCAGGGAACGTCGCGTTGGGCCTGGCGTAGAGGGCGGCGGCGGCGGGATCGTTCGCCCGTTCTTCGACGCCCTCGGGCAGGTAGACTTCCGCCTCGCGGGATCCTTCGTGAGCCAGCCGGACCACGGCCTGGCCGGCCGCGACCACCTGGCCCGGTTCGCCCGGGACCTCCATGACGACGCCGTTGGCATCCGCCTGAAGCACCGCGTACGTCGCCTGATCGGCGATCTGCTTCTCCTGCGCTAGCGCGGACGCCAACTGCGCCGCCGAGGCGTCGGCCGCCGCCTTGTTCTGCTCGTAGACCTGCGCTGTCACCCAGCCCTGGTCGACCAGCTTGTGGCGCCGTGCTTCATCGGAGGCGGCCTGCAAGGCCGTGGCGCGCGCGGCCTCGACGGCGGAATGCGCGGCCTTCAAGGCGAGCGAAAAGTCCGTCTCGTCGAGCCGCATCAGCGGCTGGCCGACGGTGACGCGGTCACCCGCATCGACGAGGCGCTCCAGAATCTTGCCGGAGACGCGGAAGCCGAGCGCGCTTTCGTAGCGCGCGCGCACCACGCCGGTGTAGCGCGCCCCGCCGATGGCGGCCGGTGCGACCTTGACCACGCGGACGATCGGCGGCGGGGCCTCGCTGGCGACAGGCTTGTCCTCGGCCTTACATCCGGCAAGGATGAAAAAGGCGGCACCGACACTTGCCGCCATCCGGGCTTTCGTACGCATCTTGGTCTCCGCTGCCGTCCGCACGATCGGACCCGATCCGAAGCAGACTGACCCGAAGATATGTCGATCATAATATAATTCAAGGGCCGTTTCCCGGCCGAAGCGATGGCAGGGCCCGCGCGCGCCCATCCCGGCACCGCGCGGCGCGGCACATTATATTAGTATCGTCATGTTACAGAATTGAGATCGCCGGCTCAGCAGGCGCGGCGCTCGTGGTGTCACGGGCATCGCGCAGCGGCGCGGCTCCGGGGGAGTGTGCCATGTCGCAGGCATCGGGGGCCGCTTGCATTCAGCGGCGAACGAATGAAAATTAAAAAAAGCGGTGACGCATGACGCCACCGCTTCGAGTTTGAAAAAAGGCGGCCTGACCGTCAGGACTTGGGGACGAACGACCGGTCGATCACCGACTGCGGATCGATCTTGTCGAGCGGGAAGCCCTGCGCGCCGGCGACCCATTTCCAGGATTCCGCAACCAGAGCCGGTTCGAAGGCGCCGAGGCCGGTGCGTTCCGAGATCTCGTTGCGGATGAGCGGCTTCATCGCGATGATTTCCGCGGTGTTGGTCGCGGCGTCGGTATTCGGCACCATCTCGTGCAGATCCTTACCGGACTCTTCCGGATGCTCCATCACGTATTCGACGCTCTTCTTGTAGGCGCGGAGGAAGCGGGCGACGGTCTCGGGATGCTCCTTGATCATGCGATCGGAGGCCATGATCGACCAGTTGTAACCGGCGAGGCCGAAGTCCGACCAGGCCAGAACCTTCAGCTTGGCCCCCGACGGCGCGACCAGCGTCGTGTAGAGCGGCGCGCTGGTCATCCAGGAAATTACCGCGTCGGCGTTGCCGGAGGCCAGCATCGGCCCGACGGCATTGTCGTCGACCTTCAACAGTTTGACGGTCGAGATGTCGAGACCGTTGCTTTTGGCGATCAGCGGCCAGACCTGATTGGACCCCGAAAACGTCGCGGTCGCCAGCGTCTTGTGGCTCAGATCCTTGATACTGTTGATCCCGCTGTCGGCCTTGGTGACGATCGCATCGGGGGATTTGCTGTAGACCGCCATTACCGCCTTGGCCGGCATCGGCGAATTGGCAGCTGCCGTCATCAAGGCGCTCAACGAAGCGCCCCCGAAATCATCCGTGCCCGTTGCGACGCGGGTCACCGCATCCGAACCGCCGCGTCCGATATCGATGGTGACGTCGAGACCCTCTGCGGCGAAGAAGCCATGCTTGACGCCGATATGCGTGAAGCCGATGTAGCCCGCCGGGAACCAGTCCAGCACGAAC
This sequence comes from Beijerinckia sp. L45, assembly GCF_009765775.1. Lineage (GTDB taxonomy): Bacteria > Pseudomonadota > Alphaproteobacteria > Rhizobiales > Beijerinckiaceae > RH-AL1. Next base: position 22,676 of record NZ_LMUU01000156.1, read on the forward strand.
CGGACCTTGTCGTTCGCCGAGGCCGAGACGGCGCTCGCGAGAAGGAAGGCTGCGGTCAAGGCACCGATCGAACGTCTATGCATGGTCGTCTCCGGGTTGGTCTCAGGCGAGCGAGGCGGGGGTCTCGCAAAATCATGCTGGGCGAAAGGAGCGGTATCGGCTTGCGTGGGCCATGCCGCCTTGAAGTCGTGGCGCTGAACGAAGCCAAGCTAGCGGCCACGGATCACGACGCTAACAACTATTCCAAGGGGAGAGGTTCTGGATTTCTGATTCAGGCGAACGCCGTCGCATCAGCTTTTATGATCTCGGGCCGCACGAAAATGCATTGCCGACGAAAGCGGTCTGCGCCAGGGTTGCCAACGACTTCGAAGGGCTTCTGATCCGCGTGAACCCGCAGCGGCAATGCGGCCATGGACTTGGGATAGTGAACCAGCATATCGCCGATACGGCCGTTGGGCATTCCGCCGACACGCAAGCTCCGGCCCCTGTCGCGATTCAGCTGCGAAATGTGTCCCGGGTCTTCGAGTCCAGCGATCGCAGCCTAGTGACGGCCCTCGACGATGTGTCCCTGAAAATCCGCCATCGCGAATTCCTGTCGATCATCGGACCATCCGGGTGCGGCAAGTCGACGATCCTCCGCCTTCTGGCGGGGCTTCTTCCGGCGACGACCGGCGACGTCGAAATCTTCGGCCTGAAGGTCACGGAACCGCGCGACGATATCGGCTTCGTGTTTCAGCGGCCGACGCTGCTGCCCTGGCTCAGCATCTTTGACAACATCACTTTTCCCGTGCGACACACGACAGGGCGCGTCGACGCCCGAACCAAAGAGCGCGGACAGGCGCTTCTGCAGATGATCGGTCTCGCCGAGTTTGCCGACAAACGCCCGAATGAACTGTCCGGCGGCATGCAGCAGCGCGTGGCGATCGCCCGTTCGCTGCTGCAGGATCCGGACATCCTGTTGATGGACGAACCGTTTTCGGCGCTCGATGCGCTGACGCGCGACGAGCTATCGATGGAACTGCTGCGGATCCTCGCGGAGCGACCGAAAACCGTCGTCTTCGTCACCCATGCGATCCAGGAAGCGCTGCTGCTGTCGGATCGGATCGCGATCATGTCGCCGCGGCCCGGACGTATCCTTGATGTCATCGACGTGCCGTTCGACCGCCCGCGCGGTCTCGACACGATGCTTAACCCGGCCTTCAACGAACTCGCCAACGCGATCCGCGCCATGGTCTTCTTGCGCGAGAAGGTTGGGGCGTGACACAGTTCGCCAAGCGCTACGCGGCCGCAATTACGCTGATCCTGATCGTCGTGGCCTGGGAAGCGGCGTGCCGAGGTTTCAGCATTCCGCCTTTCGTCCTGCCGCGTCCCAGCGCGGTCGCCGCCGCGGCGGCGGACGTTCCGTTGCAAACCTGGCTGGTCAATCTCTGGGCGACGCTGGAAGTCGTCCTGATCGGGTTCGCGATCTCGTTTGCGATCAGTATCCCGCTCGCGATGATGCTGGTGAATTCCCCGCTGATGTCGCGGACGGTGGTTCCCTTGCTGGTGATCATACAGTCGACGCCGATCGTGGCGATTGCGCCGATCCTCGTCGTATCGCTCGGCGCCGGCATGATGCCGCGCGTGGTCATCACCTGCCTCATCACGTTCTTTCCGCTGGTGGTCTCGACGATGACCGGCCTGCGCGCCGTCCCGGAAGAGTTCATCGAACTCTCGCGCTCGCTGAAGGCGCCGGTGCTGCGGCAATACCTGCAGATCCGGCTACCCTATTCGGTCCCCTACATTCTCGGGGCTGCGAAAGTGTCCGTCACGCTGGCGGTCATCGGCGGCGTCGTGGCGGAGTTCGTCGCCGCCGATCAGGGACTCGGCTATCTCATCCTGTCGTACACGTCGCTGTTCAAGCTGGCGCATGCGTTCGTGGCGCTGCTGATCCTGCTCTGCATCTCGCTGGCGCTCTACCAGGTCGTTTTCATCGTCGAGCGCACATTTTTCAGCTGGAGCCTGCCACCCAAGCGCTGATCGTCAGCTACTGGATCGTGCCGCACAGGTTCGATTCGAGAGCGATGGTCCGGGCGTGGTCGACGAAATCATCGCTGATCTTCGAGGCACGGCGGCGATACTGGCGCACCGCGACGAGATGCGACGGGCGGATGTCACCATCGATCGGCTGATAGACGATGTTGCGGCGGTCCGGCGTGCAGAAGTTGAGAAGCGAATAGCCGAAGCCGTTGGCAACGAGGCTGCGGACCATATCGGCGGACGGCGCGCGATGGGCAACGTTGGGCTGCAATCCAAGGTCGCCGAACACCGACAGGAAATAGTCCCGGGTGCTCGGAATATCCAGCATGATGAAAGGCTCTTTTTCGAGCGCTTTCAACGACACCGGTCCGTTGGCGAGACGATGCTCCCGGGGGAGGACGCACTGCGCCGGTGTGTTCTGCAAAAGATTGGACTGGAACGCCGGCGAGAGCTCGAAGTCGAGCACGATGATGACGTCGAGAACGCCGTCCTCGAGGCGTTGCTTCAGTTCGGCATGGCACGCCGTCTGCCAGCGGATGTCGACCTGCGGATAATGCGCCTGAAAGCTCCGCACCAGCGGCGGGATCAGATTGGGTGCGATATCGCCGAGGCACCCGAAACTGAGGCTCCGAACCTGGCGCGACTTGTTGGTGCGGATCGCCTCGATCTCATGGACCCTGCCGATGACGTCGCGGGCTTCGAGCAGCAGATGATGCCCGGAATCCGTGAGCAGCAAGCCGCGCGCATGGCGCCGGATGAACAATTTTTGCCCGAGGATCTGCTCGAGGCAGGCGATGGCCCCGGAGATTGCCGGCGGCGACACGTTCAACTCCTCCGCGGCGCGCAGAGCGCTTTCGTTGCGTGCGGCCGCAGCGAAATAGACGAGGTGGCGCAAGGTGATGCGCGGAATCCCGAGTTCGCCTTCGGCCGAAGCAGGCGTTTCCGTCGAAAACGCTTCGCCGAAGGAAAGCATCATGCTGCCGCCCATTCCTGTCTTCTCCGTTATCTCGCACCGGCGGCGAAGGGCATGACGCTTCGATACGAGGGACCTGCCCGATGACGCAAGCAAGGATCACGCCGCCGGCATCCGGGCGGCTCGATCAGAAAAATTGATCCAGGCCCGGTCATTCCCGATTTGCACCCACGGGTGGCCCAACCCTATGCTTGACTCGACCACAGGCCGTCGCGCCGTCCAGGCCTATCGACTTGAAGGAGCCGACCCCATCAGCGCCGAGATCATCAGCCATCAGAAGCCTTCGACAGAGTGGAGCGGGCTGTCCGGCGCACGCCGATGACCGAACCGATGGCGGGTCTGACTTCGCGCAATCCCTGGTCCTGGTATCCGGTCGTCGCCTCGCAGGATCTTCTGGCGGGCAAGATCATGCCCGTGGTGCTGAACGGCGAAAATCTTGTCGTGTGGCGCTCGAAGAGCGGACAGGCGAATGCCTGGAACGACCGCTGCCCGCATCGCGGGATGCGGCTGTCGTTTGGGGCGACCCAGAACGAAAGTCTGATCTGCCCCTATCACGGCTGGACCTTTGGATCCGACGGGTACTGCAACAAGATCCCGGCTCATCCCGACACCTCGCCCTCGCGTGCGGCCAGGGCGCGGATCTATCCGGCCGCCGAATCCGGCGGTTACGTCTGGGTCTGCATCGGCGAGCCTGCGGCGGACCATCCCGAGGCGATCGGCTCGGCGGTTCCGGTTCGCACGATCCATCTTCCCGTCGATGTCGATGTCGCGGCGGCGGCTCTGATGCTCTATCCGCTCGATCCAAACGGTTCCGGCGGCGCCCCGCTTCGCGCCGATCAGCTCGAATGGTTGGTGGACTCCGTTCTCACCGCGACAGCCGCCATCACAAACAACGCCGATGCGACCTATACCGCATCGATCGTATCGCCAGGACACATTGCCTGCACGTTGGCACCGCATGACGCCTCGGCCATAGGCTATCGCGTGCTTCTGCAACCGACGGCGGTTCAGGAATGCGTGGCCCACGTCGCCATCGAGGGCTCGGCGGCCGTCGGCCTCAACCGGGCAATCGTTCGGTTTCGCGGAATCGTCGCCGCGCTTGCGCGCACGCCCGATCTCCAGACCGTCCGTGACGTCATGCTGCGCATGACCCCCGAACAGATCCGGGTTTAACCGAGGAGCCGAGCCATGACGAAGACAACGGATGTCGTCGCGTTGAACGACTGGTACGTCGTGACCTTCGCGGACGAGATCGCGCTAGGCCACAGCGAACGCACGCGTCTGCTCGGGCAGGACCTCCTTCTGTCGCGCGACGCGGCGGGCGCGTTCGGCTGCGTCATGTTGCTCGACGATGGCGCGCAAGTGCCCGTGCCGCAGGTGGTCGAACGCTATGGATTCGTTTGGGTGACCTTGGGTGAGCCGACACGGGACATTGTCAGCGTTCCGGAATTCGCCGATCACGAACGCAAGTTCATCCACCGCGGCCGGATCGGCGTGCCGACGTCAGGGCAGCGGATCATCGAGAATTTCTTCGATCTCTCGCATTTTTCCTTCGTCCACACCGGGACGCTGGGCGCCTACGATGCCGCCGAAGTGCCCCGCTATGCCGTCGAGTTTCGCGATCAGGATTCAGAGCTCTGGGCGATCGGCTGCAGCTTCGTCCAGCCGAAGGCATCGGCCGTCGCCGATCTCAGTTCGACCGTCTATTACGACTACCGGATTCCGTCGCCGTTCATCTCGATCATCTACAAGGACAGCCTCATCCGTCAGGGCCGGAAAGATGTCATCGGTCTGTTCATCCAGCCGCTGGATGAAGAGCGCTGCACGGTCCACTCCTTCGCGCTGGTTTATGACGAGCGCAACAGCCCGACACATATCCTGCATTTCTACCACGAGATCTTTGCCCAGGATCGCTCGATCCTGATCCACCAGGTCCCGCGCAAGCTGCCGATCAGCCCGCGTCGTGAGATTCCGACGATCTCGGACGCCAGTTCCATCGCCTATCGCCGTTGGCTCGATCGCTCGGGCCTCGAATTCGGTCTCGACCGAACGGCCGGCTGAGAGCCGCGGTCACCCCAGGACAGTTGCAACGATGATCACGCTACACGACTACATCCTGTCGGGGGACTGCTACAAAATCCGGCTGCTCCTTGCGATGCTCGGGCTGAAATACGACGTCTCGAAGGTCGATGTTCATCCTGGCCGCGACAACGAGACGCCGCGCTTCCTGGCGCTCAGTCCACTCGGCCGCATCCCGGTGCTGCAAGAAGACGATCTTGTCTTGTGGGACGCCAATGCGATTCTGACCTATCTCGCGCTGCGCTATGATTCCGCGCGAGCGTGGCTGCCGGCGGACGCTGCTCACCATGCGGCCGTCGCGGTCTGGCTTGGCTTTGCCGCAACCGAACTCGACGGGATCCTGCGGCTGCGAATGAGCGCGATCACCAGCGCGGCGGGCGATGTGACCGAGCCTCTGGCGCAGGCCTATCGCACCTTGACGGTCCTCGAAGACCATCTCGCCGAAGGCGAAATCCGCGGGGCCAAATGGCTCGTCGGCGACGGGCCGACGATCGCCGACATCGCGACGTTTCCGCCGGTCGCCCTGGCGCCCGACGCCAGCATCTCGCTCGATCGTTTTCCCGCGATCTGGCGCTGGCTCGACCGGGTCAAGCGGCTCGATGGGTTCATCGTCATGCCGGGCGTCATGCCGAACCTGTCCGACGCGGTCTAAACGCAGCCGCTTCCGCTCAGGACATAGGGAGCGCGCGCTCCAGGAACGGCAACGCCGCCGCTTCGAATCCAATCGGATTGTCTTCGAGCACCATGTGCGCGGCTTCGGGCACCTCCGCGCGAAAGCCCTTCGCCAGGGCGGCTGCCATCCGGTCGGCGCAGTCGGCCGTCACCAGATCCGACAGGGCGCCGCGCACGACGAGCGTTGGGCACGCGACCTGCCGCAATGCAGTCCAGGACCGCTCCGGGCTGTCGGGTTTCAGGGGAAAGATCGCGGGATCGATGCGCCAATCCAGGGTGCCGTCGGACCGGGTGATGAGCATCCAGTCGAGCCGCGTTTCCAAGCTCTGGTCCGAGGCGCGTGCATGCAGGCCGCAGAGGAAGATGCGCGCGTGGTCGCGACTTTCGAAGCGCGCGGGTGTGATGGCCAGCTCCTGGCCGATGCGCGTCAGCCCGCGAGAATCGAGTTCCGGCGCGCTGTCGACGATGACCAGGGCGGAAACGCGATCGGCATTCGCGGCGGCATAGGCGACCGCGTTCGTTCCGCCCATCGAGTGGCCGAGGAGGGCGAAGCGATCGAGGTTCAGACCGTTCGCGAGACTGGCGACATCGCCGACGTAGCTATCGGTATCGTAGCGTTTGTCCGCAGCCCAATCGGAGCCGCCGCGGCCGCGCTGGTCGAGCGCGATGAGCCGGAAACGCTCCTTGGCGGTCGCGGCGAAGTCGTCGAACCAATGCGCGTAGGCTCGGAGACCGTGAAGAAGCACGATGGCCGGTGCATCGGCGGAGCCCCACGCGACATAGCGCAGGCGCAGCGCACCATTATGCACGATCCCGGCGGTGCTCATCGGCCGCGCGCTAAGGAGCGGCGGGCGGAAAGCGAACCGGATTGCGTGCATACCCGACCTTGAGTTCGATCTCGTAGCCGTCGGGGTCGCGAATATAAATGGCGGTGCCAAAACCTTTCGCGCCGTAGACCTCCATCGGGCCCATGAAGACCGGCGTCTGATGCGCCTCGAGGCTCGCGATGATCTCGTCGAGGTCACCGTCGATGCTGAGGCAAAGGTGTTCGATGCCGCGGCACTGCGGCTCGGGCAGGGTCTCGCCGGGCTTGAGGCCGACGAGGTCGATGAGGTTCGCCCCGCATCGCACCTGGTAGAGCCCGATCTTGTCGAAGATCCGCTCGACGTGCAGCCCGAGAATGGTCTTGTAGAAATCGGTCGT
>NZ_LMUU01000157.1:0-1715 GCF_009765775.1 Beijerinckia sp. L45
GCCTGCCGGTATCGCAGCAGCGCGTGGGTTTCGTTCACCATGACGAAACCCAGTTCTTCGACGGTGCCTGCCCGCCGCGCCCGCTTCAAGAGCTGGACCAGCGTGCTCAGCCCGAACAGCTGCGCATCCGGCGAATTCGGAGCGACGGGCTTCATGCGATGCCCTCCGCTGGTGTCATCACCTCTGCCGCAGGCTGGCGAGCAAGGCGTCGCGCTGCGCCGCCATCGAGCGCCAGCCAACCGACGCCAATTGCTCGGTCAAGCCGGCGCGCCCGGCGGGTAGAGACTCCGCGGGACCGATCGAGATTGCCCCACTGTGACGGATGTCACGCGCCACCAACGGTTCGAACGGCCGGGCCGCGTCGCGCGCCGCGGCTCCGATCGCCGCGAGCTCGAACGAGCCCATCGGCAGCGCGGTGTGCTGCTGACGTCCTGGCGGCAGACCAGGGTGGTCGATGGCCCCGCCTTGCTTGCCGGTGGCATGCGTTCGAAGATCGATGGTGAAGTGCGTCACCGCAAGGTTGCCCTTGGAATCGCGCACCAGCACCTCGACGCTGATGGTGTTCGGCGCCGGGGTCCTGTGTCGGTCCGCAACGTCCCGACCGGGATCTGGAGGCAGCGCGCCGGTGACGTCCTCTGGATGCTCGGGCACGATGCTGGCGGTGGCGTTGTCGGGCGGCAGGCCGACGAAAGCGCCGGTGCGCGGATCGAACTTCAGCCAGTCTGGCAGCGGATCGCCGTTGGCCTGGCGCGCCACGATCGAAACGACATCGCCGCCCAACGATGCCTGCAGCGACGCGATGGGAACGTGGATCTTCACGGAAGCGTCGTGCTCGGTGTTGAGGTCAACGTCGGTGTGCACGACGAAGAAGTTATAGCCGTCCCCGTCGACACCGAAGCCTTCGCTGACGATCGGCGCCATCAACGGACCACTCGATATGTCCGCGAACGAAATCGGTATTGCGATTGCCGGCGTCGTGTTTCTGGGGCTGTTGTCAGTGAACATATGCAGCGGCAGCAGCGGCAGTGGCAGCGGCGTGGTGTCGATGGTTACCGCCTGGCTTGCGATATTGAGATCGAGATTGCCGGCGGCGTCGACCACGCGGACTTGATAGGTGAAGCTCGCAGCGTGCGTTGCGGGATCCGCGAAGCTCCAATGAGTGGCATCGGCTTGGCTGACGCTGGTCCAGGTGGTGCCGCCGTCGCTGCTCGCCTGCACGGTCTCGCCGGTGCCAAGCGGCGTGTTGGACCCGGTCAGTGTCAGCGACGTGGCGCTGGTTACGAAGTCGTTTGCCGAGGTTCCGGTGTCCGGAGTGATCGCCGCGATAGCGACGGTTGCCGTCGGCGGCGTCTCGTCGACGGTCAGTGCACGCGTCGCCTCTATCGCCGGATTGCCGGCCAGGTCGGACACGTCCGCCTTCATAGTGTAGGTACCGTCGGCCAGCGCCTGGGCTTGCGCCGCCGTCACATTGGCCGTCCAGCTGCCGCCCGCCGCCACAGGGACCGTGTAGGTGTCCTTCACCGCGTTGGTGCCGTCGACGATCGTGATCGTCGCGGTCTGCCCGTCCGCGCCCAACGATGTGCCGCTGATGGTGAAGCCCGCGGCTGCTTCGCTCGCGTTCACGACGTTGTCGCCCGCGGTGGTACCGATCGCGATCGTCGGCGGCGTCTCGTCGACGCTCAGCGCATGCGCCGACTCCACCGCCGGATTGCCGG
>NZ_LMUU01000157.1:1725-2351 GCF_009765775.1 Beijerinckia sp. L45
CGCGGTGGGGCCGATCGCGATCGTCGGCGGCGTCTCGTCGACGGTCAGTGCACGCGTCGCCTCCACCGCCGGATTGCCGGCCACGTCGGACACATCCGCCTTCACCGTGTAGCTCCCGTCGGCCAGCGCCTGGGCTTGCGCCGCCGTCACATTGGCCGTCCAGTTGCCGCCAGCGGCGATGGTCACGGTATAAGTGTCCTTCACCGCATTGGAGCCGTCGACGATCGCGATCATCGCGGTCTGTCCGTCCACACCTGATGATGTGCCGGTGATCACAACGCCAGCCGCCGCTTCGGCTCCGTTCACCGTGTCGTCGCCCGCGATGGTGCCGATCGCGATGGTCGGCGGCGTCTCGTCGACGCTCAGCGCGCGCGTCGCCTCCAGCGCCGGATTGCCGGCCACGTCGGACACGTCTGCCTTCACCGTGTAGCTGCCGTCGGCAAGTGCCTGGGCCTGCGCCGCCGTCACAGTGGCGGTCCAGCCGCCGCCGGCTGCGATCGTGACCGTGTAGGTGTCCTTCACCGCGTTGGAGCCGTCGACGATCGTGATCGTCGCGGTCTGCCCGTCTGCCCCCGACGACGTGCCGCTGATCGCGACCCCGGCTGCCGCTTCGGTCGCGTTGATCG
>NZ_LMUU01000157.1:2361-6268 GCF_009765775.1 Beijerinckia sp. L45
ATCACCGTGTAGCTGCCGTCGGCCAGTGCCTGGGCCTGCGCCGCCGTCACATTGGCCGTCCAGCTGCCGCCAGCCGCCACAGTGACCGTGTAGGTGTCCTTCACCGCGTTGGTGCCGTCGACGATCGTGATCGTCGCGGTTTGTCCGTCCGCACCTGACGACGTGCCGGTGATCGCTATCCCGGCCGCCGCTTCGGCCGCGTTGAGCGTGTTGTCGCCTGCGATGGTGCCGATCGCGATGGTCGGCGGCGTCTCGTCGACGCTCAGCGCATGCGCCGACTCCACCGCCGGATTGCCGGCCACGTCGGACACATCCGCCTTCACGGTATAGCTGCCGTCCGCAAATGCCTGGGCCTGCGTCGCCGTCACGGTGGCGGTCCAACCGCCGCCGGCTGCGATCGTGACCGTATAGGCGTTTTTGACCGCGTTGGTGCTGTCCACGATCGTGATCGTTGCGGTCTGCCCGTCCGCGCCCGACGACGTGCCGCTGATGGTGAAGCCCGCAACTGCTTCGCTCGCATTCACCGTGTCGTCGCCCGCGATGGTGCCGATCGCGATGGTCGGCGGCGTCTCGTCGACGGTCATTGCACGCGTCGCCTCCAGCGCCGGATTGCCGGCCACGTCGGATACGTCAGCCTTCACCGTGTCACTGCCATCGGCAAGCGCCTGGGCTTGCGCCGCGGTCACAGTGGCGGTCCAGCTGCCGCCGGCGGCGATGGTCACGGTATAAGTGTCCTTGACCGTGTTGGTGCTATCGACGATCGTGATTGTCGCGGTCTGCCTGTCCGCGCCCGACGATGTGCCGCTGACGGCGACCCCGCCAGCCGCCTCGGCCTTGTTGACCGTGTCGTCGCCCGCGATGGTGCCGATCGCGATGGCCGGGGGCGTGGTGTCGATGGCTATCGCCTGAGTTGCGGTGTTGGCATCGACGTTGCCGGCGGCGTCGACCACGCGGATCTGATAGGTGAAGCTCGCAGCGTGCGTTGCCGGATCCGCGAAGCTCCAGTGGGTGGCATCGGTCTGGCTGACGTTGGCCCACGTCGCGCCGCCGTCGCTGCTCGCCTGCACGGTTTCGCCGGTGCCAAGCGGCGTGTTGGACCCAGTCAGTGTCAGCGACGTCGCGCTGGTGATGAAGTCGTTTGCCGCGTTTCCGGTGTCCGGGGTGATCGCCGCGATAGCGACGGTTGCCGTCGGCGGCGTCTCGTCGACGCTGAGCGCGTGGGTCGCCTCTACCGCCGGCGTGCCGGCGATGTCGGACACGTCCGCCTTCACGGTATAGCTTCCGTCGGCAAGCGCCTGGGCTTGCGCCGCCGTCATATTGGCGGTCCAGCCGCCGCCGGCTGCAATGGTCACCATGTAGGTGTCCTTCACCGCGTTGGTGCTGTCGACGATCGTGATCGTCGCGGTCTGTCCGTCTGCCCCCGACGACGCACCGCCGATCGCAACGCCAGCCGCCGCCTCGGCTGCATTCACCGTATCGTCGCCCGCGATGGTGCCGATCGCGATCGTCGGCGGCGTCTCGTCGACGGTCAACGCACGCGTTGCTTCCGCCGCCGGATTGCCGGCCACGTCGGACACAGCCGCCTTCACCGTGTAACTGCCGTCGGCAAGCGCCTGAGCTTGCGCTGTTGTCACATTGGCAGTCCAGCCGCCGCCCGCCGCCACAGTGACCGCGTAGGTGTCCTTCACCGCGTTGGTGCTGTCGACGATCGTGATCGTTGCAGTTTGCCCGTCCGCGCCCGACGTCGTGCCGCTGATCGCGAAGCCCGCGGCTGCTTCGCTCGCGTTCACGACGTTGTCGCCAGCAATGGTGCCGATCGCGATGGTCGGCGGCGTCTCGTCGACGCTCAGCGCATGCGCCGACTCCACCGCCGGATTGCCGGCCACGTCGGACACATCCGCCTTCACCGTGTAGCTGCCGTCGGCCAGCGCCTGAGCCTGCACCGCCGTCACAGTGGCGGTCCAGCCGCCGCCGGCTGCGATCGTGACCGTATAAGTGTCTTTGACTGCGTTGGTGCCGTCGACGATCGTGATCGTCGCGGTTTGTCCGTCCGCCCCCGACGACGTGCCGCTGATCGCGACCCCGGCTGCCGCTTCGGTCGCGTTGATCGTGTTGTCGCCTGCGATGGTGCCGATCGCGATGGTCGGCGGCGTCTCGTCGACGCCGAGTGCACGCGTCGCCTCCACCGCCGGATTGCCGGCCACGTCGGACACGTCTGCCTTCACCGTGTAGCTGCCGTCGGCCAGTGCCTGGGCCTGCGCCGCCGTCACAGTGGCGGTCCAGCCGCCGCCGGCTGCGATCGTGACCGTATAGATGTCTTTGACCGCGTTGGTGCCGTCCACGATCGTGATCGTCGCGGCTTGTCCGTCCGCACCTGACGACGTGCCGGTGATCGCTATCCCGGCCGCCGCTTCGGCCGCGTTGAGCGTGTTGTCGCCTGCGATGGCGCCAATCGCGATGGTCGGCGGCGTCTCGTCGACGGTCAGTGCACGCGTTGCTTCCACCGCCGGATTCCCGGCCACGTCGGACACATCCGCCTTCACCGTGTAACTGCCATCGGCAAGCGCCTGGGCTTGCGCCGCCGTCACAGTGGCGGTCCAGGTACCGCCGGCGGCGATGGTCACCGTGTAGGTGTCCTTCATCGCGTTGGTGCTATCGACGATCGTGATTGTCGCGGTCTGCCCATCCGCGCCCGACGACGTGCCATTGATCGCAACGCCCGCGCCTGCTTCGCTCGCGTTCACGACGTTGTCGCCCGCGATCGTCCCGATCGCGATGGTCGGCGACGTCTCGTCGACGCTCAGCGCACGCGTTGCTTCCACCGCCGGATTCCCGGCCACGTCGGACACATCCGCCTTCACCATATAGCTGCCATCGGCAAGCGCCTGGGCTTGCACCGCCGTCACAGTGGCGGTCCAGTTGCCGCCAGCGGCGATGGTGACCGTGTAAGTGTCCTTCACCGCGTTGGTGCTGTCGACGATTCTGATGGTCGCGGTCTGCCCATCGGCTCCCGTCGATGTCCCGCTGATCGCGACTCCGGCAACCGCCTCAGCCTTGTTGACCGTGTTGTCGCCTGCGACGGTGCCGATCGCGATCGTCGGCGGCGTCTCGTCGACGCCGAGCGCACGCGTTGCCTCCAGCGCCGCGGCGCCGCCGGCATTGGATACGTCCGCCTTCACCGTGTAACTGCCGTCGGCCAGCGCCTGGGCTTGCACCGCCGTCACAGTGGCGGTCCAGCCGCCGCCGGCCGCGATGGTGACCGTGTAAGTGTCTTTGACCGCGTTGGTGCTGTCGACGATTTTGATCGTCGCGGTCTGCCCATCGGCTCCCGTCGATGTCCCGCTGATGGCGAAACCCGCGGCGGCTTCGCTCGCGTTCACGACGTTGTCGCCGGCGATGGTCCCGATCGCAATCGTCGGCATCACCTGAACGTTGACGTGATCAGCCACGACGTTGCTGGTGACCAGGCCATCGGTGACCGTAGTGTTGATGGTGCGTTGCGCGGTGCTGGCGCTGGTCGATGTGAAGGTGATGGAGTTCAACGCCGTAGCATAGTCCGCCGCCGTGTCGATCCCGGTGAGCGTGAGCACACCGTTGCTGTTGCTGGCGATCGAAATGTTGTTTTGCGCCGTAAAATTCAGGGTGTCGCCCGTTTGGAAATTGCTGATCGTCACCGTGGCGCCGGCAAGCTGTTGGCCGGCGCTGGACACCGTGCTGATGCTGACACCGGTCTGGAAATGGTCCGCGGTCGAGCCCTCGGTGTAGGTCGTGGGGGCGCTGCTGCTGCTGATGGCCAGCGCGACGTCATCGACCACCACCCCATTTCCCGACGGATCGCCGTTGGTCGGCAGCACGGCGCTGAAGTCTCCGTCAAAGGTGGGCACGCTGTGTGAAGTCAAGGTGCCGA
>NZ_LMUU01000157.1:6307-8453 GCF_009765775.1 Beijerinckia sp. L45
ATTTTCCGGTCACGGTATCGATCGTGATCGAATTGAGTGCCGGTGTGGTCCCCACGTGGCCCGGGGTGTTCGGACCCTGGAAAATGACGGTGGGTGCGGTTGCGGTGCTGCCGAGCTGGTAGGAGTAGAGACCAAGTGAGGTCGAGGACAACGACCCGTCGCTGTTGTGGCCTGCCTGCAGCGCGAAGTACACGATCGGCGCGCCATTGTTATCGTCGATGGCCAGGGTGCCATTGGTACCTTGGAAAAAACCCTCCGACGCCGGAATGGCGAGGTTCGGCACCTGCGTGATGGTGACCGAATTCGCCGCCGCGGTTGCCGTCAGACTGGCTGTAAAGAGCGCGGCCGAGCCGGGGGCGACGGTGGCGCCGAAATTGGTCCCGCCGGTATCGACCGCGAACACCGCCTTCGCCGCCGCCGGATTGGCAAAGTCCATGACGAAGCTGGCGACTCCTCCCTTGTTCGCGGTCGCAATGGGAACCGTGCCCAGAACGGTGGCCGTCAAACTTGTATCGGTCGTCAGCGGTGTCGTGCTGTAGCTGATTTTCTCGAACCGCGACGTCGTTGTCGCGCTGGAGACGTTGTTATTCAAATTGTCGACGAAATACAGAAGATGGTGCACGCTATCCACCTGCAGCCCGGCGATGAAGTCCGCGGCGAATCCGTTGGCTTGGGTGGTGTCGGCAAAGATGGCATGAACGGTCCCGTTGCCGGCCAGCGCGTCTGATATTTTGCCCTCATAGATGCGGGTCCCCGAATCCTGAAAGGCGGTGAAGAAGTACAGATTATCGGCGGTATCCAGAACGATCTGAGCCGGGTTCGCAGCATTCGCGGCCGTGAGAGTCGGGCCGGACGTCACGGAGGTTCCGTTCTGGTCGACAAAGACGAAGCCGCCGCCGGAACCGCTCGCGGTCACGAACAGATCGGCGTTGAGCAGGTCGGGATAGGCGGCAAGCGCCGCGGCGGTGAATGGGGCCTCGGCCTCGATGGGGCCGGTGGTCGCGGTCAGCGACCAGGTGCCGCCCTTGGCGGCGCTGCCGACATCGGCGGTGGCGGCGGCGACGTTGACGCCGGTTTCGCCGGCAATCTGCGCCAGCAGCACCACCCCCGACGGATCGGCGGCGACGTCGCAGCCGTAAAGCATCAGATCGCCACCGGGCTGCATCGCCGCGCCGATCGTCTTGAGCTGCGCCGCGTATTGCCCGACCGTGTCGTTGTCGAGCACGGTATTGCCGAGAAACAGCATGCCGTCCTGACCATGGGCGACGATGTCGATGGTGGTGAGGTTCGGATCGGGATGGCGCTGCAGGAAATTGGCGATCTGCTGCACCCCGTCGCTGTTGGGGTCGAGCACCACCACTTCGATGCCCGGCTTCACGCCGGCGGCCAGGATCTGATAGTCCGGCGCCTGGGAATCGATGAACACGATCTCGGTCGGATTCTTGACCCAGGTGGTCACATGCGGCATCGGCCCGGCGGCTGTGGCATCGCTGTGCCCGGTCTTGTCACGCTCCGCCGCGTTGCCCGACGCAATTCCTATACCTTGGCCGGATGACGGCGGCGGCGTCTGGACGTTGGGCGCCTGCAGCTGCGGTTTTTCTGCCGCGGGCATCGCGCCGTGGTCGCCGGCGCCGTCGAGATGATGATGCTGGAACGCCGCGCCGACAGTCGCATGGCCGGCGCCGTCGTACATCATCCGTGGCTCCAACATCATGAAGCCGCTGCGTTGCAACCGCCCCATCGACCGTCCGGCCAGCGTTGGAGTGGATTGCGATGCGATGCTACGCTTGCGGCTGAACCACCCGGGGATTCCGAACATTAAACTCTCCGAGCCGGCGATGGGAGCCGGCAGGTAAAATTTTCATCGCCAATTGAAACCGCTCGCTCAGTGAGCGATAAAGCGGGTAATGCCACATTTTAGCGACCTTCGGTTGTCCGATACCATCAATTCCTACAAACCACAATTTCGCCGTCCGACCGTCGCCGCAAGCATATTCGCCATCTCGGATTGCATTTTATCTAATACTATAGTAAAAGTTGTACGGTCGACGCACCGGTGGTATGAGCACACAAGCGGTTTCCGGGCGGTGGCGTGCCCCCCTTGAAGTGGTCCTCCCTGAAGTATGGCATTTTGCCATGAGGAGGA
>NZ_LMUU01000158.1:0-60573 GCF_009765775.1 Beijerinckia sp. L45
CTGGGGCTGGCAGCGTCCCTGGAAACGCGCTCGGAGCATCCGGTTGCAACAGCCATCATCAAGGCCGCTCAAGCCGAAGGCCTTGCGTTGCAGGCGGCGGAAGCCGTTGAAGCACGGCCCGGCCTCGGCCTCGCGGGGCGCGTCGCCGGACGCGCCGTTCTGATCGGCACGGGCCGCCTGATGCGCGACGCTGGCGTGAATTGCGCGGGGCTCGACGAGACGACCGGCCCCGACGCGCCGGTCTTTGTCGCGGTCGATGGCCGTCTGGCGGCCGTGATGACGATCGCCGACGGGATCAAGTCAGATGCTGCTGCGCTGGTCGCCACGCTGCGCGACAAAGGCATCGCTGCTGTCATGATAACGGGGGACGTGCAGGCGACCGCCGATGCGGTCGCAAACCTGTTGGGGATCGAGTCGATCGCCGCCGAGGTGCTGCCGCAGGACAAGGTCGCGGCGCTCCAGGTTTTGGCCGATGATCGGCGCGTCGCCTTCGTCGGCGACGGCATCAATGACGCACCGGTGCTGGCAGCAGCGGACGTCGGCATCGCTGTAGGCACGGGCACGGACGTCGCGATCGAGGCGGCGGACGTGGTGCTGATGGCGGATCGACTCGATGCGGTCGCCGTGGCTATCGATCTCAGCCGGGCGACGATGCGCAACATTCGTCAGAATCTGTTCTGGGCCTTCGCCTACAACATCGTTCTGATTCCGGTGGCGGCCGGTGCGCTCTACGCGCCCTTGGGGCTGCTGCTGTCGCCGATGCTCGGCGCCGGCGCGATGGCGCTGTCCTCGGTCTTCGTGGTGACCAACGCGCTGCGCCTTCGCAGCTTCGGTCGCAGCGCCGTCACGGGTTAGGCGCTCGGCGTTAGATCGCCGGCCGCTGCCGTGTCGCAGAACACGATAAGCCGCCCGGACGTCTCCACGTGAGAGGCCGGCAACGTGGGATCCTTGTCCAGCACGCGCGTCAGCATCGCGTGCTTCGCCGCGCCGGCGACGAGGAAAGCGACATTATGGCTCGAGTCGAGGCACGGGTATGTGAGCGAGATGCGGGGCTCCGGCTTGGCGCCGATCACCGCGGTGACCCAGGCGTCGCGCTCGTGCAGGGCCTGGGTACCGGGAAACAGCGACGCCGTATGGCCGTCATCGCCGAGACCGAGCAACGTTACGGCGAACAGTGGACGTCCGGAATCGAGCGCCGTTTTGCCGTAGAACGCCTGTAGCGTGCGTTGGTAGGCCGCCGCGGCCTCTTCCGGCGTGCCGCTCTCCGTTTCGACGGGATGCACGTTGTCCGCCGGGATCGGGACGTGCGAAATCATCGCCTCGTTGGCCATGCGGAAATTGCTGTCGGGGTGATCTTTCGGCACGAAGCGCTCGTCGCCGAAGAAGAGGTGCACGCGCGGCCAGTCGATTGCGGCCCGATATTTGTCGGTGGCGAGAAGCGTATAGAGCGCCTTCGGCGTCGAACCGCCCGATAGATTGAGGGCAAACGGTCCTGTGCTGCCGGTGATCTCGTCGACCAGCCAGTCGGCGATGCGCGCGGCGAGCGCGGCGGAGTCCGCGCTGACGTCTAAATCCGCTCTCGGCATCAGCGCGCTCCCTGATTGAGGATGAACTTCTCGACCGCTTCGGCGAAGCCCTCGTGGTCGCAATCCGCGGTGACCGCGTCGGCCTCGTCCTTCACGTCGTGCGACGCGTTGCCCATCGCGATGGCGAAACCGCTTTTCTTGAACATGTCGACGTCGTTCGGCATGTCGCCGATCGTGGCGATCTCGGAGGTCGGAATGTTCAAGTGCTTGGACAGGTATTCGACGACGCCGCCCTTATTGGCTTGCGGGTGCGTGACGTCGAGATAATAGGGCTGTGACAACGCGGCCGAGACCTTGGTGCCGAACCGCTCCCGTACCTTGCGCGCACATTCTTCGATGCGGTCGTGATCGTCGCTGACACCGACGATCTTGACGGCCTTGTCGATCTTGGCGCCGAAATCCTTCACCACGATCGGCTCGAACTGAACCGTCTTCTGTTCGCGGGCGACGTGGGGGGCGTCGCGCCAATGCACCAGCCACTCGTTGCCGGCGTAGAGCCAGGCGTCGAGCTTGTGATCGAGAATCATCGTCACGACATCGCGGGCAACGTCGCCGGGCAGCACACGCTCCTCGATCGGCGAGAGATCGGGATTGACGAAGAGACCGCCGTTGAAGCCGGCGATCGGCGTCGCGATGTGGAGCGGGTCGATGAGCATCGCCATGCCCTTCGGCGGCCTGCCGCTGGTCACGGCGAAGCGGACGCCGGCCTTTTCCATCGCGGCGACGGCGGCGACGGCGCGATCGGTGAGCACCTTCTCGTGGGTGACCAGCGTGCCGTCGACATCGGCGAGGAGCAGAGAAATCTTACCGGGTTTGCGTTTCATCGGGACTCACGCTCGTGTGGCGCGCGGCAGAACATAGCGCTCCATGGCAACGGCAAAGCCGTCATGTTCGTTCGACTCGGTGGTGAAATTGGCGATGCGTTTGAGATCGTCGATCGCATTGCCCATCGCGATCGTCATGCCGGCGACGGCAAACATCGGCATGTCGTTGGCGGCATCGCCGATCACCGCGACCTGGGTCAGCGGAATGTCGAGGAAGCTTGCGATACGTTTGACCGCGTAGCCCTTGGTGGCGATCTGCGGGGTCACATCGAGGTAATAGGCCTGCGAGCGCCTGGCGCTGGCGAGGGTGCCGAGGCGCTGCTGCAGCACGCTTTCGCAACGCGCCAGCAGCTCGGGATCCTTGGTCGAGCCGACGAGCTTGCCGACCTTGCCGAGGTACGGCTCGAACGTCTTTGCGACGACCGGCTCGGCCTGGATCGTGTGGCGTTCCTTGGGGACATAGGCCCCATCGGGATTGCTGACGTACCAGACGTCGTTGGTGAACAACCAGGCATCGACGCCAAGTTCGGCGAAAGTCGCGAGCGCGATGCGCGCGGCTTCGGCGGGCACCAGGATCTCTTCGATGATGCTGAGATCGGGCTTGAGCAGCGCGCCGCCGTTGAACGCACCGAACGCGCTGGCGATCTTGAGCGGTTCCCGCATCATCGCGAAGCCGGCAGGCGGCCGGCTCGACACCAGGGACAAGGCGATGCCGGCCTCCGCCAGAAGCCCGGCGGCGTGGATCACGCCATCGGTGAGGCGCTTGTCCGGCGTGACAAGCGTGCCATCGATGTCGGAGACGACGAGCCTGATCCGGTGCGCCGGTGCCGTCATAGGGCGAGCCACTTCCGGCCGTCGGCGGCGAGCATGTCGTCGGCTTCCTTCGGCCCGGCGCTGCCGGCCTCGTACCAATGGACGGCGTCGTTGCCGGCGGCCCAGGCGTCCAGCAGGGGCTGCACGACGGCCCAGCCGCCTTCGACGTTGTCGGCACGCTGGAACAGCGTGGCGTCGCCGATCAGGCAATCATAGATCAGCGTCTCATAGCCGGTCGACGGCGACGACTTGAAGTAGTCGGAGTAGCGGAAGTTCATGTTGACGTCGGACAGCCGCACCTTGCGGCCCGGCTCCTTCGCGGAAAACCGCATCTGGATGCCTTCGTCCGGCTGAATGCGGAAGATCATCCGCGAGGCCGAGAGCTGTCCGTCGTCGATGTCGCGGAATAGCACCCCCGGCGCCTTCTTGAACTGGATCGCGATTTCGGTCTTGCGCGCGGTCATGCCCTTGCCGGTGCGGATGTAGAATGGCACGTCGGCCCAGCGCCAATTGTCGATCCACAATTTAAGCGCGATGTAGGTTTCCGTCCGGCTCTTCGGATCGACATCCGGCGACTGGCGGTAGGCCTGCATCGGCTTGCCCTTGACCTCGCCGAACACGTACTGGCCGCGAACCGCGTTCTTCAGCGCCTCTTCCGGCGAGACGCGGCGGATCGCTTCGATTACCTTGGCTTTTTCCGCGCGGACGGCATCGGCATCGAACGAGTTCGGCGCCTCCATCGTCATCATCGCGAGCAGCTGGAACATGTGGTTCGGCATCATGTCGCGCAGTGCACCGGTCTTGTCGTAGAAGCCGCCGCGCGATTCGACGCCGACCGTTTCGGCAGCGGTGATCTGCACGTGATCAATGTGATCACGGTTCCAGATCGGCTCGAACATGAAGTTGGCGAAGCGCAGAACCATGATGTTCTGCACCGTCTCCTTGCCGAGGAAATGGTCGATACGAAAGATCTGATCCTCGTCGACGATGTTGAGGATCTTCTTGTCGAGCGCCCGCGCCGATTCCAGATCGGTGCCGAACGGCTTCTCGATGATGACGCGGCGAAAGCCGTTCTCTTCCTTTTTCAGCAGTCCGGCGTTGCCGAGGCCCTCGACGACGGGGCCGAAAAACTGCGGTGCGGTGGCGAGATAGAAGACGACGTTGCGGTGGCTTTTACCCTCGAGAAGTTCGTCGACCTTGCCCTTCAGGCCGTCGTACATCCCACCGTCGGTGATGTCGCCGCTGAAGTGATAGACGCGCTCCTGCAGCCAGGCGGTCGCCTGCGCGTCCATCTTCACCTGGCCGGCCTCGCCACTGCCGCCCTCGACGATCTCGCGCACCGACTGGATCAGCTCGACGCGGAACTTCTCCTCGTCCGGATCGCCGCGGTTGATGCCGACGATGGCGAAGTCCTGATTGAGCAGGCCCTCGTTCACCAGGTTGTAGATTGCCGGCATCAGCAGCCGCTTGGTCAGATCGCCCGAGGCGCCGAACACCACGAACACGCAGGGCGGGGCGACGGCTGTCCCTTTTTTCGAGTCCGGCTTGTTGAACGGCATCTCATTCATCGGTCAGCCCCTATTTGCGTTCGACGTGGCCGCCGAATTGGAAACGCATCGCCGAAAGAAGTTTTTCGCCGAACGTATGTTGCTGCCGCGAGCGGAAGCGCGCGAACAGCGAGGCGGAGAGGACTTCCGCCGGAACCGCCTCCTCGATCGCCGCCTCGATGGTCCAGCGGCCTTCGCCGGAATCTTCGACGGAGCCGGAGAACCCTGCCAAGGTCTCGTCTTTCGCCAGGGCGATCGAGGTCAAGTCCAGCAACCATGATGCCACGACACTGCCGCGACGCCAGACTTCGGCGATATCGGGCAGGTTGAGGGTGAAGCGCTGGTCTTCCGGCAGGCTTTCCGACGCCTTGTTCTTCAGGATGTCGAAGCCTTCCGCATAGGCCTGCATCATCCCGTATTCGATGCCGTTGTGGATCATCTTGACGAAGTGGCCGGCACCGGCGGGACCGGCATGGATGTAGCCGTGCTCGGCACGCTGATCATGCGCCTCGCGGCCGGGCGTCAATTCGATGCTGCCAATGCCGGGCGCCAGCGCCTTGAAGATCGGGTCGAGGTGGTCGACCGCCTCTTTGGTCCCGCCGATCATCATGCAGTAGCCGCGCTCGAGGCCCCAGACGCCGCCGGACGTACCGACGTCGACATAGGTGATCTTCTTTTCGCGAAGTTCCGCGGCACGGCGGATGTCGTCCTTGTAGAAGCTGTTGCCACCGTCGATGATGATGTCGCCGGGTTCGAGCGCGGCGGCGACGGTCTTGATCGTTTCCTCGGTGATCTTGCCGGCCGGCAGCATGATCCACAGCGCGCGCGGCGCTTTCAGTTTCTTGATGACGTCTTCGAGCCCCGTGGCGCCGGTCATCCCTTCGCCAGCGAGCTTGTCGACCGCCTTGGCGTCGACGTCGAAAACGACGATCTCGTGACCTGCATTCTTGAGACGTCGGGCGATGTTGCCCCCCATGCGTCCCAAACCGACAACACCAAGCTGCATGAACGATCTCCGTGTGGGCGGCGAGAGCCGCGAGAAAGCTCCTCTCCGCCTTGCGGGAAGAGGCTGGGAGTGGGGGTCGTCGTGTCCTTCACCAGCGGCGAAGAACACCAGGACCTCCATCCCTGACCCTTCCCCGCAGAGGGGAAGGGGACAGACGGCGGTTTGACTTTAGGACTGATGCAACGCGATCTGATGACGGGCAGCTTCCAGCACCTTCTCCGGCGTAAAGCCGAATTTCGTCAGCAGGTCCTTCAGCGGCGCGGACGAGCCGAACGTGTGCATACCGATGATCGAGCCCGAGGCGCCGGCATAGCGGTCCCAGCCCATCACGGCCGCCTGTTCGACGGTGACGCGGGCCTTGAGCTCTGGCGGCAGAACGGAGTCGCGATAGGCCTGATCCTGCTTCTCGAACAGTTCCCAGCACGGCATGCTGACGACGCGGGCGCCAATGCCCTCGGCCTTCAGCGTCTCGTAGGTCTGGACGCAGAGCCCGACCTCGCTGCCGGTGCCGATCAGGATCACCTGCGGCTTGCCATCCGCCGCGTCGGCCAGGACGTAAGCGCCTTTGGCGACGCCCTTGGCGGAGGCATAGACGGAACGGTCGACCGTCGGTAGCGCCTGCCGGCTGAACACCAGCGCCGCCGGATTGTGGGTGAGATTCATCACCACGCGGTAGGTTTCGGTGACCTCGTTGGCATCGGCGGGGCGGAAGGTGAAGAGGCCCGGGATCGAGCGCAGGCCGACGAGATGCTCGACCGGCTGATGCGTTGGGCCGTCCTCGCCGACGCCGATGGAATCGTGGGTGAAGACGTTGAAGTTGTGCAGCTCCATCAGCGCCGACAGCCGGATCGGCGGGCGCATGTAGTCGGAGAAGACGAGGAAGGTCGAGCCGAAGGCGCGCAGGCCGCCGAGCGCGAGGCCGTTCACCGCGGCGCCCATGCCGTGCTCGCGGATGCCGAAATGCATGTTGCGGCCGCCGGGCGTCTTGCCCTCGAGCGACAGGGCATCCTTGATCGTCGTCTTGGTCGAGGGCGCGAGATCGGCAGAGCCGCCGATGAACCAGGGGCAAGCCTTGGCGATGGCGTTGATCACCGTGCCGGAGGCGTCGCGCGACGCGACGCCTTTCGGGTCGGCCGGGAACACCGGCAGGTCCTTGTCCCAGCCTTCAGGCATCGTCCGGGCGATGATGTGGTCGATCTCGGTCGCCAAGTCCGCATGCGTCGTGCGGAAGTCGGCAAACGTCTTCTTCCACTCGGCGTTAAGCTTGGCGCCGCGGACGCCGATGCCCTCGTTAAAGTGCTGGTAGACGCCTTCCGGCACCAGGAACGAGGAGTCCTCCGGCCAGCCGTAAAATTTCTTCGCGCCCTTGATCTCGTCGACGCCGAGGGCGTCGCTGTGCGCCTTCTGCGTGCCCTGCTTGGTCGGCGCGCCGTAGCCGATGATGCTGTTGACGACGATCATCGTCGGTCTGTCGGTCGTCGCCTTGAAGGTCTCGAGCGCCGCGAGGAGCGCTGCCGTATCATTGGCGTCACGAACGTGCAGCACGTTCCACTGGTAGGCCTCGAAACGCTTGGCGACGTCTTCGCTGAAGGCGAGGTCGGTGTGGCCTTCGATGCTGATCGTGTTGGAATCATAGATCCAGCAGAGGTTCGACAGGCCGAGGTGACCGGCGAGCGAGGCGGCCTCGCTGGCGACGCCTTCCATCATGTCGCCGTCGCTGCAGATCGTATAGACGTTGTAATCGAAAAGGGTCGCGCCGTCCTTGTTGTAGCGGTCGGCCAGCCAGCGCGGGGCCATGGCCATGCCGACGCTGTTGCCGCAGCCGGCACCGAGCGGCCCGGTCGTGGTCTCGACGCCCACGGTGAAGCCGTATTCCGGATGGCCCGGCGTCTTGCTCGACAGCTGACGAAAGTTCTTGATGTCCTCGAGCGTCAGCGCCGGTTCGTTCTTGCCAGCCGCCACTTTGATGCCGGTGAGATGGATAAGTGTATAAAGCAGCAGCGAGGCATGGCCGCAGGACAGCACGAAGCGGTCGCGGTTCGGCCATTCCGGATCGGCGGGATCGTAGCGCAGCACGTCCTGCCAGAGCGTGTAGGCGACCGGCGCCATGGCCATCGGCGTCCCGGGATGGCCCGAGTTCGCCTTCTGCACGGCATCCATGGTCAGCGTACGGATCGTGTTGATCGCCAGCTGGTCCAGCGCGCCGCTATCGGACGTCGTATCGATCACGGATTGTGCTGCTGCATTCGACATACGTCATCTCCAACGCGGTTTGGCAAATCTGACGCCGACGAAAGGGCTCGAGTTCCGGGCGTCGACGACTGCGTTTCTATACCTAGCAAACGGCGACGTGTTAACGCCCTAGGCCATTTTCGGTCCCGCAATTCGCGAATTTGATGGCACCTTCGCGGAGAACGAGGATCAGACCCGTTCGATATCCAACGGAATTTCGGCAACCAGCGCAAATCCTTCCGCGGAATATTGCGCATCGACCTTGGCGCCGATCTGCTGCGCCAGGACACGGGTTAGGATCATCGAGCCGAACCCATGGCGCACCGGCGGCGAGACGATGGGGCCGCCGCTCTCCGTCCAGCGGCAGATCAGAATGCGCTTCTCCTTGGCGGGCAGAATCGTCCAGGTCACGGTGACGCGTCCCTCGCTCGTGCTCAAGGCACCGTGGCGAAAGGCGTTGGTCGTCAGCTCATGGATGGTCATGCCGAGCGGCACCGCCAACTGCGACGGCAGTTCGACATCCGGGCCCTCCAGCACGACCCGGCTGGTATCTCCTTCGGAATAGATGCCGACCTCCTGTTTGAGGAGGTTGGGGAAGGAGACAAACTGCTGGATTTCCTCGGTCAGCAGCGAGTGGGTCCGAGCCAACGACGAAATGCGGCCGCTGAACGCCCACTGGTAGTCTTCGATCGTCTCGGCGGTGCGAGCTGTCGAGTTCATCACGCCTTGCACCGTCGCCAGCGTGTTGCGCACGCGGTGGTGCAGCTCCCGCATCAGGAGCGCCTGAGACTTTTCGGCTTTCACATGGTCGGTGACGTCGTTGCCGTCGACGAAGATGCCGACCACGCGGCCGTCCGAGCCAAAAATCGGTTGATAGACGAAATTGAGGTAGGTTTCCTCAAGGCCCGCTCCGGGGACGCGCTCGAACTCGGCTTTCATCTGCTTGCCGACGAAGGGCTCGCCCGACTGATAGACGGTGTCGAGGAGGTCTATGTAGGCTTGGCCGACGCCCTCGGGAATCGCTTCGCGGATCGGCCGGCCGACGATGTCGCGCATTCCGACAAGGGCCATGAACGCGGAGTTCGCGAGTTCGAACTGGTAGTTCGGGCCTCGCAGCACGCACATGAAGCTCGGCGCCTGCATGAAGAGATTGTGGAGATGGGCGCTTTCCTGGAGGAGCGAGGCATTAAGTGCTTGAACCCGCTCTGCTCGCTGCAGCACGACGGTTCCCAACACGCTGCTGCGCGGTGTTTCTGCGCCACCTTCAGCCGCTTTCATCCGATGAAGCCGGGTAACGTCCAGCGAGTTCTGCAAGATGAAGCTTATGGCTCCATCGCCGTCGCGAACCGGGAGGTGCGTGCAGCTCCAGTACCGATCCTCGACTACGTCCCCGACAGGGATCGGGTAGTGCAGAAGTGCCAGGGCATCCGGCTCACCTGTGGCCCGCACGCGATCGAGCGAGTCCCCGAGCATACGCCGACCTTCGCCCTCGGACGGAAAGGCCTCGAACAGTTTCAGCCCGACAATCGCTTCCCGGCTGCGTCCGATGGCTTCGGCAAAAGCCTGGTTCATCTCGACGATTACGAGATCGACCGTCATCAGCATGAGTGGAGTCGGCGTGCTGTCGAAAACGGCTTGAAAATCAATGGTCCCCTTCGCCGCCACGCAACCGCTCCTAAGAGACCCGGGGGGAAATACCCCACACGTCGACTATGTAATTTTACATCTACCGCTATGCCATGCGAAAACAAGACGCATCGGGTGCCTAACATCGGCTGCCTGTCTGGGTTCATATGCAGGGCAAAATCGCTTGCTTGCCTGCGATACCTGTCGCATGGCTCAGACATCTCGCCGCGCGCGGCAACACGGGAACGTCGGTTTTGAACTTCTCTTCCAATCTTCTGCGATCGAGTATCGGGCTCGTCCTCCTGATCGCGGCGACGCCAAGTTTCGGCCAAGCGCCCGGCGGCGCGCCGTCGGTCGGCGTTGAGAAGGTGGAAAAGAAGCCCATTACCGAATCGACGGAATTCATCGGACGCATCGAGGCGATCAACCGCGTGGCCGTGGTCGCGCGCGTGACGGCCTTCGTCGACAAGGTGAACTTCGTCGACGGTACCGAGGTGAAAAAGGGCGATCTTCTCTATCAGCTGGAACGCGGGCCGTTTCAGGCCGATCTCGACGCCAAGAAGGCCGTCGCCGATCAATTTGAGGCGCAACTGGTCAATGCCAACGTTGCGCTCGAACGCTCGCAGGCTTTGCTGAAAAGCAACGCGGGTGCACAGGCCACGGTCGATGCCGCGCTGGCGACGCAGAAGGCTTTGGCCGCGCAGGTGCTCGGCGCCAAGGCAAGCGTGGCCCAGTCGCAGATCAACCTGGACTACACGACGATCGCGTCGCCGATCGACGGCAAGATCGGGCGTACCGCGATCACCCTCGGCAACGTCGTTTCGCCGAGCAGCGGCACACTGGTGACGATCATCGGGCAGGATCCGATGTACGTCACCTTCCCGGTCTCGGTCCGGACGCAGATGGATCTGCGCAAGCAATACGCCGCGAAGGGCGGTTTCGATGCGGTGAAGATCCGGGTCAAATTGCCGAATGGCGAGCTTTATGGATCTCCTGGCAAGCTCGATTTCATCGACAATACGGTGCAGGCCTCGACCGACACGATCATCCTGCGCGGCACGATCCCGAACCCGCTGCTCAAGATCCAGACATCGCGCGGCAATCTCCGCGAACTATCCGACAACGAGTTCGTCACCGTCTCGCTGGAAGGCGTGACGCCGGTCGAGATGCTGGTTGTCGCCCGCTCGGCGATCCTGATGGATCAGCAGAGCGACTACGTTTACGTCGTCGACGCCCAGAACAAGGCGCAGCGGCGTTCCGTCAAGCTTGGTCAATCGACCCCTGCGGTCGCTGCGGTCCTCAGCGGTCTGCAGCCGGGGGAAATGGTCGTCACGGAGGGCGTGCAGCGGGTTAAAGCTGGGGCGCCGGTCTCGCCATCGCCGGCAACACCGACTCCGGCAACGACCGCACCCGGTCAATAACGGGCGACGGCTTCGAGCGAAGCCGTCTCTCCTTCAATTCAGTCGTAGCGCGTGCCGATGAGGGCCTTGCTCGAAAAAACCTGACGAGGCGCCATTGTTCTCCGCGATATTCGTCGACCGCCCGCGCCTAGCTATCGTTATCGCGATCATCATCACGATTGCCGGCGCCCTCGCGCTGACCGCAATTCCGCTCTCCCAGTTCCCCGACATCGTGCCGCCGCAGGTGCAGGTCACCGCGAACTACCCCGGCGCGTCCGCCGCCGTCGTCGAGCAGTCCGTCGCGCAGCCCATTGAGGCGCAGATGGTCGGTGTCGACAAGATGCTTTACATGAAGTCGACGTCCGGGAACGACGGCAGCTACACGCTGACGGTCAGCTTCGCGCTCGGCACCAACCCCGACATCGACACCGTCAACGTCAACAACCGGGTACAAACCGCACAGTCGCAATTGCCGGCGCAGGTGACGCTGCAGGGTCTGACGATCCGCAAGCGCTCCTCGGCCGTGCTGCAGTTCATGATGCTCTATTCGGACAACGGGAAGCAGGACCCGCTGTTCATCACCAATTACGCCGTCATCAACGTGCTCGACGAAATCTCGCGCACGCCCGGCGTCGGACAGGCCATCCTGTTCGGCAAGCTCAACTATTCCATGAACATCTGGTTCGACACTCAGCGTCTGACCAGCCTCAATCTCGCGCCGTCCGACATCGTCAAGGCGATCCAGGCGCAGAACAATCAGGCGGCGATCGGGCGTATCGGGGCCCGGCCGATTTCCAGCGACCAGCAGTTCCAGCTCAACCTGCAGACGCAGGGACGCCTGACGACGTCGGCGGAGTTCGGCGACATCGTCTTACGCGCCAATCCCGATGGTTCGCTGCTGAAGATCAAAGACGTCGCACGCGTCGACATGGGTGCCCAAAACGAGGACACGGAAAGCTCGCTTTCCGGCAAGCCGGCGGTTGCCATCGGCATCTATCTCGCGCCCGGCGCCAACGCGGTGCAGACGGCGACTGCCGTCAACGCGACGCTGGACAAGGTCAGGAAGCGCTTTCCCGAGGGGCTCAAGACGACCGTCGTCTATGACACGACGACCTTCGTGAAGGACACGATCAGCGAGGTCATTCGTACCCTGGTCGAGGCCTTCGTCCTCGTGATCCTCGTGGTTTTCCTGTTCCTCGGTTCGATCCGCGCGACGATCATCCCGGCCATTGCGGTTCCGGTCAGCCTCATCGGCACCTTCGCCGTGCTGCTGTCGATCGGCTATTCCGCCAATACCGTCTCGCTGCTCGCGCTCGTGCTCGCCATCGGTATCGTCGTCGACGATGCCATCGTCGTGGTCGAGAACGTCGAGCGCGTGATGGAGGAAGAGCCGGACCTTACGCCGCAGGAGGCGACCAAGAAGGCGATGGGCGAGATCACCGCGCCAATCGTCGCGATCACGCTCGTTCTGCTGTCGGTCTTCGTGCCGATCGCGTTCATTCCCGGCGTCTCGGGTCAGCTGTTCCGGCAGTTCGCCGTGACGATCAGCGCCGCCGTTTTGATTTCGGCCTTGAACGCACTGACGTTGTCGCCTGCTCTTTGCAGCATCTTCCTGCGGCACACCGGACCGAGACGCGGCATCATGGGCCGCGTCATGCGCGCCATCGACTGGACGCGCGACGGCTTCGCCAACATCGTGACCCGCCTGGTGCAGTGGTCCTTCGTGTCCCTGCTCGTCGTTGCGCTCTTCGGAGTCGGGATCTATTTCCTTTCGGCGAAGACCCCGACCGGCTTCCTACCCGAAGAAGATCAGGGCGCCTTCTTCATGGCAATCCAGTTGCCGGACGGCGCGTCGGTCCCCCGCACGAAGGCGACAGTCAAGCAGGTCGAAAAGCTGCTGCTCGGCATGCCGCAGGTGGCCGACACCTTCGCCGTCATTGGCTTCTCGCTGCTCGACGGCGGCAACGAGTCGAACAATGCCTTCATGGTGGTAAAGCTGAAGCCCTTCGCCGACCGAACTGCTGCAGCGGATTCGGCGCAAGCCTTGATCCGCCAGGTCTTTGTGCAGGGCCAGCAGATCCGTTCGGCCGCGGTCATCGCCTTCAACCTTCCACCGATCATCGGACTTTCGACGTCGGGGGGCTTCGAATATCAGATGGAAGCGCTCGAGGGGCAGGACCCGGTGCAGAACGCCAGCGTCATGCAGGGTCTGATCGCGGCGGGCAACAAGAGCCCGCTGCTGACCCGTGTCTTCTCGACCTACACCGCGACGACGCCGTCGGTCTTCCTCGACATCGATCGCGTCAAGGCGCAGGCGCTCGGTGTTCCGATCTCCTCGATCTTCGACACGCTCGGAGCGACGCTCGGCGGAACCTACATCAACAACTTCAACCTGTTCGGCCGTGTCTGGCAGGTCAACATCGAAGGCGAGAACTTCAACCGACGCGAAATATCCGATATCTGGCAGATCTACGTTCGCAACGCTGCCAACCAGATGGTGCCGATGCAGTCGCTGGCGTCGAGCCGCATCATTCTGGGCCCGCAGGTGATCACCCGCTACAACAACTATCGATCGGTTTCGGTAAACGGGTCGCCGGGAGCAGGGGTGTCGTCGGGCACGTCGCTGGCGACGATGGCAGACATTTCCGATCAGACGCTGCCGTCGGGCTATAGCTACGAATGGACCGGGACCGCCTATCAGGAGCATGAAGCAGGATCGCAGACCGGCGTGATTTTGGCGTTGGCCCTTCTCTTCGCCTTCCTGTTCCTCGTGGCACTCTACGAGAGCTGGATGATCCCGATCCCGGTGCTGCTCTCCGTCTCCGTCGGCGTGTTCGGTTCCTTTGGCGCCATCCTGCTGGGCGGCCTGTCGCTCGACCTCTACGCTCAGATCGGCCTGGTGGTGCTCATCGCGCTGGCCGCGAAGAACGCTATTTTGATCGTCGAATTCGCCAAGGAAGAGCGTGAGAAGGGCACCAGCATCATCGAGGCCGCCATCCTCGGCTCGAAGATGCGGTTCCGCGCGGTGATGATGACATCGATCGCCTTCATCGCCGGCCTGTTCCCGCTGGTGACGGCGCATGGCGCAGCACAGATCAGCCGTCGCGGCGTCGGCACGCCGGTGTTCGGCGGGATGATCGCAGCGAGTACGCTCGGCATCTTCCTGATCCCGATGCTGTACGTCGCGTTCCAGCGCATCCGTGAGGGGCGCGGCCCGAAAAAGGTGGTGGCGCACGGGCACGGCGAGACGCCGCCGCATGGCGACGCGGTGCCGTGATGCAGCGGCTCGACCGGCGGACCGCTTGCTTTCTGATGGCAGTCGGCTGTGCGGGCCTCATCTCGTGCGGGGCGGAGCCGGCGCAGGCCGCCTCCGATGCGTCGTTCGCCGGTTTTCTGCAGACCCTCTGGCCTCTCGCCGAAGCCAGGGGCGTGCACCGCGCCACGTTCGACTCCGTGATCGCCGGTCTGACGCTCGACCCGAGCTTGCCCAAGACCTCCGGCGGCCAGGCCGAGTTCGACAAGCCGCTCCAGTCCTATTTCAAAGAAGCGGTGTCGGCGGGCCGGATCGCTCAGGGCCGGCAGGCCGCCGCGACCTATGCCGACATCCTCCGCTCGCTCGAAAGCCGGTTCGGCGTGCCCGGCGAGATCCTGCTCGCCGCCTGGGCGATGGAAAGCGATTTCGGCCGGTCGCGCGGCAACCGCGACATCGTCCGCTCGCTCGCCACCCAGGCCTACACCCGACCGGACCGCCCCCTGTTTCGCGACGAATTCGTCGAAGCTCTGCTTTTGCTCGACCAGGGCCAGGTCGATCGAACCCGGATGACGGGATCCTGGGCGGGTGCGATGGGCGATCCGCAGTTCATGCCGTCGGCCTTTCGCAAATATGCGGTGAGTGCCTCCGGCGCGGCGCCCGACATCTGGACGAGCCCTGCCGACATCCTCGCTTCGATCGCGAATTTTTTGAAAAGTGAAGGCTGGCGGCCGGATCGACCCTGGATCAAGGAAGTCGTGCTGCCGCAAGGGTTTGCCATTCCGACCCTGCATGCGAGCGCCGGGGCGTGGGCCGGTTTTGGGGTGCGGGCAGCCAGCGGCGCGCTTCCGAGCGACGGCGACGCCGCGCTGTTCCTGCCGTCAGGGGCGACCGGTCCGGCGTTCCTGCTGTTCGAGAATTATTGGATTATAAAACAATATAATAATTCGGACTCGTATGCCCTGTCGTTCGGGGCGCTTGCGCAGCGCATCGCCGGCGCGCCGCCGCTGTCCACGGCTTGGCCGCAGATGCCTGTGAACCTGTCGCGCACCGACAAGAGTTTCGTCCAGGCCCGGCTTGCCGCTCAAGGCCTGTATCAGGGCGCTGCCGATGGCAAGTTCGGCCCGACTTCGCGCGACGCGATCCACGCTTATCAAAAACAGGTCGGCATCAGCCCCGCCGACGGCTTCGCGACGCCGGCGCTGGTGAAGCGGTTGCGGGCGGACTGACGCCTTGGGTTGAACTTGGCAGGCCGCGCACCATAGTCGGGCTTGAGAAGTGCGACGATGCCCGATCCGGCTCCTCGCCGTGACGATGCCTTTGCACTGCTTGATGCGATGACCGAAATGCAGAAGCGATCCGTCGTTTCGATGGAACCGATCGAGCAGCTCGCGCGCAAAACCTAAAAGGTGGTTTAGCTTTATTTTTAAGTCTTCGGTGCGGCCGGGGTGCTCGGGTTGGCAAGGCCGGGCGCAGAGGGGCCACCGATCTGTGGGCTGTGCCCGCGACCACCGGTATTCATGCTGTCGGTGTCCATCTCCAGGCAGGTCAGAACCTCGACGTAGCTGGGGCTAGGCGCGCGCGCCTGCTCGACACAGCTGGTCTTGTCTGCAGCCTTGAAGCTCGACCAGCGCTTGGCCAGTTCGTTCTTGGCGTTGGTTTCGTCCTGCATGCAGCCCTTGTAAGCGACGCCCTTGTCGTCGCCCTGCGAGCTGAACTTTTGCGCGTCGCTACACGAGCCTTTGACGTCGAGCTCGGGCACGCCGTTGTAGGAGCGCGGCGCCGCCTGGGCGAAAGACGCGGTCAGAGCCGCCATGAGGATGAGGCCACGGACGGCTGTCGATTGAATCGTCATGCAAGTTTCCTCAACGGCGCGATGCTTGGTTGACACGACAATGCCGAGATCATGGCAGAGGTTCAAGCTAAGCTTCGCATCCGTCCTTCAAAAGCGCGTTTCGCCAGCGCTATGAGGCATCAATTCAGGCGGCCGCGGGTGCTTTCGCGCTCTTGCCGTCGACGCGATGCCCTGAGCGCTGCTCGGCCGGTGCGTTCGAGCGAGACAAATTGTAGGCCGAGTTGATCAGCGCAATATGCGAAAACGCCTGCGGAAAATTGCCGACGAGGCGCCTGGCCCGCGTGTCGTACTCCTCCGAGAGGAGGCCGAGATCAGTGCTGAGCGCGATCAGGCCTTCGAACATCGCCTCCGCCTCCGCGCGGCGGCCGAGGAGCACGAGATTGTCGACGAACCAGAAGCTGCAGGCGAGGAAGACGCCTTCTGTGCCGGCAAGCCCGTCGGCATGGCTGTCGGTGTCGTAGCGCCGGACGAAGCCGTCGATCATCAACCGCCGCTCGATCGCCTCCACCGTGCGGCGGACTCGATCGTCGTCCGGCGGCAGGAAGCCGACCAGCGCGATCAGCAGAATGCTGGCGTCCAGAGCCGAGGACCCATAGGCCTGGGTGAACGAGCCGGCCTCTTCGCTCCAGCCCTTGGCGCAGACGTCGTCGTGGATCGTCTGGCGCAGCGCCTTCCACGTCTCCAGCGGGCCCTGCAGGCCGAATTCCTCGATCGTCTTCACCGCGCGGTCGAACGCCACCCAGGCCATGATCTTCGAGTAGACGAAGTGCTGCGGCGGCCCGCGGACCTCCCAGATGCCCTCGTCCGGTTCGAGCCAGAGCGTTTCCAGGTGCTTGAGTAACTCGCACTGCACCATCCAGTCGGCGTCGTCTGCTACGAGCCCGCGCTTGCGCGCCTGATAAAACGCGTCGAGCAACTCGCCGTAAATGTCGATCTGCAGCTGCGCAGCCGCGGCGTTGCCGACGCGTACCGGCTTCGACCCTTCGTAGCCGGCAAGCTGATCGAGCGTGAACTCCGGCAGCCGCTGCTCGCCGCCAATGCCGTACATGATTTGCATCGTCGCCGGATCGCCACCGACGGCACGGAGCAGCCAGAGACGCCAGCGCTTCGCCTCTTCGACGAAGCCGCCATTCATCAGCGCGAACAAGGTAAAGGTGGCGTCGCGCAGCCAGCAATAGCGGTAGTCCCAGTTGCGCTCGCCACCCAGCGCTTCGGGGAGCGACGTCGTCGGTGCCGCGACGATGCCGCCGCTCGGCTCGAAGATCAGGCCGCGCAACGTGATCAGTGAGCGGATCACCGCCGCCGAGTAGGGGCCCTCATAACGGTAAGGCTCAACCCATCGCGCCCAACTTGCTTCGATATGCGCCAACGCCTTGGCCGCGCTGATCGCCGGCGCCACGGCCTGATAGGACAGATGGTAGCCGAGCACGAAATCCTGCGTCTCGCCCGCGGCCACCGAGAAGATCGCGGCGTGCTTGCGGCCGTCTTCCGGCTCTAGATTGATGAGGGAGCGCAACACCAGGGCGTCGGGTCCGGAGACCGCGCGCAGGCTGTTATCCTCATGCCGGCGGATCCACGGAATGGCCATGCCGTAGTTCATGCGCACGACGAGCTCGGTGCGAAAGCTTACCGAGCCGCGCAGGCCCTGGACAATGCGCACGAGGTGGCCTTCGGGCAGGTAGTCCGGCAGGAAATCGATGACCAGGGCGCTGCCGGTGTCGGTCTCGTAGCGGCTTTCAAGAATGAGGCTGTCGCCGCGATAGTTGCGGGTGACCTTGGCGTTGGGATCGGTGGGGGCGAGCAGCCAGCGGCCGTTGTCCTCGTCGCCGAGCAGTCGGGCAAAGCAGGCGCCGGAATCGAAGCGCGGCCAGCACAGCCAGTCGATGGAGCCGTCGCGGCCGATGAGGGCAGCCGTCTGACAGTCGCCGATCATCGCATAATCTTCGATCTTCAATCCCATCAACGGATCCTTCGACAGCCTCGTTTTACGGCAAAGTAACCAAACCGGAACGGCGAGGAGACCTAAAGCGTTGCCTTGTGTCACCCAAGTTTGGTTGATCTGCGTTCCAGGAGGGCCCCATGCGCTTTATTTTCGGTCTGCTCGTCGGCATCGTCCTCACCGTCGGCTGCGCCTATGTCGTCGACACGATGCACAGCGCGCCGGGACCTGACCAGAAAGAGGCGGCGCGCATGGTCAACTGGGAGGTCGTGAACGACAACCTGAAGGGGCTCTCGACGTCGATTCAGGATGGCTGGAGTCGTCTGACCGGTCACAAGGCGTGAGGCTCGACCCGACCCTTAAATCTGGACTCGGCCGGGCCCCTTCCCCCGCTTCGCGGGTAAGGATCCTCCCCTGCGAAGCGGGCCATGCGGAGCATGGTGGAGGGGGTGCCGTTTGAGACTGCGCCCCAACTCTCAATACACGTCGGCTTGGTAGCGTCCGCTCTTCTTTAGACCCGCAACGAAGGCCTTGGCGCTCGCTTCGTCCTGGCCGCCCTGCTTCATCGCGACTTCGACCATCGTCTTCTCGACGTCGCTCGCCATCCGCTTGGCGTCGCCGCAGATGTAGAAATGGGCTCCACGCTCGAGCCAGGCCCACAGCTCGCTGGCGTCTTCGCGCATCTTGTCCTGGACGTAGGTTTTGGTCTCGCCATCGCGCGACCAGGCGAGCGACAGTTTCGACAGCACGCCGCGCCCGAGAAAATCCTCCATCTCTTCTTCGTAGAAAAAGTCCGCCGCGCGGCGCTGGTGGCCGAAGAACAGCCAGGCCCCGCCCTTGGCGTCGGCGGCGGCGCGGTCGTGGAGGAAGGCGCGGAATGGCGCGACGCCGGTGCCGGGACCGACCATGATGATCGGCGTGTCGGTGTTTTCGGGCAGCGCGAAATTATGCGCCTTCTGGATATAGCCCTTGAGCTTGCTGCCCGGCTCGAGGCGCTCCGACAGCCACGACGAGGCGACGCCGCGGCGCGTGCGTTCGCCCATGAGATAGCGAACGTGGTCGACGGTCAGCGACACCCGGCCCGGCTGCGCGTTGTGCGACGACGAGATAGAATAGAGCCGCGGCTGCAGCGGATCGAGACATTCCACAAACGCTTCGGGATCCGGCCGCAGGTTGGGGAATTTCTCCAGCACCGCCAGCACGTCGAGTGTGTGGATGTCGCCGTCGGGATCCTCGCCCTTGGCCAGGAGCCGCGCCTTCTGCCGCCGCTCGCCGCCGGTTATGTAGGAGACCAGCTCGAACAAGGTATCCGGCGCCATGCCGAGCGAGGTCTCGGTCAGCAGCGTCTCGTAAAGATTTTTGTCGCCCATCGGGAAGTCATGCGGCGCGCCTATGGCGGCGAGCACCTTTTCCACCAGCGCGGGATCGTTCTGTGGGAACAGGCCGAAGCTGTCGCCGACGACGTAGTCGATGCCGGCCTGACTGAGGTCGATCTCGATATGATAGGTCGACTTTTCAGAATCCTGCTTGTTCAGCCGGCGCTTGAAATCGAACACCACGTCGACCGGGGTGCTGCGGGAATAGCCCGGCTTGGCGTCGTCTTTTACCGGTCTCGCGGCCTCGGCGCTCGGCGCGTCGTTGGCCGGCGCGGGCGCATCGCCCATCTCGGCGGCCAGCGCCTTGACCATGCGCAGCGTTTCCTTGGCGCCGGGCACGCAGAGGTTCAGCCGCGCCTCGTCGCCGTCGACGATCGCCTTGGAATAGTTGTGGCAGTCGTAGCCGCACTGGCCGCAATCCTGCTGCGCCATCGCCGCCATCATCCGGCGCTGCAGCGGCTTGCCGTTGGCCATCTTCATCCGCTCATCGATCGGGATCGAGGGATCGTGCCACGGCGCGTCCTCGTCTTCGGCCAGAGCCACGGAGGTGCCGTCGACCGGCTGGGCATCGCCCGGCTGAGGCGCGATGAAGCCGGCGAAAAACCCGTTGAGCCAGGCACGCTGGTCCGGCGAAAACGGCGCGTTTTCAGGTATGATGGGCGTCATATGAGGAGTCGGGCCTTGAAAGCTCATGGCGTCACCGCGTCGGCAAGGGCTTTGAGGCTGTCGATGTCGCGCCCGTTGCTGAATCCGTGGAACGTCTCCTCCGGACCGGTGCGATGCGCGAGGTAGGATTTGAGCAGCCGTTCCACCACTTGTGGCGCCTCGGTCGCCGCCACGGCGGGATAGATCTGGCGGCCGATCGCCGCCGTCGTGCTGAAACCGCCGCCGACGTAGATGTCGTAGCCATCCACCGTGTCGCCGTCGTCGTTGATAGGCACGCGCGCGCCGATCAGGCCGATGTCGCCGATATAGTGCTGGGCGCAGGAATTGTGGCAGCCGGTGAGGTGGATGTTGACCGGCGTATCCAGCGAAACCTTGGGCTCTAGGTAGGCCGCGATTTCTTCGGCCTGCGCTTTGGTCGCGGCGGCGGCGAACTTGCAGCCTTGCGATCCCGTGCAGGCGACGAGGCCGGCGCGGATGCTCGAGGCCCGCCATTCGAGCCCGGTCGCCTCGATGCGCGCCTTGGCTTCGTCCAGCTTGTCGGCGGGAACGCCAGAGATCAGCAGGTTCTGCCAGACGGTGAGGCGGATGTCGCCGTCGCCAAGCTCATACGAGATCGCGGCGAGCTCGTGCATTTGCGCGACCAGCATTTTGCCGACCGGCAGCACGACGCCGATGTAGGACAGCCCTTCTTGCTTCTGCGGGTGGACGCCGACATGGGCGAGGCGATCCTGCGCCGGGCGCGGCGCGACGTGCGCAGGATCGACGCGATCCAGCTTGTGGCCGAGCTTCGCTTCGACGGCATCGAGGAATTTCGCAAAGCCCCAGTCGTCGAGCACGTATTTGAGACGCGCCTTGGTCCGGTTGGTGCGGTCGCCGGTGTCGACGAAGACCTTGACGATGGCCGCCGCCACCTTGGTGGCGTCCGCCGGCTTGAGGACGACGCCGGTGTCGCGGGCGAGATCCTTGTGGCCGCTGATGCCCCCGAGCACGAGGCGGAAATAGACGCCGGGCTCGATGCCCGCGCCGTCCAGCACTTGCACCGCCTGGAAGCCGATGTCGTTGGTGTCTTCCAGCGTCGGGATCGGACCGCCGCCGTCGAAGGCGACGTTGAACTTGCGCGGCAGGCCGTACATCGCCCGGTCGTTGAGGATCGCGTAATGCCACTCGCGAGCGTAGGGCCGCGTGTCGAGGAGTTCGTGCGGCGCGATGCCGGCGGTGGCGTCGCCGGTGACGTTGCGGATGTTGTCGGCGCCCGAGCCTTTCGAGCACAGGCCGAGGTCGATAATGCGCTCGATGACCTCGATGCCGTTGCGCGCCGGGATTTCACGCAGCTGCAGATTGGCGCGCGTCGTCGCATGCGAGAAGGGCGCGGCGAAGTCTTCGGCAATGTCGGCGAGCCCGGCGAACTGCCAGTGCTTGAGCACCCCGTTATGGATGCGCAGCCGGCACATGTAGGAATCTTGCGCCGGCGCGACGTAGAACAGGCCGTAATAACGCCAGCGGAAATTGTCGGCGGGCTTAGGGAACTCGTCTTTCGCGGCTTGGTCCTTCAGGCGCGGATAGGCGTCGAAGGGGTGCTCGTCGCGCTTCCATTTTTCCTGGTCGCACAGCTTCTTGCCCGCGGCTTCCGTCTTGGCCTGCGCGATGAGCCCGGGGGCATCGGGGCCGCCTGGCGCGGCGGGGGCTGCCGCCCCGCCACCGGCCGGCTTGAGTCGCCCTACCTGAATGCCAGAGGTGAACCCTTCGAGATAGCGCTTCTGCTCGGAGGTGAAATCGCCGTCCATTTCCAAGACCCTGTCCGCCGCTGACTATTTGTTGTCGCGCAATACTATTGTGCTGCAAGAGGTGTGCCCGACGCCTGCCACGCCTTTTCGACCTCGGCGCCGATCGTATCGCGCCTCACGTTGCCTCTTTTGTAGTCATGCATCGCCGCAGGATTGCTTGTCTCGCTGTGATGCTGGGCGCTCCACGCAAGCGGCATGCCGGTGAAATGCCTTGCGGCCGCGGCATAGAGACCGGCGGGCCTCCACGTCTTTGTAGCGCCACGGAACTTTCCACTTGATCCGAGGCCGCCGATGCCGCATATCACGCGCTCAATTTGCGCTGGCTCACTGCCGGTGTGTTTCCGGTTTAAGGTCGAAGCCATGAAAGTCCGCAATTCCCTGAAGTCGCTCCGCGGACGTCACCGCGACAACCAGCTCGTGCGCCGCAAGGGCCGGGTCTACATCATCAACAAGACCCAGAAGCGCTTCAAAGCCCGCCAGGGTTGATTCGCCGCGCGCGGGCGCTTTGACGTTTCGATTCCGCCGTCCTAGCTTGAACGGCATGGCATCGTTTCAACGTTATTCGAAGCTCTTTGTTATGACACTGGCGATCGCGTTGCCGCTCAGCGCTGCGCGATCCGATACGTTGCCGGACCCCAATGGTCCCGGCGACGGGTTTCTACACTTTCCCGGCATGCCGCCCATCCCGATGCGGCCGCAGGACAGGGCTTTCGACCCGTCGGGCGCCTTGACGCCCGAGCCGGGCGATCCCGCCCGCCGCGCGCGGGTCGAGCAAGCAAAGCCAGCTACCCCGCAGACCCCTGCCGAAAAAGCCGACGCGATCACCAAGGCGCTGGCGCCGCGGCCGCCACTGGCGGTGGTCCGTAAGCGCTCGCTGGACGAGCTCTATACGAAGCTCGCCGCCGCGCGCGACGAGGACGAGGCCAAGGGCCTCGCGGAGCTCATCGGCAGCATCTGGATGCGCTCCGATTCGGATACGGCTAATCTGTTGATGCAGCGAGCCGTCACCGCCATCGAAGCCAAGAACTATCCGCTGGCTCTGCAGGTGCTCGACCGCTTGGTCGATCTTCAGCCGAACTGGCCGGAATCCTGGAACAAGCGCGCGTCGGTTCGATTTTTCGCCGGCGATATCGATGGCTCGATGGCGGATGTCGACCATGTGCTGAAACTTGAGCCGCGGCATTTCGGGGCACTCGACGGCATGGCGACGATTCTTCAAAGCGCCGGCCTCAACAAGCGGGCGCTCGAAGTCTATCGGCGATCCTTGGCCGTGTACCCGCATCAGGCCGCGGTCGAGAAGATTGTCGAAAAACTCACCTTAGAGGTCGAGGGGCAGGGGATTTAGCAGCTCGCAACGCATGTTTCGGTGGGCAATCCAATGGCATGCCGGCGCAGCGCGGGCGGCTGGTTGCCGATGCCAAAGCAGCGGGTAACGATGCGCCTCGATGCCGATGTCGTTGCCTTTTACCGGGCTACGGGCGCGGGGTGGCAGAGCCGGATCAATGGCCTGTTGCGAAACGCCGCGAAGCTGAAAGTCTAGATCCCGAACTTGCTCGTCCCGTTAATGAAGCGCGGCTGATCGGGTGCGGCGACGCCTTCGCTTTGGCTGCGCCGGGTCAACGGATGGCGGCACGTCTGCCGTTTCGCCGGCGCCCGCGGTCTCGGTATCTTGAAACACCGGTGGCTTGAACGGCTCGCGCACCTTCAGACCCACTTTATGCGCAGGCGCGTCGTACAGCACGTCATAGAGAAAATACGGGTAGACGCCGGCATTGATGTAGGGCGTCTCTTTCTTGAACCGCATCGTGTACGGCAGGACCAAGACATTGGTGGCGGGCCCTTGCTCACCGACGCGAAACCGGAGCGGCGGTTCGCCCTGAACTTTGAGACTGGCGTCCGTCCCGGGCGGCCAGGCGGCAGGCGGGTCGTCGCCTTCGGTCACGGCCAGCAAGGTAGGGCCGCCCGAGTCGAAACCTACGGTGCCACAGATCTCCTTTTCCAGGTCTTTCGCCCGCAGGCAGCCGAACACGTCGCCCGATTCGAATTTGTTATGGAGTTTAAACTGGGCCTGCGTCGTCGCATCCGGGTTGAGGATAATCCGGCCGGGCTTCGCTTCGTCGGGACGCGGCAGATCCACGATCCATTGTTTGGCGCCGAAAAGTTCAAGCGGATTCGGTAGGTCGCGGTCCGGCGCCGTGAAGCCAATGCCGAGAATCGCGGAAAACCCGTGGGCGGTGGCGCCGTCGCCTCCGATTAGAGAGTCGGTATTCTGCTGCGCGGCGCTGCACGCCGGATGATCGGGGCGACAGCCCATGCCGTCGATGACTTCGATTGGCGTTGTGCCCGAAAGGCTGCCGATCTCGACCTGTTTCGCGATGGCCAGGCCGCGCATCGTGTTGCCCATGGCGAACGTCGCTTCCAAAGGCATGCCCATGAGATCGCCGGGAACCACTGCCGGAAGCACGCGAAGCCCCGTCGAGCCGGTATCGAGCAAAGCCTCGATCGAGCGATCGCCAACCTTGACCCAGACGCTGTAGCGCAGTGCGCCGCTCCGCATGACGGTCTGGTAGATGGGAATCTCAGCCGCTTCAGACTTTGCCGGGTCGGCAGCGACCGCCTGACTGCAAAGCGTCGCGCCAGCCACCGCCATCGCCACGCTTGGCGAGATCCTTCGTATCGACGCCATGAACCGCTCCTCGGCAGAGCCTATGCGAAGATGGTTAACCATCGCTGAAAGCCGGGCCGAGCCTTGCTACAAAGAGAAAACGGCAGCTTTTTCGGTCGTTCGTCGTTGCTCGCGAGATATTGCGCGGCAGCCTGTCGACATTGCCCGCGCAAGATCCGAGAAACGCTGGCGCCCTGGTGGGGCCGCAGCCCCAAGGAGTTCCTGATGAAACACCTGATCGCTCCAGCCTTGCTCGTCCTGGTAATCGGGGCGCCGTCGGCGCGCGCCTCCGACGTGACGGAGGCCGATGTCATGCAGGCCGCAACCGACCTCGGCCATCGCTACGATTCCAACTACGCCGCGAAAGACCCGGATGCGATGGCCGCGCTCTATACGACGGACGGGGTGCTGGTATCGCCGTCCGGTCCGATCGTGCGCGGGCGAGACGCGTTGAAAGCCTATTACGTCAAGCGCTTCGCGTCCGGCGCCAAAGGCCATGCGATCAAGATCGTGGAAGCCCATGTCCAGGGCAATGGCGGTTACGGCCTGGCCTCGTTCTCGGTCACGGTTCCGGAAGCCAATGGCGCGTTTCGCGAGGAGCGCGGCAACATCGTCGCGGTGTATAGCCGCGACGCCGACGGCTGGCACATGCGCCTTGTCGAGCCGAGCGTGCCGCCGACAAAATAAACGCCCGCGGCTCGCGCTTAGAGCGCTTTCCGCTCTGATGGAATCACCAAAGCGATAAGAAATCGCTCTCTTTTTGAGAAGTTGGAGCATTTCCTTGACCACAAAAGTCTGCAACTTTTGTGGAAAATGCCCTAGTCGAGGAGCGGCGTGTCAGGGAGCGGGGCCGAGGAGATCACGTCGTCCTCCCGCTTGAGCAGCGCGATGCGCATCATGTTGGTGCCGCCGCGCTCGCCGAACGGCACGCCGCCAATGATGATGATACGGTCGCCAGCTTCGGCAAAGCCTTCGCTGTCGGCGGTGACGCAGGCGCGGTCCACCATGTCGTCGACGTCCTCGGCATCCTTGGTGACAAGCGGATGCACGCCCCAGACGATCGCCAGCCGCCGCGCCGTCTCGATGTGCGGGGTCAGCGCCAGGATCGGCGGCCCGACGCGCTCGCGGGCGATGCGGAAGGCGGTCGATCCGCTGGAGGTCCAGGCCACCACGGCTTTCAGTTCCAGCGTCTCCGCCATGTCGCGCGCCGCCACCGCGATGGCGTCGGCCGCCGTTGGCTCGGGCTGGGCGCGCTGCGCGTTGATGATGGAGCGGTAGAGCGGGTCGGTCTCGACCTCGCTGGCGATGCGATCCATGAAGGACACCGCCTCGATCGGGTACTTGCCCACCGCGCTTTCGGCCGAGAGCATGATCGCGTCGGCGCCCTCGAACACCGCCTGCGCGACGTCGGAGACCTCGGCGCGGGTCGGCATCGCCGCGTTGATCATCGATTCCAGCATCTGCGTCGCGATGACAACGGGCTTGCCCTGGCGCCGGGCGCGCCGGGTGATCCGCTTCTGGATGCCCGGCACCTTTTCCAGCGGCAGCTCGACCCCGAGATCGCCGCGCGCCACCATCAGGCCGTCGGAGAGCGAGATGATCTCGTCGAGCCGGGTCAGCGCCTGCGGCTTCTCGATCTTCGACATGACGAGGGCGCGGCCGTCGACGATCGCCTTGATCTCGGCGACGTCTTCCGGTCGCTGGACGAAGGAGGCGGCGATCCAGTCGACGCCGATTTCCAGCGCCGCCTCGAGGTCGGAGTGGTCCTTCGGCGTCATCGCGGAGACTGCGATCTCGGTATCCGGTAGGCTGACGCCCTTGCGGTTGGAGATCGAGCCGCCGATGTCGACCACCGCGACGGCGTGCTGCGAATCGGCTTCGACGACGTGGAGGCGGACCTTGCCGTCGTCGATCAGCACGGTGTGGCCCGGCCGCAAGGCGCTGAGGATTTCAGGATGCGGGAGGAACACCCGGTTCTCGTCGCCGGGTTCCGGATTGCTGTCGAGGGTGAAGCGGGCGCCAGGCAGCAGGTCGACAAAGGTCGTGACGAAGGTGCCGATCCGCAGTTTTGGGCCCTGCAGGTCGACGAGCACGCAGGCAGGGCGGTTGAATTGGTCGCCGACCGCGCGGATGGCGGCGACGTGCTTGCGCAGATTGTCGTGGCTGGTGTGGCTCATGTTGACGCGAAACACGTCGACGCCAGCTTGGAACAGTTTTGCGAGCATCCCTTCGGCGGTGGAGGCCGGGCCGAGCGTCGCGACGATCTTGCAGCGGCGGAGGCGTCTCATAGCGTCACACGGGAGAGCGTCAGGGGGTAGGCTGCGGCTGCGCCGGATCTGTCAGCTGAACGGTCCAATTCCGCGAATCCTTCCCTGTGTCGATTTCGAAGAACCCGGTGCGGTCGAAGCCTCTGACGAAGCAATCGTTGCGTCCGTTGATCTTGAACTCCCTGTCGCGCGTGCACATGAAGGCTTTGCCCTTCCATTCGCCGCCGCGTTCGTCCATGGCGTAAGCATAATAGAACTCCGCCGCAAGCGGTCCGCGGACCAGGGTCTCGCAGCCGCTGGCCTTGACGTTCCACCAGCCCTCGCTGACCCAGCCGTCGGCATCGGTGTAGGCGATGGCGATCGACACGCGGTTGCTGGTGTTGTTGCAGAGCCGGAAATCCGCGCGCGCTGTACCCGTCGCAGCCCAGGTTGAGGCGAAGACCACGGCGGCTGCCGCGAGATACGAGGTCTTTGACACGGGTTGATCACTTTCCAACGACAGAGGGCCGCGTTCTCAAAACAAAATGGGCCGCCAGCATGGCAAGCTAGGACTCGAATCGGCACGGGGCCGGCCCGGGTCTTCTAGCGCACGCCCTGGCAGCGAACATGCTTAGCGCAGGCGACCGCAGCAGAACAATGGAGTGGGCAAAGGTATGGCGTCTTCAGCCAAGCAGGACGAGGTTTTGGGCATAGGTCCCGTCGAGCAGATCGCGGGATCGGTGGCGGCGGGCGTGCTGTTTCTCTGCGACCACGCCTCGAACGCGCTGCCGCCGGCCTACGGCACCCTTGGGCTGCCGCGAAGTCAGCTCGAACGCCACATCGGTTACGACATCGGCGCCGCCGCGATGACCCGCCGTCTCGCCGCCCGCTTCGGCGCGCCGGCCGTGCTCACCACCTTCTCGCGGCTGCTCATCGATCCCAATCGCGGGGCCGACGACCCCACGCTGGTGATGCGGCTCTCCGACGGGGCCATCGTGCCGGGCAACGCCCGCATCGACGAGACCGAAATCGATCATCGCCGCCGCACGTTCTGGCAGCCTTATCGCGATGCTGTCCGCGCCACCATCGATGCGATGAGCGCCGCGGGACCGATCCCCGCCATCGTCGCGGTGCATAGTTTCACCCCGAGCTGGAAAGGTGTGCCACGCCCCTGGGCCTTCGGCATCCTCTGGGACAGCGATCCGCGTTTCGCCCTGCCGTTGATCGCGGGGCTCGAGGCGGCCGGCTTCGTCGTCGGTGACAACGAGCCTTACGACGGGGCCCTGGAGGGCGACACGCTCGACTCCGAAGTCACGGCGCGAGGCCTGGCCGGGCTGCTGATCGAGGCGCGGCAGGATCTGGTGGCGACCGCGGAGACCGCCGAAGCGATGGCGGATCGCGTTGCCGACGTGTTGGGACCGATCCTGCTACGGCCGGAGCTGCACGAGCCGGCGTTCCTGCGGTCGCGGACGGGGCGACACTGAGGGGTCGCTATGGTATTTTCGGCGATAGCTGAGAGGCGGCAATGGTCGAACCGAAAGCGATAGAGCGAACCGACGTCACGTGTGACGCGGCGATCCTCGGCGGTACGCCGGTGGTTTCCGGCACGCGGATACCCGCAGCAACGATCGTCGCCTACTTGCAAGACGGATACTCCGCGTCCGAAATTTTCGACGACTTCCCGTCGCTGCCTGTCGATGGCATCGAGGCGGTTGAATCCTGGGCTCATCGAGAATTAGGCCCGATGTGGAGAGCGGCACCGCCAACCAAAAAAGCCTGAGTGTGATCAAGCTTTTGATCGACGAATGTCTGTCGGTCGCGCTCACGCATCTC
Source organism: Beijerinckia sp. L45 (assembly GCF_009765775.1). Classification (GTDB taxonomy): domain Bacteria; phylum Pseudomonadota; class Alphaproteobacteria; order Rhizobiales; family Beijerinckiaceae; genus RH-AL1. Next base: position 28,649 of record NZ_LMUU01000158.1, read on the forward strand.
GCTCGCGATCGAGGTTTTTTTGCCGAACACGTGACGTATATTGGCCTTGGCGGTTACAGCGACTGGACTCTGATGCCGATCATACAGCGCTACGATTTTCTATTCGTCACGAACAACCGTCTCGATTTTCTGAAGCTGCACGGGGCGTTGGATGTCCACAACGGTTTGATCATCATCGTGCCCAACGTTTCGCGGCGCCAGCAAATCGCGCTGTTCGACCGGGCGCTCGACCGTCTCGAGACCTTGCCGGATCTTATCAACAAGGTTCTCGAGATCGAGGGCGATGGGACGATCCGGGTGGCTTTTCTGCCGGCGCCCCCGACGGCCTAAGCGCCTTAGTGTCACTTCTCCGCACACATCCCTTGACGCACGGCGCCGCGCATAGCATGCCCCGACGTTTTCCGGCGCCGGGCGCCTGAGGGGCAGAACCACATGGTCGAAGATATTGCCGACAGCGGCGTTGCCGCCGAGGAGCTGAAGCAGTTCATCGAGCGCATCGAGCGCCTCGAAGAAGAAAAGAAGGCGCTGTCCGACGACATCAAGGAGGTTTTTGGCGAGCTGAAGGGCCGCGGCTTCGACGTCAAGGCAATCCGCCAGATCATCCGCATCCGCAAGCAGGATCATTCCGAGCGGATGGAGTTGGAAGCGATTCTCGAACTCTACATGAATGCGCTGGGCATGACCTGATCGACACCGGGCGCATGTTGCAGCAGAAATGTGACTCTCATCGCGTCGCTCTGCGAACGGCGCCACGACGCGTTACAAATGAAATATCGGCTCCCTATTTAGCTCATGACGACCGCCGCGCCTTACCGCGGGATCGGTCATTTGCAAGGAGCCCGCATGTCGTCTGACGCTCAAAAGCTTTTCACACCGTTTCGCCTCGGGGATCTGGAACTTCCGAATCGGATCGTTATGGCGCCGCTGACGCGGAGCCGCGCGACCCACGGCACCGATGCGCCCAACGCCCTGGTGGCAGACTATTACCGCCAGCGTGCGACTGCGGGGCTGCTGATCAGCGAAGCGACCCAGATCAGCCAGCAGGGCCAGGGCTATATCTGGACGCCGGGCATCTACACGGACGCCCAGATCGCAGGCTGGAGCGACGTCACCAAGGCGGTTCACGACGCCAACGGCCGCATCTTCATTCAGCTCTGGCATGTCGGGCGCATCTCGCACACTTCGCTGCAGCCGAACGGTGGCCAGCCCGTCGGTCCCTCGGCCATTCGCGCAAACGGCAAGACATTTACCGAGTCCGGTCCGGCGGACCTTTCCGAGCCCCGGGCGCTCGAACTGAGCGAAATCCCCGGCATCGTCGGCGACTACGTGAAGGCTGCGGAAAACGCCAAGACGGCCGGTTTCGATGGCGTCGAAATCCATGCAGCCAACGGCTATCTCCTCGAGCAGTTCATCAAGGACGGCACCAACAAGCGGACCGATGCCTATGGCGGCTCGATCGAGAACCGCGTGCGCCTGGTGCTCGAAGTGACGGATGCGATCCTCACGGTGCTGCCGAAAGGCAAGGTCGGCATCCGGCTTTCGCCGGTCAGCCCGTTCAACGACATCAGCGATAGCGCGCCGGAAAAAGTGTATTTCCACCTCGTCGAAGAACTCAGCCGTCGTGGCCTCGCCTATATCCACGTGATCGAGGGCTCGACCGGCGGTCAGCGCGATTTCGCGCCGTTCGACTATGCCGGCCTGCGCAAGGCCTTCGGCGGCGCCTACATGGCAAACAACGGGTATACGCGCGAGCTGGCAGCGGAAACGCTCGACGCGGACAAGGCTGATCTGATCGCCTTCGGCGTGCCCTTCCTGGCTAACCCGGATCTCGTCGAGCGTCTTCGCCGCAATGCGCCGCTGAACAAGCCCGATCAGGCTACGTTCTACGGCGGCGATGCCAAGGGCTACACCGACTATCCCACGCTCGATCAGGCGCAGGCCGCGGAATAGCGATCTCGGCGTTTAAGACGTGCCGTTTCGGCACGCCTGCTAACCGGGAGTTAACCACGATCATCTAGGCTTCTCGATGCGCGAGCGTCCCGCGCGTCGAGGGTCAGGTGCCGTTTCGTTCATCCCGCAGCTTCGCGCTTTGTCTGGCAGCGACCCTCGCGGTCGCCTGCGCCGCTCCGGTGCAAGCTCAGACCGTCGATCTGCGCGGCGGTGACGACGCGACGGGCTCGTCGTTTGCCACCGCGACGTCGCCGGATACGGTGACGCCACAACCCGTCCCACCGTTACCGACCGACGCCGATGCGGCCGCGGCGCCAATAACGCCGGCTGTTCCCGATCCGAATGCGACGAACTACGGCAAGCCCCGGCCGAAGAAGGCCAAGCTTTATCGACCCAATGCCAAGACATCCCCGCCGCTTCCCGCGCTTGTGCCGTATCGCGGTGCGCCGGGTCTGCCCAAAGGCCAGCTGAATCCGCCCGCCGTGGCGAAAGATGCTGTCGACCCCGCACAGCCCGCCCCCACGACCGCCGCGATTCCGCGGCCGGAGCAGCCGCGCAAGCCTGTCGTCGAGGATGATCCGTTCGCGCCGACCGGCGTCGCCGCCGGGCCGCTGCGGTTGTTCCCCTTCGTCGAGACGAGCGGCGGCTACGAAACCAACCCCAACCAGACCACGACATCCGTCAAGGCGTCCTCGGTGCTTCGCGGCGAAGCCGGACTCGACGTCAAATCAGACTTTTCGGCGCACAGCCTCACGGCTTCGCTGCGAGGAGGCTACACCGATTATCCCAGCAATACCGACGCCAGCCGGCCGGACGCCAGCGGCGTCGTCGACGGTCGGATCGATGTGACACGCGACGACAAGATCGATCTGGAAGGACGCTTCAGTCTCGCCACGCAGACGCCGGGCTCACCGCTTCTGGCGGTACCAGGAAGCGTCTTCATCACCAATCGCCCGACCATCGTCTCCGAGGGTGCGACGGTCGGCGCGACGCATACATTCAACCGGCTGTCGCTCGGCCTGCGCAGCACGTTCGATCGCACGGAATACGGCGACGCGACGCAGTCCGATGGCTCGCAGTTTCTCTTCTCGCAGGACAACTACAACGACTACGGCATCATCGGCCGCGCCGCCTACGAACTGACGCCGGCGCTAATTCCCTTTACAGAAGTCGGCTTCGACGCCCGCGTGCGCGACCACACGCTCGATCTCAGCGGCTTCGCCAGAAGCTCCAAAGGCATTACGGCCCGGGTCGGCTCGACCTTCGAATTCAGCCGCCTTCTGACGGGCACCGTAAGCGGCGGCTATGCCGACCGACACTATGACGATCCGCGTTTGGCGGATCTCCGCGGACCGACGTTCGACGCTGCCCTGGTCTATGCCTACTCGCCGATCACCACGGTGACCCTGCGCGGCAGCACGATTCTAGCGGAGACGACGCTGGCGGGCTCGTCGGGCGCCATCACCCGCAGCGTCAGCCTGGAACTCAGTCACGTCTTCTTCCGCAACTTCACGCTCGGGGGCATCGGCACCTATCAGGTCAACCAGTACCAGGGGCTTCCGGTCAACGAGGTTTACACCCAGGGGACGATCAAGGCAGCCTACAGCCTGACCCGTGACGTGCAGATCATCGCCAGCGCGACGCGCCAGCGTCTCGACAGTTCGCTGCAGAACTCGAGCTACAACGACAACATTTTCCTGCTCGGCATGCGGCTGCAGCGTTGACCTCGGACGGCGTGCCTGCGGTCAGGCACGCCGCAGGGATCAGGCGTCCTGCAGGAGCTTCTTGAGCTCACGCTTGAATTCCGTCGCGATTTCCTTGTTGGCCAACGCGAAGGCGACGTTGGCGCTGAGGAAGCCGAGCTTCGAGCCGCAGTCGTAGGTCGTGCCGTCGAAACGGACGCCATGGAAGGACTGGCTGTCGCTCAGCGCCTTCATGCCGTCGGTCAGCTGGATCTCGCCGCCGGCACCCTTTTCGATGCTGCCGAGGATGTCGAAGATTTCCGGGCTGAGCACGTAGCGGCCGGAGATGATGAGGTTCGACGGCGCGGTGCCCTGCGGCGGCTTTTCCACCATGCCGGTGATTTCGAAGGTCGCGCCGTGGTCGGCCCCCACGGAGACGATTCCGTATTTGTGGGTCTCGTCCACCGGCACTTCCTCGACGGCGATGACGTTGCCGCCATGCGTCTCGTAGGCATGGATGCACTGGCTGAGGCAGCGGGTCTTCTGCTTGCCGGAGCCCATCGTAACCATGTCGGGCAGCAACACGGCAAACGGCTCATCGCCGATCAGGTCGCGGGCGCACCAGATCGCGTGGCCGAGCCCGAGGGGCGCCTGCTGGCGGGTGAAGCTGGTCGCGCCGGCTTCCGGAAGCTGCTCAATGAGCGCTTCGAGCTCTTTCGTCTTGCCGCGCTTCTTCAGCGTGTCCTCGAGCTCGTAGGCGATGTCGAAATAATCCTCGATCACCGCCTTGTTGCGCCCGGTCACGAAGATGAAATGCTCGATGCCGGCTTCCCGGGCCTCATCTACCACGTGCTGCAGCACCGGCGCGTCGACGACGGTCAGCATCTCCTTGGGAATGCATTTCGTCGCGGGAAGGAAACGCGTGCCGAGACCGGCGACGGGAAAGATGGCCTTGCGGATCTTGTTGGTCATGTCCTGCCTTGCATCAGACGTTTGAAGCGCCATCGCAGATTATGTCATGCATTGTCCAGCCATGGCGCCAAAAGGCGGTGCTATTTCGCTTCGTAGTTTATCAACGCTTCATCGGGCATTGTCCCTTGGCGCAAAGCGGAAAGAAGGTCGGCATGAGCGTTTTGGTCACAGGCGGCGCCGGCTACATCGGCGGCCACATGGTTCTCGCCCTTCTCGACGCTGGCGAGCAGGTCGTCGTGCTGGACAACCTGTCGACGGGCTTCCGTTGGGCGGTGCCGGCCGAAGCGACCTTCGTCGAAGGCGATTTCGGCGACGAGGCGCTGGTCGCCAAGGTGCTGGCCGAGCATGGCATCGACGCCATCGCGCATTTTGCCGCCAAGATCGTGGTGCCGGAGTCGGTGACCGACCCGCTCGGCTACTATCTGAACAACACCGCCAAGGCGCGGAGCCTGATCGCCTGCGCCGTCGCGGCCAAGATCAGACACTTCATCTTCTCCTCGACCGCAGCCGTCTATGGTGAGCCGTCGCAGAATCCCGTGACCGAGGACGTGCTGCTCGCCCCGATCAATCCCTACGGCCGCTCGAAGCTGATGGTCGAGTGGATGCTGCAGGACACGGTCAAAGCCCACGATCTGTCCGTCGTCGTGCTGCGCTACTTCAACGTCGCCGGTGCCGATCCTCAGGGGCGACTCGGGCAGTCGACGCCCAACGCCACCCATCTGATCAAGATCGCGGTCCAGGCGGCGCTCGGCCATCGCAACGGCATGGACGTGTTCGGCACGGATTACCCGACGCCCGACGGGTCCTGCGTGCGCGACTATATCCAGATCACGGATCTTGTCGCTGCCCACATGCACGCGCTGGCCTACCTCCGCAACGGCGGCGAAAGCCTGACCTGCAACTGCGGCTACGGCCGCGGCCTGAGCGTGCTGGAGATCATCGAGGTGGTGAAAGCGGTGTCAGGGGTGGATTTTCCGGTGCGCCTCGCCGGGCGCCGGGCGGGCGATCCGGCGTCGCTGATCGCCGGCGCCGATCGGGTGCGCGAGGTGTTGGGGTGGCAGCCGAAGTACCAGGATGTCCGGGGAATCGTGACGCAGGCGCTGGATTGGGAGCGGCGGCTGCACAACCGGGGCGCCGCATCTTGAGTTCGGAGGTCCGAATAAATAACATCCCCTGCACCGGGTAGGCCCGGTTCTCGAACAAAGAGGAAGGTCCATGTCGATCCCGATCGATGGTGCCTCTCATCAGGCCGATACCGCACCCGAAACTTCGGAGCAGAAATCGACGCGAATCGCGAGGGAGCGCGTGTTGATCGAAGAAGGTCTGGAGGACGTGCGCCAGGGCCGTATCATCCGTTGGGAAGATTTGGAACCATGGCTCGAGGTCTTGGACAAGGACAGCGAAGCTCCGATCCCATTAAGAGCGGGAATCTCATCGGGCAATCCGTAGGCCCAAATCGGGGCGGGCGGTGTGGCTTGGCGCCTTTCGATTACCCGGAAAGCAGTCCTGGATCTGGCCCAGGTCCGTCGATGGCTTCGGCAGCCGGGAGCTGGAGCAAAAGCCCGCCGGCGTCTGTCGCAAATCCGAGGTGCCATTGCAGATCTTCGTATCCAGCCGATGCTTTGGCCGGTGGGTGATGTCGAAAGCGTTCGCGAACGGCCGTCACTGGATATCGAATCCTTTACACGGTGAAGCCCGACTCCAGCGAGACCACGACGTCTGGTGACATCACTGTCGTGCGCATCTTCGGCCCCGGCCAGGACCGGGGCGAGCTTTAGCGCCGTCCCCTACTGCCAGCCCTGTAACTCACGCTCGACGACGGTGCGGATCACCTTCATGCCCTCTTCCTCGGCGTTGAGACACGGCAGATAAGCATACTGTTCGCCGCCGGCATGGATGAAATACTCGCGGTTCTCGACGTTGAGCTCTTCCAGCGTCTCCAGGCAATCCGCGGAAAAGCCTGGCGCCAGGATCGCCATGCGCTTCACGCCCTTCGCGGCAAGGGCTTTGATCGTCTCGTCGGTATAGGGCTTCAGCCATTCCGCCGCGCCGAAGCGGGACTGAAAGCTCATCTGGAATTTCTCCGCCGACCAGCCGAGTTTTTCGCGCATCAGCCGATAGGTCTTCACGCAATGGCAGTGATAGGGGTCGCCCTTGATCAGATAGGCCTTCGGCACGCCGTGGAACGAGGCGAGGACGACCTCGGGCTCGAAGTCGAGTTTGGCGAGGTCGGCGAGCATCTTGGCGCAGAGCGCGTCGATATAGGCGGGGTCGTCGTGGTAGGGCGGCGACACGCGGATGCTCGGCTGCCAGCGCATCTTCATCAAAGCGCGAAAGGCCTGGTCGCAGGCCGTCGCCGAGGTGGCGCCGGCATATTGCGGATAGAGCGGCACCAGCAGGATGCGGTCGCAGCCCTGGGCGACCAGCGCCTTGAGCCGGTCTTCCACAGCGGGCTTGCCGTAGCGCATCGCCCAGTCGACGCAGATGCGCGGATCCTCGACCAGAGCCGCAAGAGCATCCGATTGCGCGCGCGTGATCGTCTTCAGCGGGCTCTCGTCGCGCTCTCTGTTCCAGATCGACGCGTAATCCTTGCCCTTGCGGCCCGGGCGCGTCGTCAGGATGACGAGGTTCAGGATCGGCCACCACAGCAGGCGGTTGATCTCGATGACGCGGCGGTCCGACAGGAATTCCTTGAGATAGCGCCGCATCGACCAATAGTCGGTTCCCTCGGGGGTGCCGAGGTTCATCAGCAGCACGCCGATGCGGCCGATCCTGACCGGAGGATGGTCCCCGGGAAGCGGCCCGACCGGCACCGATCCGGCCTTGGCGGCCAGCGTCGCGGACGCCGTGGAGGACACGGGAGGCATGGCGTTCATCGAAAGATCCTGTTGCATCGCGAAGTCGGCCGGCGCCGGATGGCCGGGCCTCGTTCCATGCCGGGAAGCGCAGATTGGAATGATTGTAGTGCGTGATCGTAATCGTGTCACGGAGGCGGCGTAACACCCGAGCTCCCAGGAGAGCCGATCTTGACCGCGTTTACACGGCGCCAGACTCTAGCAAGCCTTCTCGCCGGAGGCGCCGCGACGTTTGCGCGCGAGGCTCGCGCCGCGTTCGATGCGCAGCCCGCCGATGCCGTGGCCCGCATGACCTTCGTTCTCGTCAACGACGTCTATGAGATCGATCAGGGTGCCAAAGGACGCGGCGGCTTTCCTCGTCTGGCGGTGATCAAGGCAGAGCGCGCGCAGGCTTCTGCTGCGGGGCGGCGTCTGATCTTCGTCCATGCCGGCGACACGCTGTCGCCGAGCCTGCTGTCGAGCCTCGACCAGGGCGCGCATATGGTCACGCTGTTCGATCAACTCGGGGTCGATGTGTTCGTGCCGGGAAACCACGAGTTCGATTTCGGAGCTGACATCTATCGCACGCGCATGGGCGAAGGTCGGTTCCAGGTGCTCGCCGCCAACATGCGGGATGGCGAGAACCAGCCTTTGCCAGGCCATCATGACGACTGGCGGTTCGCCGTCGGCGGCGTCAGCATCGCGATGATCGGCGCGGCGTTCGACGCCACGGCGAGCCTGTCGCATTCCGACGGCATCCTGTTCGCGCCGACGCCGCAGACCATCCGCGACAAGGCTGGCGCGGCGCGCAAGGACGGGGCAGACTTCGTCGTCGCCGTCGTGCACGCCGACAAGGCGGCAGGCGCCGCGATCATGAACGCCCATGTCGTGGATCTCATCCTTGGCGGCCACAACCACGATCTTCACATCGACTTCGACGGACGCACCGCCTTTGCGGAATCCTCGCAGGACGCGAATTACGTCACCGCGATCGACCTCGACATTGCGGTCACGCTGAAAGACGGCGCCCGGACGGTATCCTGGTGGCCGGAGTTTCGCGTCACCGACACCGCGACGGTGGCGCCGGACCCGGCGATGCTGACTACTGTCCGCGGCTATCAGGCGACGCTCGCCAAGACGCTCGACGTCGACCTCGCCACGCTTGCCGCGCCGCTCGACAGCCGGTCGGAGGCGGTGCGAAGCGGCGAAACCGCGATCGGCGACTTCTTCGCCGATGCCTTGTGCAGCGGCACGGGTGCCGACATCGCGCTGCTGAACGGCGGTGGCATCCGCGGCAACACCACCTATGATGTCGGCACGGTGATCACCCGGCGCACGATCCTGACCGAGCTGCCGTTCGGCAACAAGACGCTGGTCACATCGGTGACCGGCCGAGCGGTGCTCGACGCTCTGGAAAACGGGCTGGCGTTCGCCGAGGGCCCGAGCGGCCGCTTTCCGCAGATCGCCGGCATGCGCATCGTGGCGAGCGCCGCCGCGCCGCGTGGTTCGCGCGTGCGAAGCGTCATGATCGCCGGTGTCCCGCTCGATCCCGCCAGGAGCTACAAAGTGGCGAGCAACGACTTCATGACCCGCGGTGGCGACGGCTACGCGATGTTGGCGGGGTCGACGAAGGTCACCGTGGACAGCGGCGACGCGCTCGTCGCGCAGACGGTGATGGACTATGCGCAGGCGACGAAGACGATCGACGTCAAGGTGGATGGGCGCATGCTTCTGCAGTGACGTCGCGCGCCGCTGCGGTCGGCAGCGATGTCAGGATGTCCGACAGGCGAAAAAATGATCCACCGGGCCAGGACCGGTGCCGACATTGAGCGCGTCGGCGCCCGCCAAGGCCGCGGTCAGATAGGCCTTGGCCTCCCGCACCGCCTCGACGAGCGGCAGGCCTTTGGCGAGGTATGCCGCGATGGCGGACGACAGCGTGCAGCCGGTGCCATGGGTGTTGCGCGTGTCGATCCGTTTGGCCGAAAACCAGGTGAACGCCTCGCCGTCGAACAGGACATCGTCCGATCGATCGGTCGCGCCGTGGCCGCCCTTGATCAGCCAGGCGGCGGCGCCGCCGGCCCGCAAGGTCGCCGCGACCGATTCCATGGCGGCGCGGCTCGGCGTGACCGTGATGTCGCCAAGCCGCGCGGCCTCGGCGAGGTTCGGCGTGACAAGGATCGCGAGCGGAAACAGATGCTGGCGCATCGCCGCGATCACCGCATCGCTTCCGAGCACCGCGCCGGATGTGGCGACGAGGACGGGATCGAGCACGATCGGAACGCCTGGATGCGACGCCAGCACGGCGGCCACGGCTTCGACGATCTCGGGTGACCCGAGCATGCCGATCTTGACCGCGGCAACCTCGATATCGGCGAAGATCATCGCGATCTGCTCACCGACGAAGTCCGGCGGCACCATATGGACGGCGCTGACTCCCAGGGTGTTCTGCGCGGTCAATGCCGTCAGGGCTGCCATGCCGTGGCAGCCGAGTGCGGCGAAGGTTTTGAGGTCGGCCTGGATGCCGGCGCAGCCGCCGGGGTCGGAGCCAGCGATCGACAGAACGTTTGGAATCGGAGGACCGCCGCTCAATTGAGCGGGCGCTCGTCGACGATCACGCCCTCGTCGTCCGGCAGCGACCCCGGCGTCACGAATTCGATCGTTCCGCGTATCTGGGTGATCTTATGCAGGGTTTCGGTCAGGCTCTCGCTCATGCTGGCTTCGTCGCCGCGATGCTCGGCGCGAAGGATCAGCACATCCTGCTCCTTGGCGCGGCGGACGACCAGGCGCAGGCGGCCGAGGTTCGGGTGCCGTCGCGCGATCTCGACGATATGCTCGGAATGAAGGCGCATGCCGCAAAACTCCGCACCCTCGGCGGCATGTTCGACAGGCGCGCGAATGCGGGTATTCGTGCGGCCGCATGCCGACGGATGCGGCAGAATCGCCGAAATCGCGCCGGTGCCGAAGCGAAGCAGGGGATAGTCCGCGTTGAGACGCGTGACGACCATCTCGCCTGCCTCTCCCGGCTCGACGAGCGCGGCGCCGCCCGGGACGACGAGCTCGAGGATCAGGCCTTCGTTTAGGGTAAAACCATCCGGTGTGCCGCTTTCGTAGGCGACGAGCCCGAGCTCGGCCGTCGCGAACGCTCGCGTGACGGCAACGCCGCGCAAATGAAACTCGTTGCGAAGCCCGGCGCCGAGCGGCCCCATCACAAGAGCGTGCTTGATGGACGACACGTCGACCTCGTGTTCTCCGGCATAGTCGAGAAGCGATTTGAGATGCTCGGCCGTGCCGCTGAAGAACCGCGGCTTGATGCGGGCGATCGCCCGGACCTTGACGCTCATCGGCGCGCCGGCGAGCGGCATCACGGGACAACCGAGGGCATAGGCCCCGGATGCCACGATATGGCCTTGCGCACCCCAATCGTAGGAGAAGGCGTTGACGACAACGCTTCCTTTGCGCAGCCCGGCCGCGTAGAGCGCTCGTGCGGCGCCCCACCAGTCTTTTGCCTGGCCTTCGGGCGCGGCCATCAGGCCGTCCCCGACGATGATCTGCTTCATCGCGCCGGGGCGCGTCGCGCAGGTCCCGCCGAATGGTGGCGCGTCGACCTGCAAAGCTTCCAAGTCCCGGCGCCGGACAATCGGAATGCGCGCCAGGTCGGCGCGTGTCGCGAGCATCGCGACGTCGAAACCCTTCAACTGCGCGCGCAGAGCCGGGACGCGCGACTTGGCGACCGTGAGAATATGCCGCAAGTCGCGAAAAAGAATGGATTCACGGGTCTGCGGGACGCGAGTTTCGAGACGGTCGAAAAGATCGGGCATAGCGATCATCGGTAGCGCAGACAACGTTAACAAAGGGCTTCCTACTAAACGACATGTCCGGGCGCGGCGCGAGTCGCCATTTGGATCGAAGGCCGCCCTTCGATCATTTGGTTCGTGCTGTGGCAGGTTGGTATCGCTCGACGAAGGTTTGAGAGAGCGAAGGATGTCGCCGGCATTTTACCGATCGTCTTTAGCAAAGAGCAAAAACCGGTGCCGCTGTGAGCGGGCTGCCGGTGAATTGAAGACCTAGACCGCGCGATGTGAAATGGCGCGCGGGCGCTTTCCTTGCTTTCTGCGGAATGGTCGGCCAGCGAGGTGGATCAGACCGCCGCCGAAAACGAAGCCGATGACGCCGAGCACGATCGCTTCGATAGAAACGGGCAAGGCAGGCTCGAAGCTTTGCAGCGCACGGCTTGCGACCATCTCGTCGTAGTGCGTCGCGAGCGTTGCGAGGCGACCGACGGGACCGTCGGATTGCATCTGCTTCTGCGTTTCGCTCAGCCGTTGGAGTCGCGCAATCAACTCCTGCATCTGGGTGCCGCGCTGCTGCACGAACGAGTCGCTGTTGGCGTGCAACCGATCGAGGCCGCCCTGTTCGGTCAGGCCCTGCTGCTGGCTGTCGCTATCGAAGCGCGCAACGATGGCCGAGAGTTCGTCAATGGCGCCGCCGAGACGCTGGCGATACTGCTCGGCGTATTCAGGCAACTGGGTCATTGCCATGCCGACTATCAAAGCAAAAAATAAAGCAATGCGGCGAAAGACCATTGGTAATGCCCCCGTGGACAAACGAGCAGCACCTGCGCTTCGTTCCGCCGCGCGTTCCGACTCCTTACAAAAGACGTGCCCTTTTAAGGCAATGTCAGCAGACCGGCTTCGCCAGCTTCCGTGCCGAAGAGGAGGCGCGTGCCATCGTTACTCCAGACAAGAGCCGTGATCGGCGACCGATCGCCGTCGGGCCGACGCACCAGCATCTCGCTGCCGTCGTTCAACCGCACCAGCAGGATCCAGCCGTCCTCGAAACCGATGGCGAGGAGCAGCGCCTTAGAATTGCACGCCACGCGCGCAACCTTTGCCTTGCGGGCCGCGAGTTCGCGCGGCTGTTTATTCATCGGCCCGTCTTTGTCTTTGAACGGCCAGATCACGCAGGAATCGGCGCCGGACGTGGCGAGCCAGAATCCGTCCGCCGACCAGGACATGGAGCGCACCTTGGCGGGGTAGCCGCTCATCCGCATGTGCGCCTTGTCGGCAATACGCCAGCCGTGCAACGCGTTTTCCTGCATCGACGTCACGAGAAAGCGCCCGTCCGGCGACACGGTCACGTCGAGATGCGAACCCTTCCATTCAAAAGCTTCGGGCGGTGATTCCGTGTTGGGGAACCACAGCGCAGCGCCGCCGTAGTACGCCATAGCGACGCGGTAGCCCTTCGGCGTGAAAACAAGCCCCCGCGCCGTCGTCGGCGCGCTCACCCGTTTCGTTGCGCCTTTGGCATCACGACAAAACACGTCCTTGCCGCAGGCCCACGCTATCGCGCCGTCGTCGCGCGCGGTCAGCGCGTCGATCCACCTGCCTTTGGTCGCGGAAATCTCTTCGCAGGCGCCGGTCGCATCGGTGCGCACGACGCGCCCGTCGTCGCCGCCCGTGACGACGGCTTTGCCGGCCTGTGCCGTCACGAGGATCGCGCCGTCGGGATGTGCCGCGACGCGCGTCTGCGCGCCGTGCTCGCCGAGCAGGATCTCGCCGCCATCGAGCACGATAGCCGGCGTCTTGCCAAGAAATGCGACCGCCGATACGGGCGCGCCGGCTTCGAGCATCACGACATGGTCGCGAAGCGATTGTGTCTTTTCATCGACCATTTGCAGTTATGCCGCACAGGCCAGAAAGCCCTGCCGGATCTCGTCTTCCTTGAGGTGACGACCGATGAAGACCATGCGGCTGATCCGCGCCTCGTCGGGCTTCCATTCGCGCTGCAGATCGCCGTCGAGAATCATGTGGACGCCCTGATAGACGAAGCGCCGCGGCTCGTTCTTGAACGCGAGAATACCCTTGGAGCGCAGGATGGCGGCGCCTTCGCGCTGAATGTAATCCTGGATCCACGGCAGGAATTTTTCCGGATCGACATCGCCGTCGATGCGCACTGAGAGCGACTGCATGTCTTCGTCGTGGTAATGCTTGGCGCCGCCGTGACCGTGGGCTTTGTGCCCATGACTGTCGTGTTCATGACCGTCGTTGCCATGCTTGTGATCGTCATGCTTGTGACCGTGGTCATGATGATCATGCCCATGATGGTCGTGCCCGTGGTCGTGGTGATCTTCGACCTCGAGGAACGTCGGCTCGATATCGAGGATACGGTCGAGATCGAAGGCGTTGCGGCCGAGCACCGCGTCGAGCGGCACGGCGCAGCGCTCCGTCTTGTGCAGCGTGGCATAGGGATTGATGCCGCGGATGCGCGCCTCGACCTCGCGCAGCTCTTCCGCGCTGACGAGATCTGTCTTGTTGAGAATGATGACGTCGGCGAAGGCGATCTGGTTCTTGGCTTCCGGCGCATCGCGCAGGCGGTCGCTCAGCCATTTCGCGTCGGCGATGGTGACGACGGCATCGAGGCGCGACTTCGCCTGCACGTCCTGGTCGACGAAGAAGGTCTGCGCCACGGGCGCCGGATCGGCGAGACCGGTCGTCTCGATGATGATCGCGTCGAACTTGCCCTTGCGCTTCATCAGACCTTCGATGATGCGGATGAGATCGCCGCGCACGGTGCAGCAGATGCAGCCGTTGTTCATCTCGAAGACTTCCTCGTCGGCGCCGACGACGAGATCGTTGTCGATGCCGATCTCGCCGAACTCGTTGACGATGACGGCGTACTTCTGGCCGTGCTGCTCGGTGAGAATGCGGTTGAGGAGCGTCGTCTTGCCGGCGCCGAGATAGCCGGTCAGCACCGTGACGGGGATTTTTTCGTTACCAGCCGTTCCGCTCATCACATGTCTCCGGGCGACGCCCCGGACGAAGCCGGAGCCGAAAGGAGGCATCGATATAGGGATATATTATAGCAGCGGGAAGGCTTTTCGCGCAGGACGCGGCGCCCGCCTCCCGATGCCGCCGCAATTTGGGACTAGCCGGGCGTCGATGAAGCTGATGAAACGAGCGCCATGAAACGCCTCCTGCCCCTTCTCGCTTTCGTCGTCGGCTTCCTCGCCCTCGGCTTCGCCGTGGTCACCATCGTGCTCCCGCACAATCGCGCGACGACCGTATCGATCGGCGGCCCTTTCGCACTGACGGCGCCGGACGGGCGCACCGTGACGGACAAGGACGTGGCCGGACGTCCTTACCTCGTGTTCTTCGGTTACACGCATTGTCCGGACGTCTGCCCGGCGTCGCTGGCCGAAATCTCCGCCGTGTTCAAGGAACTGGGCGACGACACCAAGGCCACCGCCCTGTTCATCTCCGTCGATCCCGAGCGCGACACGCCGGCCGCGATGAAGGAATACATGTCGAGCTTCGATCCGCGGATCATCGGCCTCTCCGGCACGCCCGAGGCGACCGCCGCCGTGGAAAAGGAATTCAAGGCCTATTCGAAGAAGGTGCCCGACAAGGACGGCACCTACACGATGGACCACGTCGCCCTGACCTACCTGATGGACAAGAACGGCCAGTTCGCCGGCGCCTTCAATCTCGACCAGCCGGCGAAAGACGCCGCCGCGGAGTTGAAGCGGTATTTCTGACGTCTGGGCTGAGTGCCGAAGGTCAGTAGAAGCCGATCGGGAAATATTTCAGGTAGAGGTCCGTGTAGGTCCCGTCCTTGGCGAGCTTGTCCAACTCGTAATCGAGCGCCTCGCGGAGCGGGATATTGCCCTTGGCCACGGCGACCGACACGCCGTTGCCGAAGAAAAAACTCTCCGTGAACGGACCGCCGCGGAAGGTGCAGCATCCGTTGGCATCCGTGCCGTTGAGCCAGAGGCTCAGCGCGATGCCGTCGCCGAAAATGGCGTCGATCTTTCCCTCGCGGAGGGCGGCTCGTAGCGCCGCCTGATCGGGAAAGGTTTTGAGCGCCGCCTTTGCAAAGAACGTCTGGAGATAGGCGAGATGCGCCGTGCCGGCCTGCACGCCGACCGTATGGCCGGCGAGCGCTTCCGGCGTGACATCCGACAGAGGCGCCTTCGTGGCGGTCACGAAGCGCGCCGGTGTCGTGTAATACGGCGCCGTGAAGGTCAAGTCGGCGCGCGATGCCGCGGTATTGGCCAGCGCCGCGATCAGCGCATCGCCCTGGCCGGTCTTGACGGCACCGACCAGCGTGTCGAACCGGCGGGCCTGGATGGTGCAGGCAATCTTCAGGTCGTCGCAAATGGCGCGGGCGAGATCGATGTCGAAGCCCGCCAGCGACCCGTCCGGCAGGGCGAAGTGGAACGGCGGAAAATCATCGGTCGTCAGGAAGCGGATGGTCTTGATCGCGCCGAGTTCGGGCTTGGGCAGGTAGTGCGCCGGATCGAAGAGGCTCGGAATGAACGTCTTCGGCGGGGCATCGGCCGCGAACGCCGGGACGGCGAGGAGCGACACGCCGCACAGAAGCAGGCGGAGCGACCGCAGCCCTGTGCGGGGGAAGGTCGAAGCCGGCGTCCTCAAAGCTCGTCGCTGGCTCACGAAACCCTCAGTGTCCGGCGAATTCCATCAGGGTACGCACCGGCGTGCCGAGATCGCGGATTTTTTTGGCGCCGCCGAGATCCGGCAGATCGATGACGAAGCAGGCGGCGATCACATCGGCGCCGAGCTGCTGCAGCAGCTTCACCGCGCCTTCGGCGGTGCCGCCGGTTGCGATGAGATCGTCGACCAGGATCACCTTCTCGCCGGGCTTGACGGCGTCTTCGTGGATTTCCATCTCGTCGAGGCCGTATTCCAGGGAATAGGCGATCGTTACCTTGGTGTGCGGCAGCTTGCCCTTCTTGCGGATCGGGATGAACCCGGCCGACAGCTGGTGGGCGATCGCGCCGCCGAGGATGAAGCCGCGGGCCTCCATCCCGGCGACCTTGTCGATCTTGGTCCCGGCCCAGGGCTGCACCATCTCGTCGACCGCGCGGCGGAACGCGCGGGCATCGCCGAGCAGGGTGGTGATGTCGCGAAACAGGATCCCCGGCTTGGGATAATCCGGGATCGTCCGGATGCTCTGGGCGAGGTCGTAAGGCGCGTTCATCGGTTGATCCGTCCCATGATTGTATTGAGTTTCTGCATCAGCGCGGGATCGCGCGCCTCGGGCGCGGTGATCATCGCATTGGTCAAAGCGGTGTCCGAGCCGTCGGGGCAGGGCTCGTGATCGGCGGGAAAGTCGCGGAGCAGGCGGGCGACGAGCCGCGCGGCGTTGCCGGCATTCGCTTGGACGACCTTGATCACCGCGGCCACGTCGACGTGCTGGTGATCGGGGTGCCAGCAGTCGAAATCGGTGACCATCGCGACGGTGGCGTAAGACAGCTCGGCTTCCCGCGCGAGCTTGGCTTCCGGCATCGCTGTCATGCCGATGACGTCATAGCCTGCGGCCTTGTAGCCGAGCGATTCCGCCAGCGAAGAGAACTGCGGGCCTTCCATGCAGACATAGGTGCCGCCGCTCTTGTAGCGGATGCCTTCCGCCTCGGCGGCCTTGGCGAGGCGCGCGGCGAGCAGTGGCGCCACCGGATGGGCCATCGAGACATGCGCGACGCAGCCGTTGCCGAAGAACGAAGCGTCGCGGCCGACCGTGCGGTCGACGAACTGGTCGATGATGACGAAGAGGCCGGGATCGAGTTCCTGCTTGAACGAGCCGCAGGCCGAAACGGAGACGAGGTCGGTCACGCCGACCTGTTTCAAGGCGTCGATATTGGCCCGGTAGTTGATGCCCGATGGCGAGAGCCGGTGCCCGCGGCCATGGCGCGGCAGAAACACGGCTTCGGTCCCGCCGATGCGGCCGAAGCGCAGGGAATCCGACGGCTCGCCCCACGGCGTGGAGACATGCTCCTCCCGCTCGTCCTCGAGCCCAGGCAAATGGTAAACGCCGGAGCCGCCGATGATCCCGACGATGGCTTTTGTCATGGGTCGTTCCTGAAGTGGCCTCGATCGTCACGAGGCGGAGGTCTACGGGCAGGGCTCTGTGGACGATTTTGCGACGCAAGGCAAAGCCTGGGCAAACACAACAGCGTTTTCCTGACGAGCCGATGTGACGAAGGGGCGGCTCAGCGGGGAATTTAAGAACGCTGGACGCAGGCGACTTTGGTCGCCGCCGGCAATGGCATTTATGGCTAATGGATTGTGCGCAATTCCAAGGTAGAAAATGTCGCTACTTGATTCGCTGATCTGATTCGTCACCCGCAACGCCGGTCCGATCCGTCTCGAAAGACCGCGCCCGTGACCCTATTTTCGGCTTTCGTGTTTCTCGCTCTCGGGAGTCTGGTCCTCACCCTGCTTCTGGTGCTGCTCCGGCGCCGGATCCTGGCGTCGCGCTTCAACGCCGGTCTCTCCGCCGCGGCGATGCTGATGGCGATCGCCGGTCTTCTGTTGCTTCATCTCGAGCAGACGGCCTTCGAACAGCGCACCTTGATCGGGCGGTCCCTGGAGACGACGCTGAGCGCGTTGCGTGTCATGTCCATGGTCATCGACGCCGAAGCCGGCCAGCGCGGATTCGTCCTTACCGCCAATCCACGATATCGCGCGCCGTTCACCAAGGCCGACGGCGAGATCGAGCGAGAGCTCGAACGCCTTCGAATTAAGGTCGCCGACGATCCGATCCGCGTCGCGCTGGTGGCTCGTTTCACCGACAAGATCAAAGCCAAGTTCGCGGAAATGCGATCGACCTTGCGGGAGGCGGATGCCGGACGCCACGAGGCGAGCCTGGCGATCATCCACACCGATGCGGGACTGGCGCTCACCAACGACATCAAGTCGATCTACGAAGAGATCAGCCGGCACGAAGACGCCGTCACCGAGCCGCTTCGCAACCAACGCGAGGCGAACAAGCGCCTCCTCGGATTCGGGATCCAGGGTCTTCTGCTCGTCGCTCTCGCGACGATCCTCGCGTCGGCGCTTTTTTCGTCACGAAGCGAGGCGGCCAGGCAACGCGCGCAAAAGCGCCTGGCCGCCGCCCTCGAGGCAGCGGGGCTCGCGCAGCGACAGGCCGAAGCGGCGAATGACGCGAAATCGGAATTCCTGGCGGCCATGAGCCACGAGATCCGGACCCCGCTGAACAGCGTCATCGGCTTTACCGGTCTGATGCTCGACGACCGCAATTTGGTCGGCCACCTGCGGCATCAGGCCGAACTGATCCAGTCGTCGGGCGCGGCCCTGCTGACGGTCATCAACGACATCCTGGATTTCGCCAAGATCGAGGCCGGCGCGATCGAGATCGAGAGCGCGGCCTTTGCGCCGCGCGCCCTGATCTTCAACGCCTTGTCCATCGTCCGGGGCATTGCCGAGGCCAAGCAGCTCGATCTCGCCTGCTCGATCGATCCACGGCTATGTTCCGCGGTGGTCAGCGATCAAGCCCGTATCCAGCAGATCCTGCTGAACCTTTTGAACAACGCGATCAAGTTCACGCCGACCGGTTCGGTGGCCCTGGTGGTCGAAGTCGAAAGCTTCGAACATGGTCTGCAACGGGTCCGTTTCTCGGTGTCGGACACGGGCGTCGGCATCGCCGTGGATAAGCAGAGCCGATTGTTTCAACGTTTCAGCCAGGCCGATACCTCGATCAATCGAGAGTTCGGCGGGAGCGGCCTCGGGCTGGCGATCTGCAAGCGGCTCGTCGAGCTCTTGGGCGGGACGATCGGGGTCACCAGCGCAGCCGGGGCCGGGGCGACGTTCTGGTTCGTCCTGCCGCTACGGGAAGGCGCACTCGACCGCCCCAAGGGGCGTAAACCTGTCGGGACGTCGCACGTTCAGGGCCGCATCCTGCTCGTCGAGGATATTGCGATCAATCAGCTGCTCGCCAAATCCATGCTCGAAGCCGAAGGCCATCACGTCGATGTGGTGCCAAGCGGCGAGGCTGCCGTCGCAGCGGTGCAGGTCAGGCCCTACGACATCGTGCTGATGGATGTGCAAATGCCAGGCATGGGAGGCATCGCCGCGACCAGGGCGATCCGGGCGCTCGCCGGCCCCGTCGCGCATGTCCCGATCATCGCATTGAGCGCCAATGTCCTCGCCGGCCAGGTCAGGGACTTCAAGAACGCCGGCATGGATGACCATATCGGAAAACCGATCGATCGGACGGTTCTTCAGACCAAGTTGCACACCTGGCTGACGGTGGCGGATCGTTCGCAACAAGATGGTCTCGACGAGACCGTGGACCAGGCGGCACGGATGCTGTTTGAGAAACGCGTGACGTCCTACGAGCCGGGCGCCCCCGTCCGAGCGGCAAACCAGCAAAAGCCCGACGCGGCGACGGAAGCGGGACGCTTCGATGCCGACACCTATGCCAACATCGTCGCGCTGCTCGGTCCCGCGAAAACACACGAGACGCTTCGTCGCCTTCAGCTGGAACTCGAGGCCCGGTTCAGGGAAGGCCAATCCCGCCTCGCGATCGCCAAGACGCAGGACGACGCCCATGCCCTCGTCGGCGCCGCGGGCCTTGTCGGCTTTTCCGGGCTTGCGGCGCGCTGCAGCGACATCCTGAGGCTGCCGCACGAAGACACGGCGACCTTTGCCACTTTGTCAAAGGCGATCCTCGTCGAGAAGGATTGGGCGAGCGGCAAGATCGCTTTTCTCATCACCGCCATGGAGACCGGCAAGAGGACCGCTTCGGCCTGATCGGCGTCGTCGATCGCAATCCAGCTGCCCAGGACGAATCGTCAGAGAAAAGGCGCTACTGGCGCCACTTCTTCGCGGCGTCGACGAGAAAATCGCGAAACACCTGGACGCGCGCGACGTTCTTCATTTCTTCCGCATAGACGAAGAAGACTTCGAGCTCCGGCGTCACCGTCTGCGGCATGAGCTGCATCAGGTTGCTCTCGGGTCCCACGAGGTAGTCGGGCAAGGTGGCGATGCCCAGGCCGCACGACACCGCGCTATGCAGCGCCGGAATATTGTTGACCGAAAACGACGGGACGCGGGCATTCTTGACGCCGCGGCCGAGATAGAGATGCGCGTTCAGGTGATCGAGGTAGTTCGCGCCGACCACGCCGAGGCTCAGGAGGCGATGCTTCGACAGGTCGTCGAGGGTCTGCGGCTGCCCATGTTCCTTAACGTACTCCGGCGAGGCGTAGAGGTGATAGTAGATGGTGAACAGCCGGCGGCGGATGAGATCGGGCTGCTCGGGCTCGCGCAGGCGGAGCGCCACGTCGGCTTCACGCATGCCCAAGTCGAGGTCGTCGTCGGTCAGCAGCATCCGGACCCGGACGTCGGGATAGAGATCGAGGAATTCGCGGAGCCGCGGTATCAGCCAGCCCTGCCCGAAACCGAGGTTGGTGGTGATGCGAAGCTCGCCGTGCGGCCGCTCCCGACTGTCGGTGAGACGCGACCGGGTGGCTTCGAGTTTGCCGATCACCTCCTGGACCGTCCGGAACAGCAGCTCGCCTTGCTCGGTCAGCATCAAGCCCCGGGCATGGCGGTGGAACAGCGGCGTCTGCAGATCTTTTTCCAGAGCGCTGACCTGCCGGCTCACCGCCGACTGGCTGAGCTTCAGCGCGTCGCCGGCATGGGTGAACGACCCCGCTTCAGCGGCCGCGTGAAAGATGCGCAGCTTGTCCCAGTCCACGATGTGCTCCCAGCCTTCGATTCCGTCCTTCGGACACAACAGACTACTGCAAAAAACGCAATGCTAATAAGGTCCTATTGGATGGTCGGTTTGACCTCACACCTATCGGCATAGGCCCGGATGCCTATTCCGAGGTGGCCATCGTATTGATTTTCAGGGCCAACCAGCGATCGGCTTCGAGCGCAGCCATGCAGCCCATGCCGGCCGCGGTGACGGCCTGACGCCAGATGTCGTCCGTTACGTCACCCGCGGCGAAGACGCCGGGAATGTTGGTCTGGGTCGAATTCGCAGCGGTGTGGATGTAGCCGTTCTCCTTCAACGTCACCTGTCCGTGGAACAGCTCTGTCGCCGGATGATGGCCGATGGCGACGAAGACGCCGTGCGTGGCGAGATCCCGGATCGTGCCGGTACGGGTGTCCTTCAGCCGGACATGGGTCACGCCGAGGGGCTCCTGCGTGCCGCAGATCTCCTCGACCGCATGATTCCAGATGACTTCGACGTTCGGCATGGCGAACAGACGGTCCTGGAGGATCCGCTCGGCCTTGAAGCAGTCGCGGCGATGGACCAGCGTGACCCGGCTGGCGAGCTGGCTCAGGTACAGCGCCTCTTCCACCGCCGAATTGCCGCCGCCCACCACGACGACCTCTTTGCCGCGATAGAAGAACCCGTCGCAGGTGGCGCAGGCGGAGACGCCGTAGCCTTTGAAGGTTTCTTCCGAGGGAATGCCGAGCCATTTCGCCTTGGCGCCGGTCGCGATCACCAGCGTGTCGCAGGTATAGACACGCTCGCTGTCGCCGGTAAGGACGAAGGGATGGCGGCCAAGGTCGACGTCGACGATATGGTCCGAGACCATGACGGTGCCGACGTGCTCGGCCTGCAGGCGCATCTGCTCCATCAGCCAGGGGCCTTGGATCGGATTGGCGAAGCCCGGATAGTTTTCGACGTCGGTGGTGATCATCAGCTGGCCGCCGGGCTCGAAGCCGGCGATGAGCATCGGCTTCAGCATCGCACGGGCGGCGTAGACCGCCGCCGTGTAGCCGGCCGGACCCGAGCCGATGATGATCATCGGCGCATGGGTTGTCGACGTTGCCGATGCCGTTTCGACGGGACGATTCTCGACCATGATGGGCCCTATGCTTGAATCCGAGGCTGACACCCCGTGCAATGCCCTGTCGCGGGCCATGCGGAAATCAAATAGGCGCGGGCGAGGCAATGGGGAAGAGCATGCAAAAACGGAGACGCGGCCGCTGGCCTGCGTCTCCGTCGAGCAAAACGCCGGTTCTGAAACCGGCGTCAGGTCTTAGCCGTGATAGTGATGATGATGGCGACGATGATGACGGATCGGCTGTTCGACGCCGGCGGCGACGAGCTGCAGGTTGCCGATACCGGCGTTGAGGCCGAGGCCGGTCGACGTCGAAACGGCGATCGGCTGCAGCTGGATCTGGTTGCCGTTGCCGCCGACGAGGGCGTCGACGCCGAGGCCGTTGCCGAGGGTCAGGCCGACACCCGGACCAGCGTAGTTGCCGGCGAGGGAGAAGGGAGCGAGCGCGTCAGCAGCGGAGACGACGTTGTAGGTCAGTACGCCGGCGTTGGTCGCGCTGATGTCGAGACCGACGCGGGTGAACGAACCGGTGTAGAATTCGACCGGCGCGTGGACCGACGGCTTGAAGGTGCAGGAAACGGCCTTCTGCGACGCGACGATGGCGCCGACGCCGCCGGCGACGTTGCAGGTCAGGACGCCAGCCTGGATCGCGGCGCTCGCGGGGGTCGCAGCGAAGGTACCGACGACGGCGGTTCCGGCGAGAAGGGCGGCAACGCGGCCGTAGGCAAGCAGGTTGGACTTCATGTGATGTTCTCCTAAAAGACTCGATGCAATTCGCGACAAAGGCTCGTTCCAGCCCGTCCGAAACGGATTGCTGGCATTTCGGTGTCAAACCTTTGACGATTTCGCAAGCACTCTTTCGCATGCTAAAGCGGCAGCCGTGATCAGACAGCTCTCATCTTTCATCGGTGTCGGGGTCATTGCGTCTCTGATTCACTATGCGTTGCTGGTCGCGCTCGTAGAGGTGGGAGGCCTGGCGCCCGTCCCCTCCGCCCTCTGTGGATTCACGGCCGGCGGCATCGTTTCCTACGGCTTGAACAGGCGTCACACCTTCGTGAGTGATCGTCCGCACGACCAGGCGGCCTGGCGTTTCGCCCTCGTCGCCAGCGTCGCCTTCGTCCTCACTTATTTTTTCATGCGCGTGCTGAACGAGACCGGACATATGCCTTATTTGGCGGCACAGGTCATCACCACGGGCGTCGTGATGATATGGACGTTTGGCGCCAACAAGCTCTGGACCTTTCCGACGGCTAAGCTTTAGTCGGGGTCGATCGCGCGCTGCCGCCGACGCGACTGCGGCCGCTGGCCGAGCTGATCGAGCGCCGCGGCGTTGGTCCGGCCCCAGGCGTAGAGCATCTCGATCGGTTCGATGAAGATGCGGCCCAGCGGCGTCAGCGAATATTCCACCTTGGGCGGCACCACATCGTAGACACGGCGTGTGACCAGCCCGTCGCGCTCCATCTCACGAAGCGACTGTGTGAGCATCTTCTTGCTGATGCCGGGCAGGCTGCGCTGCAACTCGCCGGTGCGGCAGGTTCCGCCGTGGAGGGCATGGAGCGCGTGCAACACCATGCTCGTCCACTTGACGCTGAACAGCTCGAGGACGCGGCGCGGCGCGCAATTCTCGGTGTGAATGGTCTCGACGGCGTCCGTCATCGCTGGGCACCTTTTGGTGGCTATGTCCCTGAACGGTGCCTTCTAGCCCAGACGTCTCGCCGCGCCTACCTGTGTCTCGAACAGGAGATCGAGACATGACGAAAACGGCGCTCATCGTCGGAGCAAGCGGCATCGTGGGCAACAATCTGGCCCGCCACCTCGTCGATCAGGGCTGGCAGGTCCACGGCCTGGCCCGGCGGCCAACGACCGATCTCACCGGCGTGACCCCCGTGGCGGCCGATCTTCGCGATCCCGCCGCCTTGAAGGCGGCCCTTGCCGGTCTGAAGCCGACCCATGTCTTTCTGACCAACTGGCTGCGGCAGGCGACGGAAGCGGAAAACATCAAGGTCAACGGCGCGATGGTGCGCAACCTGCTCGATGCGGTGTCAGGGGCGGGTTCGGTCGAGCATGTGGCGCTTGTGACCGGCCTCAAGCACTACCTCGGACCCTTCGAGGCCTATGGCAAAGGCGTGTTGCCGGCGACGCCGTTCCGCGAAGAGCAGCCGCGGCTGCCCGTCGAAAATTTCTACTATGCGCAGGAGGACGAGGTGTTCGCCGCGGCGAAACGTGACGGCTTCGGCTGGAGCGTGCATCGCCCGCACACGATCATCGGCTATGCCCTCGGCAACGCCATGAACATGGGCGTGACGCTGGCCGTCTATGCCACGCTCTGCAAGGAGACCGGTCGACCCTTCATCTTTCCGGGATCGGCGATGCAGTGGAACGGTCTCACCGACATGACCGATGCGCGCGTTCTCGCGCGACAGCTCGAATGGGCGTCGATCACCCCCGCGGCGCGCGATCAGGCGTTCAACATCGTCAACGGCGACGTGTTTCGCTGGAGCTGGATGTGGGCGCGCCTGGCGGCCTGGTTCGGGCTGGAACCCGCGCCGTTCCCGTCCGAGGTCACGCCTCTCGAGGGGCAGCTTGCCGATGCCGGGCCGATCTGGACCGAACTCGCGCGCAAGCACGGCCTCGCCGAGACCGATCTCGGCAAGCTTGCCTCGGCCTGGCACACCGATGCCGATCTCGGCCGGCCGATCGAGGTCGTGACGGACATGAGCAAGAGCCGCAAGCTCGGGTTCCTGGATTACCAGGCGACGGACGAGAGCTTCTATGACCTGTTCGCAAAGCTTCGGGTGGCGCGCGTCATTCCGTAGGCGGAGGATCGGACCTGCCGGAGACGCGCCAACGTCCGTTTGCGAAGACGATGCTTGGTGGCGCGTCTTGATCGAGTACGGCGGGGCGCGCATCGTGCCTCGATGCGACGGGATGGCGTCACAGCCGGCGGGCCGTGACGCAGAGTGACGCGAAAATGGTGTTGATGCGCTCGCGGTTATGTGGCGGCCGGGACACACCAAGAAGGAGGCAAACGCGCCACTTCTCTTTTGAAGGCGTGCGATGGCTTACCGCTCGAATGAGGCCAGTTTCTAGAGCATTTTCCACAAAAGGTGCAGACTTTTGTGATCGAGAAAATGCTCTAACTTTTTGAGAAGAGAGCGATTTCTTATCGCTTTGGTGATTCCACCAAAGCGGAAAGCGCTTTAAGGCCACCGCACCTCAGGCGGCAGCGACGACAGGATCGAGTCGACATTGCCGCCGGTCTTGAGGCCAAAGATCGTGCCGCGATCGTAGATCAGGTTGAACTCGACGTAGCGCCCGCGCCGCACGAGCTGCTCCTCGCGATCCGCCGGTGTCCACGCCGTCGCAACATTGCGGCGGACGAGATCCGCGTAGATCGTGTTGAAAGCCTTGCCGACCGCCTGGGTGAACGCGAGCAGGGGTGGAAACCCGTGGCCGGAGGACTCCGGCTCGAGATAGTCGTAAAAAATACCGCCGACGCCGCGCGGCTCGTTGCGGTGTTTGAGGAAGAAATATTCTTCGCACCAGGCCTTGTAACGGGTGTAGTCGGCCACCGCAGGATGGGCGCCGCAGGCGGCCTTCATCGCCGCGTGGAACAGCAGGGTGTCGGGATCATCCTGGGTCCGCCGCCGGTCGAGCACGGGCGTGAGATCGGCGCCGCCGCCGAACCACGTCTTGCTGGTGGAGACGAACCGGGTGTTCATGTGGACGGCCGGGACGTTGGGGTTCCAGGGGTGGGCGATCACCGAGATGCCCGAGGCCCAGAAACGCGGGTCCGCCGCGGCGCCGGGGATCTGCTTGGCGAATTCGGGGGCGAAGGTCCCGTAAACCGTCGAACTGTGCACACCGGCCTTCTCGAAGACCCGGCCCTTGAGCATGCCCATGCGGCCGCCGCCGCCATCCTCGCCGTCATGGTTCGCGCGCTTCCAGGGCTTGACGCTGGCCTTGCCCGGCGCGAGATCGTCCCGCGTGAAAGG
The DNA here is from genome assembly GCF_009765775.1 of Beijerinckia sp. L45. Lineage (GTDB taxonomy): Bacteria > Pseudomonadota > Alphaproteobacteria > Rhizobiales > Beijerinckiaceae > RH-AL1. The sequence continues at coordinate 54,699 of NZ_LMUU01000158.1, forward strand.
GCCGGTCGCCTCGGCCTCGAGGGCCTCGAAGCTCGCCAGAATATTCGTCTGCAGTGTCTCGAACCAGGCGCGCGCCTGGGCCTTGTGGTCTGCGAGCTGGTCCTTGTCCTCGACGACGTCGGATGCGGTCATGCCGTTGCTCCGTTCCCTGTTGCATCCGCCAGAGCGATCTGGCGCAGCGCTTCACCCGTGACCATCGCAGCCGCGACCGCGACGTTGAGCGAGCGCAGCGGCGGCTGGATCGGGATCAGCACACGATGGTCCGCCGCGGCATGCACCGCATCCGGCACACCGGCCGACTCGCGCCCGACCAGCAGAATGTCGCCGGGACGAAAGGCGAATTGCGTATAGGCGACGGCGGCCTTTGTGGAAAGCAGGACGAGCCGCCGGCATGTGGTGGAATCAACGATCTGCGCGGCGCGCCACGCCTCGAACGCGGCGAAGGACACGTGGCGGGCGATCGCCAGAGCGTCGAGATAGTCCATGCCGGCCCGGCGAAAATGCCGATCGCTGACGGGAAACCCTGCGGGCTCGATGATTGCCGCGTCGACGCCGAGACAGGCGCACATCCGCAGCATCGTGCCGCAGTTCTGCGGGATGTCGGGCTGGTAGAGGGCGAGGGTGAGCGGGCGTTGCTGCGACTGCGGTTCGCTCACTGGAGGGCGCCGATGCCCGATCGGCGGATAATGTTGAGGAGCACGAGGGCCGGACCGCTCGGCCGTTTGGTCCCGCGCTCGAGCTGCGAGACATAACCGACCGTCAAGTTGAGGTAGCGGGCGAACACCGCCTGACTCATGTTGGCGGTCTCCCGCAAGCTGCGGATATCCTCGCCGGACAGCGGTGCGACCAGCGGCTCGGCCGTCGTCGCCGATTGGCGCAACGTTATCTTAGCGAAGGCCTCGTCGTCCATGACTCCACTGGCGTGCATATCCTTTGCGGTCTCGATCAATTCGGATCTCAGCCGCGACGAATGTGTCGCTTTGTCATTCATGACTCACCCCGCATGACTTACCTCGATCAAAAGTCCGTCCGATACAGCCCGCGCGATCTGCTTTGCATCCGCTGACAGCCAGGATCCGGCGATATCGCGCGCGAGCGCCAAGTCTTCGGTGTCGATGTTGTCGCGTTCGCTCTTCGCAAAGCCGAAAAGAAATATGGTCCGGTCTCCGGCGCGAAAAGCGAGCAGCATACGATAGCCGCCACGACGTCCCTGGCCCGTCCGCGCAACGCGTTGCTTGATAAGACCGCCGCCAAGGTCGGCGTCGATCAAGCCTTTGCCTGCGCGATTGGCGGCTTCGATCAGGCTCGTATCCGCCAATCCTTCCCGACGCACGAAGCGAGCGAACGCCTTGGTTTTGAAAACGCGCAAGATGTCACCATCGTTCTGTGAACTATAGCACAGCTTGTCTATTCCTGCGAAACGACGTCCCGCTCCGTGGATTGCCGGTGGCGTTAGACCCCTATATCAGCGCGACTGCTGTCCGGGTTTCATCCGCCTGATCGGCGCATTTCATGGAGCGTACGTTGGCCGACATCGTCATTTCCGAATTCATCGACGAAACGGCGCTCGTTGCGTTCGAAGGCCGATATTCGGTTCTCTACGATCCCACGCTGGTCGACGCGCCGGATCGGCTTCGCGTGGCGGTCCGTGATTGCAGGGGGATGATCGTGCGTAACGTTCTTCAGGTGCGCGGGGCGCTTCTCGATGCCGCCCGCGCCCTCCAGGTGATCGGACGTCATGGCGTCGGCCTCGACAACATCGACCTTGAGGCGTGCAAGGCCCGCGGCATTACCGTCTGCCCCGCAACGGGCGCCAACGATGTTTCGGTCGCGGAATATGTGATCGCCACGACGATGCTGCTGTCGCGTCGGGCCTTCGGCGGCACCGCCGCACTGATCGCGGGAACCTGGCCGCGCCAGGCGCTGATCGGCGGCGAGGTGGCCGGCAAGTGCCTGGGCCTCGTCGGCTTCGGCAACATCGGTCGGGAAACCGCACGACGGGCCCAGGCGCTCGGCATGCACGTCATCGCCGCCGATCCGCATGTGCCGATCGGCGATCCCGTCTGGACCGCGACCGGTGTCCGGCCGCTGTCGTTGTCCAGCGTCCTCGCCAGGGCGGACGTCGTCAGCCTTCACGTCCCGCTGATGGACGGAACGGCCAATCTCATCGACGCCGAAGCGCTCGGCCTGATGAAATCCGGCGCGATCCTCATCAACACCGCCCGCGGCGGCATCGTCGACGAAGCGGCTCTGATCGCCGCCCTGCGCTCCGGGGCCTTGGGGGGCGCCGCACTCGACGTCTTTGCCGACGAACCGCTGACCGCCGACACGGGCGCACCGTTCAAGGACGTCCCGAACCTCGTCCTGACGCCGCACATCGCCGGCCTCACCGAAGAATCCAACAAACGTGTCGCGGCAGTCACCGTCGCCAACGTCATTCGGATTCTCGACGCGAAAACAGTATTCGCCGGGTAAGGCCATTCGACCAATGGCGGATACGACGAAATTGTTTAGAAGAAGGTTCGACAAGCGTCAGCTTGGCATGAGGGGATGCTGCATTGCGGTATGCGGCGGCAGAAGATCGTGGGCGCTTCCTCTTTCGAAAAGCGGGAGTGACCCGGGGTCGCATTGCCGTGGCATGAGTGTTGCCGTTATCTCAAGATGTCCGGGACGGACGCGTAAGCAAGCCTTTGCATAAAGGACCTGCCGTGGCTGAGATAATACTCGACGATCCAAACCGCCGGGATTTCCTCTATATAGCGACGGGCGCCGTCGGGGCGGTCCTTGTCGGAGGCGCGGTCTGGCCGCTGATCAACCAGATGGAGCCCGACGCCTCGACGCTGGCCCAGGCGACCACGGAGGTCGACATCGGCGGCATCGCCGAAGGCCAGATCGTCACCATCAAATGGCAGGGCAAGCCGGTCTTCGTGCGCCACCGCACGGCAAAGGAGATCGCCGACGCCCGCGCTGCACCGATGAGCGCGCTCAAGGACCCTGCAACAGACGAGTCACGTGCGCAAAAGCCGGAATGGCTGATCGTCGTTGGCATCTGCACCCATCTCGGCTGCGTGCCGCTCGGACATCAGGGGCCGTTCGAGGGCTGGTTCTGCCCGTGCCACGGCTCCGTCTATGACACCGCGGGTCGCATCCGGCAGGGGCCGGCGCCCAAAAACCTCGTGCTGCCGCCCTACAAGTACGTCTCGGATACCAAAGTCCAGATCGGTTGAGATACCCGCGGGTTTGCCCGCTCTCGGGCGCCCTGCCTTTTGAAAGACCTTGATCCATGAGCGGACCGTCGACCTACGTCCCCAAGAGTGCAGCCGCCAGATGGCTGGAAACCCGGCTTCCGATCCTCGGCCTGGTGCATTCCTCGTTCATCGCGTTTCCGAACCCGCGCAACCTGAACTATTTTTGGACTTTTGGCGGCATCCTCGCCTTCATGCTGGTGGCGCAGATTGCGACCGGCGTGACGCTCGCCATGCACTACACCCCGGAATCGACGCTGGCCTTCTCCTCGGTCGAGCACATCATGCGCGATGTGAATTACGGCTGGCTGCTGCGTTACGTCCACGCCAACGGCGCGTCGATGTTCTTCATTGCCGTCTACATCCATATTTTCCGCGGCATCTATTACGGCTCCTACAAGGCTCCCCGCGAAGTGCTGTGGCTGCTCGGTATCGTCATTTACCTCCTGATGATGGCAACCGGCTTCATGGGCTACGTCCTGCCCTGGGGCCAGATGAGCGGGTGGGGCGCCACCGTCATCACCAGCCTGTTCTCGGCCATCCCGTTCGTCGGCAACGCAGTGACGCAATGGCTATGGGGCGGTTTCGCCGTCGACAACGCGACGCTCAACCGCTTCTTCTCGCTGCATTACCTGCTGCCGTTCATGATCGCCGGCGTGGTCGTGCTGCACATCTGGGCGCTGCATGTTCCCGGTTCCAACAATCCCGCCGGCATCGAGCCGAAGAGCAGTAAGGACACACTGCCCTTCCACCCCTATTTCACCGTGAAGGACGGGTTTTCCCTCGTCTGCTTCCTGGTGTTCTACGCCTGGTTCGTGTTCTTCATCCCGAACTATCTCAACCACGCCGACAACTACATCGAGTTCAATCCGCTGGTGACGCCGGCGCATATCGTGCCCGAATGGTATTATTTGCCGTTCTACGCGATCCTGCGTTCGATCCCCGACAAGCTCGGCGGCGTCATCGCGATGTTTTCGGCGATCGTTCTGCTGGCTTTTCTTCCCTGGCTCGACACGTCGCGGATCAAGTCGGCGAACTACCGGCCGCTTTATCGCATCGCGTTCTGGTTCTTCGTGCTGGACGCAATTCTGCTCGGCTTCATCGGGTCGCAGCCGCCGGAAGGCGGCTATGTCATCGCGGGTCAGCTGCTGACCGCCTACTATTTCATCCATCTCCTGGTGATCGTGCCGCTGCTCGGGCTGTTCGAGACGCCGCGGCCTTTGCCGGCCTCGATCGCCGACGCCGTGCTCGGCCATGGCCATGGCTCGGCTGCCGCCATGTCGGCGCGAGCGACCTCCGCGCCGAACACGAGAGGTTGAGAATGCGCAAGCTGACGCTGACACGACCCGCGCTGCTTTCGACCTGCGCGAGCGCACTCCTTGGCCTTGCCTTGCTCCAGAGCCAGGCTTTCGCCCAGGCGCCGGCCGCAGGTCAGACGCCAGGCAAGGAAGCGCCGGCGGCCGAAAGCCCCGCCGCACCCAAGGCGGAGACCAACGCCGAGGGGCATACGCCGCAGGGCGCCAATGGCGCCCCCGCGACCCAGAAAGCCGAGGAAGACACCACGCCGCCGCCGGTGGCCTGGAGTTTTACCGGTCTCTTCGGCCATTTCGACACCGCGCAGCTGCAGCGCGGCTTCAAGATCTACAAGGAGGTCTGCTCGAATTGCCACGCGATGAAATACGTGGCGTTCCGCAATCTCGCCGACCCCGGCGGCCCGGAATTCAGCGAGTCCCAGGTCAAGGCGCTGGCGGCGAGCTATCAGATCCACGACGGACCTAATGACACTGGCGAGATGTTCGACCGGCCGGGACGGCCTTCGGATTATTTCCCATGGGCCTTTCCCAACGCCGCGGCGGCGCGTGCGGCGCTGGGCGGCCTTCCGCCCGACATGTCGGTGCTCGCCAAGGCGCGCTCATGGGAACGTGGCTTCCCACAATTCATCTTCGATGCCTTCACCCAGTCGGAGGAAGCGGAGGGGCCGACCTACATCCACGCGATCCTCAACGGCTACACGCACCCGGACGATCCGAACTGGAACCTCTATATGCCGGGCCACAAGATCGCGATGGCCAAGCCGCTGTCGGATGGGCAGGTCGAGTACACCGACGGGTCACCCCAGACGGTGGCGCAATATTCCCAGGACGTCGCGGCTTTCCTGATGTGGGTGGCGGAGCCGAAGCTGGAGGAGCGCAAGGCGACGGGCTTCCGGGTGGTGATCATCCTGGCGGTTTTCGCGGGTCTGCTGTTCTTCATCAAAAGACGGATCTGGGCCCGCGTCGGCGGCGACGTGGTGGTGGGCGCGCCCTGAAGCTAAGCGGTTGCGCGGTCGCGGGACCGCCGTGGCTCTATGCGGCGCCGTTTCCGATGGGCCGCCGGGCGAAACTGGATGAATTCGAGGCGTTTCGCTGCCTCGAAACGATTCATTTGACCCTGCGGAAGCAGGGATTCGCCGAAAAACCCGCCACCTGGGCTCGGCCCGCGGCTTGGCCGGTCTTGGTTCCGTGTGTGGCGATCCGTCATTATCGGAGCATTATCAATCGTTTCCGAGATCGTGTGACGGATTTAAAAATGTCGTGTTGACAGTCCCGGGTGGCTCCCCCTATACAACGGACATCGGCGGCGCCGGTGCC
>NZ_LMUU01000158.1:60583-88138 GCF_009765775.1 Beijerinckia sp. L45
CGAGGTCGGCTACCGCGTGGCCGCGTCCCAACGGGAAATGAAAGGCGTCGGCGACGAACGCGCCGCTTGAATCGGTAAGCCGCCCGACGGTGACGTCGTGCGATGGCTCGCCGAAGCGGAATGCGTAGGTGGTGTCGAAGAAACCGCCCCAGAGATCGGTCGCGGCGATCCCGATCGTCGAGCGCGGCTCAAGCGTCAGGTCGCGCGTGGCCCGCATCACCGGTGTCTCGCCGTCGCGCAGACAGGTGAGTGTCAGCGTCACCACGCGGGGCGACACTGTTTCGTTGATCAGCGTGACCTTCAGCCCGTTGAGGTTTTCGTCCGTCAGGACGACGGTAATCGGCCTGCAGGCGCGGAGCAGGCCGTAGTATGCGGCTTTGGGCCAGTTCAGACTGTCGATGACGCCCCAGCCGGCACCGGGCGCGAGATCGCGGAGAAACCACACCAGCGCTCCACGTGTCGGCGAGCCTTCGCGCCGCCATTCTGCGTAGGTCGCTTCGATGATCTCAGCGCTGGTCGCCCGCGACAGCGCGAGAAAGCGTTCGGGGTCTTTTCTGCGCAGCGCGGTGACGTCGACGCCGTAGAGTGCCGCGCAATAATGGTTGCGGACGCCCTCGAAAGCCCAGCTCGCCGCCGCATCGTGGGCGAAGCGCTCGGTGTAGTTCGGATGCGCGATCGTCGGGGTTCCGGCTTCGAGCACGAACGGCGCCTTGTCCGGCACATTGGCGAAGCCGAGGCTCTCCGCGGAAAAGCGCACCCCGGCGCGCCGGGCTTCTTCGACGGGACGCCGATGCGCGCTGACACCATAGTAGTGGCTGATGCCTTGGTCGGCGACGAAGGGCATCGCGCCGCCGCAGGGCGAGTGCGCGACATAGGGAACGTCGGGCCGCAGCGCCCGCGCCGTTTCGGCGAGTATGCCCTCGAAGATGGCGTTGGTCCAAACCGGCGCCGGCAGACCCATCATCGCCGCCTGCTGCGCGACCTCGCTGGCGCCGCAGAGCACGGTGAGGCTGGGCGACGCCTGGGTCCGCTGCAGGAATTGCCGCGCCTCTTCCATAACCGACGCGCAGAAGGCTGGATCGGCAGCGGGATAGTCGAAGTTGGAGAAGGCGAAATCTTGCCAGACCATGAGACCGAGTTCGTCGCACAGCTTGTAGAAGGCATCGCCCTCATAGCTCATGCTGCCGCCGATGCGCACCATGTTCATCCCAGCTTCGACCATCAGGGTGAGCAGCGGCGCATAGGCCTCGCGATCGAAGGGCAGGGCGACGATGTCGGCGCTGCTCCAGCACGCTCCGCGGCAGAACACGGGGACGCCGTTGACGACAAGGCCAAAGCCCCTGCCGTCGGCGTCGCGGTCCACGACCACACTGCGGAAGCCGACGGGGCCGAGATTGAAGGTTTGATTGCCGACGAAGAGGCGGAGCGGATAGAGAGCTGGCGTTCCGTGCGTGTGCGGCCACCAGGCCTCGGCGTCGGGCACGGTGATGCGACCGCGCAGCCAGCCGGCGCCGTCCTCGACGAGAGTGAAATCGATCGCGCCGATGCTGGCAACGACCCAGCCCGACGTCGGCGCCGAGAGCTTGATCGCCAGCGCGATCTCGCCGTCGCCATCGGCAAATGTCGTGCGGATATCTTGCTCCACGATCCGAAGCGCTGCGGCGTCGATGCGCTTGACTGCGCGCCACGGGCCGATGGCATGCACAGGAGGCCCCCAGCCCGGGATATGGCCGAGCAGCAGCGTGCGGACGAAGCGCAGGCTCGGGGGGCGAACGAGCCGCGGTCGCCAGCGCGCGCGACCTTTCTGAGTCGCGAGGTAGGCATCGAGGGAACGGAAGCAGATGTGAAGCCGGTGCGTGCCAGCGAGTTCGACCGTGACTTCGTGCGCGACAAACATGCTTTGGGACTGCAGGATCGGCACGTCATCGAGAAACACCTCGGCGATGGTCGCGAGCCCCTCGAAGCGCAGGATCGTCGGGCCGGCGCCGCCCAATTCGGTGCGGTACCAGAAATCGAACGCATCGAAGCCGAGGTTATCGTCGGGTTGCCAGCGGTTCGCCGCCAGCAGCGCAGCGCCGACGGTGCCGGGAACGATGGCAGGCAGCCAGTCCGCGGCCGTGATGGTGCTCGGCGCATCCCAGTGCGAGGGCGGGGATTGCGCGAGTGACCAGGGTCCGTCGATGGAAGTCAAAGTGTTGTGCCGTTCTGTCGGTTGAACTGCCACATGACATGAAGGTCGTCATTGCGGGCGCAACGAAGCAACCCCGGAGCAGGAGGCCGCGATGGTTGTCGCAGCGGCCCCAGCTTGGTTCGCTGCGCTCGCAATGATGGCCGGCAAGGTTATCCCGCTCTTACAGGATCGCCAAACACCCAACGATCCGCTCGTAGGAGGCAGCGAGCGGATCGAGGTTCGCTTCGATCGTGTCGAAGCGTTTGCGCGCCACCGCGCGGGCGAGCTGGAACTGAAAACTCTTGGCGCCGCTCGAAAGCGTTTGGCAGCCTTCGATCGCCGGCGCGAGAGCGAGGCTCGCATCATGGGCCGCGAGCCAGGCGAGATGGCTGCCGAGCAGTTCGAAATTCATGCCGAGCTGCCGCGCCGTGTTGAACGCGTATTTGTGCAGAAAATCCGACGGCTTTTCCGATGCCGCGATCACCTGATCGCGCAGGCGGTCGCGCAAGGCCAGGACGGGATTGTCGGTTGGTCGACGCGCGACATGCCTGCGGAGAACTGTGAGGGCCTTCGACGCATCAGGCGAGGATCGCCGCCGATCGAACTTCACGAATTCGGCGTAGGGGAACAGCGCCGTCGCCGCGCCTTTCGGCAGAACGGCGTCGTAGTCGTCGTCGCGAAGCGTGAAGAAACCGGCGCCGTGAAAATAATCGAGCTCGCGGGCGTCGGCATTGACGCGGTTGATCGCGATCGTCGTCTTGGTATGTTCGAGCTGATAGGAGACGCCCCGCGTGTCCGGCAGATAAAAGCTATCCACCTCGACGATCACCATCCGTCCGCGCGCGGTCTGCTCCAGCACATGGGTTTCGAGCGTGTCGTAAAGCGCGAGCTCGGTAACCTCCAGACCATAGAGATCGAACAGGTCCTCCAGCGGGATTTTTGCGAAGGTGAAGTGGTCGCCCTCAAAATCCTGGGCGACGGCAAAGCCCATCGCAGCCGTCGGATCCGCGCCCAGCGCGTGCAGAACCTCGATCCAGACATCGATATAGCAGTTGGTCTCCGGCCAATCGCGGGCGCCGTCGTGCAGCGCATGTGCGGCGTAGCCCTCCGGCTTGATTGACGGGAAGACGGCGATGGGCGCTTTCGCCAGCATCATCAGCCCCAGAGCGCGTCGCGCACGCCGTGCGGCCAGAGGTCGACATCGAGGCCATGAGTCTTGAACAGGGCCAGCGTGCAGCGCTCCATGCCGAAGCCGACGCAGGCGGTATGCGCGGTCGCGCCTTCCTCGTTCTTGATGCCCCAGTTCGCGCCAAAATGGTCCTGGTGGTAGTTGAAGCTGATGCACGCCGTCGGCTTGTTTTCCGGGCTGTCGATGCGGATCAGCAGCTCGAACTTCAGCTCCTGGTCGCGCTGGCTTGCCGCCATCATCCGACCGGCGCGGCCGAAGAACGGGTCGTTGGCGACTTCCAGGGCGAACGGCATTTCGAGAAGCGCGATCATCTCCTGCGCGCGCTGTAGCCATAGCTCGCGGAAGGCGACGACCTGTTCCGGCGTACCGATGCGCACGTATTCGCGCTGGCGGAACATCTGCATGCGGCCGGGGTCGCGCGACGGCTCGTGGCGGAAACAGTATGAATAGATGTCGTAGAGGCCACCGGTCTTCGGCAGCGCGCCGCGCCGCGCCACGACCGGGTAGAGCGGGTAGCAGGCCGCCGGCATTAGCGCGACGTCGGTGATTTCTTGCGAGTCGGTCCAGTCGACGTTGGCGTGCAGCTTCTCGAGCAGGGTCGCATGTTCCTTGTCGCCGCCCTCAAAACTGTGGATCGTGCCGGCAAGCTGCGGAAATCCCTTGAGGTAGCCGCTGCGCTCGAAATCCTTGCGGTTCATGCCGGGGGGAAAGCGGATGACTTCGGCATCGCCGTCCTTGCCGATCCGGGTGATGAGCGCGGTAAGGCGCTCGACGACGTCTTCGAAGATGCCGCTGCGGCCGTAGAGGCCTTCGACCCCCATGTCGATCAGCAGACCCTTTGTGAACAAACTATCGAGGAAATTGCCGCAAACCATGCACATCGGAAAAGACCCGCAATTGAATTAGTTGACGAGATGGGCGTCGAGCCGGTGCATCAGCAGCATGGTCGAGGTGTTGCCGAAGATGCGGTCGTTGTTGATCATCAGCTGCGCCGAGAGGATGTCGCGGTACTGCCGGCCGATGCTGTAGGGCGTGTCGTTCTTGAAGCCGGCGATGCCGCAGACGAGCATCGCGGTGTTGACGATCTCGACGCCGATGCGTGAGGCCGCGACCTTGACGTTGTTCATCGCCACCGCGAAGCCCATCGAGGTGAGCTCCTCGTTGTCCGCCTGCGCATGCTCGAAGCGCTTGAGGCCATCGCGGGTCATGCTCTTCATCATCTGCAGTTCGGACGCGGCTTCGGCGACGCGGATCGCGCCGACCGGCGTCTCGCTCGGGCGCTTGCGCGCATCGGCCCGCACGAAGGCCTGCGCCTTATGCACCGTACTGAGTGCGATGCCGTACCATAGGCTCGCCCAGAGGAGGTGCGAGGTCGCGAGCATCGAGCGCGCGGAAATTTCGGCGAAGGAGCGCGGCAAAACCTGCTCGGCCGGGCCCGAAGCTTTCAGCTTGAACCCTTCGGAACAGGTGCCACGCATGCCGAGCGTGTCCCACACCGAGGTCCGCTCGAGCGTGCACTGATCCTTGAGCACGACGACCAGAACCTGGTCGGAGGGCGGCGACTCCGGCTCGCGCCGCGCCGTGGCCAGGATCGCATCGGCGTTGGCGCCGTAGGAGATCACCGACGCGTTCTTTTCGAGATGGTAAAGTCCTTTCTCCGTTTCCACCGCGCAGAGCGAGGTCCGGACGTCGCCGCCGACGCCGGCTTCCGACGTGGCGGATGCCAGAAGAAGCTGCTGTTCCGCGATGGTCCTGAGAAAGCCGCGGTGCCATTCGCTGGTCCGTGCGTGCGAGACCAGACTGGAGATCTGGATCTGGTGCATGGCGAAGACCATGCCGGCCGAGGAGCAGTGCTGGCCGAGCGTCGAGCAGATCTCGGCGATGTCGGTGAGGGTGGCACCCTCGCCGCCGTACTCGACGGGCAGCATCGCGCCGAGCAGACGGCTAGCCTTGATCGCGGCGATCGCTTCCGCGGGAAAGCGGCCCTGGCGGTCGACGTCCACGGCATGTTCTGCGGCGACGGCCGCCGCGGCGGTGCCGCGCTCGAGAAGCGTGGTGCCGATGCCGGCGGTTCCGTGCACGGTCATGCCGCGGCCGACTTCGGCACGAGCTCCTCGATGCAGGTCTTGATCGCCGTGATGCTGGCGAAGCTGCGCCGGTTCAGCATGGTTTCGGGAAATTCGACCTCGAAGTGGTCTTCGAGCGCGAGCATCAGCTGCACCGCCGCGAAAGACGTCAGGCCCGACGCGTAGAGATCCTGCGAATCGTCAAGCGAGTCCACGGGAACCGGCAAGCGACCATGTTCAGAAATCAGTGCGCGAATAGCCTCGATCATGGCTTGGCCTCCAAAGTATTTTTTCAGGAAACCGCTTTTGGCCGCCGCGCGCAAGTATTTGGCGGCATGATCCGCTACACATTTAGCTGTTATGGTATACGATCAAAAAACCGACGCTGAATTGGTTAAATAAATTTAACGAAATATTGAAGTTGAGCACTCACCGATGCTCGTTGTCATGGCGGTGTCGGCGCGGAATGATTGCCGCGCCGAGATTGACGCCGCGTCTAATCGCGTTTGAGGCGGGCGATCAGGCTTGACGTGTCCCAGCGGGCGCCGCCCATCGCCTGGACCTCGGCGTAGAACTGGTCGACCAGCGCCGCGAGCGGCAGCGTCGATCCGTTGCGGCGCGCCTCGTCGAGGCAGATCGCCAGATCCTTGCGCATCCAGTTGACCGCGAAGCCGAAGTCGAACGTTCCGGCGATCATCGTCTTGTAGCGGTTCTCCATCTGCCAGGACTGCGCCGCGCCCTTGGAGATGACGTCGATGACCGCTTCGGCGTCAAGCCCCGCTTTTTCCGCGAAGTGCAGGCCCTCGGCGAGACCCTGGACGACGCCGGCGATGCAGAGCTGGTTGACCATCTTGGTCAGCTGGCCGGAGCCGACCGGCCCCATCAGCCGGCACGCCTTGGCGAAATGCTGGATCAGTGGCTCCGCGCGATCATAATCGGCCTGGGCGCCGCCGCACATGACGGTGAGCGCGGCGTTCTCGGCCCCGGCCTGGCCGCCGGACACCGGCGCGTCGACGAAGCCGAACCCCTTGTCCGAGGCGGCCTTCGCAAGTTCGCGGGCAACCTCGGCTGAGGCCGTGGTGTGGTCGACGAAGATCGCGCCCTTGCCCATGTTGTGAAAGGCGCCGTCGTCGCCTGTGGTTACGGAGCGAAGGTCTGCATCGTTGCCGACGCAGCAGAAGACCACGTCCTGGCCTTTGGCTGCCTCCGCCGGCGTCTTGGCGGCCGTGCCGCCGTGCTTGGCGACCCACTCGTCGGCCTTTGCGGCCGTACGGTTGTAGACGGTGACCTGATGGCCGCCTTTGGCGAGATAGCCCGCCATCGGGAAGCCCATCACGCCGAGACCGAGAAATGCTACCTTTGCCATGCGTGCTCCTTGAAACGCCTGTCGGTTCGCGACCGAGCCCGACGCGCTAGTTGATCGGAAAATCGAAATATTTGGCGCTGATCGCGGCAAAGGTGCCGTCCGCCACGCAGGACGCCAGCGCCTTCTCGAAGCTTGCCTTAAGCGCCGCATCCTCCTTGCGCAGCCCGACGCCGATGCCATCGCCGAAGACGGCCGGATCGCGCGGCACGTCGGCGAGGATGTGGCAGCATCGCGCGTCGCTGCGCGTCTTGAGGAAGACGGTAATGGCATCCTTGTCGCCGATCACCGCATCGACACGGTCGGCCTCGAGGTCGAGGATCGCGTCGGACAATGTCGCGTAGCGGCGCACCGTCGAGTCCGGATATTTGTCGAGGAGGAATGTCTCGTGCGTGCCGCTTTTCTCGACGCCGATGCGCTTGCCGGCCAGCGCCTTGGGATCATCCGACGTCAGGCCGCTGCGGTTTTTCACCATGAAGGCCGAGGGCATGCGCACGTAGGGCAGGGTGAAGGCGATCTTGGCCTTGCGCTCGTCGGTGATTTCCATCGCCGCCATGACGGCGTCGTAGTGATGCGCGAGCAGACCGGCGATCATGCTGTCCCAGTCCTGCGCCACGAAGGTGCAGGACACGGCCATCCGCTTGCAAAGATCGGTGCCGAGGTCAATCTCGAAGCCGGAAAGCTTGTCGCCGTCGAAATAGTTGTACGGCGGTCTTGCCCCTTCGCTGGCGATGATCAGATGGGTCGGTTCCGCCATCGCCGGGACGAGAAGGGCGGCCGGAAGCGCCAGCCCGAATACGACGAGAGCTTGGACGGCTCGTCGGCCGCCTTTGAGAAGCCGAGGCGACAGCCACGAGAAAATCAGCATAAGTCCCCAGCGACGGACGATTGATGTGTCGGCTGTACGCGTCCGCCGGACGGGCGCGACACTGCCCCAAACAGCGCCGCGCGCGCAACCGCCTTTGCAGGCCAGACCGCGCGGCAAGAGGTAATGCTATGGTGAGTGAACAGGACGTCCTCGAGGCCTTGAAAAGCGTTGCCGGGCCGGACGGCCGAACGCCGGTGTCCCGCACCAACGGGATTTCCGGGCTGACTGTCCGCGTCGACAAGGTCTATCTCGCCCTGACCGGCGATCCTCGGTTCGCCGACGCGATGGAGACGATGCGCGTTCAGGCGGAAGTGGCGATCAAGCAGCTGCCGGGCGTGTCCAACGCCGTGGTCAGCCTCACGGCTGAGCGGCCTGCGGGCACCACGGTCCCGCCGGCCCACGTCCACGGCGCACCAGCCGGTGCCCAGCCGCGGACGGCGCCACCACGGCCCGTGCCGCCGAAAAACATCGCGATCCCCGGCATCCGCCGGATCATCGGCGTGGCCTCCGGCAAGGGTGGCGTCGGCAAGTCGACCACGACGGTCAATCTCGCCCTTGCGCTCGCCGCGCTTGGCTGGAAGATCGGCATTCTGGACGCCGACGTGTTCGGCCCCTCGCTGCCGCGTCTTCTCGGCCTCCAGGCCAAGCCCGATATCGACGGCAAGATGCTGCAGCCGCTGCAGGCTTTTGGCATCAAGGCGATGTCGATCGGCTTCTTGGTCGGCGAAGAGGAGGCGATGATCTGGCGTGGGCCGATGGTGATGTCGGCAATCAACCAACTGCTCCGCGAAGTCGCCTGGGGCGAACTCGACTGTTTGCTGGTCGACATGCCGCCGGGAACCGGCGACGCCCAGCTGACGCTGGCGCAGAACGTGCCGCTGGCCGGCGCCGTGATCGTCTCGACGCCGCAGGATCTCGCGCTGATCGACGCGCGGCGCGGCATCTCCATGTTCAAACAGGTCAATGTGCCGATCCTCGGCGTCGTCGAGAACATGAGCTACTTCATCTGCCCGCATTGCCAGGGCCGCTCCGAGATCTTCGCCCACGGCGGCGCGCGCCACGAGGCCGAACGCCTCGGCGTGCCGTTTCTCGGCGAGGTGCCGCTTGCCTTGACGATCCGCGAGCAGTCCGACTCCGGGCGCCCAACCGTGGTCGCCGCGCCGGACAGCCCGCAGTCGCTGATCTATCGCGAGATCGCCGGACGGCTTAAGGCGAGCCTGGAGACGGGGGCGCAACGCGTCGCGCCGCGAATCGTCTTCGAGTAGGTCGATGCCCGCGATGACGGCCGAGGCGCTCAACGCCTTCTTCGATCGCGAATTCCCGCAGCTCACGCATGCGGGCGAACGTTCGATCCTCGTCGAGAGTGTAGGGGACATGGTGGGCACCGTCCGCCTGGTGCATCACGATCGCCACCTGCGGCCAGGTGGCACGATCTCGGGGCCGGCCATGTTCGCGCTCGCCGACGTCGCGCTCTACGCGACGATTCTTGCGCAGATCGGGCCGGTCGGCCTGGCGGTGACAACCAATATGACGATCAACTTCATGCGCAAGCCGCTGCCCGGCGATCTCTATGCCCATTGCCGGCTGATGAAGCTCGGGCGGCAGCTTGCGGTGGGCGAGGCGACGCTGATGTCGGCGGGAAGCGAGGATATCGTGGCGCACGCGACGGGGACGTACGCGATCCCACCGGCGAAGGGCGTTGCTTAGGCTTTACTCTTGCCGCCTGGCGATGTCCCCGGATGTCATCCTGGGTCGCGCGAAGCGTGAACCCGGGATCTATGAACACCGTCTATCAGGTGTGCCGCGGAGATGCCGCACCTTCGATCGAGGCACATGAATTCGCATGGTGTTCATGGATCCCGGCCCTCCGCTTCGCTCCGGCCAGGATGACATCGCGGTGCTTGATAGCGGTATCATAATACCCGATGACGTAAGTGCCTGATTTGGTTGCTCTCTATGAGCATCTCCGCTCTTGACTTTTCCAGCTCGCGCCTGTCTAAGCAGCCCACATTCTTCAATAGGCATCATCATGTTTGGCAAAACCTACTCGACCAAGACGGCCGAGATCGAAAAGAAGTGGACGGTTATCGACGCCCAGGGGCTGGTCGTCGGTCGTCTCGCTTCGATCATCGCGATGCGTCTGCGCGGCAAGCACAAGCCGTCGTTCACCCCGCATATGGATGATGGTGATCATGTCATCGTCATCAACGCGGAAAAGGTGGTCTTCACCGGCCGCAAGCGCGAAAACAAGATCTACTATCACTACACCGGCTTCCAGGGCGGCATCAAAGAGCGGACGGCGCGCTTCATCCTCGAAGGGCGCTTTCCCGAGCGCGTCGTCGAGAAGGCCGTCGAGCGTATGCTTCCGCGTGGCCCGCTTGGCCGCAAGCAGCTCGGCAATCTCCGCGTCTACGCCGGATCCGAGCATCCGCATGCCGCGCAGCAGCCTGTGGCGCTCGACGTCGGGCCGATGAACCCGAAGAACGTCTACAATCCCAAGAACACAACCGCGACGAAGGCTGCCTGATCATGGCCGAGACCCTCTCCTCCCTTCAGGACCTGAAGAGCGCCACCGGCGACGTGCAGCCGTCCGCGCCCGTCCACGTGCAGAAGCTTGACAAGCTCGGTCGCGCCTATGCCACCGGCAAGCGCAAGGACGCGGTCGCCCGCGTCTGGATCAAGCCCGGCAAGGGCGCGATCGTCGTCAACGGCCGCCCGTTCGAGGTTTATTTCGCCCGTCCCGTGCTGCGGATGATCTTGCAGCAGCCGCTCGGCGTCGCCAATCGCGTCGGCCAGTACGACCTGATGGTCACCGTCGCTGGCGGCGGTCTGTCCGGCCAGGCCGGCGCCGTGCGCCATGGCCTGTCGAAGGCTTTGACCTACTTCGAGCCGGAGCTGCGCCCGGCCCTGAAGCACGAAGGCTTCCTGACCCGCGACTCGCGCGTCGTCGAGCGCAAAAAGTACGGCAAGAAAAAAGCCCGCCGGAGTTTCCAGTTCTCGAAGCGCTAATCGCTTCGGTTTCGAATATGGAAAAGGCGGCTTCGGCCGCCTTTTTCTTTGCGGTTTTTCCACGGGAGACCAGGACATGGCAGCGCGGATATTTATCGACGGCGAGGCGGGGACGACGGGGCTCGGCATCCGCGAGCGGCTTGCCGGCAAGGCCGGCATCGAGCTGAAAAGTCTGCCGCCGGAAGATCGCAAGGACATCGAGGCGAAGACCGCGCTATTGCGCGAAGTCGATCTCGTGATCCTCTGCCTGCCGGATGAGGCGGCCAAGGAAACGGTGGCGCTCGTCGCCGGCATGGCGGACGGTCCGCGCGTCCTCGACGCCTCGACCGCGCACCGCGTCGCACCGGGCTGGGTCTACGGTTTTCCCGAACTGGCGCTCGGCCAGGCCGAGGCGATCAAGGGGGCGCGCTACGTTTCCAACCCCGGCTGCTATGCGACCGGCGCGATCGCCCTGCTGCGTCCGCTGATCGACGCCAAGATGCTGAACCCCGATGCCGCGATTGCGATCAACGCGATCTCCGGCTACAGCGGCGGCGGCAAGGCGATGATCGCGGAGCACAAGAGCGGCACGGCCCCGGCATTCCAGCTTTACGCGCTCGGACTCGGCCACAAGCACGTACCGGAAGTGATGGCCTACAGCCACTTGACGCGGCGGCCGATCTTCGTGCCCTCGGTTGGGGATTTCGCGCAGGGGATGCTGGTGTCGATCCCGCTGTTCCTCGACGATCTGCCGGGGCGGCCGAGCGTGGCGGATCTCGGCATCGCGCTCGCCGCGCATTACGGCGCGACCGGCCACGTCCACGTTAGCAGCGGCCCCGACGTCGCCCAGATCGAGCCGGAGTCGCTCAACGACAGTGACGAGCTCGAGCTTCACGTGTTCGGCAACGAGGCGCAGAGCCAGGCGGTGCTGGTGGCCAAGCTCGACAATTTGGGGAAGGGCGCCTCGGGTGCCGCGGTGCAGAACCTGGAGCTGATGCTGGGGCTTTAAGAGGCCGAAGCGGCATTCGCGAGCACGGTGGAAGAGGCCTCGAATTTCGACTACATTTTACGCAGCCTTTTCAATTGGAGTGCGCCATGAAGATCGAGTTGGCGGGCGATGCCGCGCAGTGGGTAGAGACAGAAGTCGCGTCCGGGCGATTTCCGACTCCCGAAGACGCTGTCGTCAACGCGGTCCGTCAAATGCGTCTGACGGAATTGCGGTCGAAGCTCGATGTGGCTATCGCCGAGGGCGGATCCTTGACGACGGCTGACGTCCGCCGAGACGTGCTCGATCATCTCAAGCGCTGCGACCCGACTTCCGTAACGTAAGTGCCGCGCCTCCTCTATTTTGCGGCAGCAGGGCGCGATCTCGCTGACATAGCGGAAGGCATTGAACGGACAAGCTAAAGTCGTAGAACCGCCATCGATTTCATCGAGCGGCTTACCGGCTACTGCGAGCATCTCGCCAGTTTACCGGGGCTGCTCGGACGCTCACGGCCCGAACTGCGTCCCGATTTCAGAAGCGTCGCTTTCGAGACGTACTTGATCTTTTTCCGTTATCGTGACGGCGCAACGCCGCGTGACGTGCTTGAAGTCATCCGCGTGCTTCACGGCGCGCGCGATATCGAAGCTCTGTTCGATCGGGACAGCGAAGCACCGTTGTGAACGGTGCTTGGTAATGCGCCCAAAGGCTAACGCTTGTAAGCCACGACCTCATGGCTCTGCTCACCCAAGCCTTCGCCACCCAGCGTTACGACATCGCCCGGCTTCAAAAACATCGGCGGCTTCATGCCGATGCCGACGCCGGCTGGCGTGCCGGTGATGATGACGTCGCCCGGCTCCAGGGTGAAAAATTGCGAGACATAGGCGATCACCTTCTTGAACGAGAAGATCATCGTCTTGGTGCTGCCGGTCTGGCGCCGCTCGCCGTTGACGTCGAGCCAGAGGCCGATGCGCTGCGGATTGGCGAACTCCTCCGGCGTCACCAGCCAGGGGCCAAGCGGGCCGAAGCTCGGCGCGCTCTTGCCCTTGGTCCAGGTTCCGCCGCGCTCCATCTGAAACGCCCGCTCGGTAACATCGTCGCTGAGGCAGAAGCCGGCGACGTAATCCATCGCGCTGCGTTCCGAGACGTAGGAGGCGCGGGTGCCGATGACGATGCCGACCTCGACCTCCCAGTCGAGTTTTTCACCGCCCTTCGGCATGATGATCGGATCGGTCGCGCCGGCGATGCAGTTCGATGCCTTCTGGAAGAACACGGGTTCGGCCGGCTTCGGCAGGCCGATCTCTTCGGCGTGGTCGGAATAGTTGAGGCCGATCGCGATGAAGTTCGTCGGCGTCGCGACGCAGGACCCAAGACGCGGACGGCCACGCACGACGGGCAGGGACGACAGCCGGGTGCGGGAGATCTTGTCGAGCATCTTTGGCGACAGCGCCGATCCGTCGATGTCACCGACGAGATGGCTAAGATCGCGGATCTTGCCCTCGGCATCGATCATGCCGGGCTTTTCCTTGCCGATCGCTCCAAAGCGAACGAGTTTCATCTTGTGTCTCCTAGCTGGTCCGCAGATGCCCAAGGGACGGCGGAACCCATGAGTGTGCTCCGGTGCCGACAACGACGGGGCAAACGAAAGGAGGCGCGACGCGCCTCGGCTTCGCCAGCCGTTCATCAAACCGTTCGGACACGCACGATTGGTTTGGCTTATGCGGCAGATCCCACGAAAAAGCCAATGGGCTCAAAGGCAAAGGGGTCGGCAGGCACAATTGGCGGCCTTGAAGCAGCCGTCAGCTTTCGTTGCGGTATCGTTCCAGCATCGCTGTGCCGATCTGCGACGACGAGGGCCAGTGCCCGCGCCGCGCTCCGGAATGGCGCCGATACCGGTCAAGTGCAGCGAGATTCGGTTGCACAGGCTTATCACCTTCGAGAAACAGAAACCCGACGGCGTCGCTTGAAATGTCTCGGATGAAAACCTCTGCGCTGGCCAGCATGGCCTTGATTGCTCCATGCAATTTTTGAATATCCAGCGGAGCGTCGACGGCGAGGGCCTGGAATTCGTCCATCGTAAACGTGCTGTGGCGCCGGATATCCACCAACATCTGTTCCGGTGTCATACCTGGAAAGCGGCCCACCGCCGCCGTGATGACAGCGCCCAGCGGGAGAATCTGCTTATGCAACGTCACCAGATCGACGATATCGCGTGGCACCCGTCGGTCCGACGCGGCCGCAGCCTTGTTCGTCGCAAGATCGACTGGATGGAGGACATACCCGAAAAGCGGATCGCGGGCGGTAGGGAAAAAGCGAAAATCGGAATCAGCGACCCATTCGAGTTGTGTGTGCTCGTCCAGGCCCGCGATCAGCGCCGTCCGTTCGCTGCCCCGGCTGCGAAGCCAGGATAGATCAAGGCCAGCGGCCTTGATCGTTGCCGCATCGGCTGCCGCTATGGCAGCGAGGCGTTCATCGCAGTCATGAAAGATATCGATGTCGCTCGAAAAGCGGGGACCGTCGCGGTTGATGGCGCTTCCGCCGGCGACATAGCTGTCCGGGCTGCGACTGGCCGCAAGCAGTCCAAGAATATGGAATTGTAGCTTAGTGAGCGGCACGACAGAGCCGCTCGATGTGTTCGGCGAGGCGGCGGCCTGGCATCGAACCATGGGTGCGAAGCGCGTCGGTAATCGCCAGCGCGGCGCCGGGTGTCGGCTCGTCCAGCGCCTTCATGTTCCATAGCGCGACGGCGCCATATTCGGCGAATGCTTGCCGATACAGGCGCTTGATTTCAGCGAGGCGCTCCTGTGGGTCCATTCTGGTAATCTAGCATTTCGCCGGGTCGACGCCAACGCTCAGCTCTTCACCCGCACATAGCTCCCCGGGGCATCCTCGAGCGGCGCGAGCTTGCCGTCTCCCGGCACTCGCGCCGGGACGCGCTCCGGCGCTTGCGCTGCTAGCCATGTGAACCAGTCTGGCCACCAGCTGCCTTTCGTATCGGATGACTGCACCAGCCAATCTTCCAGCGTGCCGAAGGGTTTCGGCCCCGTCGCATAGCTGTATTTGTTCTTGGCTGGCGGGTTGATCACCCCGGCGATGTGGCCGGAGCCACCGAGCACGTAGCGCATCGGGCCGCCGAACAGCTTTGCGCCGCGGAACACCGAGGCTGCCGGCGCGATATGGTCTTCCTTCGTCGCCAAGCAGTAGATCGGGATCGTCACGTTGCCGAGTGAGAGCTGCACGCCGTCGATCTCCAACTCGCCCTTCGCGAGCCGGTTCTCCATGTAGAAGTTGCGCAAATAATACGAGTGGTTGCGCGCCGGCAGGCGGGTCGAATCGGCGTTCCACGACAGCAGGTCGAAAGCGGCCGGCGGCTTGCCCTTCATGTAATTGTCGACGACGTAGTTCCAGATGAGGTCGGTCGGCCGTAGCATGTTGAAGGCCATCGCCATCTTCGCGCCGTCGAGATAGCCCGGGCCTTCCATGTCGGCTTCCAGCGCTTTGATCTGATCCTTGTCGATGAACACCTGGATCTCGCCGGCGTCGGTAAAATCCGCTTGCGCCGCGAACAACGTGGCGCTTTCGATGCGCCGGTCGTCCATCTCCGCCATGTAGGCCAACGCGGTAGAGAGCAGCGTGCCGCCGACGCAATAGCCGATCGTGCTTACCGATTCTTCGCCCGTCGCCTGTTCCACCGCGTCGAGCGCCGCGAAGATGCCCTCGCCGATGTAGGATTCGAAGGTCTTGGTCCGGTGCCGCTCGTCCGGATTGACCCAGGACACGACGAACACCGTAAGCCCCTGGCCAACCGCCCAGCGGATGAAGCTTTTCTCCGGGTTCAGATCGAGGATGTAAAACTTGTTGATCCACGGCGGAATGATCAGCAGCGGGCGCTTCAGGACGGTGTCCGTCGTTGGCGCGTACTGGATGAGTTCGAACAGGTCGTTGCGGAACACAACCTTGCCTGGCGTCGTCGCGACATTGACCCCGAGCTCGAATTTATCTTCATCAGTCTGGCGGATGCGCAGCTGGCCATGGCCGGCCTGAATGTCCTCGGCCAGTAGGGTCGCGCCGCGCACCAGATTGTCGCCGCTCGACGATAAGGTCTCGCGCAGCAATTCCGGATTGGTGCCGACGAAATTGGCCGGCGAGAGGGCGCTGGTGATCTGCCGCAGGTAGAACTTCGCCTTGGCCCGCGTCTGCGGGTCGAGGTCGGTCGAGCGTTCGGCCAGCTGTTCGGCCCAGGCCGAGCTCAGCGTATGCGCTTGGCGGAGAAAGTCGAAGAGGGGACTGCTCGTCCATTCCGGCCCGGCGAAGCGTTTTTCGCTCTTGGCGACAGGGACGATCGGCTCGGCGGCCTCGCCCTGCATGCGCTTATAGGTCTGCGCCCAAAGCTGCATGAAGGGCATGGCGATCGCCGATTGCGCCTCCATCGAGCGGGCCGGATCGTTCATCCAGTATTCCGCGACGCGGCCGATCGACGTGACCGCGGCGTGCACCGTCTCGGACGTCTCGGTCTTCTGCGCTTCGCCCGTCTCGTAGGGTTTCAGGTACGCTGCGAGTGCCTTACCCCCTTGTTCGATGAAGCGGGCGGCGTTGGTTGCGAGCCGCTCGACGTTCGGCGGCGGGATCGGCGCTCCCGCGACATGAAAGCCGATGATGGGAGGGGCGGGGGCAGCCGGCGATGGCGCATCTGAGGGGACCTTGGGCCCGGATGCAGAGGACGTCATGCACATAACTCCATCACTGACGCTCTTGGCCTCTGTCGTCTTTTTTATCCCGGAACGGTGTCCCGCTTCCGACATAAAGGCAAGCTAGCCCAAGCGTAGGGCCGCGGGTTGAACAATGTCGCGGGCCTGGCGTTCGGGTCGGTGAGGCGAGTTCAGGATCAATGTCGAGATCACATATGATCATCGCGCCGCGGCGCGCTTTCGTTCTCCCAGCGGCGACCCTATTTTTCGTCGTGCTTTCGGCCGGCTCCGCGCCGGCGCAGAAACTCAAGGTGCACAACACCTACGGATCGCCGCTCGATACGCTGAAGAACACCCATCTCACCACGACCGTGCCGCCGGCCAAGGACTTCGTGCGGTCGACGAGTCCCGACAAGGACAAGCTCGAATACGCGCCGCTCACCGGGACCGATCCCGAGCGGCCAAAACCCCGCGATGCGAAGCAGGTCAAGGAACTCCAGGCCGAACTCGAGAGCGCCGGGGCGAAGAACGAAGGAAAGGCCAAGGGCATGCTGCCGCGCAAGCCGATTGCAACCCGTAAGGCCCGCACAGCCGAGACGCCCGCGGATTCCGCGACGCGCTGACCCGCAAGCGTTTCTGCCCGCGGCGGTGTTGGGCTTCCCGGGCAGTTTTGTTGCTTGCCTCGGCGAAGTCGGGCAAAAGGCTCGGGCTTTACCCCGCCGGGCTGACAGAATCGCTACGGCACTCGGCTCCTCCAAGTCATCGGATTAGACCTCATGCTGCCTCCTCTGCGCGTCGGTGTCGCTGGGCTCGGCACCGTCGGTGCCGCGGTTCTTCGGCTTCTCGAGCGCCAGCGGCGGACGCTGGAATTGCGGTGCGGTCGCGCCATCCATGTCACCGCCGTCAGCGCGCGCGACCGGTCGCGGGATCGCGGCCTCGATCTCGCCGGCCTCGCCTGGCACGATGATCCGGTTGTCCTGGCGCAAAGCCCCGACATCGACGTCTTCGTCGAGCTGGTCGGTGGCGCCGACGGCCCCGCACTTGCGGCGACCCGAGCCGCCATCGCAGCCGGCAAATCGGTGGTCACCGCCAACAAGGCGATGCTGGCGCACCACGGGCTCGAACTTGCGGCCGCCGCGGAGACCCAGAAGCGCGCCCTGCGCATCGAGGCCTCCGTCGCCGGTGGCATCCCGATCGTCAAGACGTTGCGCGAGGGCCTCGCCGGCAACACGATCGAGCGCGTCTACGGCATCCTCAACGGCACTTGCAACTACATCCTCTCGCGGATGGAGGCGGAAAAGATCTCCTTCGCCACATGCCTGGCCGACGCGCAGGCGCTCGGCTATGCCGAGGCCGACCCGACGTTCGACATCGGCGGCTTCGACACGGCGCACAAGCTGGCGATCCTGACCTCGCTCGCCTTCGGCACAAGGGTCGACGCCGACGCCGTTGCCGTCGAGGGCATCGAGACCATCACGCTGGCCGATCTCCAGGCGGCCGACGACCTCGGCTACCGCGTCAAGCTCTTGGGCGTCGCCAAGCGGACCGCTTCGGGCATCGAGCAGCGCGTGCATCCGACCATGGTCCCGAAATCCTCGGCGATCGCGCAGATCATGGGTGTCACCAACGCCGTGGTGGTGAACGCCGACGCGGTGCGCGAGACCATGTTGTCCGGCCCCGGCGCAGGGGGCGAGGCGACCGCCTCGGCGGTGGTCGCCGACATTGCCGATATCGCCAAGGGCGATCTCTCGCCTTGCTTCGGACTTCCCGCGAGTGCGCTGTCGACTTTGGAGCGCGCTCCGATGCAGACGCACGAGGGTGGCTACTATGTCCGCGTGGCCCTCCACGATCGCCCCGGTGCGGCCGCCGCGATCGCCATGCGCATGGCGGAAATGCAGATTTCGCTGGAAAGCATCGTCCAGCGCAGCAAGCCCGGCAGCCGCGGCGCGATGGATGCCGTGCCGGTCACCTTCATCACCCACGCGACGCACGAGGGCGCGATCCGCCGCGCCGTTGCCGCCGTCGTCGCCGATGGCCATGTCGCGGAGAAGCCGCAGGTGATCCGCATCGAGCGGGAATGACGCGCGCCTGCCCGAGCATGCTTTCATGACGCCGACGCGGACCATTCTCGGCGTCGAGACCTCGCTGCGCGGTCGACCCTGGTCGAGCCGCCTCGACATGGCCGGCGAGGCGCAGGCGCTCGCCATCGCACAGCTCGGCGGCTACGGCGACCTGCTGTCCCGGGTGCTCGCGGGCAGGGGCGTCACGCCGGCCGCTGCAGCGGCCTATCTCGAGCCGACCGTCCGCGACCTGATGCCGGATCCCAGCGTGCTGGCCGACATGGACCGCGCCGTGGATCGCCTCGCCCAGGCCATTCTCGCCGGCGATCCGGTGGCGATCTTCGGCGACTATGACGTCGACGGCGCGTCGTCATCCGCGCTGCTCGCCGACTATCTCGCCGCTTGCGGCGTTCCGCATTTCATTCACATCCCCGACCGTATCTTCGAGGGCTACGGCCCCAACGTCGAGGCGATCCGATCGCTGGCCGAGCGCGGCGCGAAGCTTCTGGTGACCGTCGATTGCGGCACCACCAGCCACGAGCCGTTGCTGGAAGCACAACGGCTCGGCCTCGACCCGATCGTCCTCGATCACCATCAGGCGCCGGAGGTTTTGCCCGACGCCATCATCGTCAATCCCAATCGGCTCGACGATCTGTCCGGGCTCGGTCCACTCTGCGCCGCCGGCGTCGTCTTTATGACCCTCGTCGCCCTGCAGCGCCGGCTACGCGCGGACGGATTCTTTTCCGCCACGAAGCCGGCGCCCGACCTGCTACACGCGCTCGATCTCGTTGCGCTCGCCACCGTCGCCGATGTCGCGGCGCTTACCGGCCTCAACCGCGCCTTCGTGGTCAAGGGCCTCGCGGTGATGCGCGAGCGCGGGCGGCCGGGTTTGCGGGCGCTGTTCGACATCGCCAGTGCCGACGGTCCGGCCAGCGCCTATCATCTCGGCTATCTCGTCGGACCGCGCATCAATGCCGGCGGTCGCATCGGGGATGCGGCGCTTGGCGCGCGTCTACTGACCCTGACGGACGACACCGAGGCCGGCGCCATCGCGGTGACCCTCGATCGGCTGAACCGCGAGCGCCAGGCGCTTGAACTCGCCACGCTTGAGGAAGCCGAGGCCGAGGCGTTGCATCAGGTTGGTCTCCACGACGAGGGCGCCACCATCATCGTCGTCGCCGGCGAAGGCTGGCACCCTGGCATCGTCGGGATCATTGCAGGCCGGCTTCGTGAAAAGTTTGGCCGCCCGGCCTTCGCCATCGCCTTCACCGGCGAGAGCGGCACCGGCTCCGGTCGCTCGATCCTTGGGGTCGACCTTGGCCGCAGCGTCCGCGGTGCGGTCGACGCCGGCATTCTGCGCAAGGGCGGCGGCCACGCCATGGCGGCCGGCGTGACGCTCGATCGCGATCGGCTCGACGCGTTTCGCGTCTTCATCGAGGCAGACCTCCTTGCCGCCACCGCGGAGGCCCGCGCCGCCGAATCGTTGCTCATCGATGCGACCTTGACGGCGGCGGGCGCCACGCCGGCGCTGCTCGCCAGCCTGGAAAAGGCTGGTCCCTACGGCGCCGGCAATCCCGAGCCGGTGTTCGTGTTTCCCGCGCACCGAGTCGTCGACGTCGCGCCGGCGGGAACGACGCATGTCCGCTTCCGCATCCAGGCGGGCGACGGTGCGACGCTCGACGGCATCGCCTTCCGCGTCGCCGCCGAGCCGTTGGGGCAGGGGCTGCTCGCAGGCCGTGGCACCGCGATGCATCTTGCCGGCACCCTTTCGCTCGACCGCTACGGCGGTCGCGAACGGGTGCAGTTGCGGCTGCTCGACGCCGCGCCGGCCGGAGCAACTCGGGGGCGCTGATCCGCCGCTTTGGGTAAAAGAGACCTGTGGCAAGACGCGCGCGGATGCAGCTCACGTCTTGTCAGCCTCCAAAACCCTCTCTATACGTCGACCCGTCGCCGCCGGGTCCGCCCGCGCCTGACCCGCGCCCATCGTCTAGCGGTCTAGGACGTCGCCCTTTCACGGCGAAAACAGGGGTTCGATTCCCCTTGGGCGCACCAGCAGCCGCAGGCTTGCTCCTTGGCGTACCGGCCGCGCCGGCGTCGTAAGCTTGTTTCGCCCTCTGCGGTACACATAAATCCAAGCCGAGACTATTCTTGCCGTCAGGGACAGTTCGGACGCTTGACGTAGACCGTGTCGCCGGCGGCGTTGGTGACGGCCGCCTGGGTAGCGCAGCTGTGGTCTTCACCGCGTCCAAACATCCCCTTCACCGAGCCGAACCAGCCGCCGTCATCGGTATCGGTAGTGTGGTCGGCGCCGGCACTCTGTGCTGCAGGGGCAGCCGGGGACTGCGCCAAGGCGATCGTTGGGATCGTGAGGAGAAGGGCCGCGCCGAGCGTCGCGTGCTTGATCACCATAAGGGGCTCCTTTTTCGACAACCGGAGGACGGCACGAGACGAGGTGGCCTGCTTCTCGCACCGCGCCACGGGTATGAGACTCCTTATGTCCTTTCGAGGGCGGTAGCCGGGAATTTTACAGGAGCGGATCGGGTCGCATGCTGGTCACATCCGAGAATCCGGTGACACCCGAGAATCAAACGGAACGAGCCTGGGCCTTTTCAGGGCGAAAACACGGATTCGAGTCTCCCGAACGTGCCAGCGCAAGACCCGCATTTCCATCATATGCAACGTCTTTTTATGTGTCCGCACCGCCACGCGCATGGTCCGCGAAGCCTGCCTTCACGCACCTTTAAGCATCATGGCGCAGACATGAGAAGGGTCTGCATCCGACGTGTCCTGTCGTTGGGATGTATCAATTAACGCTTCGGTTATGTGCCGACATCAACGTGCCGGACGATGCGATCCATGTCTGTCTCCAGTCGCATCCTCCTTTTCATCCTGGTTTCGTTGAGCGCGCTCACGGCCTTGGCGGCATGGGTGCTGATCGAACGATGGTCGACGTCGACACAGATGCACCGCCTGATGACAGGCTGTTCGGTCATCGAAAGCATCAATGATCTCGTCGGTACTTTGCAGGTGGAGCGCGGGCGCTCGGCGCTGTTCCTGAGTTCCGGTGGTAAGCGAAACGGGCTCGATCTTGTCGCGCAGCGCCGCCTGTCGGATGTCACGCGACGCGCTTTCAAGATCGTGGTGGACGACGAAGCGGTCGCGCGATTGGGGCCGAGCGTCACCGACCAGATCAAGGTTGCCGACCTCGCGTTTCAGGACATCGCGGTGCTGCGCAGCGACGTCTCAGGCGTCAAGATCGTCAGCAATGACGCGATCGCGCAGTACACCACGATCATCGGGCGCCTCCTTCAGCTCTCGGCTCTGATTGGTCGGGACGCCAACCACTCCGAAATCAAGAACTTCGAGTTTGCTTTGAGCGCTTTGCAGGGCGCGAGCGAACGCGCCGGCCTGACGCGCGCCTTCGGCAGCGCGGGTCTGGCTGCCGGCACCTTCACTAACGAACAGCTCTACCAGTTGGCGACGCTCGACACTGAAGGCCGCGACTACATCAAGTCCTTCATCATCTACGCTCCAGCGGATATCCGCGACATCTATCAGGCCGCGGTGGCGACGTCGGACGCGCGGGAGATCGACGACCTCAAGCGAGTCATCCTTTCCGTTCCCGCCGGGACGGCGGTCAAAGGCATCGACAGCGAACATTGGTTCAGTGCCGCGACCGTCCGTGTCGATGTGCTGAAAAGTATCGAAAGCCGGCTTCTCAAGGTGTTCGTCGCGCAGACGGAACAGACATTGGACGCCGCAACAATGCAGTTGTCGACGGCCGCGGTCATCGTCGCGATCCTCGTTGCTGCGATCGTCGCGTTCGGGATGTTCACGATCCGCGCAATCTCCCATCCCCTTCGTGCGATGACGGCAGCCATGCGCGGCTTGGCGGAAGGCAACAGTGCCATTGAAATCCCTGCGCTCGGGCGGCGCGACGAGATCGGGGCGATGGCGGCTGCGCTGCTGGTCTTCAAGAATGCGGCGCTCGAAAAAGAGCAGGTCCGCGCCGAGACCGACGATGAACGCAGACGCGTCAACAGCCTGGTCGCGACCGGCCTTGCGCGGCTGGCGGCCAGGGACCTGGGGTTCCGCATGGGCGACCATCTGCCCGGGACCTACCAGCAGCTTCGCACGGACTACAATGTCGCGATGGCGCAGCTCGAAATCGTGATGCGCGGCGTTGCCGGGAGTGCCGACGTCATTCACTCCGGCTCCAAGAACATGACGGTCGCGGCGGACGATCTGGCGTTGCGCACCGCGCAGCAGGCATCCAACCTCGAAGCGACCGCTGCCTCGCTCAGCGAGATCACCGCGACCGTCAGGCGCAGCGCAGAAGGTGCCCTCCACGTCCGCGAATGCGTCAGCTGCGCGGAATCCGAGGCACAGCGCGGCGGCACGATCGCGCGCCAGGCAACGGTCGCTATTCGTGAAATCGAGACGTCGTCACGCCAGATCGGCCGGATCGTGAGCGTCATCGATGAGTTGGCACGCCAGTCCAGCCTGCTCGCGCTCAATGCGACGGTCGAGGCCGCGCGGGCCGGAGAGGCCGGACGGGGGTTTGCTGTCGTCGCGACAGAAGTGCGCGAACTGGCCAAGCGCTCGGAACGTGCTGCGGACGACATCAAGGCGTTGATCAGCGCGTCGTCGGCGGGTGTGCTCAAGGGCGTCAGACTCGTCACCGAAACGGGCGACGCGCTGGAACGCATCCTCGCGCAGGTCGCCGAGGCGACTGTCGTCGTCTCCGCCATCGCACGGAGCGCCCACGACCAATCCCTGGGCCTTGAAGACCTGAATAAGATCATGAACGAGATGGACCGCGTCACCCAGAAGAACGCGGCGATGGTCGAAGAATCGACGGCGGCCAGCCATGCGCTGACGCGCGAGACGGACGGTCTGACGAACCTCGTGAGCAGCTTCAGGCTCAGTCGCGAAGGCTGAGGCTCTCCGAAGTGATGGCCGCTTTCCTCCGATCGCATCGCCGGCAACAAGACGGTTGCTTGGATCGTCCAATCCCCGCCATGTCGTCCGCGACGGAAGCAGGCGACTCGTTTGAACCCCATGACACACCCAACGGCCGAGGCACCCCGCGCCGACGGCCTTCCCACACGCAAGCGGGTCGAGGCATTGATCGCGATTTCGGTCGCCGTCGGCATGGCGAATCTCGACACCGCGATCACCAACACGGCGCTGCCGACCATCGCCCACGACATCGGAGCCAATGGTGCTGCGGCGATCTGGGTGGTCAGCGCCTATCAGATCGTCATGGTCGCCGCGCTGCTGCCGCTGGCGGCCCTCGGCGAGATTCTCGGCCATCGGCGCGTCTATATTGCCGGCGTAATCGTATTCACGCTGACCTCACTGGCCTGTGGTCTCGCGTGGTCGCTGCCGACCCTCGTCGGGGCGCGCGCCTTGCAGGGGCTCGGGGCGGCGGCGATCATGAGCGTCAACACCGCGCTGATCCGCTTCGTCTATCCGTCCAAAATGCTCGGGCGCGGGCTCGGCGTGAACGCGCTCGTGGTCGGCATCGCCTTCACCATCGGCCCGACCGTGGCCTCCGCCATCCTCTCCGTCGGGTCCTGGAACTGGTTGTTCCTCATCAACGTGCCGGCGGGACTCCTCGCCACCAGCCTCGCGTGGCGCACCTTGCCGCTGACCGATCGAGCGATCCACGCGTTTGATCCGCTTGCCGGTGTCCTCTGTGCCGGCTTCTTCGCGCTGCTCGTGTTCGGAATCGGCGACGTCGCACATGGCGGCGGTTGGGTCGCGATTACCGCGGAGTTCGGCGGTTCGGCCGCCTGCGGCTACGCGCTGCTGCGCCGTCAGGCCGGCCATCGCGCGCCGCTGCTGGCGCTCGACCTCTTCCGCCTTCCGGCCTTCTCCTTGTCCGCCGCGACGGCGGTCTGCTCATTCGCCACGCAGGGCCTGGCCTTCGTCGCGCTGCCATTTCTGCTCCAGGACGTTCTCGGCCACAGCGCCGTCGAGACCGGCTTGCTGATGACGCCCTGGCCCGCGGTCGTGGCCCTGATGGCCCCGATCGCCGGACGCCTGTCGGACCGCTATCCCCCGGGGCTTCTCGGCGGCTTCGGGCTTCTCGTGCTCAGCGGCGGCATGGCCTCGCTCGCGTTGATGCCGCGCGACCCGCATGTGCTCGCGATCGTATGGCGGATGATGGTCTGCGGTGCCGGCTTCGGCTTTTTCCAGTCGCCGAACCTGCGCGCCTTGATGGGCAGCGCTCCGGCCAATCGCAGCGGGGGCGCCAGCGGTATCGTGGCGACCGCACGTCTGCTCGGGCAGAGCATCGGCGCGGCGCTCGTCGCGCTGTGCTTGATGCTGGCTCGCGGCGACACCGGGCCGGATCTCGCGCTGTGGCTCGGCTGCGGTTTTGCGGGCGTCGGCTGCATCGTCAGCTTCTTGCGGCTCGGAGTGCGCTAGCCGGACTGACGGCCCCTAGCGCCCGAGCGCCTCGGGGTTGAGCATGCGGATCGGCGCCCCATCGAGCCAGGCCTCGATGTTTTCGACGCTGTCTTGGTAGAACCTGTGCATCACCGGCCAGCTGGAATAGCCGAGATGCGGCGTCAACACCGTGTTCGGTGCCGAACGCAGGGGATGATCGGCGGGCAGCGGCTCCTGCCCGAAGACGTCGAGCGCGGCGGTGATCCGGCCGCTTTTGAGTGTCGCCAGCAAAGCCGCCTCGTCGACGAGCGGCCCGCGCGAGGTGTTGATCAGCACCGCCCCTTGTTTCATCGCCGCGAGCTCAGACGCCCCGACGATACCCCGACTGCGGGCGGACAGCACGAGATGCAGCGTCACCGCATCGGCCGTCGCAAACAGCTCGTCCTTGCTGACACGACGCGCGCCGTGGGCGATGGCCGCCTCATCGGTCAGGTTCTGGCTCCACGCCACCACTTCCATGCCGAAGGCCTGGCCAAACCGCGCGACTCGCGCGCCGAGTTTTCCCAGACCGACGATCCCGAGGCGCTTGCCGTCCAAGGACTCGCCCATCGGCAGGGCCTCGTGCCAACGACCGCTGCGGATCAGCGCATCGGCCTGTGGAACATTGCGGTAGGCAGCCAGCAGCAGAGCCCACGCGAGTTCGGCCGTTGCCGCCGTGCTGAACTCGCCGCCGCCGGTGTTGCACACCAGAACGCCACGCTGCGTGCAGGCCGCGATATCGAGCGTCGGGGCGCGGCCACCGGTCAGCGCGACGAGACGAAGCTGGGGCAGGCGCGCGATCAGCGAGGCCGGGAAGGGGGTTCGCTCGCGCATCGGCACGATGATCTCGACGTCGGCCAGCGCTGCCGCCGCCGCGTCCTCGGAAGCGAAGGGCTCGCTCATGACCGCGATGGCGATACCGCGCTTCCGCAGTCGGTCCCAGTCCGCCGCTTGCAGGGCAACGTGCTGGCTGTCATCCAGGATTGCGATTTTGGTCATGTGCTCGTCTTCCGTCTCTGCCGGGTGGTCGGGCAGGGCGTGCCGAATGCTGTCGCGAGAAGCAAGGGTTGCTTGCCAATCGCGCCGTCGGAGATCGACGAAGGGCGGCGAACGTCGCGGCGTCGGTTCGCCACCGCAGTATTGGTCCAGGGCCTCGATGCCGACGATTGTCGCGCTGGCGCGCCAGCGCGACCGCTGTCGCGCGTCCGATGCCCGGGCTGCGTCGGTGACAATGAGGCTCCGCCCTCGGTTCAGAAATGATGCGGCCCCAGAAGTCGTTGCCGCTTTGCCACAGCGCGGGAAAAGACCGTCTGGCTTTCATCGGCGATGGATCAAACGTCACGGTGACCCGTTCACAGGAAATGGATCACCCCTTTTCCGGACGCCAAGCCGCCGCTGCGCGGGCTCTTCTCGGTCTGACGCGTGACGAGGTCGCCGAACGGGTCGGCCTTTCATCGGCGGAGGTCGCCGCGGTCGAGACCGGTGCGTCCGTGGCCGGTACCGCGGTCGTGCGCGCGTGGCTCCAAGCGGCGGGGATTACCTTCACCAGCGCCGACGGCGAGGCGGTCGGCGTTAGCATGACGCTCCCCCACGACGATGTCGTCGCTCTGACGCGCCGGATCGAGGCCCTTGGCGAAGGCTTGAGTCAGGCCGTCGTGCCATCCCCTCCAAGTCCGGAACGGGCGCTGAAGCAGATGAAGATCGCGTTGGCGAAGAACGACGTCACCAAGCTGAAGAACCGGCGCGCCCGGCTGGAGGAATCCAAGTGATCGACACGACCCCTGGCCCGGTCATGCGACCTATCTTTTACACGGTCGGCTTCGCGTGCCTGTTGATCAGCGTCGCCTGGGTTCTTCAGGCGTGGCTGTTTAAAGTGGACGATGGCGGCGCGGCATCGGTCATTTGGACCATTCTTGGGGCCGCGATTGCTGGAGTCGGCGCGGCATTCCTCCTGGCCGGCCGCTATTGGACGCGTCCCGACCTCTGATCTCTCAAGGATACGCTTATCATGCGCAGTGCGCTCACCATCGGATTCTTGGTCTCACTCGCCGGGTCGACAGCCGCCATGGCTCAGGCAACGGTCTATTCGACCACACCGGCGCCGCGGTCCTCGGTCGACGGCACGGTGACGCCGAGCCACGAGGGGCTTGGGTTGGCGCCAAACGTCGGGGACAGTGGCGGTGCTTCGGCCTTGCCGGGAAGCCCTGGAACGGCTGGGACGACAGGGACAGGATCGGCCGGCGTCGGGCCAACGGGGACGATGGCCTCGCCCGGGCGGTAACGCCGATCTTGCCGGGGGCGGCAACTCGCGCCATGCTTGCCTGGGGCACCGGGAGACGCGACCATGAAGCAGTCGGAGTTCGGAACATGGCGTCCGATGGTGAGCGCACCGCGTGACGGAACGCGCGTCCTCGTCGCGATGTACGCCAGCGAGCAGGGGCCGGCCGACGTCGATGTGGCGCGATGGGCGCATCCCAAGCCATCCCGCGACGCCTGCTGGGTCGCGTCCGACTCGAGCCACGACTGCATGATCACATACGAAGAGGCCGAGCTGGCGTTTTGGATGCCGCTCCCGGCATCACAGCCGCAGCACCGCACCGCTTATTCCGCTGCGGTTTTGCCACCCGTCCCCGGCAAGCCTGATGAAGAAACGGGCGGTTCCGGCATCTGACGGACGATATCCGCGCAGATCCGCCGAAACTGCGACCATTTCTTGTGCCGACGACTTGACACCTGTCCAAAGCCG
>NZ_LMUU01000158.1:95771-117395 GCF_009765775.1 Beijerinckia sp. L45
CGTCGGGCGCCAACACGGCGTCGAGGCTGGCGGCCATCACGTCGGCCCGCATCACCATCCCGGCGCCCCCACCCGCCGGCGTGTCGTCGACCGCGCGGTGCCGGCCGAGGCCGTGGTCGCGGATATCATGGGGCTCGAGGCTCCAGATGCCCTTGGCAAGCCCCTCGCCCGACAGCGACAGGCCGAGCGGCCCCGGAAACATGGCCGGGAACAGGGTGAAAACGTCGGCGCGCCACATCACAAAAGTCCGCTACGAGGATGGGCTATGGCGTGACCAAGCCCGGTGCGATTGTAAAGAGCGCCCGGCAACGGAACGACGTCGCGATGGAACAAGGCACCCGGCGAACCCAGGCAAACAGAGGATGTGCGACGTGAGCGAAAAGGATCCGGACAGCTATATCGACGTCGACCGCGATCCCGTCGCGACCGCCTACCATGGCTTTCTCAGCATCACCGTTCACACGCTGCGGCACCGGCGTTTCGACGGCACGATGAGCCCGACGCTGAAGCGCGAACTCTTGGAGCGTGGTACCAGCGTCTGCCTTCTGCCCTACGATCCGAAAACGGACAAAGTCCTGCTCATCCGGCAATTTCTCATCGGCGCGCTGGTCGCGGGGCTCGCGCCGCGCCCGCTGCAGGTGGTCGCCGGAATGGTCGATAAAGACGAGTCCGACGAGACCGCGGTGCGGCGCGAGGCGCTGGAGGAGGCGGGCTGCACTTTGAAGCGGCTCGCCCGGGCGCAGGCTTTTCTGCCCTCGCCCGGCGGGACCTCGGAGCGCATCGTTGCCTTCTGCGGCGAGGCAGACCTTGAAGGGCTCGGCGGCATCCATGGTCTGCCGAGCGAGGGCGAGGATATCCGGGTCGAGGTGGTCTTCGCGGAGGCCGCGATCGCCCTGCTCGATTCCGGCGCGATCGAGGCCGGGCCTGCCGTGGTCATCCTGCAGTGGTTCGCCCGGCATCGCGAGCGCCTGCGCGCGGAATGGCTGCGCTGAACCCAAAGCCCTGGCAGCAAGACTTGCAGACATTGGAAGCCTTCCGATTTCGATGTCGTCGAAAAGAGCGCGCGCCATCGGACGCAGTGTGGCGGGGTGCCACGCTGAATCGCGGCGCGCTGACCCGCATTTTTGCGTCACCAAGCGTCACGCGTCACCTTTCGTGCGCTGTAACCAAGGCGAGGATGGGGGCTGCACGGTCGTGGATCAACACCCGGGGCCCATCGCGATCTCGGCAATTGCGCATCGGCGGCTCCGGAACGGGACTGATGGCTGCGGCACGCTTGCCCGGTCTCTGCACGCAAGGGCCCGTCTGGTGCGTCCCGCGTATCCCGGCGAGGCCGCCCAAGGATGCGTCACGTCCGCAGCATCGGCGTCCGTCCACACAACAAGAGTGCCGGACCCCCTTCATCGCCGCAGACTATGTGGTCGAACACCGGTCCAACGGCCTACCGCTCTTCGGCGGGATCGACCGTTTCGTCGGGAAACACCACGGTGACGCGGCGCGCAGAAACATCGACGGTCGGCACGACGGCCTTGGTGAACGGGAGCAGCAGGGTTTCGCCGCCCGCGACGGGCGCGACTTCCAGAATGTCGCCGGCGCCGTAGTTCGGCACGGCGACCACGGTGCCGATCGCGGTGCCCGCTTCGTCGACCGCGGCCATGCCGATGAGGTCGATGAGGTAAAACTCCTCTTCGTCCGGCGGCGGCAGCGCCGCGCGAGGAACGAAGAGTTCGATATTCGTGAGCGTCTCCGCCGCGGTGCGGTCCGCAATCCCGGCAACCCGGGCAACGAAGAGATTATCCTTCACCGGCCGCAGCGTCTTGATCTCGTATCGCTGCGTGCCGGCCTTGTCGACGAGCGCCCCATAGGTCCCGATATCGCCTGGGGCCTGGGTAAAGCTCTGGAGACGCACCTCGCCGCGGACCCCATGCGGAGCACCGAACCGACCGACGAGAATGCGCTCCATGCGTAAAACTTACGCGGCTTCTTCGGCCGGGGCGGCTGCGGCTGCCGCGGCCTTCTCGGCGGCAGCGGCGTTGGCCGCGGTGCGCTCCTGGGCCTTCTTCTTCGGCAGACCCTTGACCGGGTTGTTGCGCGTTTCGCGCTTGCCGACGCCGACGGTCTCGAGCAAACGCGCGACGCGATCGGTCGGCTGGGCGCCCTTGGTGATCCATTCCGCGGCCTTCTCGGCGTCGACGACGAGACGCTCGGCATGGTCCTTGGCCTTCAGCGGATCGAAGGTGCCGAGACGCTCGATGAAGCGGCCATCACGCGGCATGCGGGCGTCGGCGACGACGATGCGGTAGAACGGACGCTTCTTGGCGCCACCGCGCGACAGACGAATTTTCAGGGACATTGCGTTTCTTTCTCTTGAGGTTCGTAAGAAAACTTAGCCTTCGACGAGGTCGAGGCGCTTTTCGATCCGTGCCATCCGCGTGTCGATCCGGTCAAACCGGATCGAATGCTCCGCGAGCGTGACATGAATTTGTGCGACGTCGGTCTCGATGCGCCCGACGCGCGTTGTGAGGTCGTCCAGGCGCTGCTCGACACGATCGAGCTGGCCGCGCATGGGACGGAGGTGTTCCAGGACGAGGTTTTCTGTCTCGGCCATGCTACTTCTTCTTGCCGAACGGGTTGAAGCCGCCGAGGCCGGGAAGCCCGCCGCCGCCCATGCCCGGCATGCCTTTGGGCAGGCTCATGCCCGGGGGCAGGGACGGCATGCCGCCGGTGATACCACCACCTTGACCCATCTGCTTCTGCAGCGCGGCCATCTGTTCCGGCGTCGGCTGCGGCATGCCGCCGAACGGATTGCCGCCGCCACCGCCCATGAGGCCGCCCATCATGCCGGCCATCTTGCGCATGCCGCCGCCACCCTTGGCACCGCCCATGCTCTTCATCATATCCGCCATCTGGCGGTGCTGCTTGAGCAGCTTGTTGACGTCTTCGACGCGCATGCCCGAGCCCGCCGCGATGCGCTTCTTGCGCGACGCCTTCAGCAGATCGGGATTGCGCCGCTCCTGCTTGGTCATCGAGAGGATGATCGCGCGCTGCCGCTTGATCGTGTTCTCGTTGATGTTGGCGGCAGCAAGCTGCTCCTTCATCTTCCCCATGCCCGGCAGCATGCCCATGATGCCGTTGAGGCCGCCGATCTTCTCCACCTGTGCCAATTGGTCGGCGAGATCGTCGAGGTCGAACTTGCCCTTGGCCATCTTCTGGGCCATGCGCTGGGCTTGTTCATGATCGATGTTTTCCGCCGCCTTTTCGACGAGCGAGACGATGTCGCCCATGCCGAGGATGCGGTTGGCGATCCGCGCGGGATGAAAATCCTCCAGCGCGTCCATCTTTTCGCCGGTGCCGAGCAGTTTTATCGGCTTGCCGGTCACCGCGCGCATGGAAAGCGCTGCGCCGCCACGGCCGTCGCCGTCGACGCGGGTCAGCACGATGCCGGTGATGCCGACGCGATCGTTGAAGCTTTTCGCGAGGTTGACGGCGTCCTGGCCGGTCAGGCTGTCGGCGACGAGCAGGATCTCGTGCGGCATCGCGGCGGACTTGATCTCCGCCATCTCGGCCATCAAGGCCTCGTCGATATGGGTGCGGCCCGCGGTGTCGAACATCACCACGTCGTAGCCCTGCAGGCGCGCGGCCTGTTCGGCGCGCCGGGCGATCTGCACCGGCGTCTGGCCGGCGACGATCGGCAGCGTATCGACCCCGACCTGCTTGCCGAGGACGGCGAGCTGCTCCTGCGCCGCCGGACGCTTGACGTCGAGCGAGGCCATCAGCACCCGCTTTTTCATGCGGTCGGTGAGACGCTTGGCGATCTTGGCGGTGGTGGTGGTCTTGCCGGCGCCCTGGAGCCCGACCATCATGATCGCGACGGGGGCGGGCGCGTCGAGGTCGATCGGCTCGGCATCGGCGCCGAGCGTCTCGATCAGCACGTCGTTGACGATTTTCACGACCATCTGGCCGGGCGTCACCGACTTGATGACGTTGGCGCCGACGGCCTTGGCCCGCACCTTGTCGACGAAGCTTTTTACGACATCAAGGGCGACGTCGGCTTCTAGCAGAGCGCGACGGACTTCCCGCAGCGCGACGTTGACGTCTTCTTCCGACAGCGCACCGCGCCGCGTCAGGGCATCGAAGATGCCTGAGAGCTTATCGGAAAGACCTTCGAACATGCCAATCCCTGTAATGTCGCGATTTCTGTGCACAACGCACGGATGAGACGCAACGCAAAACGCGCCCGGGGGCGCGACGCGCTGCCGGACGAGACCGCCGACTTCGAAAAGCCGTGGCGGATCATGGCCCCGTTTGGGGAGGTGCTTTGATAGAGCGTTGCCGGCAGGGGGTCAAGAGCGCCGGGCGGGTCTCAGGATGGCTCGACAACCAGCGTCGTGCCCTCGAGCCCGACGATCCGCAGCAGCGTACCGGGCGCCGGGGCGTCCCCGCTCGCGACGCGCGCCGACCACGTGCCATCGCGGAAGGTGACACGGCCCTCCGCGCCGTCGAAGGCCAGGGCGCGGCAGGTCTTGCCGATCAGGCCGCTCGCCGGGGCATTCACGCCGCCGTCCTCATGCGGACGGTTGCGTCGACGCAGCACGGGAATGGCCACCGAGCCGGCGAGACACGCCAGAAAGACGACCGTCTGCCAGGGGAACGCCATACCGGCCAGCCAGGTCACGCCGCCGGCGCATACCGCCGCCAGTCCGATCCACAGCAGGAACACGCCGGGATGCAGCAACTCGGCACCGCAGAGCGCGATCCCGACCAGTGCCCAGATGAGGCCGGGGTTCATTTGGCCGGGCCGCCGAGCTGCATCGCGGCGAGCGCCTGGGTGATGCCGCCGGCAAGGCCGGCGCTCTCGATCGGAATGACCAGCGTGCGGCCGGACGGGTTGGCGGCCAAGGCGCCGATCGCCTCGACGTATTTGGTGGCGACGAAATAGCGGAGCGCCTCGCCGCCCGATCCCTCCGCGGCCTGTGCCACGACCTGCGTCGCCTTGGCCTCGGCTTCCGCCAGGGCGACGCGGGCCTCTGCGTCCTTCAACGCGGCGGCGAGGCGACCCTCGGCCTCCAGCACTGCCGCCTGCTTCGCGCCTTCGGCGCGCGTCACCTCCGCCTCGCGCTCGCCCTGGGCCCGGGCGACGGTGGCGCGGCGTTCGCGCTCCGCCGTCATCTGCAGGTTCATCGCCGCGACGAGGTTCGCCGGCGGCTCGATCTTGCGCAGTTCCACGCGGCTGACCTTGACGCCCCACGGGCCGGTGGCGTGATCCAATGTTTCGAGGAGCCGGCCGTTGATCTCTTCGCGGCCGGACAGGGCGCCGTCGAGGTCGAGCGCGCCGATCACCGAGCGGATGTTCGTCATCGCCATCGAGGTCAGCGCCTGCACAAGGTTCTGCGCGCCGTAGGCGGCTTTCTCGGCATCGAGGACACGTTAGTACATGATGCCGTCGACCACCACGGCGGCGTTATCGCGGGTGATGACCGCCTGCTCGGGGATGTCGAGCACGATCTCCTGCACGTTCATCTTGTGCCCGACGCGTTCGACGAACGGCGTCATCAGGTTCAAGCCGGGATGCAGCAGTCGGGTGAAACGGCCGAAGCGCTCGACGGTCCAAACCTGGCCCTGCGGCACCGTGCGGATGCCGAGGGACACCGCGATGACCACGACAACGACGAGCGCGATAAGCACGAATTCCATGGATGATCCTTGGGCGGGTCCAACAGCAGCAGAGCCGCCGGACCGTTCATAGCACGCTGGCGTGTAATCGCCGCGACACGCGCGTTCAAGGAACCGAAACGCAGCCATCGAGCCGCGATTTAGGCTTCGTGTCGAGCGCCCTCGGATCCGAGCCGGGCGAGCACCGCTCGGGCCCGGGCGATCAGGGCCTGCCGCCGGGCGACATCGGCCGCGTGGCGTGCCGCGGTGGTCGCGAGATCGCCGCCGCAATGCGGGCAGGTCGTCTCGTGGGGCCAGACATAGCGCTCGCAATCGCGGCACAGGTCTAGCGTTGCCG
Organism: Beijerinckia sp. L45; assembly: GCF_009765775.1. Lineage (GTDB taxonomy): Bacteria > Pseudomonadota > Alphaproteobacteria > Rhizobiales > Beijerinckiaceae > RH-AL1. The sequence goes on from NZ_LMUU01000158.1 coordinate 101,782, forward strand.
GCGCCAGGCCGCCGTCAGCCGCGCGTACGACCGTCCGGACATGAACGGCGTTGGGATCGCGCGCCGGCATCGGGCGCAGGTCGCAGCCGGGCATGGCTTCCTCGATCAGCGCGAACTCGCCGATCGCGAAGCTGTCCGCCGGAGCCTCCTTCACTTTGACGATGCGCTCGCGGCGGCCGTGCGCCGCAAGATCCCGGACGCGATGGTGGCAGTAGGGATTGTTGCCGCGCTTGCCGAGCAGCGACTCCGAGGTCCAGGTGCAGCCGGCGCGGCAGACGTCGGCGTAGTAGCAGGTGCGGCAGTAGCCCCAGAGTTCGTCGACGTCGCGCAGGCGCCCGAAACGCATCGCTTCGCTGTGGCGCCAGATATCCTCGATCGTCGCGGTTCGGACATTGCCGGCGGCGTACAGAGAGGTGGCGAGCGAAGGACAGCCCTTGATCGTTCCGTCCGCCTCGATGCCGATGCCGGTCTGGCCGGCGGCGCAGCCGCTCCAATGTTCGCTCTCGTCGCCGAAGCCGCGCCAGAGATGCTCGTAGGGGCCGAAGTAGCCGATGTTGTTGCCGACGACCATCAGCAGTCCGCGCTCGCGGCCGTCCTCGTAAAGCCGCGCCAGCAGCGGCATCAGGTCGAGAAGCTGGTAGGGCTGCAGCAGGAGCTGGTCGTTATCGACCGCGTTGCCCATGGCCACGGTGAGCTGTATCTGCCAATGCGTTGCGCCGGCGGCGATGATGCGGTCCATCAACGGTTCCAGCTGCGACAGCGTTTCCGGGCCGATCTGGGTATTGACCGAAACGGCGAGGCCGTGCGCCTTCGCGGCTGCGAGCACCGCGAAAGCCTGGTCGAAGGATCCCGGCACGCCGCGGACACGGTCATGCAGTGCGGCGAGCCCATCGATGGAGACACCGATCCCCTGCAGGCCGGCCTCGACCGCGGCGGCAATCTTCGCTTCGGTGAGATTGCGGGCACCGGTCTGGATCGCCGTCCGCATGCCGCGGCTGCGACACCGCCGGATGATCTCGACCCAATCCTTGCGCAGATAGGCCTCGCCGCCGATCAGCGATATTTCCCGCGTGCCAAGGCCGGCCAGCCGATCGACGAGGTCGAGCGCCTCAGTCGTGGTCAGTTCGTCGGCGCGGGGGCCACCGGCCCGCGAGCCGCAATGCAGGCATTTCAGATTGCAGGCGAGGGTGATTTCCCACACCACATGCACCGGCACCATCCGCTCGTAGTCCGACACATCCGTATAGCGCACGGGGCGATGGATGGTGTGGTCGGCGAGCGATGCGGTCATCGTGAGGATCCAGACATGCGCGGCTCTCAAGATAGCGGCGGATACCCCGACTCCCTGGGTCGCGCCTGTGAGGCTCGTTTCAATACAGCGCTGTCGAGCGGCACGATCAACGCGTCGCGACGGCGCCACAGAAACCGTGGGCCCACGAACAGTGCGATCGATCGGCTTTCGAAAGCGAAGACGATGATCGCGTTACTTGCGTTTGGCGCCGTGTTCGGCCTTGGCGATCTCGACCTGCAGCGTGCTGAGAAGGCTCGCGATATCGCCGTGATCCGCAATGTGCTTCTCGCATTCGGCGCGAAGCTTTTTCATTTCGGCGAGGTCGCCTTTGCAGATCGCATCGGTGACGGTGACCATGTAGAGCGGACGGATGGTTGTCATGGAAAAAACCCTTCGAGGTTGAGGGCATTGCCGGCAGCGGCGGACAGCCGGCAAACGCCGCCGTCAGGATGGTTTGTGGGCTGATAGTTTCGCGATCTCGGCATCGAGGGTCGACAGGAGCCGGGGCAGGTCGCCATAGGTCGCGAGATAATCCCGGCACGCCTGCGCCACGGCTTTCATCTCGTCGACTTTTCCGGAGGCGATCGCATCGGTCACAGCGACACCATAGGGTCTGATGGGCGTCATGCCTCGCTCCCATATGCTGAGGCCGTCTCGCACATCCAAAGTGCGCCAGCCAAACGCTCCAATAGCGTCGGTTGCACCGTATTGCACATGCAACCGCTGTCAATCAGCCGCATGGAGGATGCGCGGCGGCCCCGCTTGGGGCCGGTGTCGTGCCCTAAGCCTCCTCGCTGATGACAATCGCCTTACGTGCCATGGTGAGCGCGCCGGCGCGTGTCTTCGCCGCGCCGACGAAGCGGCGGAGATGCACGAAGACCGCATCGTCGACGCCGGACGCCGCGGCGAGATCCGCTTCCGGCAAGCCGGCCCAGGCCTGCGGCAACGGAATGCGCTGCTCGAACGAACCGGCTTCCGGCGGCATGGAATCGACCATCCAATTGCCGTTGGAGACGGGATAGATCGCGTAGGCGACCGGCAGGTCATGGGCGAACACCGCATTCTTCCACGGCATCCCGCGATCGAGCTCGAGGATGCGGGGATCGGCCGAAGCCGCCTGCGCGGCGACGACGATCGCCTCGGCCGCCAAGCGCGAGCGCAGGGATTCGACGCGGCGGCGCAGCACGCCATCGGCCATCGCGACAGCCTGGAGAAATGCCGCATCGGCCTGCGCGTCGCCCCCGGGCGCGTCCCAGCTCGGGTTGAAATCGCCGATCAGCGAGGCAAGCCCCAGCGTGTCCTTTTCCGCCACGACGCCATTGTCGAGTTCGTCGATGCGACGGACCAGACTCTGGTCGATCTCCGCGGCAATCTTCGGCGCGAAAGCCTGGATGTCGGCATCGAGAAGTGCGCCGACCGCCGCCACGCCATGGCGCCGCCACACCAGCCCGGCCGCGCTGAACGGCGTGCCGTCGTCGCGCACCGGCGCGCCCCGCTGATGGTGGTCGTAGCGGTTGGTGGCCTCGTCGTAGAGGCTGCCGACATCCCACACGACATCGCCGCTCGCGATTATTTTGGCGTCGCGGGTGCGCACCAGCGTGTGGTCCGCTTCGCCAAGGCCCAGCGCCAGGCGCAGCACGACATAGGCGAACACCTCGTCGCAGTGGAATTTGCCGCTGTGGGTGACGAGCAGGGAATGGTCCGGCATAGATCGAGTCCTTGGCGTCGCAGGCCGGCACATCAGGTGGCGTTCTGGGAGGAAGCGCCTCGTTAGGGGAAGATCGGGCGCCGTGCAACGCATGGCCCAGCCGGGGCACCGGTGTCCGCGCGCGGCCGCCTACACCATACGGCAAGCGCGTTTTGTCAGCCCGTGCAAGTATTTCCCGGCAACGAGGACGGAAACGGGGAAAAACCGGTTCTGATCAGCTCATAAAATTCGGTTTGCAGTCGTTTGTACCAAGTTTGTTGTTTTGTGGCATATGCATTGTTGGCAAACCATCGTTGCCGGCGGGCTTTTACTCGGAATTAAGCATGATGTCTGTATTGCTGTGGCGCGCTTTGTGAGAAGGACCAGCACGTGACCCCCATCGCCAAACCTCCGGAGACTGACACGTCGCTTGGATCATCTCACCAGGGTGCTGTCGTCGAGATCGGTCCTCTCGTCCGGGGCGCGGAGCCGCGGCCGGAGGGATCTGCGCCGCCGTCATCGGAGGTGGCAAATCGAGGCGATGTCGACGCCTCGATCAGGGCGATCGAACACGCCGGCTCTTTCATCAACGCTCTGAACTTTCAGATGCGGACCTATGAGAAAATCATCCGGGGCTTGAACGAGACGCTCGCCGAACAGAAGGCGAGCGAAGCGCGGTCCCATCAACAAGCGATACAGGCCGAAGCGCGCGCGAAGGACGCGGAAGAGCAGATCGAGCGCCTGGAGCGTCGCGAACAGGCGGCCCAGGAGCATCTCGACCGCGCCATCAAGGCGATCGACACATCGTTTGTCTTCCAAACCGGCTTTGCATCGCGCGGCTCGTCGTCGCGCGCTTGATTGAAAAGCGCTCCGGCTATTCAGAAACCGCCGCGCTCGGCACGCTTTGGCGCGGTTTGCCGAGGCGCAGCGGCGCGGAGACATCCGCGGTCGAGCGAAGGTGCCGGCTCTTCAGGACGGGCTCGAAGAGCGCCGCGCGGATCGCAACGATCGTGTCCGGCGACGGCGTCTGACGGGTCTTGGAATTCTCGGCCATAGGGCATCCCCGGTTGAAAGCTCAACCTTAGATCGACCGCGGCCGACGATCGTCAAGGCATCGAAAGACGTCTTCTCGTCGCTTTGGTTCTGGGGAGGCCGGTATACCGTGGATAGGTATGTTGGCCCTCGCATACGGATTGCACGATCCGACGGAACAGAGAGGTGCGCGAGATTGCAGCTGCCCGTTGGCGCGACGACGATGAGAGCAGGTTACGCATCGATTGCTCTGCCGGGCCGCCGGCGGCGGTAATAGAAAAAAGCCCCCGCCGAGTGTCTCGACAGGGGCCTTATTGTGAACGCCGACCTTAGTAGCCGTAACGATACTCTTCGTACGGCCGGCCATATCCATCGCCGTAACCGTAGCCATAAGGGCGTTGGTAATAGTTATAGGCTGCACCGGTCGCCAGCGCGGCCCCTGCGATGCCAAGGCCGATCGCCGCCCCGCGCCCACCGTAGTGTCGCCCGTAGCCGCCGTGCCAGCCGTCGCCGCGGAAACCCTGTGCGTCTGCCGACGATGTCGTCGTTGCGACGCCCGCACCCAACGTGAGGGCGGTCAGGCCTGCGATCGTGATGGTCTTCAAGGTCGTGTTCATGTCCGTCTCCTTTCGTTATGAAAGGCCAATGATGAGCGCCGCCGATGGTTCGCTACCCTCGACACTTTGTCGCACTCCGCGGCTCGATCCCTTAAGTATCCGTCCGCGGTCGTCACCCTCGGACGACCATCGGACCGCGCCAGGATGGTGCGCAAGTTTGCGATCTCCTTGACGAGGCAGCGACGCGGGCATCCCGTGCGAACGACGGGGAAGACCGGTTCTTCAACCTCATCGTGACTTTGCCCGAACCACTATCGCGAGGGTCGTTTCGATGCCCGACGGGGCGCGATTGAGCAACACATGTGCAAGATCGTGAGGACGACGTGTCCGTTATCGATGGAGACCTCCACCTCCAGGCCGAATGCCGGTCTGGTGCTTCCCCTCAAGGTCGCTCTGGCTAGGCGTGTGCGCGATGACGTTCAAGGTCGTGTGGCAAGCATTCGCGACCTGACTATCGCGCGTAATGGCGGTCCGCTGATTTTGGAACGCTCGACGGGAAATGAACGACCGTAAAGGCGCTGAAGAGGAGAGCTTTCCTGTACCATTCGGAGACATCAAGCGCACCCAGGAGCCGTCTTCGCGACGGGATATAACTCGGCCACGCTCGATGCAGATTAAAGAAGCTCGCTCGGAGTGTTTTGTCGGCTTAATGGTGCCGAGAGGCCGACCTAACTATCGGCGTCCTTAAGAAAGCAGCCTGACATAGACGAGGCTCTTCGATTGACATACGCGAAGCTCGGCGGATAACGCCGGCAGAAGCCAAGGCCGGCTTCTGCCCGTTGCAGCTCAGAAATGTCCAATGTCCGGCCGTTTGTTAGGCATGGCATGATGTCCAAACACTATGAATGAAGACCATTAGTCAGCTCTCGGCGGCGTTAGCTTGGCCGCCCTTAATCGAGCGAAGCGCTGGAGGGGATTCAAACGAGACGCCTGCTTCTCTGACACGGTTCGAAAAGGCTTTCAGTAGATAGTCATCTAGCTCAGGGGACGCATTATAAGCAATCTCGCTGCCCTCAAGGGCAGGAAATTGCAGCAATATCTTTCCGTCGCGTTGCTCGCGGTAGTCAAATAGCGACCCACTGTTGGGACGCCCATAAAAAACTCGAAAAGAGGTCTTCGTTTTTCGGAATGTTAACTTAAGGACTTCTTCGAAGAGGACGTCGTTTCGAACCAAGTACAAGAGGCGGTTTTTGGCGTAGGCCAGGACTTTGACCTCGTCGTCCGAAGGCAAATGCCCTTCCGCTTCCGGCTCGGGCGCACTGATCGGTGCTGACACTGCGATCGGTTCTGCCGTTGTCCGGACAACGTCTTTTGGCGCATAACCTAGTCGGGCCAGAGCTTCTTGCGCAACGAACGCTTCCATCGCGGACCGGACAACATCGCGATTCGCCTCGACGATCCTCGATGTCAGCTTTCCAATCTTGCTGCCTACTTCAGATTGACCAAGTATAAACCGTATGAAGTCATCCGATGGTTCCGATTTTAAAATCTTGAGCGTAGCAATGATCGATTCAAACAGAAGCTTTAGCTTTGCTTCAGCTCCGACGTTTTCCGGATTGAAAAGTCCATTGCGTATACCGGCTATCCCGCCGAGCGTATTATCGTCGATAGTTCCGTCTTTTGCGATGTCGGAGAAATTTAAACGAAGAAACGCTGTGTCGTCCATCATGTTTGGTTTGTCAGAGTCGGCATAAAATTCATATTTCATGCCATCTGTCAGAATTCCCAACTTCACCGTGGAAGATGCGTTGAAATAACTTCGAAGCTGACCTCGATCGTCCTTCATGGCTGAGCCATACTTCTTAGATTCAATTGCTATGACAGGATCGTTCTTATGTAAGATGGCATAATCTACTTTGTTTTGATATTTTTCAGAAAAATCTGCGTGATGTTCAGGTGACACTTCGTCAGGATTGCCAACGTCGTACCCAAGTGCCGTCAAGAACGGCTGCACTAACGAAGTGTTCGTGCTCGCTTCAGACTCGACTCGAGCAGCACGAGTAGCGACGAGCTTTGCATGTGCAAGAATGCGTTGGCGGAATTCTTCAAACTCAGGTGTCATTAAAGGCTCCTCAGAACGACGTCTATTGAGAGCAGAATATGCATAAATCGACTCAGTACGCTGCAATCTCACACGAAATAGTCTTCGCTGCTAGCCTGCCGACCCACCCTCGCCAAATAGATCAACTCCAATTATGGGAGAAGCTTTCTGCGGGTAAGAAATGCCGTGCGTGTCCGCCTGTCGGCGCTGACATCTGTTGACCGTTGGCAGTGATTGAGTAATGCATTTGTTCAGCATGACTGCAGGTGAACGAGGCGCTTTCGAAAGTCGCCTGTCCGGCCCGATGTCAACTCGTCTCCGCTCTCGGGTTCGTGCCGCATCAAACTCTCGACCGCTATCGATTGAGCGAGGCCGCTGCCGGCGTGGGCGCCGTTATCGAGCCGGTTCTGTTTTTCATGTCCGCTGCTTGTCAGAAGCGCGTGAAAGCCCGCCGATCCGGCATTATTTCGCCTGTAGACGCCCGACGCCCCGCCCAAGCCCTTCATGCTTTCCATAATAGATCTTGATGGCCGGCTGACGACCTGCGTCGACTGGGCGTGAAGCGAGTTGCGTTCACCCAAGCCCTAACACCAGAGCATGCATGCGTCGCCAGAAGATGGACGAATGGCAAAACGGTCATTTTGCAATATCACTAGCATCGGATACGTCACACCAGAAAATCAACTAATCCATTGATTTACTGGAGCGGGCGAAGGGATTCGAACCCTCGACCCCAACCTTGGCAAGGTTGTGCTCTACCACTGAGCTACACCCGCATCCGATGCAGGGCGGCAACACCGCCCGCGCCGGAAACGTATAGGCGGAAATCGCCGCGGGATGCAAATGGGAAATTCGCGAGCCTGGTGTGCCGAGGGACAAGGGCCGAACCGACCGGCCGCCCGGTCCTTGCGGCGCCGGTCGCCGTGCCGCTGCTTTCTGTCCATCGGGCTGTCATCGGCGCGCAAAAAGCGATCTAAAGCCGCCGCGGTGGGCGGGCGACGGTTGCACACGCGCCAGGGGCAGCACATCTTCGCAGCGCGACAGGGGCAGGAGACGGACGATGGTAGACAGCGGGCAGGCCTTTCAGGCGGCGGGACAGGGCGAGCCGGTCGCCAAGGAAACGACTACCACGAGCTTTGCTGCCGACGTGATCACCGCGTCCGCCCGGCTGCCGGTGCTCGTCGACTTCTGGTCCGCCGCCAGCCTTCCGAGCCGGCAGTTGTCGGCTGCGCTCGAAAAGGTGGTGCAGGCGGCGGATGGCAAGGTGAAGCTGGTCCGCATGGACATCGACCAGCATCCGCAGATCGCGTCGCGGCTCGGCGTGCGCAGCGCGCCGGCGGTCTTCGCCTTTCAGCGCGGTCAGCCGGTCGACGGCTTCATGGGCGCGTTGCCGGAAAGTCAGATCAAGGGATTCGTCGAGCGCCTCGTCGGGCCCCTCGACGACGGCACCGAAGAGGCTCTCGCCGAGGCCGAGGCGGCGCTCGCGGGCGGCGACGTCGCGAGCGCGGCGGCGATCTTTTCCGCGATTCTCGAACAGGACCCCGAGCATCTCGCCGCTTTGGCCGGTCTGGTTCGCGTTCTCGTCGTCGCGAGCGATCTCGAGGGCGCCCGCGACGTAGCAGCGCAGATTCCGACGTTCGGCGACAAGGATGCGGGAATCATCGCCGCCCGCGCCGCGCTCGATCTCGCCGAGCAGGCCAGCGCCGTCGGCGACGATGCCGACCTCAGGCGCCGCGTCGAGGCCGACCCTGACGATCACCAGGCCCGCTTCGATCTGGCCTTGGCCTTGAATGCGAAGGGGCTTCGCGATGAGGCGGCCGACGCGCTCCTCGCCATCATCAAGCGCGACCGGACCTGGAACGACGACGGGGCGCGCAAGCAGCTGTTGCAGTTCTTCGACGCCTGGAGCCTGATGGACCCCGCAACGTTGTCCGCTCGCAGAAAGCTCTCGACGCTTCTATTCTCCTAGAGGACGAGCCCGTTCGCGCCGCAAAGACAGGACACCAGATGAGCAACGAAGAAGCCGCGAGCGCCCGCGACATGCCGAATGTCGTGCCGCTGTTTCCGCTGTCCGGCGCTCTGTTGCTGCCGCGCGGGCAATTGCCGCTCAACATTTTCGAACCGCGCTATCTCGCGCTGATCGACGATGCGCTCAAGAGTCATCGGCTGATCGGCATGATCCAGCCGGATCCGCAGGGCGCCTCCAGCGAGGTGCCACCGCTGTTCAAAGTGGGCTGCGCCGGCCGGATCACCCAGTTCGCTGAGTCGGGCGATGGGCGCTACATCGTGACCCTGACGGGGGTCGCCCGCTTTGCCGTCGTCGACGAGATCGCGGCGATGACGCCCTATCGTCAGGTCAAGGCGGATTTCGCCGCCTTCGAGAGCGACTTCAGTCCGCGCCTCGGCGAGGATGCGGTCGACCGCGACGGCGTCCTGAAAGCGTTGCGCGATTTTGCCGATTCGAATCAGCTGCAGATCGACTGGGATTCGATCAACGACGCGCCGAACGAGGCGCTGGTCAACGCGCTTTCGATGATGAGCCCGTTCGGCCCCCGCGAGAAACAAGCCCTGCTCGAAGCGGTCGATCTCAAAGGTCGCGCCGATGTCTTGGTCGCGATCACCGAGATCGAGCTCGCGCGGGGCCGAAACGCGCCGAACACGTTGCAATGAGGCGTGCTTTGCGTTCGGTGAGGCCAACTGTGAATATTAAGAGGAGCGGCAATGAGCGATCACGGTGAGGCGAGCCTGGTTCCGGTCCCCGGCGACAGCATCGCGGAGGTCTCGCGCATCGATCCGCGCCTGCTCGAGATCCTCGTCTGTCCCTTGACCAAGACGACATTGGAGTACAACGCGGCGACGCAGGAGCTCGTGTCCCGGGCGGCCCGGCTCGCCTACCCGATCCGCGACGGCATTCCGATCATGCTTCCCGAAGAGGCGCGGCCCCTCGACGAGGACGTGCGCCTGGGTTAGGTCGGATCCGCCGACCAGGATCCCTCGCCAACCGGACATCCCATGGCCCGTAATGTCGAAGAGCTGCTCGGCGTCCTCGATCTCGAGCGGATCGAGGCCAACCTGTTTCGCGGGCGCGTGCCGCCGGTCGGCCGCAAGCGGGTTTTCGGTGGCCTCGTCGTGGCGCAGGCGCTGGTCGCGGCGTCCCACACCGTCGAAGGCCGCGTGCCGCATTCGCTCCACGCCTATTTCGTCCTGCCGGGCGATCCGACGATCCCGATCGTCTACGAGATCGAGCGCGTTCGCGACGGACGCAGCTTCACCACCCGGCGCTGCGTCGCCGTGCAGTCCGGCCGTCCGATCTTCGATCTCTTCGCCTCGTTTCAGGTCACGGAAGAGGGCCTCGAGCATCAGGCGGTGATGCCGAGCGTTCCGGATCCCGACAGCCTGCCGTCGAAGGCCGAGATCGAAGCCAATGCGCCGGGGCTGTTACCGCCGGGCTTGAAAGCCTGGTTCACCGGGGAGCAGGCGATCGAGGTGCGGCCGTGCAGCTTGAGCCGCTACGATGGCACGGGCGGACCGAACCCTGTCCAAAACGTCTGGATCCGGGCGACCGGGCGCCTTCCCGATGATCCCGCGGTCCATCGCGCGGTGCTGGCCTATCTCTCCGATCTGACGTTGCTCGACGTGGCGCTGGCCGCGCATGGGCGCACCTTGTTCGAACCCGCTTTTTCTGTAGCGAGCCTCGACCACGCGCTGTGGTTTCACCGGCCGGCGCGTGCCGACGAGTGGCTGCTCTACGCGCAGGATAGTCCCAACACATCGGGGGGCCGCGGCCTCGCCCGCGGGCTGATCTTCAACCGCGACGGTGTTCTCGTCGCATCGGTGATGCAGGAAGGCGTTATTCGGCAACGCCATTTTGCCGACTGATCACGGACGTGTGGGCGCTCCAGAGCGCAATCGTAAGACGAAACCGCGCTGGTTGCCTAATCTTTAGCCAAAATATCACGAATTTAAAAAAGGTTCCTACGATCGCGGCGAGTTGAAGGCAAGCGGCCCATCTCTTGCAATCCGTGGTATCGCCTGACGGCCAATGCATTTGTTTGATGTGGATGCAGGTCGGCAGCTATCGGGTGGAGGGGGCAGCACGATGAAGTTAGTAATGGCGATTATTAAGCCGTTCAAATTAGAGGAAGTCCGCGATGCGCTGACGAACGTCGGCGTACACGGCATGACCGTTACGGAAGTCAAAGGTTACGGCCGACAGAAGGGTCATACGGAGATCTACCGTGGGGCCGAATACGCCGTCAGCTTCCTGCCGAAGCTGAAGATCGAAGTCGGCGTGTCGCCCGATCTCCTCGGGCCTGTGATGGAAGCCATCACGACCGCCGCGCGCACGGGCCAGATCGGCGACGGCAAGATCTTCGTCACGGATGTCGAGCAAGCGGTGCGAATTCGCACAGGCGAACGCGACCTGGACGCTCTTTGATTTCCTTTTCCTCTATCAAGCCAATATGTGGGAGCTTTCGATGACTATTGCACCGCCGAAAGGCGCCGGAAGGGCGCTGGGGCTCGGCCTTCTCGGAACTATGTTAAGCGCGGGATGGGCGTTCGCTCAGACTGCGACGGCTCAGGTCGCGACCGCGGCAGCCGCGGCGCCGGCCCCTGTGCCCAACAAAGGCGACACCGCCTGGATGCTCGTATCCACGGCGCTCGTCCTCATGATGTCGGTCCCGGGCCTCGCCCTGTTCTACGGCGGTCTCGTCCGCTCGAAGAACATGCTGTCGGTTCTGTCCCAGGTTTTCATGATCGTCGCGCTCGTCTCGATCATCTGGTGCATCTACGGCTACTCGCTGGCCTTCACCACCGGCCCTGACGCCATCAACGGTTTCGTCGGCGGCTTCGATCGCGCCTTCCTGAAAGGTCTGACGCCGGACTCGACGGCCGCGACGTTCTCGAACGGCGTCGTCATTCCGGAATACGTCTACATGGCGTTCCAGATGACCTTCGCCTGCATCACGCCGGCGCTGATCGTCGGTGCGTTCGCGGAACGGATGAAGTTCTCGGCTCTGATCGTGTTCATCACGCTCTGGGTCACCTTCATCTACTTCCCCATCGCGCATGCGGTCTGGTTCTGGCAGGGTCCGGACGCCGTCGGCGACGCCGCCAAGGCGCTAGCTGCCGCAACCGGTGACGCCGCCAAGGCCACGGCTCAGGCCGCTCTCGACAAAGTCACGTCCAACGCCGGTTACTTCAACCAGATGGGCGCACTCGACTTTGCCGGCGGCACCGTCGTGCATATCAACGCAGGCATCGCCGGCTTCGTTGGCGCCCTGCTGCTCGGCAAGCGTATCGGCTATCCCAAGGAGCCGATGCCGCCCCATTCGCTCGTGATGACCATGATCGGCGCTTCGCTGCTCTGGGTCGGTTGGTTCGGCTTCAACGCCGGCTCCAACCTCGAGTCGAACGGCGTCACGGCGATGACCTTCGTCAACACTTTCGTTGCCACCTCGGCCGCTACCTTGGCCTGGCTGTTCGCGGAGTGGCTGATCAAGGGCGAGCCTTCGCTTCTCGGCATGTGCTCGGGCGCCGTCGCCGGCCTCGTCGCCATCACGCCGGCTTCGGGCTACTGCGGTCCGATGGGCGCGATCGTGCTCGGACTCGTCGTTGGCGTCGTCTGCTTCTTCTTCGTCTCGGTGGTGAAGAACAAGGTCGGCTACGACGACTCGCTCGACGTGTTCGGCGTCCATTGCATCGGTGGGATCATCGGCGCGATCGGCACCGGCATCCTGGTTGCCCCGGCCCTCGGCGGTGTCGGCTTGACCGACTACACCTTGAAGCCCGGCACCGGTGCTCCCGGCACCTACGACATGATGACCCAGGTCCTCATCCAGTGCAAAACGGTCGGCTTCACCCTGCTGTGGTCGGGTATTGGCTCGGCGATCCTCTATAAGGTCGTCGACTGGACCATTGGTCTGCGCGTCACCGTCGATGCCGAGCGCGAAGGCCTCGACATCTCCGAGCATGGCGAGCGCGCCTACAACACCTGATCTCGAGATCGGCATATCGGCCGGGCCTCGCGCCCGGCCGACGAGAAGCAACGCCGCCGTCTTTGACGGCGGCGTTTTGTTTTCCGGATCCCTCCGAGATGGCTTGGGGCGCAACGCGGCGGTCGATTAAGGTTAAGCCGCCATTAACCGCCGCCCTCTACGCTCGACGCCGAGAGGCCGCGTGCCGCGGCTGCAATCGGCGTGGCAGGCTCTCGCTTGCGGCGCCTGGCGGTAGACCGGATGCGCACCACAACGACCTTCTCGGCATTCGATCATATTCCCGAGCCGATCCGGATCTTCGCGGTGCGGCGCATCGCGGAAATGGTGGGTGGCGCCGTGCTTGTCGGGCTCGTTGCGCTCGGCTTTGCCCTGCTCACCTGGTCGGTCCAGGACCCCAGCCTCAATCACGCCACCTCCGCGCCGGTTCACAACTGGCTCGGCGCGCCGGGCGCCATCGTGTCCGATCTGCTCATGCAGATGTTCGGCCTCGCCTCGATCGCCATCCTGATGCCGATCGCGTTCTGGGGCTGGCGGCTGGTCACCACACGGCGCCTCCCGCGGGTCGGGATGCGCTTCGCCCTGCTGTTTGCCGGCTCCCTTTGTGCGGCCGGCATCGCTGCGCTGCTGCCGATCACCGCGCATTGGCCGCTGCCGACCGGCCTCGGCGGCGTCATGGGCGACGTCGTCATCGCGATCCCGCGGCGGCTGCTGTCCGGCTTCAGGCCGATGATGATCCTGCTCGCCCTGGCGATCGGGGCGGGTGCCGTCCTCCTGCTGTCCGCTTCGGTCGGCCTGCGGGATCATGCTGCCAATCAGGACGATGACGATTATGACGACGTCGTTCCCGTGCGCCGTGTTGCCCGGGACGACGAGGAGGACGACGTCGCCGGCGAGCCGGGTATCGGCATCCTCTCGCTCGGCGCCGTGATCCACGCCGTCCTCAGCCTGAAGGCGGGGATCATGCGCCGGCTTCGCCGCTTGCGCACGACGAGGATGAAGCCGCGCGAGCGGGCGCCCTGGCAGGATCCGTCCTTCGACGGCGACTTCATCCCGGACGTGCCGTTCGATCTCAGTTTTGCCCCGGATCCGATCGCGCCCAGCATCGACGGATCGCGCTTCGATGCCAGCGCCTATGCGCCCCCGGCAGCGCGCGCCGCCGCGCAAGCCCGCCTTTCCAGCGCGGAGTCCGAAGACCCGCCACTCGCCCGCGTGATCCTTCCTGCCGCGGCACCGGCGCCGAGCCAGCGCGCCTTGCGGGAAGTTCAGGCTCGTCCCGAGCGGGGCGGCCGCGACACCTACGTCCTGCCGCCGCTGCTGATGCTGATGGAAGCCAAGAAGCTGGTGGCGTCGCAGGTTTCGGAAGACGCCCTGCAGCAGAACGCCCGGCTTCTCGAAGGCGTGCTCGACGATTTCGGCGTCAAGGGCGAGATCATCAACGTCCGACCCGGCCCGGTGGTAACCCTTTACGAGCTCGAGCCGGCGCCGGGCATCAAGTCGTCCCGCGTGATCGGCCTCGCCGACGACATCGCCCGCTCGATGTCGGCGATCTCCGCCCGCGTCGCCGTCGTCCAGGGCCGCAACGTCATCGGCATCGAACTGCCGAATCAGCGCCGCGAGACGGTTTTTCTGCGCGAACTTTTGGCGTCGGAGGACTTCGACAAGACTAAGCAGCGGCTTGCCATCGCGCTCGGCAAGAACATCGGCGGCGAGCCGATCATCGTCGATCTCGCCAAGATGCCGCATCTTCTCGTCGCCGGCACCACCGGTTCGGGCAAGTCCGTGGCGATCAACACGATGATCCTCTCGCTGCTCTACCGGCTCAAGCCGGAAGAGTGCCGGATGATCATGGTCGATCCCAAAATGCTCGAGCTCTCCGTCTATGACGGAATCCCGCATCTGCTGACGCCCGTCGTGACCGACCCGAAGAAGGCCGTGGTCGCGCTGAAATGGGCGGTCCGCGAGATGGAGGACCGCTACAAGAAGATGTCGAAGCTCGGCGTCCGCAACATCGAGGGCTTTAACGCCCGCGTCAGTGAGGCGGCGCTCAAGGGCGAGCAGCTGATGCGCACCGTCCAGACCGGCTACGACCGCGAGACCGGCGAGGCGATGTACGAGCACGAGGCGATGGATCTCGTGCCGCTGCCCTTCATCGTGGTCATCGTCGACGAGATGGCCGACCTGATGATGGTCGCCGGCAAGGACATCGAAGGCGCCATCCAGCGCCTCGCGCAGATGGCCCGCGCCGCGGGCATTCACCTCATCATGGCGACGCAACGGCCGTCGGTCGACGTCATCACCGGCACGATCAAGGCGAACTTCCCGACCCGCATCTCCTTCCAGGTGACGTCGAAGATCGACAGCCGGACGATCCTGGGCGAGCAGGGCGCCGAGCAGCTGCTCGGGCAGGGCGACATGCTCTACATGGCCGGCGGCGGCCGCATTTCGCGCGTCCACGGGCCTTTCGTCTCGGATGGCGAAGTCGAAAAGGTGGTGGCTCACCTCAAAAGCCAAGGCCAGCCGGAATATCTCGACGCCATCACCAGCGACGACGAGATCGCGGTCGAGCCGGAGGATGGCGAGGCTCCTGTCGGCGGCGGCATGGACGCGGAGGAATCCGGCGATCTCTACGATCGCGCCGTGGCGATCGTCCTGCGCGACCGCAAATGCTCGACGTCCTACATCCAGCGGCGGCTCTCGGTGGGCTACAACAAAGCCGCCTCGCTGGTCGAGCGCATGGAGAAGGAAGGGGTTGTGGGCGCCCCGAACCACTCGGGCAAGCGCACGATCCTCGTCGGCGGCGGTATCGATCGCGGCGCGTTCGAACTACAGGGTAGCGACGACTAGGCGCAACCTTGGCAGGACAGGCCCGTTACCGTGATGGTGAGACGGGTCCCACTAATGCCACAACGTCGCAGTACCGACTCGTCTGGGGCGACAGGGCTTATGA
>NZ_LMUU01000158.1:117566-118925 GCF_009765775.1 Beijerinckia sp. L45
AAGCAGTCCGTGCCCGTCGTTCTGACCGGTAGCGATGCCGACAAGGCGATCCACCGGGCCGACATGTTTCTCTCGTCGGCGCCGACAATGGTCGGCGACTTCGTGCAGACCGGAGCGGACGGGCGGCACTCGGAAGGCAAAATCTACGTTCAAAAACCGGGAAAACTGCGGTTTGAATATGCGGCACCAGCGGCGCTCGAAGTGATTTCCGACGGCACATCGGTAGCCGTCAACGATCGCAAGCTGAAGACCCAGCAGACCTACGCGATCGGGCAGACCCCGCTCAAGTTCCTGCTGCAGGACAAGATCGACCTGAAGAGCGACACGCAGATCCTCAACGTGCTGAATTCGCCCGAGGCGATGATGATTCTGCTCGATGATCGGACCACCTTCGGCGGCACCTCGCGGATCCGGTTGATCTTCGACCCCGTCACCTATGAGCTACGCCAGTGGCAGGTGCGTGATCCCCAAGGCTACGAGACCCTTGTGACGCTCTACAATCTCGACCTGAAGCAGAAGCCCGATCCCGCGCTGTTCAAGATCCTGCCTCCCAACACCGCGATCGATACCTCGAAAAACTGAGGGGTTTGGGGCAGTCAAGCCGCTAAGCCATGCCATCATGACGAAAACGTAATCCGACATCCTGCATTTCTCGCGTGACGATGCCTTGCGGACACGTCGTTGGTCCTTATCTTCAGCAACGAGAGCGATTGTCCCTCGACCCCTCGGCTTCCCCCCATGTCGACCGGTCGAGCCGTATGCTGATCCCCCCTCTCAGCATCGTGTCGCTCCAGAAGGGCGTCTGGCGCAAGCCGGGCGCCCTTCCTCGTTTCCAGGGCTTGCGCTCGGGGACGCTGGCCTTATGCGATAGATCGTCGATGCCTGCCGCGCGCGATGCGCAAGAACGCGGGCCCCATTCCTGATTGGCCGATGACCGAACCAGCCGCTACCGCCGACGTCCTGATCCCCGTGGCGGTCGATCAAGCCTACACGTACAAGATCGAACCGGGCGTCCTGCTCCAGCCGGGCGATTTCGTTGAGGTGCCACTCGGACCACGCCGCACCATCGGCGTCGTCTGGTCGCTTGGCCAAAGCGTCAGCCCAAAACTCAAACCGGTCGGCGGGCGCAGCGATGTGCCGCCGCTCTCCGCCAACCTCCGCGCCTTCATCGACTGGGTCGCGCGCTGGACCTTGAGCCCGCGCGGCATGGTCCTGCGCATGTGCATGCGTGCCCCATTCGCGGCGGAGCCCACGTCGCCGCGCCTCGGCGTCCGCTATGTCAGGCCGGCGACGGGCAAGATCACGCCGGCGCGCGCGCGCGTCCTGGCCGCGGCTGAGGCCGGTGGCGTGATGGGCAAG
>NZ_LMUU01000158.1:119031-190971 GCF_009765775.1 Beijerinckia sp. L45
GATCCCGATTTCGCCGCGCCGGACCTGTCCCCGACCCAGGCCGAGGCCGCCGACGCGCTCAAACAGAGTGTCGAGGCCAAAATATTTGGCGTGACGCTGCTGCAGGGGGTTACCGGGTCGGGCAAGACCGAGGTCTATTTCGAGGCCGTCGCGGCGGCCCTGCGCGCCGGCCGCCAGGCGCTGATCCTGCTGCCGGAAATCGCCTTGACCGGACAATTTCTCGACCGCTTCGCCGCGCGGTTCGGCACACGCCCGGCCGAATGGCATTCATCGGTCGGCGCCAAGCGGCGCCATGCGATCTGGCATGCGCTGGCGATGGGCGAGGTCCAGGTCGTCGCCGGTGCGCGGTCTGCCCTGTTCCTGCCATTCAAGGATCTTGCCCTGATCATCGTGGATGAGGAGCACGAGGCCGCCTACAAGCAGGAGGACGGCGTCACCTACAACGCCCGCGACATGGCGGTCGTTCGCGGCCAGATCGAGGGGGCGGCCGTCGTGCTGGCCTCGGCGACGCCGTCGATCGAGACGCAGGTCAACACGCGCAACAGCCGCTATGCCCACCTTGAGCTGCCCGCACGGTTCGGCGATCGACCGATGCCCGTCATCACCGCGCTCGACCTGCGTCGGAACGCGCCGCCCCGCGGCCGCTGGATCGCGCCGCCGCTCGAGCGCGCGATAACCGAGACGGTTGCACGGGGCGAACAGGCGCTTCTCTTTCTCAATCGGCGGGGCTATGCGCCGCTGACCCTGTGCCGCAGCTGCGGCCACCGTTTTCAATGCCCGGACTGTACGGCGTGGCTGGTCGAGCACCGCTTTCGCCACGCCCTCGTCTGCCACCATTGCGGTCATCAGGAACGCCGACCCGACGTCTGTCCGATCTGCGAAGCCTCCCATGCGCTGGTGCCGTGCGGGCCGGGGATCGAGCGGTTGGCCGAGGAGGTGGCAGAGCGGTTTCCCGAGATGCGCAGCATCGTCCTCTCCTCCGATTTCATGGGCGGGACCGAGAGGCTGCGCACCGAACTCGACACGGTCGCCGAGGGCGGCTGCGACATCGTCATCGGCACCCAGCTCGTGGCCAAGGGACACAATTTCCCGATGCTGACGCTGGTCGGCGTCATCGATGCCGATATCGGTCTTTCGACCGGGGATCCGCGGGCCGCCGAGCGGACGTTTCAGCTCCTGCAGCAGGTCACCGGGCGCGCCGGGCGATTCGAACGGCCGGGCCGGGCGATTCTCCAGACCTACCAGCCGGATCATCCCGTCGTCCGCGCGCTGCTGTCGGGCGATGCGGAGCGCTTCTACGCCGAAGAAACATCGCAGCGCCAGCGCGCGACGCTGCCGCCGTTCGGACGCCTTGCCGCAGTCATCGTATCCGGGCCGGACTTTGCCGGCACCCAGGCCTATGCCCGGTCTCTCGCGCAGGCCGCCTACCTCATGCCGAGTTCGGAGCGCTGGACCCTTGCCACGGCAGGCGGGCTGCCGGGATCCGAAGACCTGGTCGTTCTCGGCCCGGCCGAAGCGCCGATCTCGGTCATCGCCGGGCGCCACCGTTTCCGCCTCCTGATCCGTTCGCCGCGCCGCGCCGATCTTCAAGGATTCCTGCGCGCGCTCATCCAACACGTGGCACCCCCCAGAGGCGGCGTCCGGGTGGCTTTCGACGTCGATCCGCAGACCTTTCTGTGAACACCGGCGCTCGCGACGAATGCCCCATGGGGCTTCCATCGTCTTGGCTCTTTATTTCATGGAAGGATTGGACTACGGAGGGGCGGTGGATGCGCGTGGTTCTGGCCGCGCCGCCATGGCCTGTGGGGCGGTGACCGAATGGCTCCGAGACCAGGCCGGCGACGCGCGGGATACCCCGCTTGATGTCGTGTATTTGACTTCGACCTCTCGTGCGTGGGCCATAAGCTTCGCCGAAGAGCGTCAGGATCCGTAGTCGACGTGTGGAGTGATCGGTGGAAACGAAGGATATCGACCAGGCCGAGCTCGTCAGTAAGATTATCGACGTCATTGTCGCCGAAGGCATGGTCGATCGCGAAAAGGTCACGATGGACGCGACGATCGAGAGTCTCGATCTGAAGTCGATCGATATCGTGATGATCCTGACGGCGATCGAGGACAAGTTCGACGTCTACATCCCTATGGATGGCCCCTTCCATGACGCCAAGGATGTGAAGAGTCTCATCGACGCGATCGCGGCCTACATCATCAAAGAAAAGACGGCCTGAATGGCATCATCTGCACGGGTCGTCGTCACCGGCATGGGGGCTGTGTCCTCCGCCGGTGTCGGCGCTGAGCTCCTATGGGCTGCCGCGCGCGATGGCCGTCCCTGCATCTTCCCGCCGGTCTTTCCGCACCCTTATCGCGGCCGCATCAAGATCGCGGCGCAGGTGCAGGATTTCGATCCGACGCTCTACCTCGACAAGACCACGCTGGCGTTCTGCGACCCTGTTTCGCAATACCTGCTGGTCGCCGCCGATGAAGCGATGGCGCAGGCCGGCTTCGATCGGACGACGCGTCTGGGAACCCGCGCCGCGGCCATCATCGGCACCGGCATCGGTGGCATGAAGACGATCGAGATCGGCATCCACGGCAACCTGATGGACAACGCGCGTCCCGATCCGCTGTCGATTCCGAAGTTGATCCCGAGTGCCTGTCCGTCGATGCTGTCGATGCGCTACGGCGTTCAGGGTCCGAGCTTTGCCGTCGCCAGCGCCTGCTCTTCGGCCACGCAGGCCATCGGTCTCGGCATGCAGATGATCCGCGCCGGGATGGTCGACATCGCGATCGTCGGCGGCACCGAGGACTGCATCGTCAATAACGCAATGCTCGCGTGGGAATCCCTCCGCGTCATGACGCCGGATTTCTGTCGCCCCTTCTCCAAAGGCCGCAACGGCATGGTTCTCGGCGCCGGCGCCGGCGTCTTCATCCTCGAATCCGAAGTCCACGCCCGGGCGCGCGGCGCCAAGTCGGTCGGCACGCTGGTCGGCTACGGGACGTCGAGCGACGCCAAGGACCCTGTGCGACCGGATTCCGAGGGTGCGGCAGCTTCGATGAAAGCGGCCCTGCTCGACGCCGATCTGCCGCCCGACGCGATCGATTATGTCAACGCGCATGGCACGGCGACCATCGTCAACGACGTCTCTGAGTCTGCCGCACTGGGTCTCGTGTTCGGCAACCGGCTTCCGGATCTTCCGATTTCGTCCACCAAGCCGATCCACGGCCACGCCCTGGGTGCCGGTGGCGCGCTCGAGCTGATCGTGACGTTTGGCGCGATCCGCGATCAGGTCGCGCCGCCGACCATCAACTGGCGCGAGCCGGACGAAAAATGCCCGGTCGATCCGATCCCGAACGAGGCGCGCCCGATGACGATCAAGACGGCGATGAGCAACTCTTTTGCTTTCGGCGGCATCAATGCGGTGCTGATCGCCCAGGCGCCGGACGCCGCGTGAGCGGGAGCACGGCCCTCGGTCGCTTCGCGGTCGTCGGCACGATCGCCGAGGCCGATGCCTTCTGCCGGGCGACCGGCGTCGCGCCTGCCGCGACACTGCCCCTGACCTATCCCATGCGTTGGCTCGCCTTGCCGGACATCCGTGCCGGGCTTCTGGATCTGGCGTCGGGGGCCGAGGCCGTGCTTGTGCACGAGTCACAAAGCTTCGCTTACACGCATCCGCTTTTCGTGGACCAGCTTTACACGCTGACGGTTTTTGCGCGGCGGGAAGCGGCGCCTGACCGGGTGATCCTTGATGGCGTGGTCACAGACGCCGCGGGCGTCGAACAGCTGCGGATTGAAACGATCTTGCGGCTGATCGCGGCGCCGACGGAGCTGGCAGCGTGAGCCCGGACGTCGCGGCATCCTCCGAGCTGGCAGCCGGCCATGTCATTCCGCCGCGCCGCTTCGGCCCTTTCTCGGCCAAAATGGTGGCGGCTTACGCCGAGGCTTCGGGTGACGACAACCCCTTGCACAGCGACGCGTCGCTCGCCGCCCGCGCCGGGCTGGCGCGCCCGCCGATCCACGGCATGCTGATCATGGGTTGCTTCGAACCCTATCTCCACGCCTGGCGCCCCGCCGCCTCGATCGTCAAGCTGTCGGGCAAATTCATCCGGCCCGTCCTCGTCGGCGACAGTATCGAAGTGTCGGGCAAGGTGGTGCAGGCGGCAGCTGGCGTCCCGGCGGTGCTGCGGCTGATGGTGCGCGGCGACGACGGCCGCGATCTCGTCTGTCTCGCCGAAGCCTTCGTCGAGCCGTGATCGCGCGCTCGATCCTCATCACGGGCGCTTCGAGCGGCATCGGCCGTGCGCTGGCGCTGGCCTATGCCGCCCCCGGCGTCCGACTCGCCCTGCTTGGCCGCGACGCAAGCCGGCTTGCCGCGGTCGCGGAAGCGGCGCGTGCCAAAGGTGCCGTTGTCGAGGCTGGAACGGTCGACGTCCGCGACCGCCTGGCAATGGCGTCCTGGATCGAGGCAGCCGACATTTTCCAGCCCTTCGATCTGGCCATCGCCAACGCCGGCATCACCACAGGTCTCGCGCCCGGCGCGTTGACGGAAGACCCGGAGGCCGTGCGCGCGATCCTCGCCACCAACCTGGTCGGTGTCCTCAACACGGCCGAGCCGCTCATCGCGCCGATGTGCGCGCGTGGCACTGGGCAGCTCGCCTTCGTCGGATCGCTCGCCGGCCTGCATGGCCTGCCCTACTCGCCGGCCTATTGCGTCACCAAGGCGGGCGTCCATGCCTATGCCGAGTCGCTTCGCGGTCGGCTGGAGCCGCAGGGCGTGCTGGTCAGCCTCATCATCGCCGGCTTCGTCAAGACGCCGCTCAACGACTCGATCGATGCGATGAAACCCGGCGAGATCACCGACGCGGAGGCGGCCGCGCTGATCAAGCGGGGACTCAGCAAGGGTAAGGCGACGATCGCGTTTCCCTGGTTCCTTTATGTACTGACGCGCCTGGGCCGACTGCTCCCGGCGCGGGTCTACGACCGGATCATGGCCGGTGTGACGGTAACAGTGCCCGGGACGCAAGAGCGCATCGGACCTGAGAATATTTAGGCAGGTCACCTATCGGCATCGGCCCTGGATTATTCACTCAAGCTCTGGCTTGAGATGCGCTAAAAGACGTTCCAACCGGCCCGCGAGCGCGTATCGTCCGAGCTTGGCGCTGGCGCCGAACCTATTCTGAGGATATCTCCTTGATCGTGCATAGGCTTCTCCTCGGCTTTTTCGAGACGTGCCTTTACGTCTCGTCGATCGGCCTGATCGCCGTGGGGAGCGGCTTTCTCGCCTTAATCGGGATCAAGGTCTACGATCTCCTCGGGCCGCCGCACTGGCGCAATCACCTGCCGCGGGCCTTTCTGCCGGAACTCGATCTACCGGACGTTCTCGTGCAGATTCCGCTGTTCAACGAGAACGAGGTGGCGCTCGGGGCCATCCAATCCGCCGTGGCGCTCAACTGGCCGCGCGACAAGCTGCACATCCAGATGCTGGACGACTCCACCGACGACACGCCAATCCTGATCGCCGGGGTGGTCGCGGATCTGGCGGCGCGCGGTGTGAAGATCATCCATGTGCGGCGCGAGGATCGCACCGGCTTCAAGGCCGGTGCGCTCGAAGCAGGGCTCCGGATCAGCAATGCGCCGCTGATCGCCCTGCTCGATATCGACTTTCGTCCGCCGCCACACTGGCTTCGCGACGTGGTGCCGATCCTCATCGCCGATCCCGACGCCGGCTTCGTGCAGTCGCGCTGCGAGTTTGCGAATTATCGCACCAACTGGCTGACGCGGGTCCAGGGCATGATGCTCGACGCCCATTTTGTCGTCGAACAGGCGGGACGGTTCCGCGGCGGCTGGCTTTTTCAGTTCAATGGCACGGGCGGGGTGTGGCGGCGGACGGCGATCGCCGAAGCCGGCGGCTGGTCGGCGGATTCCATCTCCGAGGATCTGGATCTCACCGTTCGCGTGGCGCTGGCCGGCTGGCACGGACTGTTCGTCATGGAGCCGGCAATTCCCGGCCTGGTGCCCGAGCGTATCGACCATTGGCGCGTCCAGCAACGGCGCTGGTCGACCGGTTTCGTTCAGGTGGCGCGCAAGCTGCTCGGCAAGATCTGGTCGGTGCCCTGGTCGCTCGGGTTCAAACTGTCGGCAAGCTTTCTGATCTTCGTGCAGGCCTTCTATCCCTGCGCGGCCATCGCCAGCGTTTCCCTCGTCGCCTGCATCCTGCTGCGGACCGGGAACGCGATGCCTTACGTTCCGCTGCTGAGCCTGATCGGTGTGCTGATCGTGATCATCGCCGTCGGACTGACCCTCGTCCCCTACGTGACGCTGAAGCGCGGGCCGTTGTGGCGCTATATCGCCACGGTCCTTCTCGTGCCGCCAGCGATGGTGTTCATCAGCCTGTCGAATGCCCCCGCAATCGTGAAGACGATGTTTGGCGCAAACGAGAGTTTTAAGCGTACACCGAAATCGGCGAAAGCTGTCGGCGAGTCCTCGGGGCGCGACTAAAAAGTCGTCTAATGTAAAGGCCGTAGGCATATGAACCGATGTTCATGTGTTTTTGCTTGGCTGGTCTTCCGCAACCAATCGTCCTCGCCGACATTGCCAGCACATATTCTCACGAAGGAAAACTCATGCAGATGAAGAATGTCGTTCTCGCCGGTGTTGCCGCGCTGGCTCTTGGCGCCGGCTCGGTCGCGCTTCCGTCTTTGGCTGATGCGCAGGGCCACGGTGGCGGTCATGGTGGCGGTGGCCACGGTGGTGGCGGTCACTTCGGCGGCGGCGGCCACTTCGGTGGGGGTGGTCGCGGGTTCGGTGGCCGCGGCTATGGCGGTCGCGGGTACGGTGGCTACGGTCGCGGCTATGGCTATGGCTACGGCCGCGGCTATTATGGATGCGGTCCGCTCCGCGCGGCGGTCGGCGGCTGCGGCTACGGGTATGGCTATCCCGGCTATGGCTACGGATACGGCTACTAAGCACCACACTCTTAGTCAGAGCTCATAAACCAAAAAAGGCGGGCCTCATCGGCCCGCCTTTTTCATGTTGCGAACGATCGCGCGATCAGCTCGGACCCATCGTCGAGGGGCTGCGGTCGACGCGTTGATAGAGCGTATAGCGCTTGTCGAAAATGAACGTCAGCCACAGCTTGGTCCACGAGGAATGCGACTTCAGCGTCTCGTAATATTCCGGCGCGATCTTCTTCAGCTCCGGCAGGCGGCGCCACGGAATGTCCGGAAAGTCGTGATGCTCGTTGTGGTAGCCGATGTTGAGCGCGAAGAAGTTCAGCGGGCCGTAATAGTCGAAGGTTTCCTGCTCGGGATCGAGCGTGAAATGCTCCTGGATCCAGCGGGCGCCAAGTGGATGAAGCCCGACCGAAAACCAGAACGACAGGAACAGATAGAGCAGCCCGTTGACGCCGCAGAAGTAGAGGATCGCGGCGTCGAAAAGGAAGACCGCGGCGCCGTTGTAGATCGTCCAGCGGTTGCGCATCGGCACCGTGCCCTTGAGCCGCTCGAGGCGGGTCAGTTGGAACAGGGCGAAGAAGAACAGCCAGCCGGCCTTGCCGTACCAGCGGTTGCCGACGAGGTCAGCTTCCCAGCGGCTCGGCAGATCGGCGTCGTAGTCGTAATCGCCGAGATGCGAGTGATGCTTCACGTGGTAGCAACGGAAGCCCATCGCCGTCGGCAGCGTGTTGGGGAGATCCGCCAGTACGATCAGCATCTTGTTCAAGAGAACGTTCTTGAACACGAGGTTGTGCGTACCATCATGGATGACGACGAACATCGCATGGTTGGCGAAGGCGCCGATCGTCCAGGCGGCGATCAGCGCCAGCCACCAGTAGCCGATGCCAAGATGACCGAGTCCCCAGGCCAGGGCGACTTGACCCGCCACCACGCCGACGGTGATGACCGCCGTCCACCGGTCCTTGCCGATCAACGCCTTGACGTCGGGATGCGCCTTGATGATCGCGGCGCGGCGGATCGGGTGCGGGCGTCTCAGGTCGGCCGGGAAGAACGAACGGCGGAACGGCGTGTCAGCTGCGGCACCCTTGCCCCGACCGTAGTCAAGCACGTGAGTCATTAGGCTAGTCCCTTCCTGAGCGGTTTCAGGCGCTCAAATGCTTTTCATACACGCGATGGATCTTGTCGACCTGCGCGCCGGAAAACTCGATCGGCCGCCGCATGCCGGCATTGTCTTCGAGGACCCAGCCGAATTCGACGTGGTCGATCGAGGAGCTGCGGCTGCGGCGACGCAGTTCTTCGATGAAAGCCAGGATCACGACACCACCGACGGCCTTGCGATGCAAGGCGCGACGGATGCCGAAAAGCGCGAGCCGCCCCGACTTGAACGCATGATTGCGGACCCTTGAAACGACCTTCGGCAGCCCGAAGGGAAGCAAGGTGCCGTGGAAATCCGCGAGGATTTCGTGGAGGTTCGGCAGCACGATGCCGAACGCCTGGGGGACACCGTCGAGCTCGACCATGAACCCGCCGTTGTCCGGCATGACGTATTTCAGGCCGTCGGCGACCGAAAGAAACTCTTCCAGCGTAAAGGGGACGAAGCCCCAGTTCTCGGCCCAGCCATCGTTGAAGATGTCGACGATGATCGGCGCTTCGCTTTTCAGGTTCTTCAGGTCGAGTGTGCGGATTTTGAGGCGCTGCGCCCATTCCGGACGCGCCATGATCGAGCCTTTGACCTCGCGATCCGAGGCGCGCACGTCGTAGCGATAGGAGTAGAGGTCGCGGGCCTTGCTGTAGCCGGCCGCTTCCACCAGATCCGGCAGATAGGGCGGGTTCCACGGCACGAAGATCATCGGGAGAGCGGTGAAGCCGTCGATCAGCATGCCGCTTTCCGCGTTGACCGATGGCGAGAACGGCCCGACGATCGAATCCGCGCCTTTCGCCTTCAGCCACTCCTCGGCCGCGCTCAGCAAGGCGGTGACGACCTCTTCGTCATCGATCGCGTCGAGGCAGCCGAACTGCGCCGGCGAGGTGCCGACAGGCTTCCAGCCGTCCTTGTAGATCTGCGCGAGAATGCGTCCGACCCATCGGCCGTCCTTCTTGGCGATGAAGGCCTGCGAGTCGACCAGCTTGAAATGCGGATTGAGTCTGCTCGAGAACGCGGTCCAGCGTTCCGCGTCGAGCGGCGCGGCAAAGCCATCCATGCCTTTGTAAATCTGCCTGGGAATCCGGCAGAACGTCATGAACTTGCCGATGCCGGCAACGGGAACGATCTCGATGCTCACGGCTGGGCCCCCGACGCCCGTCAGGACGCCGCGCCCAGCTGTTCGTGAACCGATCCCAGGAGACCTGGCGCAAGGTCCAATTCGGCAAGTTCGACTTCGGCACGGCCGGCGTCGGCCAAAGCTTCATCGATCAGCGCGACTTCGCTTTCGTCCACGACGATCTCGGTCGCCTGGATTTCCGCGAGGAGCGCGATCACGCCCTTGATGTCGGCGTCGGTGTGCGTCGCGGACAGGAAGAAGCGGAGGCGTGGCTGATCCTTCGGCACGCCGACCTGTATGATCGGCGGCACGTAGTAGCCGTTCGCCAGCAGATGCTGCGACGCGTAAAGGGTCGCTAGGCTGTCAGGGAAGAGGATCGGCACGACGCCGCGGCCGATCGCCGGCCCGGTTCCCAGCCCGGCCTCGCGCGCGAGCTCGACGAACAACTCACTGTTGTGCCGAAGCTTTTCGATCCGCCACGTCTCGCTCTGGCTGAGCCGCAGGGCGGCGAGCGCCGCGGCGCTGATGACCGGCGACAGGCCGACCGAGTAGACGAAACCAGGCAACGTGTGGCGCATCCACTGGATGATCGAGGATTTGGCGCAGATGAAGCCGCCGCAGGAGGCGAAGGACTTCGACAGCGTGCCGATGATGAGGTCGATGTCGTTGGGATCGACGCCGGTGTATTCGCAAAGACCGCGGCCCTCCTTGCCGAGGACGCCGATCGAATGGGCTTCGTCGAGCAGCAGCCAAGTGGCATGCTTCTTCTTCAGGGCGACAAGCCGCGGCAGGTCGACGATGTCGCCGTCCATGCTGAACAGGCTTTCGGAGACGATCAGTGCCGTCTTGTACTGCGCGCGTCGCTCGGTCAGCAGTTGGTCGAGGTGATCGAGATCGTTGTGGCGGAAGAAGATTGTCTCGGCGGGCGAGCTCTTGCAGCCGCTGACGATGCTGTTGTGGGACAGCTCGTCGAGGAAGATGGCGTCGCGGGACCCCATGATGTGGGAAATGACGGTCACGTTGGTGAGATAGCCGCTGACCAGGGTCATGACTTCTTCGACGCCGATGAAGTCGGCCAGCGCCTTCTCGAGATCGCAGTGGCTCGACCGCTCGCCGCCGACGAGGCGGGACGCCAGGGCGCCGATGCCGATCTTGTCGATCGCTTCATGGGCCGCAGCCTTTACCTCGACGTGGTTCGACAGGCCGAGGTAGTCGTAATTGGCGAAGCTGACGAAGCGGGCGCCACGCGCCTCGGCCTCGGCCCGCGCCTTGTCGACGGGAACGAAGAAGGGGTTGTGTTGCTCGAGATAGGCTTTGCCGGCGAGGCGGAAGCGTTTGGTGGCGTAGTCCGCCAGGCTTTTCGATTTTTGCACGTTACCCCGTACTCTTGTTCGAGCGACTTAGACCATCAGGCGAGGAGTCGCGAAACTCTTCAAAGGTCCAAGCTCAGTCCGTGAGATCTTGGGGCGGTATCCGCCCTGCCGACCGTGACAAATGTCGCGGTAAGACCGTGGATCGTTGGCTGCCATAACACTCCGCAAATGCACGGCAAAATCCCGAATGACGTCAACGCGCCGCGACGCTCGCATCATCCGTAAAAAAATGATGAATATGAAGGATTTGCAAATACTTACCGGAATATTCAATTCGCATTACAAAGCGTAACGAGAAGACCCTCAACCCGGTGTGACGGACGCCCGCGTTACGATAATCAGATTAGGTCCTGCGGGCAGCAGGTCTCGGAGGTCCCGTGAGTTCACGCCTTGGCATCCTGGTCGGCGAGGTCGGTGCGGTGCGCCGTGGTCCGGTCCCCACCGCCGGCATGGTCAGAAACGGCTGCGCCATCGGCGCCGGTTTCCTCACCTTCGTTCTGCTCGGCCAACTCGAGGCGGCGGTGATCTGTGCGGTCTTCACGAACTTCCTGTGCCTCACCGACCGGGCGCATTCGCTGGCATCCCGCCTGTGGGTTCAGGGCATCGGGGCGCTTCTCTGCATGGCCCTGGGCGGCATTGGCAGCCTCGTTGCCGGCAATGATCCCCTGATCCTCGTCACGACATTCGCTTTCGCCCTCTTTGCCGGTTTCGTGCATGGCACGTTGCCGGGCGTCGAGGCGATCCCGCGCTACGCCCTCATCACCTTCGTCGCGGCGGCCTACCTGCCGGTCGGCAATGGCGGCGCGCTGGCTGCCGTCCTCATCGCCACCGCCTTTTCGTTCACCGCCGTGCGCATCGACGACTACATTCGCCATGGGGCCCGCGGCATCCGCATCGCACGGATCAACGCCACGGTCCGCTATCCCGGACCCCGCTTCAGCCTCACCTACGGCGTTGCCGCCGTCTGCGGTCTCGGCATCGGCCTCCTTTGGGGACAGGCCCGCCCCTACTGGGTCACGATCACGACGCTTTTGGTGATGCAGCCGGATCGTCGGGCCAACACGGTGCGGGTGCTGCAGCGCTTCGGCGGCACCATCCTCGGTGTCATCGCCGCATTCCTGATCAATCAGGCGGTTCCGTCCGCCGTGCGTCCCGGCACGCTGCTCATGCTTGCCATCGTTCTGCCGTTCCTTTGGCCGCTTGGCTTCGAGCGCAACTACGGCTTCGGCGTCGCGCTGCTTTCGGCCTGGGTTTTGATCCTCATCAACTTCGCGCTGCCGCAAGGCGAGATGGTCGTACCCGTGTTTCTCGCTCGGCTGTCCGACACCGCGATCGGGTGTGCGGTAGCTCTCGCAGGCAGTTTTGTGGTTTATGAGAGCGCCGCGGCAGGCCGCGCGTAGCGAGCCAAGCCTGGCAGGACCTATGCAAGGGGGTATCGCGGCCACATCGTGCAACGATCTCCCCTGCCGCTGCGTTGAAGACGAAACGGCGACCAAAAGGCGGCATCCGGTACATGGTACAGTTCGAGATTCTGAAGAAGTCGTCTGATGCTGATCGGACGCAATCTAAAGGACGCCTCGTAGTTGTCTCTAATCGTGTCCCTGTTCCGACCGCCGCTGGCTCCCCTCCGCCCGGCGGCCTAGCGACGGCGCTTGGAGCCGCTCTCGAGACCCATGGCGGGCTTTGGTTCGGGTGGTCCGGAAAGATCTGCGCCGAAAACGATCCGCCGCTGCAAGAGCGCACCGTCGGCAATGTCGATTACGCTGTGACCGATCTCTCGCGCCGCGATCACGACGAATATTATCACGGGTTTGCAAACAGCGCGCTTTGGCCCGTGTGTCACTACCGGCTTGATCTCGCCGATCTGTCGCGCCGCAATGCCAACGGGTATTTCCGCGTCAACGAGCAGTTCGCCCGTCGCCTCGCCCGCATGCTTCGGTCCGACGACGATATTTGGGTGCATGATTACCATTTCATCCCGATGGCGGCGTTTCTCCGCGACCTCGGGTTTACGAACCCGCTCGGGTTCTTCCTCCATATCCCGTTCCCGCCGTCCGACATCGCTGCCGCCATACCGAATTACGACCGGATCCTGCGCAGTCTCGCCGCTTACGACCTCGTCGGGTTTCAGACGCCGATCGACGCGGAGAACTTCAAGGGCTGCTTGGTTCGGGCCGGCGTCGGAACGATTTTGGACGGCGATTGGGTCCAGGCCTACGGCCGCAAATTCCGGGTTGCCGCCTTCCCGATCAGCATCGAGACCAAGGCATTCGCTCAAGAGGCGCGGCTGGCTGAGAAGAACATCATCGTCAAGCGGACTCGCCAGAGCCTCGAGGGCCACCCGCTGGTCATCGGCGTCGACCGGCTCGACTATTCGAAGGGCATCAAGCAGCGCATCGATTCGTTCGCGACCTTCGTCGAAAAATCGCACGCCGCCGCCAAATCGCGCGTCACCATGCTGCAGATCACGCCCAAATCGCGCTCCGAGGTCTCGGAATATGCGCAGATGCAGCGCCAGGTGGCGGAGCATGTCGGCCACGTCAACGGCAAGCTCGGCGACGTCGACTGGACGCCGGTTCGCTATATCAACAAGGCGATGAGCCGCGCTGCTCTCGCAGGTCTCTACCGTATGGCGCGCGTCGGGCTTGTGACCCCGCTGCGCGATGGCATGAACCTCGTCGCCAAGGAATATGTAGCGGCGCAATCACCCGAAGACCCCGGCGTGCTGGTTCTGTCCCGCTTTGCCGGCGCGGCGTTCGAGCTCGAGAGCGCCCTAATCGTCAATCCCTACGATATCGAGGAAACCGCCGCTGCGATCAGCCAGGCCTACGAGATGCCGCTGCGCGAGCGGCGCGACCGCTGGGAAGCGATGATGTCGGTCCTGGAGACCAACGATGTCGATGCTTGGTGTCGGCGATTCCTGCTCGACCTTTCCGGCGAGTCGGCGGATATTAAGATCCCTGACAAGCCGGAAGTAGCTGCGATGAGTGAAGACGAAGCCTGGCGTTCCACCAAGCCTGCACTCTGGACGACCATCGGCCGCTGAGCCCGATGCTGCGACTAAGCGAAGGCGAGGCAACGCCCCTCGGTGCGACGTTTGATGGCCTTGGCGTCAATTTCGCGATCTTTTCTGCGCATGCCACGAAAGTCGAGCTGTGTCTTTTCGATGAGAAAGGCCGGGTCGAAACCGACAAGATCTTCCTGCCCTGCTGCACCAATCAGGTTTGGCACGGGCATGTGCGCGGCCTGAGGCCGGGCCAGCATTACGGCTATCGCGTCCACGGGCCGTACGAACCGGCGGCTGGCCACCGCTTCAATCCGCACAAGCTCGTCCTCGATCCCTATGCCCGGCAAATCGGCGGGCATCTGCGCTGGCATGATGCGCTTTATGGCTTCCGCATGAGCGCCCATCGCGGCGACCTCGTTCCGGACCGCCGCGACAGCGCACCGATGATGCCCAAGGCCATCGTCGAAGATCCGGCTTTGACCTGGGGCGACGATCGCAGGCCGAACGTGCCGTGGCGCGACACGATCATCTACGAGGCCCACGTCAAGGGTTTCACCCAGCTTCACCCCGACATCCCCGGCCCGGTCCGCGGCACCTATACGGCGCTGGGGCATCCCGCGGTGATCGAGCATCTCGTCAAACTCGGCATCACGGCTGTCGAGCTGCTGCCGATCCAGGCCTTTGCCGACGACCATTTTCTGGTCAGTAAGGGGCTGAAGAATTATTGGGGCTACCAGACGCTCGGCTATTTCGCGCCGGAGCCGCGATACTTCGGCGAAGACGGCGCCTTGGGCCTGCGCGCGTCGATCAAGGCGCTGCATTCTGCCGGCATCGAAGTGATCCTCGATGTGGTCTACAACCACACCTGCGAGGGCACGCATTTCGGTCCCACGCTGTCGTTTCGTGGTGTCGACAACAAATCCTACTACAAACTTGCGCCCGACAATCCGCGGTTCTTCTGGGACAGCACCGGCTGCGGCAACACGCTGGATGTGTCCCATCCGCGAGTGCTGCAACTCGTGCTGGACAGCCTGCGCCACTGGGTTGAGGCCTATCATGTCGACGGCTTCCGTTTCGATCTTGCGCCGGCTCTTGCCCGGTCGCCGTTCGACGTTTCCGAGCGCTCCGGCTTCCTCCAGGCGATCATGCAGGACCCCGTGTTGTCGCGGGTCAAACTCATCGCCGAACCTTGGGATCTCGGCTCGGGAGGGTATCGCGTCGGCGCCTTTCCCACGGGTTGGGGCGATTGGAACGATCAGTTCCGCGATACGATCCGCGCCTTCTGGCGAGGCGATCAGGCGCAGTTGCCGAAGCTCGCCAGCCGGCTGACGGGATCGAGCGACATCTTCAACCATTCCGGTCGCCGTCCCTGGGCCTCGGTGCAGTATGTCGCCTCGCACGATGGCTTCACCCTGCAGGATCTCGTCAGCTACAACGATCGCCACAACTTGCCGAACGGCGAGAACAACAAGGATGGGCACGAGCCCAACTATTCCTGGAATTTCGGTGTCGAGGGTCCGACGGACGACGTTGCGATCCTGGCGGCGCGCAACCGTCAAAAGCGCAACCTCCTGGCGACCGCGATTCTTGCGATCGGCACGCCGATGTTGCTCATGGGCGACGAGCGCTCGCGCAGTCAGAATGGCAACAACAACGCCTACTGCCAGGACAACGAGACGACCTGGATGTCGTGGGCAGCGGGCGACGATCCTGCGCTTCCCGACTATGTGGCGAACCTGATTGCCCTGCGCCGTCGCCACGAGGTTTTCCGCCGCCTCGAGTTTTTTACCGGCGCGGTGCTTGAAGCGACCGGGCTGAAGGACATTTATTGGCTTGCCGCCGATGGACGCGAGATGGCGGGCGACGACTGGGGCCACGTCGATCGTCGCGCGCTCGGCATGCAGATCGGCAACCATGGTGCGGCGACCGAACGGGTCCTGCTCATGTTCAATGCCTCGAAGGAGGCGATATCCTTCAATCTCGCGAAGGATTTCCCCTGCGCCTCGTTTATTCCGGTGTTCAGCTCGACGAGTCCGGACGGTCTTTATGATCCCAATGCAAAAGTTCTGAGAGCCGGCGAAGCTTTTCCGCTTCCGCCGCGTTCTTTCGTACTCTTGCAACATCAAACCTGAAGGTTTTGAACGACATGCGTCGTCGCCATCTCATGCCGTTCGGAGCCGAGATTTTAGACGATGGGGTTCGCTTCGCCCTCTGGGCGCCGAGCGCGGAATCGGTGTCCGTCGTCTGCGGCGAGCGCAAGCAGGACATGCCCGCGATCGGCCAGGGTTGGTACAAGCTGGTCGATTCCGAAGCCAAAGTCGGAGAAAGCTATGGTTTTGCCATAGACGGGTCCGACGACCTCGTGCCGGATCCCGCCTCGCGTCATCAGCCGAGCGATGACGACCGCCGCAGCCGGGTGGTTGACCCCTGTTTCTTCGACTGGACCGACGGATCGTGGACGGGGCGCTCGTGGAGCGAAGCGGTGGTCTACGAAGCCCATGTCGGGACCGCGACGCCCGAAGGCACCTATGCCGCGCTTGCCGAAAAACTCGAGTTTCTCCGCGATACCGGCATCACCGCGATCGAGTTCATGCCGCTGGCGGAGACGCCGGGGCAGCGAAGCTGGGGGTATGACGGCGTTCTGCCTTTCGCTCCTAACAATGCATACGGCAGTCCCGACGATCTGAAGGCCTTCGTCGATCGAGCGCATGGGCTCGGCCTGATGGTCATGCTCGATGTGGTCTACAATCACTTCGGGCCGTCGGGAAACTTTCTGCACGCCTATGCCAAGGGCTTCTTCACCGAGCGGCATCAGACGCCGTGGGGCGCAGGCCTCAACTTTGACGGCGAAGACTCCGGCGATGTCGTGCGCGAGTTCTTCATCCAGAACGCGCTCTACTGGTTGGAGGAGTTCCATATCGACGGCCTGCGCTTCGACGCGGTCCATGCCATCATCGATGACAGCGACCGGCATTTTCTCGACGAGCTCGCGGAACGCATCCGTGCGGATTTCTTCGATCGTCACGTGCATTTGGTTCTCGAGAACGAACATAACGAAGCGAGTCGCCTCGTGCGGGACGGCGGCGAGCCGATCGCGTTCGACGCGCAATGGGATGACGACATCCATCATTGCTGGCACCGGCTGCTGACCGGCGAAAGCGAGAGCTATTATGGCGATTTTGGCGGCGATACCGTCAAGCGGCTCGGACGATGCCTGGCAGAAGGCTTCGCGTATCAAGGCGATTTTTCGCAAAACCTCGAACGCACCCGCGGCGAGTCGACCGAGGGTCTTCCGCCTCAGGCGTTTGTTGCCTTCTTGCAGAATCACGATCAGATCGGCAACCGCGCGCATGGCGAGCGTCTGACCAGCCTCGCCGATCCCGAGCATCTCCAACTGGCCCGCGCCGTCCTTCTGTTGTCGCCGCAGATCCCGATGATCTTCATGGGCGACGAGTGGGGCGCGACGACGCCGTTCCAGTTCTTCGTGAATTTCGACAAGGATCCCGATCTTCAGAAGGCGATCCGCGAAGGCCGTGCCAGGGAATTCGCCAACTTTGCGTCCTTCAAGGCGGACGACAAGCCGATCCCGGATCCGACCGCGGCTGAAACGTTCCACAATTCGACGCTGGATTGGGCCGAGCCACGGAGCGCGCCTTTTTCCATCGTCCTGAAGGAAACCAAGGACCTGCTCGCAACGCGCCACGCATCCGTGGTCCCGTTGATGGAGAGTGGCTTCATCGAATCCTCCTACCAGCGGCACGGCAGTGGCGGCCTCGAAGTCGAATGGCGCTTCGATAATGGAACGCTCCGTCTCGTCGCCAATTTCAGTGATGTCACGGTGACGCAGGGGGCGAAGCCGGACGAAACGATTTTATGGCGCAGCGCCGATGCCAAGATCGGTAAAACGATCGAGCTTCCGGCCTGGTGCGGCGCGATCCTGATCAGCGTTAGTGGAAGCGACACGGAATGAGCGTCAACGACGACATCTATCGCCTGGCCGAACTGGCCGGCGTCGAACGTCGCTATCGAGACGCTTACGGTAAAGAGGTGGAATCACCTGCTGTTGGTGTGCGTGCTGTTCTTGCGAGCCTGGGCTACGATGTCGGCAACGATCGCGACCTTGCGGACTCCGTTGCCTGGGCGGATGGCCAGCGGCAAAAGCTGGTTCGCTCGACCGTCCCGATCGAGGCTGGCCGCGACACGGTTGTGGCGCTTTCCGCGGGGGATGGCGATCCCGTCGCGTGGCATCTGACGTTCGAGGACGGATCAACGCGCGACGGCAGCGCAACGGCTCGTCGCGATGGCGCGGGCGCATCATTGGCGCTCGCTGCAGTTCCGGAAGGCTATCATCAGCTCCACGTCACAGCCGCCGGCCGCGAGGCCGAGGCAACCTTGATCGCCGCGCCGTCACATTGTTTTCTCCCCGACGTCTTCAGGGATACGGGGCATGGGTTTGGCATCACCGCGCAAATCTATGGGCTGCGATCGGAGGGAAATTTCGGCATCGGCGACTTCTCCGATGTCGGCGATCTGGCCGAAGGCGCCGGCAGGCTCGGGGCGTCGTTTCTCGGCCTGTCGCCGGTTCATGCCCTGTTTCCGTCGGACCGCACCAAAGTCTCGCCTTATTCGCCGTCGTCGCGGTTGTTCATCGATCCGCTCTACATCGATCCGCGTCAGGTGCCGGGTTTCGTCTCCAGCCCTGTGGCCCACGACCTCAACGCTCCAGAAACCGCGGAACGGCTCGATACGCTTCGCGCGGCCGCGTTGGTTGATCATGCTGCCGTGTGGAACCTGAAGCGCGACATCCTCGGAAAGCTCTGGTCGGTCTTCGTGCAGGCGGGCGATGGAGCGTTCAATGCTTTTCGCGTGCGTGGCGGCGAGGGTTTGGAGCTTCATGCCACCTTTGAAGCTTTGTCTGAAAAATTTGCAGCCGAAGGCAAGCACTGGATCGGCGAGTGGCCGGAAGCCTACCGCGATGTAAATGGCGCCGCGGTGAGCCGTTTTCGACAGGATCATCCGCAGGCGGTCGCCTTCCATGTCTGGCTGCAGTGGGTCGCGGACAGTCAGCTTGGCGTGGCGCAAGCCCGCGCACTCAAGTCCGGCATGCCGGTCGGTCTCTACCGTGATCTTGCCGTGGGCGTCGACTCCGGCGGCGCGGAAATGTGGGCGCGACCGGACTGGTTCACGCCGGGTGTGGCGATCGGAGCGCCGCCGGACCTGCTCGGCCCGGATGGGCAGAACTGGGGCCTTCCCCCGTTCAATCCGAAAACGCTGGAAGAGCAGGGGCTGCAAGCCTTTCGCGCGCTGCTCACGGCCAATATGCGCCATGCCGGCGCCATCCGCATCGATCACGCCTTCCAACTGCAACGTCTGTTCGTCATCCCGGATGGGATGCCGGCGTCTCAGGGCGCCTACATCAACTATCCCTTCGAGACGATGCTGGCGGCGGTGCGGCTCGAAAGCCAACGCGCCCGGTCGATCGTCATCGCCGAGGATCTCGGAACCGCGCCGGAAGGCTTCTCCGATGCTATCATGCGCTCCGATCTTCTCAGCTACCGGATCCTGACGTTCGAGCGTGAGCACGATGGTGGGTTTAAGCCGCCGTCGTCCTATCCGCGGAAAGCCCTCGCTGCGGTCGCCACCCATGATCTGCCGACTTTTGCCGGTTGGTGGAAGGGACTCGATACCGACCTGCGCGAGACGTTCGGCGTCTACACGAAAGAACAGGCCAACGCCGAGCGTGCTGGACGCGCCGGCGAAATCGAGCAATTCATCGAAGCTTTGGCGCTGGAAAAAATCGCCAGCCCAGACGCGTCGCCAGAATCGCCCTTCGAAGGTGCCTCGCGCTATCTCGCGAAATCGCCGGCCATGCTGTTGGCGCTGCAACTGGAGGACGTCCTGGACGACGTCCACCAGGCCAACCTTCCCGGCCCCGATCGCGGCCATCCCAATTGGAAACGCAAGTTGACCCGTTCTGTCGAAGGTATTTTGGCTCCAGGCGGCCCGTTGGCCCAAGCGGCGGATGCCATGATCGAAGAGGGGCGCCATGCCGGCTCGAGTGCGCCACGCCGCGCTCTGCCGCCGCCGTCGTCGACCTATCGTCTGCAGTTCCACAAGGATTTCACCTTCGCGGATGCGACGAAGATCCTGCCTTTTCTCAAGGGTCTCGGCGTCAGCCACGTCTATGCCTCACCGATCCAGAAGGCACGGCCGGGTTCGACCCATGGCTATGACACGGTCGATCCGCGCGAGATCAATCCGGAGCTCGGCGGAATCGAGGGATTCCAAAACTTTGCCGCGGCAATCAAGGCGGAAGGTCTCGAACTGTTGCTCGACATCGTGCCCAACCACATGGGTGTCGGTGGCGCCGACAATCATTGGTGGCTGTCGGTCCTGGAATGGGGCGAACTCTCGCCCTATGGCGACACGTTCGACATCGACTGGGAGCGTCTTGGCGCCCACGGCAAGCTGGTGGCGCCGTTTCTCGGAGGCCAGTACGGCGAAATACTCGAAAGAGGCGATCTGAAGCTCGCGTTCGACAAGGCCGATGGCAGTTTCAGCGTCTGGCACTATGAGCATCGTTTTCCGATCTGCCCGCTGACCTATCCCGACATTCTCGATCGCGCCGTTGCGGTCGATGCCGGCGAGGGCGGCAACGGCGTCGACGGGCTTCTCCGCATCGCGGAAGAGATGCGCGCGCTGGCGCAGGAGCCAGCGCATCGGCGTCACGACGTCGTGGAGACCTGCGAAAAGCTGAAGCGCCGGATCGCGGCGCTGGCGCAGCGTGCCAACGTTGCCCAGGTGCTCGATCAGGCCGTTGCCGTCTTCAACGGCATTCCCGGCCTTCCCGAGAGTTTCGGCGCGATGCATCGCCTGCTCGAGCAGCAGGCCTATCGCCTGTCGTTTTGGCGCGTCGCGGCCAGCGACGTGAACTATCGCCGGTTCTTCGATATCGATGGGCTCGCGGGTGTGCGGATCGAAAAGCCGGCCGTGTTCGAGCGCGTCCATGAGCTCGTGTTCGATCTTGTCGAGCGCGGGCTGATCCAGGGCCTGCGCATCGATCATATCGACGGTCTCGCCGATCCGAAGGCCTATGCGCAGGATCTGCAGCGGGCCGTCGGGCCGAATTTCTATATCGTCGCGGAAAAGATCCTCGAGCCAGGCGAAGAGCTGCGAGACTGGCCGCTCGCCGGGACGACGGGCTACGAAATGCTGAACCTGATCGACGGAGTCTTCGTCGATTCGTCCGTCGAGGCCGCATTCGACCGGATCTACAAGGAGACGACCGGCTTCACGCAGAGCTACGAGCAAGCTCTCGATGCGGCGAAGACGCAGGTTCTGCTCGAAAGTTTTTCCAGCGAGCTCGAGAGCCTGGTCTCGGACATGAAGCGGATCGCCGACGCCAATCGTTTGACGCGCGACTACAGCGTTAACGCGATCCGCGTTGCCTTGGCGGATCTGGTCTCGGCCTTTCCCGTCTACCGCACCTATATCACGCCGACATCCATGGCACGCGAGGACCGCACGCTCGTCGTCGACGTCGTGAACGACGCGAAGGCCGCCACCGCTTTGCCGGATCGTGGCGTCCACGATTTCATCGGCTCCGTACTCCTGGGGACCCTGCCGACCGGGCGACCGGGGCAAGCATCGGCGGCGCTGGTCAACCGATTCCGCCGCCGCTTCCAGCAGCTGACCGGTCCGGTTATGGCGAAGAGCCTCGAGGACACGCTGTTCTACCGCTATGTCCGGTTTCTCGCGCTTAACGAGGTTGGCGGCGAACCCAGCCGTTTCGGTATTTCGCTCGACGCATTCCATGCCAGCAATGTCGAGCGCGCTGCCACTTGGCCGCATGCACTCACGGCCTCCGCGACGCATGACACCAAGCGCGGCGAGGATGCTCGCGCACGCCTGCTGAGCCTGTCGGAATCGCCGGAGCTTTGGCAAGAGGTTCTGGCGATCTGGAAAGCAGAGGCCGGAGTGCTCGTCGAGCCCGATCTCAACGACCAGTATATGCTGCTGCAATCGATCATCGGAGCCTGGCCGATCGAACTGCTCGAAACGGATGATGCTTCCGTTCTCGACGCTTTGCGAGAACGGCTGTTCGCCTACATCCCGAAGGCGTTGCGCGAGGCCAAGCGCCACAGCAAATGGATCGAGCCGAACGAAGTCTATGAGGGTGCCGCCAAGGATCTCGTGGCTCGCTTGCTGTCTGATGGTTCGCGCTTCATCGAGACGATGCGGCCGCTGCTGCAGGATATCGCGCAACGCGGCATGCTGATCTCGCTGGCGCGCACGGTCTTGAAGTGCACCGTCCCTGGTGTCCCCGACTTTTATCAGGGCACCGGCCTATGGGATTTCTCGCTGGTCGATCCCGACAACAGGCGTCCCGTCGATTACGCGCAACGCGATAGCATGCTTGCCTCCAGCGCTTCGGCGACGGATCTGCTTGCCGGTTGGCAGGATGGTGCCATCAAGTTGCAGACCATCGCCAAGCTGCTGGCCGACCGCCAGGCGCACCGTGCGTTCTACGCGAACGCCGACTACCAGCCGCTTTTGGCAAGCGGCCCAGGCGCGGAGAAGATTTTGGCGTTCACCCGGTCGGAGAGTGGTCAGACGCTTGTCGTCATTGTGCCACGTCTCTCTGGCAAGGGACGTGCACGAGCCGTCATGCCTGTCGGGTCGACATGTTGGCAGGACACGGCGCTCGTTCTTCCCGTGGGACGTTGGACGAATGTCGTGGATGACACGCAGGTCGATGCCACCGGCCCGATCGCCGTCGCCAAACTTCTTTCCACGCTTCCCTTCGCGGTTCTGAGGATGGTCAGATGAGCGACAAAGCGAAGAAATCCAAAGACGCAGATCGCAAAAAGCATGGATCGATGAAGGAAGACAAAATCAAGAAATCGGACATGAAGAAGGTCATCAAGGGCGGTGGCGTGCCGTATCAGCCCCACGTGGCGTCCCAGACCCTGCAAGTCGAGGCGACCCACGATGTGAGCATCGGCGGGGGCCGCGTAATCATCGAGGCGGTAACGCCAGAGCTCGACGGCGGCCGCCACCCGATCAAAGTCATCGTCGGTCAGCCGGTCGTCGTCGAAGCCGATATTTTTACCGACGGACACGAAAAGATCGGGTGCGACGTCCTGTGGCGTGCTGGCGACGACAGCGAATGGTCGCGCGTGCCGATGGTCTTCATCGCCAACGATCGCTGGACTGCGTCTTTCACGCCGACGCGCAACAACCGTCACGTCTACACGATCGAGGGCTGGCGCGACCCGTTCGCCTCGCTGCTTGACGGCATCATCAAGAAGCGCGCGGCGGGTCTGAATCTCGTCGTTGAAGCCGGGGAGGCGGTTGCATTGATCGCCGATGCGACGCCGACCGCGGCGCAAAGCGCGGCGCTCGCGGATCTTCTCACGGCGCTCCGCCGGGCCGCCGAGGGAAGCGAAGAGCAGATCGATCTCATCACCAGCGCGTCGACGCAGGCCCTGATGGTCCGGGGTGGCCCGCGCCACCAGGTGTCGCGCTACGATCGCGAGCTTGGTTTGATCGTGGATCGCAAGGCAGCCCTGTTCTCGTCCTGGTACGAGCTGTTTCCACGGTCGATTACAGACGATGTGAACCGGCACGGCACGTTTCGCGACGTGATCGAGCATCTGCCTTACGTTCAGGATCTCGGGTTCGACGTGCTTTATTTCCCGCCGATCACGCCCATCGGCCTGAAGAACCGCAAGGGCCGCAACAACACGCTGA
Source organism: Beijerinckia sp. L45 (assembly GCF_009765775.1). Taxonomy (GTDB): domain Bacteria; phylum Pseudomonadota; class Alphaproteobacteria; order Rhizobiales; family Beijerinckiaceae; genus RH-AL1. The sequence continues at coordinate 142,374 of NZ_LMUU01000158.1, forward strand.
CGCCGGCCGCCGACGATCCCGGCAGCGTTTACGCCATCGGGTCGGCCGATGGCGGCCACGATGCGATCCATCCCGAACTGGGAACGATCGAGGATTTTCGCGCGCTCGTCGCCGCTGCGCACGACCACGGCCTCGAGATCGCGCTGGATTTTGCGATTCAGTGTTCGCCGGATCATCCCTGGATCAAGGAGCATCCGGAGTGGTTCGTCTGGCGGCCGGACGGCACCATCCAGTACGCCGAGAATCCGCCGAAGAAATACGAAGACATCGTCAACGTGAACTTTTATGGCGACTCGATTCCCTCGCTTTGGGAAGAGCTGCGCAACGTCATGCTGTTCTGGGTGCGCGAAGGCGTGCGCATCCTCCGCGTCGACAATCCGCATACCAAGCCGATCCCGTTCTGGAAATGGGTGATCGCGGAAATCAACCGCGACTATCCCGACGTGCTGTTCCTCGCCGAGGCCTTTACCCGCCCGGCGATGATGCGCGAGCTCGCCAAGATCGGCTATCAGCAGTCCTACACCTATTTCACGTGGCGCAACGAGAAGTGGGAAATCGAACAATATATGCGCGAGCTCAGCGGCGCGATGGGCGACTACTACCGCCCGAACTTTTTCGTCAACACGCCAGATATCAATCCCGTCTACCTGCAGACCAGCGGCCGCGCCGGCTTCCTCGTCCGCGCCACTCTGGCTGCCACGTTGTCCAGCAACTGGGGCGTCTACAGCGGCTTCGAGATCTGCGAAGCCCGCGCCCTGCCGGGCAAGGAAGAGTATCTTGATTCGGAGAAGTACGAGATCAAGGTCTGGGATCTCGACCGGCCAGGCAACATCAAGGACTATATCCGCCAGCTCAATCACATCCGCCGCGACAACCCGGCGCTTCACGATTTCCGCAACTACCTGCCCCTCGCCACCAGCAACCCGCAGGTGATCGGTTATGCCAAGCTGACGCCGGCCAAGGACAACTGCATTCTGACGCTGGTCAATCTGGATCCGCACAACCGCCAGGATTGCAGTTACGAGATCCCGCTCTGGCAATGGGGCCTGCCCGATACCGGTTCTATCGAGGTCGAGGATCTGCTTGGCGGTTACCGCTTCACGCTTTATGGCAAGCTTCATCAGATCGCGCTCGACCCTTATGAGCGCTCAGCCGTAGTCTGGCGTCTGATTCCCCCTGCCGACTGGAAAGACAATCGATGATCGATCGTAGCGACACGCAATGGTACCGCGATGCGGTCATCTACCAATTGCACGTCAAAAGCTTTTTCGATGCGAACAATGATGGCATAGGCGATTTCGTCGGGGTCACGCAGAAGCTCGACTACATCAAGGATCTCGGCGCCACCGCGATCTGGGTGATGCCATTCTATCCGTCGCCGCTCCGCGACGATGGCTACGACATCTCCGATTATCGCGGCATCAACCCGTCCTATGGCGTTGCGCGCGATTTCAAGGCCTTCGTGAAGGCCGCCCATGACCGCAACATCCGCGTCATCACCGAGCTCGTCATCAACCACACCTCGGATCAGCACCCCTGGTTTCAGAAGGCCCGCCTGGCGAAACCCGGCTCGGCCGCGCGCGACTTCTACGTCTGGTCCGACACGGACAAGAAGTACGAAGACACCCGCATCATCTTTCTCGATACGGAAAAGTCGAACTGGACCTGGGACGAGGAAGCAAAAGCGTTCTATTGGCACCGCTTCTATTCGCACCAGCCGGACCTGAACTTCGACAATCCACGCGTGCTCGAAGCCGTGCTCGACACGATGCGGTTCTGGCTCGATCTCGGCGTCGACGGTCTCCGTCTGGACGCGATTCCCTATCTCGTCGAACGTGAAGGTACGAACTGCGAGAACCTCAGCGAGACTCACGCTGTTCTCAAGGCGATCCGCGCCGCTGTCGACAAGGATTATCCCGACCGGATGCTGCTGGCCGAAGCCAACCAGTGGCCGGAAGAGACGGCGCAGTATTTCGGTGATGGCGACGAATGCCACATGGCGTTCCACTTTCCGCTGATGCCACGCATCTACATGGCACTGGCGCAGGAAGACCGGCACCCTGTCACCGACATCATGCGGCAGACGCCGGAAATTCCGGAGGGCTGTCAATGGTCCATCTTCCTCCGCAACCACGACGAGATGACCCTCGAAATGGTGACGGACAAGGAACGCGACTATCTCTGGAAGTTTTACGCCGCCGATAAACGCGCGCGCATCAACCTCGGCATCCGCCGCCGTCTCGCGCCGCTGCTCGACAACGATCGCCGCAAGATCGAGCTGCTGAACTCGCTGCTGCTGTCGATGCCTGGCACCCCATGCCTGTACTACGGCGACGAGATCGGGATGGGTGACAACATCTATCTCGGCGATCGTGACGGCGTGCGCACCCCGATGCAATGGTCGGTCGATCGCAACGGCGGCTTCAGCCGTGTCGATCCGGCGAAGCTTTTTCTGCCAACCATTCAAGATCCGATCTACGGCTACCTCGCGGTCAACGTCGAGGCGCAGCTCGCAAGCCGTACCAGCCTGCTGAATTGGCTGCGCCGCATGATCATCGTGCGCAAGTCGCAGCGCGCGATGGGCCGTGGCAGCCTGCGGTTCCTGTATCCGAAGAACCGCAAGGTCCTTGTGTATCTCCGCGAGCTCGAGGCCGACACGATCCTCTGTGTCGTCAACGTGTCGAACGCGCCGCAGGCGGTCGAGGTCGACCTCAGCGAATTCAATGGCACAGGCCTCACCGAGCTCACGGCGGGGACCGAGTTCCCGCGCATCGGCGAATTGCCGTATCTGCTGACGCTGCCGGCCTATGGCTTCTATTGGTTCAAGATGGAGAAGGTCGACGAGGAGGCGCGCAAACTCGCCGCCAACGTCGCGCCGGAGCTTTTCACGCTCGTGGCGACCGGCAAGCTGGAATCGCTGTTCGCCGGCCGCGAGCTGCAGGCTTTCGAGCAGACCGCCGCGCCGAGTTTCCTGCAGTCGCGCCGTTGGTTTGCCGCCAAAGGCCGTCGCTTCAGTAAGGCGACCGTCGACGACTTCACGGTGCTGCGGGAAGGCACACGGGGCCGTTACATGCTGCCGCTGCTGTCTGTCACCTTGTCGAAGGCCGAGAAGCAGATCTATTTCACGCCGCTCGCGGCCGATTTCGAGTCCGAAGAGACCGAGGCGGTTTTGCCTTTCGCCGTGGCTCGGCTCCGCCGCGCCGCGCGCATGGGCCTGCTTTACGATGCGGATGCCTCGCCTGAGTTCGGAGGCGCCATGCTCAGTGCGATCCGGCGTGGCGACGTGCTGAAGACGTCGGGGGGCGGGGAATTCCGCTTCCAGGCGTCGGCTCTTCTGGCCGATGAAGCGCCCGTCGATGTCGCGACCATTCGTCGGATGGGGGCGGAGCAGAGCAATTCGTCGATGAACCTCGACGACCGCATGGCGCTGAAAATCTATCGCCGCCTGCAGATCGGCGCCAATCCCGAAGTCGAGATCGGGCGCTTCCTGACGGATGTGGCGGACTTCCGCAATGCGCCGCCGACGCTTGGTGTCGTTGAGCACGTCGCGGCCGATGGCGAGGTGACGGCGGTCGCCGTCCTTCAGCGCTTCGTGCGCAATCAGGGTGATGCCTGGACGTGGACCTTGAACGTGCTGATGCGTATCATGGATGCGCTGGCCTTCACCAGCGACGAAAATCTCGCCGGGTTGGAGGAAGGCTTCGAGTCCTATCTCCCCCACATGCGGCGTCTCGGCATGCGGACCGCCGAGCTGCACAAGGCTCTGGCGACGCCGACGGACGATCCGGCCTTCGCCGCCGAGCCCCTGACGCTCGCTGATGTTGAAGACGCAGCGGACGATGCCCGAAGGCTCGCCAAGCAGGCCTTTCTCCGCCTCGAGAACCTGGATCCTCGCGCCAGCGAAAATGCCAAAACGCTGGCCGTGCGTCTCATCGAACGCAAGGACGAATGCTTTGCCCTGATCGACTCTTCGGCCGTCGAACCGATCGGTGCGATCAAGACCCGCATCCATGGCGACTATCACCTCGGTCAGGTGCTGGTGGTGAAGGACGATGTCGTCATCATCGACTTCGAAGGTGAGCCGGCGCGGCCGTTGCACGAGCGACGCGCCAAGGCGACCCCGCTCCGCGACGTTGCCGGCATGCTGCGGTCCTTCGCTTACGCGATCGCCACGGCCCGCCGCCGCATCGCCGAACGCCTGCCCGAGATCAGCTCGCGTCTGAACAAGGAACTGATCCAGTTCTCCGAGATTTTCATCGAGGCGTACATGGAAACGGCCAAGGGCAGCCCGATTTGGATCGAGGACGCCGCGACGCAACGCCGGTTGCTGATCCTGCACACGCTGTCGAAGGCGCTTTACGAGATCGACTACGAAGCCGGTAACCGCCCCGACTGGATCGATATCCCGATCGAGGGCGTTCTTGGTATTCTCGATTATGTTTCGGAGATGGTATGACCCAGGCCCACACGAGCCAGAGCGATAGCGGCTTGACCCAGGCTGGCGAGCGTTCGCCCGCGGATGCGGTCGAACGGGGCGCGGTCGATGCGATCGTCTCGGCGTCGCACGGCGATCCCTTTGCGGTCCTCGGACCGCACGAAGTCTCTCCCGGCGTTTGGGACATCCGGGTGATGCAGCCCAACGCCGAGCAGATCGATCTCCTGGACTTTTATGAAGACCGGTTGATCGGGCAGTTCGAGCAGGTCCACCGGGCCAGCTTCTTCGTGGCGCGAATCCATAGCGACGTTCGGCCAGGCTACCGGCTGAAGATCAGGGACGGCGGCGGGGAGCGGGTCATCAACGACCCCTACCTGTTCGGGTCGTCTTTGAGCCACGACGACATCGCGGCCATCGCCCATTCCAACGACACGGCGTTCTACTTCATTTTCGGGGCGCATCCGATCACACTCGGCGGTGTCTGGGGCACCCGTTTCGTCGTCTGGGCGCCGAGCGCGATGAGCGTCAGCGTCGTCGGCGACTTCAATGCATGGGATGGCCGGTGCCATCCGATGCGCGGCCTTATCGAGGTCGGCGTGTGGGAACTCTTCATTCCCGGCATCGCCCAGGGGACGAAATACAAATTCGAGATCAAAGGGCAGGGCGGCCAGACGCTGCCGCTCAAGGCAGATCCCGTGGCTTTCGCCGCGCAGCACCCGCCAGAGACGGCTTCTGTCATTCATGGCCTTCCCAAGATCGAGTGGCACGACGGCGACTGGATCGCCAACCGCGCCGTTGGCGGCGACGATCGCAAGAAGCCGATCTCGATCTACGAGTGCCATGTCGGTTCCTGGCAGCGTGTTCCGGAAGAGGGCAACCGCTTCCTGACCTACAAGGAGATGGGCGAAAGGCTCGTTCCCTATGTGCGCGACATGGGCTTCACCCATATCGAGCTGCTGCCGATCACCGAGTTCCCGTACGACGGGTCATGGGGCTACCAGCCGGTTTCGCTGTTCGCGCCGACCAGCCGGTTCGGCACGCCGGAGGATTTCGTGGCCTTCGTCGAGGCGGCGCATGCCGCGGGCATCGGCCTGATCCTCGACTGGGTGCCGGCCCACTTCCCGATCGACGCTCATGGCCTAGCCAAGTTCGACGGCACGCATCTCTACGAGCACGCCGATCCCCGCCAGGGCTTCCATCAGGATTGGGGCACATACATATATAATGTCGGGCGGAAGGAGGTTTCGGCCTTCCTGATCGCCAACGCCCGCTTCTGGCTCGACTATTACCACCTCGACGGCTTGCGCGTGGATGCCGTCGCCTCGATGCTCTACCTCGACTATTCCCGCAAATCGAACGAATGGGTGCCGAACCAGTACGGCGGCAACGAGAACCTCGAGGCTATCGCCTTCCTGCGGCGGATGAACGAGGTTGCCTATCAGGCAGCGCCCGGCGTCATCACCGTCGCGGAGGAATCGACGGCTTGGCCTGGAGTGTCGCAGCCGACCTACAATGGCGGCCTCGGTTTCGGCTTCAAGTGGAACATGGGGTGGATGCACGACACGCTGCATTACATCGGCAATGACCCGATTCATCGCCGCCATCACCACAGCGAGCTGACCTTCGGTCTGCTCTACGCCTTCTCGGAAAACTTCATCCTGCCGATCAGCCACGATGAGGTCGTCCACGGCAAGGGATCCCTGCTGGACCGCATGCCGGGCGACGAATGGCAGCGCTTCGCCAATCTGCGCGCCTACCTTGGGTTTATGTGGACCCATCCCGGCAAGAAGCTGCTGTTCATGGGCTGCGAGTTCGCCCAGGCCAAGGAGTGGAACTACAACCAGTCCCTCGACTGGCACCTCCTGGATCAGCCGAACCACAAGGGTGTCCAGAGCCTCGTCCGCGATCTCAACGCGACCTACCGCGCCACGCCGGCGCTTTACGAGCGTGACTGCGAGGCCAGCGGGTTTCAGTGGCTTGTCGGTGGCGATGCCGACAACAGCGTTCTCGCTTTCGCCCGATACGGTGATGATGCGAGCCTGGCGGTCGTCGCATGCAATTTCACGCCCGTGCCGCGCAGCAACTATCGCATCGGCGTGCCGCGTGCCGGCTTCTACCGCGAGATCCTGAACACGGATGCGGAAGTCTACGGCGGCGCCAACATGGGTAATCTCGGCGGGATCGAAGCCGAGGCGATACCCAGCCATGGGGAAGATTACTCGATCGCCCTCACCCTGCCGCCCTTGGCAACGATCGCCTTCGCACGAAGCTGACGCTCAGGCGCGGCCGGATTTCCGGCCGCGTTCTCCGCTCCGTTTCTGCAACGGCGCGGCAAGGTAGGTCTCGGGATGCCGGCGCATCCAGTCGGCAACACATGCGGTCGCCTCCGCACGGGTGCGGCACTTGTGACTGTGGCCGATGCCATCGCCGTGGGCATTCAGCCGCTGGACGATCCAGTAGCGCTGACTGTCGGAGTACCAGACATCGATCGTATGGACTGCATCGTCTGTGACAGGCGTCGGCTCGGGCCCGAGGATGTGCATGAGGTCGTCTCCTGCGACGGCTGTGTTCAGACCCTGAATCCGCGGCTCGGGCATTGGTTGCCCCCAGCCGCGCCGGTTTTGGAGGCCCGAACCGGATTGGCTGTGCAAAAGCGTTGACGTGAGGGGTGCGCTTTGCCTATAAGACCCCTCCGTTAGCTGGCGCGCCGGCCGTGCAGTGCATGATGGCGCTGCGATCTTCCGACGATTTTTGTGAGACTTGTTCTATGGCGAATACTTCGTCGGCCAAAAAGGCCGTTCGACAAATTGAGCGACGCACTGCTGTCAACAAGTCGCGACGCAGCCAGATGCGCACCTTCGTGCGTAAGGTCGAGGAAGCTCTGGCTTCCGGCGATCCGGCAGCTGCCGACGCGGCCTTGAAGGTTGCGGCGCCCCTGATGATGCGCGCTGCCCAGAAGGGCATCGTTCATAAGAATACGGCGTCCCGGAAGGTTTCCCGCTTGTCCAAGCGTGTAAAGAGCCTTGCGGCCTGACATTTAGGCAAAACGCGAAATGTCAAACCTAAAGCCCGGTTTTACCGGGCTTTTTTGTGTTTCCATGCCGCCTATGGTTAACCAAATGTTTTTTGACATTATGCGAGTGTCATCTTCGCACTAGGGATATCTGGTCAAATAATATCGTGGAAAATCAGAGGTTTAAGGACAAAGCCCCGAAATCGATCCCAAAAAGCCTCCGGAATTAACACCCCCGTGGACGTCGCGGCGATGTGTGGCTTTTCAGCAATGACTTTTATGGCTGCAAATACCTTCGATAGAGCGAAGGTGAATCAGCGACTTATCCCCGTCAAGACAATCCGCTGCCTCAATTTGAACCCGCTGCATGACGATCGGCGCATGTCAATTTGATGAACCACCGTTGTCGACTGCCATCCCTATGTTAATCTTCCTTCGTGGTCGGACGTGCTGACACGCAGGAAGCCAAAAGCCGACTGCGGCAAGCGCCGGGCATGCATCTTCAATTTTGTGCGTTACCCATCGCTTCGCAGCGTGCGGTCGTACTGACTGAATTTGCAGCTTGGGCCTATCAGTATGACGGCAGGTGCGGTCGCTACGACGCGGCGCGCCGAGGGCGGACGGCAGGTAGCCTTGTGGGCACCCTGAATTTGGAGTCATCGGGCATGAGACAGCGAACTGGGCTATCGGCGCCATCCTGCTTCAAGGCGATGCTCATGGTTCGCGTAAACGTCCGGCCGCCCGGTCGACCTTTCAAGACGCGCTAGCGCCTTCTCGAGACTATTCGCCAATTTTTGAGAGCCTTGTTGCGCCTTCGGGCGAGGGGCCTCCTGTACTCGTGAGTCAGAAGTCATCCGATGTTGAAGCCAATGGCAGACGTTCGTTCCGTACGTGACACGGAAGGGTTTGGGCCCGGCGCGAAGGGCGTGAAGACGGACGAGGTCTGGGGTCGCGTATGCCGGCGGCTGCGTGCCGAAGTCGGCGAGGATGTCTTCACATCCTGGTTCGGGCGTCTCGAACTCGATGGTATCGCCGACGGCGTTGCGCATGTCTCCGTGCCGACGAAATTCCTGAAGAGCTGGATTCAGTCGCACTACCTCGACCGCATGATCGCCATCCTGACGGCCGAAGTGCAAGGCATCCGCGCGGTCTCGATCGGGGTCCGGACGTCGTCACGGAACGCCGTGGGGCGCGTGTCGCGTCCGTTCGAACCGTCGACCGATCAGGCGTCGAGCTTCAACGAGCGTCCTGTGCGCTTTGAGACCGGTCTTGCAGCGGCGCCGACGACGGGTCGCGCCGCGCCGCCACGCGAATCCGTCGATCCGGAAGCTTTAAGCGGATCGCCACTCGACCGACGGATGAATTTCGAAACGTTTCTTCTCGGACGATCGAACCAGTTGGCCTATGCCGCGGCACAACGCATTGCGACGGCAACGGCCGACGAACCGCTGATCTACAATCCGCTCTATATTCACGCCTCCGTTGGTTTGGGAAAAACCCACCTCCTGCAGGCTGTCGCCCATGCCGTGACGGCGTCGAAACGTCGGGTCATCTACCTGACGGCCGAAAAATTCATGTACGGCTTCGTCTTCGCGCTGAAGGCGCAGACCGCCCTTGCCTTCAAGGAGCGGCTCCGCGCGATCGACGTGCTTGTCATCGACGACGTTCAATTCCTGCAGGGCAAATCGATTCAGCAGGAGTTCTGCCATACGCTCAATGCGCTGATCGATGCGCGCAAACAGATCATCATCGCCGCCGATCGCCCGCCGTCCGATCTCGAGTCGCTCGAGGAGCGCGTCCGCTCGCGCCTCGCCGGCGGTCTCTGTGTCGAGATGGGCTCGCTCGACGAAGCCTTGCGCATCAAGATCCTCGAGACGCGGATTGCCGTGGCGCGCGGCATCAATCCCGATTTCCATGTCACGCCGGCGGTGGTCGCCTACGTCGCCTCGGTCATCCAGACCAACGGGCGCGACCTTGATGGTGCGGTCAATCGCCTGATGGCCCATGCGTCGCTGACCCAGGCGCCGCTCTGCGTCGAAACCGCCGAAGTCGCGATCCGCGATCTGGTCCGCACCCGCGAGCCGAAGCGCGTGAAGATCGAGGACATCCAGAAACTCGTCGCGACCCATTACAACGTCAGCCGCGCCGACATCCTCTCTTCGCGACGCACCGCCAACGTCGTGCGCCCCCGGCAGATCGCGATGTACCTGTCGAAGATACTCACCCTCCGCTCGCTTCCCGAGATCGGGCGGCGCTTCGGCGGCCGCGATCACACGACGGTGCTTCACGCCGTTCGCAAGATCGAGGGCTTGACGGGCAGCGATCGGACGTTGTCCGAAGAGGTGGAACTGTTGAAGCGCATGCTGCTCGACTGATTCGACCCTCATTCGGAGCCTGGCCTCATCACCGACATCGTCCGCATCATCGGTATCGATCCCGGCCTGCGCAACATGGGCTGGGGCATCGTGGAAGCTGCCGGCTCACGTCTGGTTTTCGTCGCGTGCGGGACGGTGCGTTCGGACACCGCGGGTGGCAATGCGCGGCGACTTCGTCAACTGCATGACGGCTTGACCGCCGTCATCGCCGAGCACCGCCCGGACGAAGCGGCTGTCGAGGAAACCTTTGTCAATCGCGATCCTCAGTCGGCCTTGAAGCTAGGGCAGGCGCGCGGCGTCGCGTTGGTGGTTCCGGCGCTGGCCGGCCTCAGCGTGGCGGAATATGCCGCCAACCTCATCAAAAAGACGGTGACCGGTGCCGGCCACGCGGAAAAGACGCAGGTGGCCATGATGGTGAAGGTGCTGCTGCCGCGGTGTGAGATCACCAGTGCCGATGCCGCGGACGCGCTGGCGGTGGCGATCACGCACGCTCAGCATCGCGTCGCCGCGCGGCGTCTTGCCGAGGTTTCCGCGCGATGATCGGTAAGCTCAAAGGCGTCATCGACTCGTACGAGGCGGATGGCGTCATCCTCGACGTCCATGGCGTCGGCTATGTCGTGCAATGTTCCAGCCGCACCCTGCAGACCTTGCCGCGCCCCGGCGAGGCCGCGGTGCTGGCGATCGAGACGCACGTTCGCGAGGATGCGATCCGGCTCTACGGTTTTCTGTCTGACGCCGAGCGCGACTGGTTTCGCCTGCTGCAAACCGTTCAGGGGGTCGGGGCCAAGGTTGCGTTGGCGATCCTCGGGCTTGGTTCGGTCGACGAACTGGCGAGCGTTATAGCGCTGCAGGACAAGACGGCGATCGCGCGCGCGCCGGGCGTGGGACCGCGACTTGCCGCCCGGCTTACCCTGGAATTGAAGGACAAGATGCCGGCGCTCGGCTCGGTCGACCCGGCGGTCGCACGGCTTGCGGGCGAAGAGCCGGCGCGCGGTGCGCCTCCGGCCGTGCAGGACGCGATCTCGGCGCTGGTCAATCTCGGCTATGGCCGACCGCAAGCCGCCGTCGCGGTGGCCGCCGCAATGAAGGCTTTGGGCGACGACGCCGTGGCGCAAGCGCTGATCCGGCGCGGGTTGAAGGAGCTAGCCACAGGCTAGCAACCATTGGTTCGACCGGCGCCCGAGATCGCCGCCTGACTGAAGTTTTCCGGCGAACCACGTCCCCTAAAAATAGCATGGAAGATCCGCGCCTTAATGCGGGCTTAAATGATTCTGCTGCTTATGCATCTTGCCTCATTTGGTCAAAAACCATTGGGCCGAAGTCCCGCGCGAGCAGGATCGACGAACAGTGCGGCCGCACCATCGATCGCGGCCGTGGATTTTACGGGCGGGGGCGTCATGGTTGCGATCAAGAATATTCCAATTATCGGCAAATTTCTGATCGTCCTTGGAGCCTTCGGAGCCATCGCTCTTCTATCGGCCATGTTCTCCACCGCGCAGATGCGGGATATCGCCGGCGCCTATGGCGCGTCCATCAAGCATCAGGGCGAGGCGGCCCTCGAAATGTCGCGCGGCAATCGCGCGATGAGCCAATCGGGGCTGTCGATCGAGTGGCTTCTGATTGCCAAGACCGACGAGGGTCACCGCGCGGCGCTCGACCAGTTCAAGAAAGCCCGCAGCCTCTTCATCGAGCACTTGAATAAAGCGAAAGGCGCCGACCCCGATCAGACCCGCACCGTCGACAGCCTTTTGGCGCGGGGCGTGCAACTGCTTGATGTGACTTGCGCCAAGACGATCGCGATGGGACAGCGAACAGACGAAGCCTCTGCCGGACTCGACGAGGCGGAGTATCTCAAGTCCTGTGGCCCGGTTTTCGAACCCTTGAGCGACGACCTGTCGAAGGCGACCACGGCGGCCGTGCAGGCGCAGGCCAAGATCGTCGGCGATCTGACGACCCTCACCGACAACGCGATCCTCACCACCTACGCGACGGTCCTCGGCGGCCTGGCTCTCGTGCTGGCCGGCGCCTTCTTCGCCATTCGCGCCTGGGTCTCGCGTCCGATCAAGGATCTTGCCGGCACGATGGAGCGGCTGGCGAACGGCGATCTCGCGATTTCCGTCGCTGGCACCGACCGTAAGGACGAGATCGGTCCGATGGCTCGCGCCGTCCAGGTCTTCAAGGACAATGGTCTGAAGCTTGTGCAGACGGAAGCGACGGCGGACCAGCATCGCCACCTCGCGGAGCAGGAGCGCAGCTCGAACGAAGCGACGCGCGCCGAGATCGAGCGCCAGCAGCAGGTCGTGGTGGCCGCGATTGCCGCGGGGCTCGACGGTCTTGCCAAGGGCGATCTGACCGGCCGCCTGAGCGAGCGCTTCTCGCAGGAATACGAAAAGCTGCGCGCCGATTTCAATGGGACGGCGGACAGCCTGCAGGAGGCGCTGCGGACGATCGTCAAGGCGACCGACGGCATCAGTTCGGGAACCGACGAAATCGCCAATGCGTCCGACGATCTGTCGCGCCGCACGGAACAGCAGGCCGCGAGCCTCGAAGAGACGGCCGCCGCGCTCAACCTGATCACGACGACGGTCAAGAAGATGGCGTCTGGCGCCGGCGAGGCCGCGACGGTCGTCGCGACGACACGCCAGGAGGCCGAAAGCTCAGGCGTCATCGTTCAGCAGGCGGTCGATGCGATGAGCAAGATCAAGGGCTCGTCGCAGCAGATGAGCCAGATCATCGGTGTCATCGATGAAATCGCTTTTCAAACCAACCTTCTCGCCTTGAATGCGGGCGTCGAGGCGGCGCGCGCCGGCGATGCTGGCCGCGGCTTCGCGGTGGTGGCGTCGGAAGTGCGCGGCCTGGCGCAGCGCTCCGCCGAAGCCGCCAAGGAGATCAAGACCCTGATCTCCGCGTCCAGCGAACAGGTTGACAGCGGAGTCGTCCTGGTCGGCAAAACCGGCGCGGCGCTGAAGGGCATCATCGACAAGGTCGCGACGATGGACACGCTCGTCCGCGAGATTTCCGCGCAGTCGCAGGACCAGGCGGCCAGCCTCGCCGAGGTCAATATCGCGGTCAATCAGATGGATCAGGTGGTGCAGCAGAACGCCGCCATGGTCGAGGAGTCGACCGCCGCCGCGCATGCGCTGAAGGGCGAAACGCAGGAGCTCACGGCGATTGTCGGTCGCTTCCAGATCGATGACCGGGAGAGCGGGTTCGGGCGCTCGCGCGACGCTGCCAAGCGCGGCAATCCGGTCCACGCGGCCCAGACCAAAATCGCCGCTTCGATGCGGCGCTAGCGGATCAAGGCGCCCCGGTTCACGAGGCGCCTTGAACCTCGCGGTCAGCAACCCATCTCTTCGTCATCGACGGCGTGGCGCTGCCGGATGAGAGGTCGTAATGGCTGCTGCAACAGGATTCGCCGGCCGCTATAACGAAGCCGCGACGCCCGAAACCGAGGCGACACTTAAGCGTCTTCGCTGGTTGGCCAATTTTCTCGATACGGCAATTCGCCTGCCCGGTGGTTTTCGCTTCGGCGCTGACACGATCATCGGTTTGACGCCGGTCGCTGGCGACGTCGCGACGGCGGCGATCGCCTGCTACTTCGTCTACGAAGGCAAGCGCCTCGGGCTTCCGCGCAGCGCGTTGCTGAAGATGAGCGGCAACGTCGTGCTCGACCTGCTGCTCGGCGTGACACCCGTTCTGGGTGACCTTGCCGATACGTGGTTCAAGGCCAACGTCCGCAACCTCGCGATCATTGAGAAACATGTCGGCCGGACGCGGGCCCTGCGGTAGAGCCTCGAGATCTTCGTGTGTCGCGCTATTGGCCGGCCGCGAGGTAGACGAAAGGAACTTGTGGCCCCACGGCCTCGATCCGGTTACGGCCCGCTGTCTTCGCCGCATAGAGCGCCCTGTCGGCGGCGGCGACGAGTTCATCCTTGTCCGTTGCGGTCGCCATGAAAAGCGCCGCCACCCCGCCACTGATGGTCACGACGCCATGCGGGTTCGCGTCGTGGGGCACCTCGCATGTCGCCACGACGTCGACGATGCGTTGGGCAATCATCGCGGCCCCGGCAATATCGGTATCGGCCAGAATGACCGCGAATTCTTCGCCGCCGATACGGCAGGCGACATCGCTGGCGCGGTCTGTCACGCCGTCGATGGATCGCGCGATCAGCTTCAGGGCTTCATCGCCACACTGATGACCGTAATGATCGTTGAATCCCTTGAAACAGTCGGCGTCGAAAAGAAGCAGGGAAAGCGGGCTTTGCGTCCGTAAGGCGCGCCGGCATTCCCGGGACAGCACTTCGTCAAAGCGGCGGCGGTTGTGGAGCCCGGTGAGGGCGTCGGTCGTGGCCAGCTTTTCGAGAGCCTGCGCCGCGCCCTGATGGCCTCTGATCTCGCGTCGGAAGAGCCAGGTCAAAATCATCGTCGTGGCGCATAGCGCGAGAACGATCGCACCGAGGCTCAAAGCTTTCCATTCCCAGCTGGCAAAGATCTCGGCCGGGATGACGGCGACCGCCAACACCAGCGGGAAAGTGCCGACTTGTTTGAAGACGAAGCGTCGTTCGCCCTCGGCCCTGATGGCCGGGCCCGAGAAAGAACCGCTATGCGACTTCGTCATTTCTTGATAGCTCGGCGCGTCGGCAACGCTGGTTCCGATCAACTGCTGATCGTAGGGCTCTCTCATCACGAGCTTACCGCCCGGACCGTAAAGAGTAACGACGCCGAGTTGCTTGGTTCCGACCGCAATGAAGAGGTCGTGAAAATAGTCGATCAGGATCGCGCCTGCCACGACCCCGGCGAACGCGCCATCCTTTTCAAGGCGGCGGCTCAGAATCATGATTCGTTTTCCCGAAAGGCGGGACACCAGCGGCTCGCTGATATGGATGCTGTTGTCTGCGTGGGTCGCAAAATAGCGAAAAAACTCATGCTGGCCGATCGAGATGGCGGGGATCGTTTTATCGGAGCTCATCGTCACTTTGCCGGTCTCGTCCGCGACGACGATCTGGCCGAAACCTTCCGCATAAACGACGGGGTCGAACAAAATCACATGCTTGAGGTGCGGCGACGCGGCGAGAACGTCGGGCTCCTTGAGGTTCTCCACGACCTCGCGGAGCGAAAGATCATAAAGTTCGACGCTGCGCGCGATGTCGCGGGCCAACAAGTCGACGAGGTTCCGCGACGTCGTCTCCGCGTTTAGTGCTGCGTCCCGACGCAGGTCGACAAGCAGGCCGGCTGATATGGCGCACAGACAAACCACGCAGAGCAGGTTCACTCCGCCCAGCCATCGCGGCGAGTGGCTCCATGCTCCCACAAGGTTTTTCGCATGGTTCCATGTATCTGCAAAAATTCGAAACCGCATTCCTCGATCTCTAGCGTCACCCTGCAGTCTCGTCGGTGCCGTCGTAAAAAACAATGCTGATACGTCACGCGATCTGCAAACATCGATGGCGATTATTTAACGTAAAGACACTTATACATTTATATTATATACCAGTATGCTGATAATGCTCCTCTTTTACATTCTCTGGGTGTGGGGGGATCTGATCTGTAGATACGATGCGGCGGCATCGTCGGCGTGAAAAGACGGCTCCGGCCGGCCGGTTCATCGCGCCAGCCTTCGCGATTTCATGATAGGATGGGGGCCGTAGAATCGTCGAAGCGAAAGCCCCCGTGTCCCTTCAGCCGCAAAGACTTGTCGCCGCCGAACCTCACGCTAGCGATCCCGACGCTTCGCTGCGCCCGTTGTCGCTGGCCGACTTCACCGGCCAGGCCGGGGCGCGCGCCAATCTCAAGATCTTCATCGAGGCGGCGAAGACGCGGCGCGAGGCGCTGGACCATGTGCTGTTCGTCGGGCCCCCCGGCCTCGGCAAGACCACGCTGGCCCAGATCGTGGCGCGCGAGCTCGGCGTCAATTTTCGCTCGACCTCGGGGCCGGTCATCGCCAAGGCCGGGGATCTGGCGGCGCAGCTGACCGGGCTCGAAGATCGCGACGTGCTGTTCATCGACGAGATCCACCGGCTGAACCCGGCCGTGGAAGAAATCCTCTATCCCGCAATGGAGGATTTTCAGCTGGATCTGATGATCGGAGAAGGGCCGGGCGCCCGCTCGGTCAAGATCGACCTCGCCCGCTTCACCCTGGTTGGCGCCACGACCCGCGCCGGCCTATTGACGACGCCGCTGCGCGACCGTTTCGGCATCCCGATCCGGCTCGAATTTTACACCGTGACGGAGCTGGAGCTGATCGTGCGGCGCGGCGCCCGGGTGATGGGGATCGGCATGAGCCCGGAGGGTGCCAACGAGATCGCACGGCGCGCGCGCGGGACGCCGCGCATCGCCGGCCGCCTGCTGCGCCGCGTCCGGGATTTTGCTCTCGTCGACGGCGAGGCGGAGATCGGCCGGGCGATGGCGGACAAGGCGCTGAGCCTGCTCGACGTCGACAAGATCGGCCTCGACCAGATGGACCGCCGCTATCTGACCACCATCGCGGTGTCGTTCGGCGGCGGCCCGGTTGGTATCGAGACGATGGCAGCGGCGCTGTCCGAGCCGCGCGACGCCATTGAGGATATCATCGAGCCCTATCTGATCCAGCAGGGGTTTTTGCAGCGAACGCCGCGTGGGCGCCTGCTGACGCCGCATGCGTTTGCCCATCTTGGGCTGGCGACACCGGCACGACCGGCACCGCAGTTCGGGTTGTTTGCCGAGAGCGACGACGGTTAGATAATCGACTCTACCACGCCGCCATCGACCCTGAGCGCCGCGCCGGTCGTGGCGGAGGCCTGGGTCGAGCATGCGTAGACCACCATGTTGGCCACCTCGTCCACGGTTGCCATGCGCTGGATGATCGAGGTCGGTCGCTTTGCTTTGACGAAGGCGGTGCCGACGTCTTCGATCGATTTGCCTTCGGCCTTCGCCGTGTCGGCCAGCATCGCCTCGACGCCTTCCGACATCGTCGGGCCGGGTAGCACGGCATTGACCGTGACGCCGGTGCCGCGCGCCAGTTTGGCGAGGCCGCGGGAGAGGCCGAGCACCGCCGTCTTGGTGAAGCCGTAGTGCAGCATGTCGTCGGGGATATTGATGCCGGATTCCGAGGACAGGAAAATCACTCTACCCCAGCCGTGCTCCATCATGCGTTTCATGTAGGCCCGCGAGAGGCGGACGCCGGACATGACGTTGGTTTGGAAGAACCGCTCCCATTCGGCATCGGGGATTTCGAAGAACGGCTTAGGCCCGTAGATGCCGACGTTGTTCACGAGAATGTCCGTCGCCGGGACGGCCTCGACCAGCGCGGCGCAGCCATCCGCCGTTGCAAGGTCGGCCACAACTGACGTCAAGGTCGCGGCGGGAGCCCGGTCCTGCAGAGCGGCGAGCGCTTTCTTCAAGGTGTCGGCTTTGCGCCCATTCAACACGACCGAGGCCCCGGCCTCCGCCAAGCCGACGGCGCAGGCGAAGCCGATGCCCTCGGTCGAGCCGGTGACGACGGCAGTCTTTCCTGTAAGGTCGATGTTCATCCGAAGCCCCTGTGTTCAGCGTCTCGCGCAGACATAGGGCGATCCGTGGCGCGCAGGAAGGCGCACTCGAACCGCGGCGCGAGTTCTCGCAAAACTGGCAAACAGATGCGTAGCAAACCGATCGCCACAAATAGTTAGCGGCCGCAGCGGAGACCGGTATAGAACCATTCCAAAAATCACCTCACTTGTGCGGGCAGCCCGAATGTCATCGTCAGGAAATCGAACCAACCGCCGCGACTTGCTGAAGGGGACCGCTGCGCTTGCCCCGATCGTCGCGCTTGCGGGCTCTCGCGCCCTGGCGGACGGACGCATCAAGCATGACGACTGGGCGAGCAGCGCACCAGCGCCGGCTCACCCAACGACTGCCGATTACAAGCCCACCTTCTTCACTGCCGACGAGTACGCCTTTCTCATCGCGGCCTGTTCGCGGCTCATCCCACAGGACGAGCATGGTCCCGGCGCGACGGAACTTGGTGTGCCGCAGTATATCGACCGTCAGATGGTCACGCCCTGGGCCGATGGCGGCATCTGGTACATGCAGGGACCGTTTTTTCCGGCCAAGCCGGAGTTCGGCTACCAGGCCTCGCTGACGCCGAAGCAGCAATTCCAGCAAGGCATCAAGGCGATCGACGCCCTGTGCCAGAAGCAGTTCCAGAAGCCATTCGCCGGTCTGGCGCCGACGCAGCAGGACGACCTGCTCAAGGGCATCGAGAAAGGCACCGTCAGCTCGCCGGATTTGCCGCTCAAGACGTTCTTCACCAGCTTCCTGCTGAAGACGGTGATGGAAGGCTATTTTTGCGATCCGATGTACGGCGGCAACAAGGACATGGCCGCCTGGACGATGATCGCCTATCCCGGCGTGCGCGCCGATTATCTCGAATGGGTCGGGGAGGCCAAGCCCTACCCCTACGGCCCCGTCAGCATGTATGGAGCGCGCGGCTGATGGCCACCGTGAACAAACCCGTCGACGTCGTCATCGTCGGCTTCGGCTGGACCGGCGCGATCATGGCGATGGAATTGGCGCAGACCGGCCTCAGCGTCCTCGCTCTCGAACGCGGCAAGGATCAGGACACGGTTCCCGACTTCGCCTATCCCAAGGTGGTCGACGAGATCGCGCAGTCGGCGCGCAACGGCCTGCTGCAGAACCTGTCGCAGACGACGGTCACGATCCGCCACGACAAGAACGATCGTGCTCTGCCGTACCGCCAGATCGGCTCGTTCAAGCCGGGCACCGGCGTCGGCGGCGCCGGCATCCACTGGTCGGGCGTCCATTCCCGCGTGATGCCGGACGAGCTGCGGATGAAGAGCCGCGTCATCGAACGCTATGGCGAAAAGTTCATCCCGCCGGACATGCAGCTGCAGGACTGGGGCATCACCTACGACGAGCTCGAGCCGCATTTCGACCGCTTCGAATATACCTGTGGCACGTCCGGCAAGGCCGGCAACATCATGGGCAAGATCATCGAGGGCGGCAATCCGTTCGAGGGGCCGCGTTCGCGCGAATATCCGCTGCCGCCGCTGATCGACCCGCCGACGAGCGTGCTGTTCGCCAAGGCGACGAAGGAGCTCGGCTACAAGCCGTTCGCGCTGCCGGCCTCGAACGCCTCGCGCCCTTACAAAAACCCCTACGGCTGCCAGCTCGGACCGTGCAATTTCTGCGGCTTCTGCAGCGACTACGGCTGCATCAACTATTCGAAGGCCTCGCCGCAGACGACGATCCTGCCCGCGCTCTACCGCATGCCGAACTTTTCCTACCGCACCGAATGTCATGTCTTGAAAGTCAACACCGACTCGACGGGCAAGAAGGCGACCGGCGTCACCTATGTCGACGCCAAGGGCGCCGAGTTCGAACAGCCGGCCTCGATCGTGGTTCTCGCGGCGTTCCATCTGCACAACGTGCGGCTGATGATGACGTCCAAGATCGGGCAGATCTACAATCCCGATACCGGCGAAGGCACGGTCGGGCGCAACTTCTGCTATCAGATGATCGATAGCGTGAACCTGTTCTTCGACAACAAAACCTACATCAACCAGTTCATGGGCGCAGGCGGCGTCGGTCAGGAAATCGAAGAATACATGGCCGACAACTTCGACCATGGGCCGGAAAACTTCATCGGCGGCGGCGTGATCTGGGGCCGCCAGACCGGCAACGGACCGGTGCGCGGCATTCCCGTGCCGAAGGGCACGCCGACCTGG
The DNA here is from genome assembly GCF_009765775.1 of Beijerinckia sp. L45. Lineage (GTDB taxonomy): Bacteria > Pseudomonadota > Alphaproteobacteria > Rhizobiales > Beijerinckiaceae > RH-AL1. Next base: position 161,901 of record NZ_LMUU01000158.1, read on the forward strand.
GGCAGCGGCTGGAAGCAGGCGGTGAAGGAGAATTTTCTGCACACCGGCCGCATCGAGGCGCAGCTCAGCAACATGGCCTACAAGGGCTGCTTCCTCGATCTCGATCCGACCTACAAGGACGTCTACGGCACGCCGATGCTGCGGATGACGCTCAACTGGCAGGACAACGACCTGCGCATGTCGGAATTCTTCGGCAAAAAGCTCGACGCGATCGGCAAGGCGATGGGCGCGACGTCGATGTCGGGGCGCGTGCTGAAGCGCGGCGACAGTTGGGATACGCGCGCCTACCAGAGCACGCATATCAATGGCGGCACCGCGATGGGCGCCGATCCCAAGACCAGCGTGGTCAACAAGTACCTGCAGAGCTGGGACGTCTCGAACCTGTTCGTTCTCGGCGCCAACGTGTTTGCCCACGGCATTGGCTACAACCCCACCGGCCTCGTCGGCGCGCTGGCCTATTGGGCGGCCGCCAACATCCGCTCGACCTACCTGAAGAACCCCGGCCCGATGGTGCCGGTATGAGCCGGATGCGAAACGGACTCCTCGGACTGTCGGCGCTCGTTGTGGTGGGTGTCGTCGCGGTGGCTGCGGTGGCCCTGCACAAGCCCGAGCCGCAGATTTCCGACGCGCTGGCGCAGCGCAAGCCCGACGTCACGCGCGGCGCCTATGTCGCCGTGCTCGGCGATTGCGTCGCCTGCCACACCAGCAAGGACGGCAAGCCGTTCGCCGGCGGCGTGCCGTTCGAGACGCCGGTCGGTACCGTCTATTCGTCCAACATCACGCCGGATAAGGACACCGGTATTGGGACCTACACGTTCCCGGACTTCGTCCGCCTGATGCGTTTCGGCGTGACGCCGAGCGGCGGCCGTGTCTACCCGGCAATGCCCTATACCGCCTATGCCAAGGTGTCGGACGAGGATCTGCAGGATCTGTTTGCCTACATGCAGCACGGCGTCACGGCCGAGAACGCGCCCTCGCGCAAGGACGGGATGACGTGGCCGCTGTCGATGCGTTGGCCGCTGGCGCTGTGGAACATCGCCTTCCACGACGACAGCCGCTTCGTCCCCGACGTGCCCAAGGACACAGCGTGGAATCGTGGTGCCTATCTCGTCCAGGGCCTCACCCATTGCGGCACCTGCCACACCCCGCGCGGAATCGCGCTGCAGGAGAAGGACGTCAACGGCACGAGCAATCTGTTCCTGTCGGGATCGGTGCTGGATGGCAGTTCGCCGATCAATCTGCGCGGTAACATCGGGGACGGACTCGGCCGCTGGAGCGTCGGCGACATCGCCGAGGTTCTGAAGACCGGCGTCAACATTCACTCCGCGATCGCCGGGCCGATGGCTGAAGTCGTCGAGCACAGCACCCAATATATGAGCGATGACGACGTGAAAGCCGTCGCGATCTACCTGAAGACGCTGCCGCCGGCGCCCGACGAGGGCAGGGCGACCTTCGCCGCCAGCGACGCGACGATCAAGACCGTCCTGGCCGGCAAGGAGACGTCGCCGGGCGGGCGGATGTTCATGGACAGCTGCGCCGCCTGCCATCGGGAATCCGGCAAGGGCGAGACGCTGGCCTTTCCGAAACTCGCCGGCAATCCGAGCGTGCTGAGCGCCGACCCGTCGTCACTGATCGCGATCATCCTGAACGGCGCGCGTTTGCCGTCGACCGCCGGCGCCCCGACCGGCCTCGCCATGCCGCCGTTCGGCTGGCGCTACGGCGATGCCGATGTCGCGCAGCTCGCGAGTTTCGTCCGCGCCAGTTGGGGCAACGGCGCATCTGCCGTCACGGCGGACGAGGTCTCGAAGGTTCGGGCCAGGGTCGAGCCGTCGCGAGCCAAGGCTCAGCCGTTGGCGGCTTCGACCGACCGCGTGACGGCGGGCGCCGGATCGCGGTGAGACCGAACTGAATCGAAAAGGGTGCGTCCGCTTCGCAGCGGCGCACCCTTTTTTATATGATCATCGTCATGTCGATATCCGGGCGCGCCAGCTGCTGCCGCGCCCCGGGATCGGGAAGCGGTTAGCGCTCCTCGTCGCTCTCGATGTCGCCGTCGATGAGATCCGAGACGTCGTCGCCGTCGTCCTCTTCTTCCAGGAACGTGTCGTCGGCAGCCTCGTCCTCGACTTCGTCGTCGGCATCGTCATCGACGACGGCCGCGACGACCTTGTCCTCGTCGGCATCGGCCTCTTCGAGCGGCACGAGTTCGGCGCCGGCATCGGATTCGACTTCATCGTCGTCGGCGACCGGCGCGGCGCGGGCGGCGGCGCGGGCTGAAAGCGGCGTCGGCTGGAAGATCGTACCGCACTTCGGGCAGACGATCGGATCCTTGTGCAGATCGAAGAATTTTGCGCTGCAGTTGAGGCACTGATGCTTGCCGCCAAGATCGGGTTTTGGCACGGAGACGAACCTTTGAAACGGAGTGGTCGCACCCAGTTGGGGCGCCATGCATGAACCATGTGTGGGCGGGTCGGTAGTGGTGGCCGGCCTTGCTGTCAAATGGAAGTTTCGGCCCAACTCGATTTGTCTGGCCAGCCGCCCTCTGATGACAGGTCACGACGTGCATGCTACGGCGGCCATCGACACCTGTCTTGAACGCGCTTGGAACATTGGTGACATCTCCACAGATCATCGCGCCCGCTGCCGCAGCCCTGCGCGCGGAGCCGTCCGGCCCGCTCCGTGGTCGCATCCGGCCCCCTGGCGACAAGTCGATCTCGCACCGCTCGATGATTTTTGGCCTGCTCAGCGTCGGCGAGACGCGGGTCGACGGCCTTCTGGAAGGCGATGACGTGCTGCGAACCGCCGAGGCCTGCCGGGCGCTCGGCGCCACGATCGGCCGCGACGGGTCATCTTGGCTGGTTCGCGGCACCGGCATCGGGTCTCTGCTTGCCCCGCGGCGCACCCTCGATTTCGGCAATGCCGGCACAGGCTCCCGGCTGATGCTGGGTGTCGTCGGCGGTCACCCGATCCAGGCGCGCTTCGACGGTGATGCGTCGCTGCGCAAGCGGCCGATGCGGCGCATTCTCGATCCGCTCGCGTTGATGGGCGTGACGGTTCTGGAGCAGGCCGAAGGCGGCCGCTGCCCGATTCTCATTCAGGGCACGGCCGAGCCGACGCCGATCGAATACCGCACGCCTGTCGCTTCGGCCCAGATCAAGTCGGCCATTCTATTCGCCGGCCTGAACTCGCCCGGCCGCACCACGGTCATCGAGACCGAGGCGAGCCGCGATCACACCGAAAAAATGCTGGCCTTTTTCGGCGCTGACGTCACCGTCGAGCTGTTCGGCGAGGCCGGACGCAAGGTCACGCTGCAGGGGCGGCCGGAGCTTTGCGCCAGCCATGTCGTCGTGCCGGTCGACCCATCGTCCGCCGCATTTGCCATCGTCGCGGCACTGATCGTGCCTAAGTCCGACGTGGTGGTCGAGGGCGTGATGATGAACCCGTTGCGGATTGGCTTGATCACGACGCTCCTCGAAATGGGAGCCTCGATCGAGATTTTGGACCGCCGAGTCGAAGGTGGCGAGGATGTCGCCGATCTCCGGGTCAGGGCCTCGGCGCTCACTGGAGTCGACGTGCCCGCCGCGCGCGCGCCGTCGATGATCGACGAATACCCGATCCTGGCCGTCGCTGCGGCGTTCGCCACGGGCACAACCCGCATGCGTGGGCTTCACGAGCTTCGGGTCAAGGAATCGGATCGCCTCGCGGCGGTCGCCGCCGGCCTTGCGGAAGCCGGCGTGCGGCACGTCGTCGAGGGTGACGACCTGTTGGTTGAAGGGGGCTCCGGCGATGTCCGCGGCGGCGGCGTCGCGGTCACCCACCTCGATCACCGCATCGCGATGAGCTTCCTCTGTCTCGGCTTCGCGTCGCAAAAACCGATGGCCATCGACGATGAGCATATGATCGCCACCAGCTATCCCGGCTTCAAGGCCGATATGACCCGTTTGGGAGCACGCTTCGCATGATCATCGCGATCGACGGGCCCGCCGCGTCCGGCAAGGGCACGATCGCCCGACGCCTGGCCGAAGCATTCGGGCTGCCGCATCTCGACACCGGACTGCTGTATCGCGCGACGGCGCGTGCCGTCCTCGATGGCGGCGGCGACATCAACGATCTTGCCGCGGCGGTCTCGGCGGCGCGCGGCCTCGGGCTGATGGACTTCGACGAGACCAAGCTGCGCGGCAAGGACATGGGTGAGGCGGCGTCGATCGTGGCGTCGATGCCGGCGGTGCGCGCCGTGTTGGTCGATGCGCAACGCAGCTTCGCCGGCCGGCAGTCCGGCGCCGTGCTCGACGGCCGCGACATCGGGACGGTGATCTGCCCCCGGGCGGACGCCAAGATTTTCGTAGTTGCCGACGCCGAGGTTCGCGCCCAGCGCCGATCGCTCGAGCTGCGCAAGCGGGGCGAGGCCGCGGATTACGACGCCGTGCTCGCCGACATCCGCCGCCGCGACGAACGGGATCTCGGCCGCAGCACCGCACCCCTGAAACTTGCGGCCGACGCGGTGGTGCTCGACACGACCAAGCTCGACATCGAGGGCGCCGTCTCGGCCGCCGTGGCGCTGGTGATGGCCAAGACGCCGGCGGCCCCGCTCAACCGCCAAGCCGGCCAGGGCTGATGGACGAGGCGCCGGTTCCCCCTTCGCGCCGAAGACGGGACAAGGCGCCGCCCGTCAGCTTCCGCCTTGGGGCGATGGATTTCGTCCAGACCGGCGTTGCGCGCTTCGACTGGCACGACCCCTATTACATCGCGGTGTCGCTGAGCTGGCGCGCCTTTTTCCTGCTGTTCCTCACGGCGGAGCTGACGATCAACACTTTGTTCGCGCTGTTTTATCTGGCCGCGCCAGGCTGCGTCGCCAACGCCCGGCCGGGCGCTTTCACCGACGTGTTCTTCTTTTCGCTCGAGACGCTGGCCACCGTCGGCTACGGGGTGATGGCGCCCGCCACCACCTATGGCCACATCGTCTCGGGTGTCGAAATCGTCACCGGCATGGCCTTCACGGCGATCATGACGGGCTTGCTCTTCGTGCGCTTTTCCAAACCGAAGGCGCGGATTCTCTATGCCGACAACCCGATCGTCACGATGCACAATGGCAAGCCGACGCTGATGCTGCGGCTCGGCAATGCCCGCACCAACGTGTTGACCAACGCGCGCTTCACCTTGCACAGCCTGACCACGCAGGTGTCCGAGGAGGGCCACCGGCAGCGCTCGATCATCGAGCTGCCGCTGATCCGCCCTCAGGTACCGATCTTCGCGATCCTCCTGACGCTGATGCACGTGATCGACGAGGCGAGCCCGCTTCACGGTCTCGACGCCGAAAGCATCGTGGAAGAGGACGTGCGGTTCTTCATGACGCTGATGGCGCGCGACCATGCCACCGGCCAGGAGGTGTCGGACCTGCGCACCTACCACGGCCGCGATGTCCGCTTTGGCATGCGTTATGCCGACGCGATCCGATCCGGCGCAGATAACCGGACGACCGCCGACTACAGTCTGATCGGCGCCTTGGAAGCAGACAGGTAATTGGGAAGCAGATAGGTAAAAATGTCCAACTTGCAGATCGACCCGCAGCGCCTGTGGGACAGCCTGATGGATACGGCCCGCGTCGGCGGCTTGCCCGGCGGCGGTATCGCACGGCTCACCCTGACCCAAGACGACAAGACGATCCGCGACTGGTTTCGCGGCGAGGTCGAGGCGCTCGGCATGACCGTCACCGTGGACGACATGGGCAACATGTTCGCGCTCCGCGCCGGGCTCGACCCGAGCCTTCCGCCGATCGCCATCGGCAGCCATCTCGACACCCAGCCGACCGGTGGCAAGTTCGACGGCAATCTCGGCGTTCTTGCCGGGTTGGAAGTGATGCGCACCTTGCAGGCGACGGGCTACGTGACCCGCGCCCCCTTGATGCTGGTCAACTGGACCAACGAGGAGGGCGCGCGCTTCCTGCCGGCGATGCTCGGCTCCGGCGTCTATGCCGGCGCCTACACCCAGGACTTCGCCTATAACCGGACCGACCCGGACGGTGTCCGCTTCGAGGACGCGCTCGACGGCATCGCGTACCGTGGCCCGGTCGCCGCCGGCGCGGTGCCGCTGGGCGCGATGTTCGAACTGCACATCGAACAAGGACCAATCCTCGAAGCCGAAAAAACCATTATTGGCGTCGTCCAAGGGGTCCAGGGCATGCGCTGGTTCGACATCACTCTGACCGGCCAGGCGTCGCACACCGGCACCACGCCGATGCATCTTCGCCGCAACGCCTTGCTCGGGGCGGCGCGCCTGATCCAGGACGTCGATGCGATCGCCCTGGCTCATGCGCCGACCGCCGTCGGGACGGTGGGCTTTCTCGTGGTCTCGCCGAACTCTTATAATGTCATCCCAGGCGAGGTGGCCCTGACCGTCGACCTGCGCGACCCCGATGCCGGCGTGCTGGAAGCGATGGAGTCCGCCCTCGAGACCGCCGTCGCAGCGATCCGCCAGGATTTTGGACTTGAGGTAGCGGTCAAGCCGGTCGCCCGGACCGCTCCGGTGGTCTTCGATGCCGGATGTATCGCGGCTGTCCGCCATGCCGCGCAGAAGTCCGGCTATTCGACCCGCGACATCGTCTCGGGTGCGGGACACGACGCAGTCCATGCCGCCGCCGTCATGCCGACGACGATGATTTTCGTGCCCAGCGCCGGCGGCCTCAGCCACAACGAGGCCGAATTCACCGATCAGGGCGAGTGCGGTGCCGGCGCTCAGGTGCTGCTCGACGCGGTGCTGCACTATGATTCCCGCGCCGAGGCCGCGAATTGACAAGCTGAGGCCTCAATCCTATCTCTGCGCGAGCTGCGGAGAGCGGGCCGCGTCACGCCGCGCGTCCGCTTTTCCGATCGCGGTCCTCTCGGACGCGCCGGTGTTTGCGGGCTGCGGTCTTTAAAAAAGCGACGCTTCTGACCATGTGCCGAATGCGGGACAGACCGGGCGTTGCCCGCTATAGGTCCGTCACGCGTTCACGCAACCGGCTCGTTTCGCCGGAAAGGTTTCTTCGATGCTGGGTTCTCTCGCGAAAAAGGTGTTTGGCTCGTCGAACGACCGGCGGCTGAAGGGCTATCGGCCGAAAGTCGCGGCGATCAATGCCCTCGAGCCGGAACTGGTCGCGCTGAGCGACGCCGATCTCGCCGCGCGGACCACGATGTTCCGCGAGCAGCTCGCCAGCGGCAAGACCCTCGACGACATTCTGGTCCCGGCCTTTGCTACCGTGCGTGAGGCGGCCAAGCGTGTCTTCGGCCAGCGCCACTTCGATGTGCAGCTCATCGGCGGCATGGTCCTGCACGAGCGCGGCATCGCCGAGATGCGCACCGGCGAAGGCAAGACCCTGGTGGCGACGCTTGCCGCCTACCTCAACGCTCTGGAAGGCAAGGGCGTCCACGTCATCACCGTGAACGACTATCTCGCCCGCCGCGACGCCGAGTGGATGGGCCAGCTATATAATTTTCTGGGCCTGAGCTTCGGCATCATCGTCCACGGCCTCGACGACGCGGAGCGCAAGAACAGCTACGCTGCCGACATCACCTATGGCACCAACAACGAGTTCGGCTTCGACTATCTGCGCGATAACATGAAATACGAGCTCGAGCAGATGAGCCAGCGCGGGCACAATTTTGCGATCGTCGACGAAGTGGACTCGATTCTCATCGACGAAGCGCGGACGCCGCTGATCATTTCCGGGCCGTCCGACGACAAGTCCGAGCTCTACAATCTCGTCGACAAAGTCATTCCGTTGCTGCTGCCGGAAGATTTCGACCTCGACGAGAAGGCCCGCACCACCAACCTGACCGAAGCCGGAAACGAGCATATCGAGACCCTGCTGCAGGATCTCGGCGCCTTGACCGAAGGCTCGCTCTACGAGGCGCATAACGTCACGCTCGTGCACCACGTCAACCAGGCGTTGCGCGCCCACAAGCTGTTCCTGCGCGACAAGGACTATATCGTCCGCGACGGCGAGCTTGTCATCATCGACGAATTTACCGGCCGCATGATGCAGGGTCGCCGCTTCTCCGAGGGGCTGCATCAGGCCCTGGAGGCGAAAGAGCACGTCCAGGTCATGCCGGAGAACGTGACGCTCGCCTCCATCACGTTCCAGAACTACTTCCGCCTCTACAAGAAGCTCGCCGGCATGACCGGCACCGCGGCCACCGAGGCCGACGAGTTCGCGGAAATCTACAAGCTCGAAGTCGTGGAGATCCCGACCAACCGGCCGGTGAAGCGCCTCGACGAGCATGACGAAGTTTACCGCTCCTACGAGGAGAAGCTGAAGGCGATCGTCCGCGAGATCGAGGGCGCCAACGCCAAGATGCAGCCGATGCTGGTCGGCACGACCTCGATCGAGAAATCCGAGCAGCTCGCCGACTTCCTGGTCAAGGAGGGCTATACGCTGCTCGACGTCTCCGAACCGGCAGCCCTTCAAAAACTCTACGCCGCGGCCCGCGCCGGCACGCCGTCGAAACTGTTCACCGTGCTGAACGCCCGCTTCCATCAGCAGGAAGCGTTTATCGTTGCCGAGGCCGGCGTCCCCGGCGCCATCACCGTCGCCACCAACATGGCCGGCCGCGGCACCGACATCCAGCTCGGCGGCAACGTCGAGATGCGCGTTGCCCATGAACTTGCCGACGTGCCGCCCGGCGAGGAGCGCGATGTCCGTGAGGCGGAAATCAGGCTCGAGGTCGCAGCCTTCCGCGAACAGGCGATTGCCGCTGGCGGTCTCTACATCATCGGCACCGAGCGCCACGAAAGCCGGCGTATCGACAACCAGCTGCGTGGCCGCGCCGGTCGCCAGGGCGATCCAGGCCGCTCAAAGTTCTTCCTGTCGCTGAAGGACGACCTGATGCGCATCTTCGGCTCCGACCGCATGGAGAACATGCTGGTCAAGCTGGGATTGAAGGAGGACGAGGCCATCGTCCACCCGTGGATCAATAAGGCGCTGGAGAAAGCGCAGCAGAAGGTCGAGGCGCGCAACTTCGACATGCGCAAGAACGTCCTGAAATACGACGACGTGATGAACGACCAGCGCAAGGTGGTATTCGAGCAGCGCCGCGAGATGATGGGCAAGGACTCTCTCGAGGAGATGATCGGCGAGATGCGCCAGGGCGTCGTCGACGACGTCGTCAGCAAGTTCGTGCCGCGCGACTCCTATCCCGAGACCTGGGACGTCGCCGCGATGGCGCAGGCCGTCGATGCGGCGCTCAATATCGCGCCACCCCTGGCCGAGTGGCAGAAGGAAGAGGGGATCGGCGACGAGGAGATGCGCGAGCGTCTGCATGCGGCTGCCGATGCCGGCTATACGGCCCGGGTCGAGAAGAACGGTCCCGACGTCATGCGCTACGTCGAGAAGCAGGTCATCCTGCAGGTCCTCGACCATCTCTGGCGCGAGCATCTCGTGACGCTCGACCATCTGCGTCAGGTGATCGGCTGGCGTGGCCTCGCGCAGCGCGATCCGCTGAACGAGTACAAGTCCGAGGCTTTCGACCTGTTCGATCAGCTTATCGTCCAGCTGCGCGAGACGGCCACGGCGCAGCTGACCCACCTCGAAGTCGCCTTCGAGCAGCCGGACGCACAGATGCCGCCGATGCAGGCGTCGCATTTCGAGCCGCTGTCGAGTGCCGACGGCGTCCAGCAGCTGTCGAGCCGGATGGGCTCGGCAGACTACGTGCCTCAGGGTGGTGCGACGGTGATGGACGCGCTGGGTGGTGGGGAGACAGCCATGATGGACCGCGATGCCAACGATCCCGCGACCTGGGGCAAGGTGGCGCGCAACGAGCTCTGCCCTTGCGGTTCGGGCAAGAAGTATAAGCACTGCCACGGCGCGCTGAGCGCCTGATCGCTGCAGGATGACAATGTCTCATTCGCCGCCACGGGGCGGCATCGTCTCCAGCAAGCAGGAGACGAACGTCCGGCGTGACCGATGCGCCTGAGCGTCGCCACCTGGAACATCAATTCCGTCCGCCTTCGCATCAACCTCGTCGAACGCTTCCTCGCCGAGCACAGGCCCGACGTACTGTGCCTGCAGGAGACCAAGTGCCGCGACGCCGAGTTTCCGCTCGGCGCTTTTCGGCAGTTCGGTTACGAGCACATCGCGATCAACGGCCAGAAGGGCTATCACGGTGTCGCCATCGCCTCGAAAGTGCCGATCTCGCTGATCGAGCGGCGCGGGTTCTGCGACAAGGGCGATGCCCGCCATATCGCTGTGACCCTGGCGCCCGAAGGGCGCGAGCGCCCGATCACCGTGCATAATTTTTACGTGCCGGCCGGCGGCGACGAGCCGGACCCGACGATTAACCCGAAGTTCGAGCACAAGCTCGCATTTTTGGACGAGATGGCCGCCTGGATGACCAGCGACGGTGTCGCGAGCCAGGACGCGATCCTGGTCGGCGACCTCAACGTTGCGCCGCTCGAGCACGACGTCTGGAGCCACAAAGCGCTCTTGAAGATCGTCAGCCATACGCCGATCGAGGTGGAGAAGCTCGGCCTCGCTCAGGGGGCCGGGCCCTGGATCGACGCGCTGCGCCGCTACGTGCCCGATGACCAAAAACTATACACCTGGTGGAGCTATCGCGCGCCGGACTGGGCCAAGGCCAACAAGGGCCGCCGGCTCGACCACATCTGGGTCAGCGAAAGTCTCGGTGAGCGTCTGGATGGTATGACGATCGTCAGAGATGCCCGCGGCTGGGAGCGGCCGTCGGATCATGTCCCTGTGCTGGTGCACCTGGAGCTTTAGAGCGGCGAGACTCGCTTTGATGGGCGCGTATCGTACTACCCCTCCAAGGCCTCGATCCGCAGCATGTCGAGATCCTGGCCCAGCGCATCGAGACGGTCTGCCAGGGTGCGGCGCAGACGGACGGCGCTGTCGGGATATTCGGCCAGAACCCGATGAAACAGCGATCGCGAGATCTTCAGCACGCTGGACGGCTCCCGCGCCAGGGCAGTGGCGGGGCGCCGCGTCTCCGCGAGCAAGGCTGTATCGCCGAGCAGCGTCGGCGCATGGGCGATGGTCGCGGGTCCGTCGGCTTCCAGCGCGATCGAACCGCTGCGGATGACGTAGCCGCCATCCGACACATCGCCACGGCGGAACAAAATGTCCCCGGCGCGCAGGATCCGGGTCTCGGCAGAGAACGCGATGAGACGCAAGGCTTCGGGATCGAAATCCCGCAGGGTCGGATTGCGCGCGAGATCGCGGACATCATCCACTAACGCCATGCGGTGTCGTCGCTCCTGAAAGGATCCGGCTTTACGGGATCAGCTTGTAGCCGCCGGCTTCGGTCAACAGAAGCGTGGCTTTGGCCGGGTCGGCTTCGATCTTCTGCCGCAGCCGATAAATATGCGTCTCGAGCGTATGCGTCGTGACGTTGGCGTTATAGCCCCAGACTTCCTTCAAGAGAATGTCGCGGGAGACCACGGCTTGTCCGGCGCGATAGAGATAGCGCAAAATCGCCGTCTCTTTTTCCGTAAGGCGCAGCTTCTGGCCACCGTCCGTCACCAGCTGCTTGGCGCTCGGCTGGAACGTATAGGGCCCGATCCGGAACATCGCCTCGTCGCTGGTCTCGTGCTGGCGCAGGTGGGCCCGCATGCGCGCCAGGAGAACGGCGAAACGAAACGGCTTGGTGACGTAGTCGTTGGCGCCGGATTCAAGCCCGAGAACCGTGTCGGCCTCGCTATCGTGGCCGGTGAGCAGAATGATCGGGCTCATGAACCCGCCGTCGCGAAGTTCTTTGACCGCGGCGCGGCCGTCCATGTCGGGGAGGCCGACATCCATCAGCACCAGGTCCGGCCGCTCGGCGCGCGACTTATCGATCGCGCTCTGTCCGCTTTGCGCCTGGAAGGGCTCGAATTCGTCGTAGAGGGCGAGCTGTTCGGCCAATGCCGCACGCAGATCGTCATCGTCGTCGGCGATCAGGATTTTTCGCACCTGCATCATAGCCTAGTCTCCAGCTCGCGACTCGTGACACAAGTCGCCGAGCAATCGTCTTGAAACCGTCACTGCCCTGCGGATAAGGCGCTCGTGTGTCCCGCAAAGCCACGGTGGTAAGTTTTCACACATAACGCAAGGCGCCTATCGGATCGAAGCTGCGATGGTCAACAGGCTTAACAAGCATAAGCTCGCCTTCAGGGTGGCGCCTAGGCCTCGGAGCCAGGGCCGGCTATGTACGACCCTCGTCGTGCGCCGGGGGATTGTCGGCGGCGCAACGGTCCTAGGGCATCTTCGCGTCCACGCCGCCATCACTTTGACGTGTGTGCTGGGCGGACGCGGCATCGCACACAACAAGCGCGAAGGCGACAAGGCCACGCCGAGTGGAGCGATGCGTGTGCTGTCCGGCTATTTTCGCGACGACCGCATAGCCCGGCCGCGCTGCCGCGTCCCGCTCAGGCCGCTGAAACAGGATCTCGGATGGTGCGACGACCCGGCGTCGCCGCTCTACAACCGTCCTGCACCGCTGCCGTTGCGCGAAGGTCACGAGATCATGTGGCGCAAGGACGGGCTCTACGATGTCGTCTTCGTGCTCGACTATAATCTGGCGCCACGCCGCAAGGGCCTCGGCAGCGCGATCTTCCTCCACTGCGCGAAGCCGAGCCTGTCGCCGACGCTCGGCTGCGTCGCGCTGCGACCGGCCGACATGCGCCGGCTTCTGCCGCGTCTCGCGCGCGGGGTGAAGGTTGTCGTGCTCTAGCTCTGCTCGCGGCCGGCGCCGTTGAGCTCCTGGGCGATGCGTTCGATCCGCTCCGCCGCATCGCCGAGCGACACTGCGATTTCATCTGCCAACGCATCGCGAAGCGCTTCGCCTTCCGATTTCGTGGTCCTTAGACCCCCCAGTTCGGCCTCCAGCGCTGCAATCTGCGCTCTGGCTTCGCTGAGTTCGTCGGCGACCGTGATTGCGGTCATCATCACCAGCCGCTGGTCGCCGATCTCGCCAAAACCCTTGCGGAGCTGGGCGAGCGTCTCGTCGACGTGGCGCGCTAAAGACTGCAGATGCGCCTCCTCGCCTTCGCCGCAGGCCATGCGATACACGCGGCCGGCGATGGTGACCGCTACCGTTGCCATGTGCGCCTCAACCCCGCTCGTCGTCGGCAGCTTCGAGAAGACGGCGCAGGACGCCGCCCGCTTGGCTCAAGCGGCTCGCGACATCGTCGGTCGCATGTTCCAGGGTCTGGGTTCGTGACAGCGCGGCATCGAGCTCGAGCGCCAGCCGGCTTCGATCGTCCTGCATGACCGCAAGCACCTCTTGAAGATCCGCCTTTTCCGCGCCGGTATGGGCAAGCCGACCGCTTGCCGCCTCAAGCTGATCGAGCGCCGACGCCAGACGTTTGAGCGCCGCTTCAAGACTCGCGGGTCGTGCCATCACTCAGGTCCAAATGATCGATTTCATGACGAGAGGGAAACGACTCGGCGGGACACGTCATTTGGCGTGGCGCGGCTGCGCCCGTCAACGCGACGAATGCGTAATCCCACATGTGAAAGGCCTCAATCGTCAATGCAGCTGTGATTTCATCGAAAAAGACGCTTCGAGGCTGTAGGCTTGCCTCGCGTCTCGGCGCTTCGTTGCGTTGACAGAGGAGATCGACCTGTTATTCAAACGGCGAATTCCTTCGACAGCTATCCCTTGCCATCGCGACCTTGCCCATAATCGTGGCAACGGGGCGGCACGACCCGGCATGCGGATCGAAGGAGCCCGGGCACCGACGGCGACGCGGCCCTATATCGAGGTCCCACGGCACGCGTGGAGGCCGAAGGAGACGATGTTCGATGACAATTCGGGTGGCGATCAACGGGTTCGGACGCATCGGGCGCAATATTCTCCGCGCGATCGCGGAATCCGGGCGCACGGACATCCAGGTCGTGGCGATCAACGACCTCGGACCCGTCGAGACCAATGCCCACCTGCTGCGCTACGATAGTGTCCATGGCCGCTTTCCCGGCACGGTGACGGTCGACGGCGACACGATCGCCATCACCCATGGCGCGTTCAAGTCGGGGCCCATCAAGGTCACGGCGATCCGCAATCCGGAAGAGCTGCCGCATGGCGCGATGAACGTCGACATCGCGCTGGAGTGTACGGGCCTCTTCACCTCGCGCGACAAGGCGATGGCGCATATCACGGCTGGCGCCAAGCGGGTGCTGATCTCGGCACCCGGCGAGAAGGCCGATTTGACCGTCGTCTTCGGCGTCAATCACGACAAGCTGACGAAGGATCATATCGTCGTCTCCAACGCCTCCTGCACGACGAACTCGCTGGCGCCTGTCGCCAAGGTGCTGAACGACACGGTCGGCATCGAAAAAGGCTTCATGACGACCATCCATTCCTACACCGGCGACCAGCCGACGTTGGATACGATGCACAAGGATCTCTACCGCGCCCGCGCCGCGGCGCTGTCGATGATCCCGACCACCACCGGTGCCGCCAAGGCCGTCGGCCTGGTGCTTCCGGAACTCGCGGGCAAACTCGACGGCTCGTCGATCCGCGTGCCGACCCCGAACGTCTCGGTCGTCGACTTCAAGTTTTTGGCTTCGCGCAAGACCGACGTCGGCGAGATCAAGGATGCGGTGAAACGCGCCTCGGAGCAGGAGCTCAAGGGCATTTTGGGCTACACCGAGGATCCCAACGTCTCCATCGACTTCAACCATGACCCGCATTCCTCCATCTTCGCGATGGATCAGGCCAAGGTGATGGACGGCAACTTCGTCCGCGTCGTTTCCTGGTACGACAATGAGTGGGGCTTTTCGAACCGCATGGCTGACACGGCCGTGGCGATGGGCAAGCTGCTGTGAGCGAGCAGGGCTCCGCGCCGAAAGCGGGCGAAAAGAATGCCGCGCCGCAGGCGGCGGGGCACGTCGCGGGCGCGCAAGCGGCATCGATGATGTCGCCGGAGTCGGCGAACGAAGCGGCAGGCGGCTCCGGCTTCCGGACCCTCGACGACGTCGATGTCGCCGGCAAGCGCGTGCTGCTGCGCGTCGATCTCAACGTGCCCATGGCGGACGGCGAGATCCTGGACCGCACCCGCATCACCCGCATGCTGCCAACGGTGCTGGAAATCGCCGACAAGGGCGGCAAGGTGATTCTGTTGTCGCACTTCGGGCGCCCGAAAAATGGGCCTGACGCGGAAAACTCGCTGGAGCCGGTGGCGATCGCCATCGAGCGCGAGCTCGGCCGTACCGTCACCTTTGTCGACGATTGCATCGGCCCGCAGGCCGAGACTGCCGTCGCCGCGATGGCTGACGGCGACATCGTTCTGCTGGAAAATACACGGTTCCATGCGGGCGAGACCAAGAACGATCCCAAACTGGTGGCCGACATGGCCCGGCTTGGCGACCTCTACGTCAACGATGCCTTTTCCGCCGCCCATCGCGCCCACGCCTCGACCGAGGGCTTGGCCCACAAGCTGCCGGCCTATGCCGGCCGCTCGATGGAAGCCGAACTGCACCATCTGAGTCTGGCGCTAAGCAACCCGACCCGCCCGCTGGCGGCGATCGTCGGCGGGGCCAAAGTGTCGTCGAAGCTCGACCTGCTCGGCAACCTGATGAAGAAAGTCGATATCCTCATCATCGGCGGCGGGATGGCCAACACTTTCCTCTATGCTCAGGGCAGGTCGGTCGGCATCTCGCTGTGCGAGAAAGAGATGGCCGACACCGCACGGAAAATCATGGCGGACGCGGCGGCGGCGAAGTGCGAGATCGTGCTGCCGGTCGATGCCGTGGTGGCGGCGAAGTTCGCAGCCGGCGCCGAGGCTGATGATGCCGACGTCGACGCCATTCCCGACGACAAGATGATCCTCGACATCGGCCCGCAGTCGATCGCCCGTGTCGAGGCGATCCTGCAATCGGTGAAGACGCTCGTGTGGAATGGCCCGTTCGGTGCTTTCGAGATCGAGCCTTTCGATCGCGGCACGGTGCGCATCGCTCAGGCGGCGGCAGCGCTGACCAAGGCCGGCAAGCTCGTCACGGTGGCGGGCGGTGGCGACACGGTGTCGGCGCTCAATGGCGCCGGTGTCACCGATGAGTTCACGTACCTGTCAACGGCGGGCGGCGCGTTTCTCGAATGGCTGGAAGGTAAGGTCCTGCCCGGCGTCGAGGCGTTGCGCGCGTCTTAAGATTCAACCATTTCGCCGCCTCCGCGTTTCAAGGAGACGGCTTTTCGCTCGAAGAGGTCAGCATGAACAAGGATCAGCTTTCGACGGTCGCCAAGGCGATGGTCGCACGCGGCAAGGGTATTCTGGCTGCCGATGAATCGACCAGCACGATCAAAAAACGTTTCGACGCGATCAAGACGGAATCGACCGAAGAGACTCGGCGCGACTATCGCGAATTCATGTTCCGCGCCCAGGCGATGCGCGAGAACATCTCCGGCGTGATCCTCTATGACGAGACGATCCGCCAGAAAGCCAAGGACGGGACGCCGCTGGTCAAGCTGATCGAGGCGGCCGGCGCCATCCCCGGCATTAAGGTCGATGCCGGCGCGAAGCCGATGCCGAGTTTTCCCGGCGAGACGATCACCGAAGGCCTCGACGGCCTGCCGAAGCGGATGAAAGATTATTACGACCTCGGCGCCCGCTTCGCGAAGTGGCGCGCGGTGATCACCATCGCCGACGGCAAGCCGACCGAAGGGTCCGTGCGCGCCAACATGCAGGCGCTGGCCCGTTATGCCGCGATCTGCCAGGAAGCCAACATCGTCCCGATCGTCGAGCCCGAAGTCCTGATGGATGGCGCACATGCGATCGAACGTAATTTCGAGGTCACCCGCTTCGTTCTCAAGACGCTCTATGACGAACTCTACATGCACCGTGTCTTCCTCGAAGGCACGATCTTGAAGCCCAACATGGTCGTGCCTGGCGAGGACGCCACGAAGAAGGCGACGCCGGACGAAGTCGCGGCCTGGACGATCAAGCTGTTCCGCGAGAGCGTGCCGGTCGCGGTGCCGGGCATCGCGTTCCTGTCGGGCGGCCAGTCCGACGTCGAAGCGACCGCCAATCTCGACGCGATCGCGCGCCTCGGGCCGCAGCCCTGGGGCATCACCTTTTCCTATGGTCGTGCGTTGCAGGCGGCGGCGCAGAAGGCTTGGTCCGGCCAGACCGCCCAGGAAGCCGCAGGGCAGGCGGCGTTCAACCACCGCGCCAGGATGAACGGCCTCGCCATGATCGGCGAGTGGTCGGACAAGACGGAAAAAGCCGCGGCTTAAGCCGCGCTTCGGACTGAAGGCGCGAGTCCCGGCCGAGACTTTCGGCCGGGATCAAGCTGCGATGCTTCGGCCCAGGCTCTATTCTGCTGCGCAGGAATGATCCAAAAGGAATTCGCCGTGCCCCTGGTTCGAGCGGGGGTTTTTGGCGATGAGGGCCAGGAGGTAGAAGCCGTCATCGCCCTTGTCGAACGAGGCGCCGGCCGCAACGATCGTCACCTTGGAGCGATCCGCCTCGGTCACATGCATCCCGTCTGCCACGAGCTGAAACACGTTGACGTCACGGAGATCGGGGCTCTTGAGCTTCGTCGCCCAGTAGCGGTCGCCATGGAGATCGAAGGAAAGGCGTGACCACACGCCGGTGTGGATTTCGGCCTCATGGGCCTTCAAGGCGTCCCGCGCGCTGACCTGCATGCAATCGATATGGATGTGCAGCTGATCCTGGCTCCGCCCCGGCCGCGAGTTGAGCGCCAGCCCGATATCGTCACGGCGCAGCGGTTTCGGCGCACGCTCCGCCACGAAGTGCCGGGCCTGCCAGGCATCGGCGAAGTAGTTTTCTGTGCCGGCGGCCTGGAGACCCGCGTGCTCGACGCCTTCGACCCGTGCCGTTGGGGTAACGACGATATGGGTTGTCTCCAGCGGCGCGCGTACCACGGCAAACCCGGATTCGACGCCCTTGGCGATGTTAACGTCGAGGCAGGGGAACGATGAGCCGGTTAGTCGTGCATTGAGGACGCAGGCCTGAACGACCTTCCAGAGCAGGCCGCGATCTGCCGATTGCGCGACGGCATAGCTGGCGACCGACAGAAACACCGCTGTCGCTGTCGCAAGAGACATCAGACGCTGGCTGGGTCGCGCGATCCAGCGGTCGAAGCGCCCGGGCCGTGACGTCTCGTGCCTTCCGATGGGGGCCAACGACGTCAAAAAGCTCAAGCCACGGCCGACGATTCTTCGGGCTCGCGGGCCGCGAGGGCCGCAAACAGCGCATCGTCCTCACCGACCTCGGCATTCGGCGTCGTCAGAAGCGTCTCGCCGTAGAAAATGGAATTGGCGCCAGCCGCCATGCACAAAACCTGGGCTTCGCGCGACAGGCTGGACCGCCCGGCCGAGAGCCGCACCCGGGCCATCGGCATGACGATGCGTGCGGTGGCGATCATCCGGACGAGATCGAGGGGATCGAGCTTGGGGCGGCCGGCCAAAGGCGTGCCGGGAACGGGAACCAGCGCGTTGATCGGCACGCTCTCGGGGTGCGGATCGAAACCGGCCAGCACGCGCAGCATGTCGGCACGATCGCGAATACTCTCGCCCATGCCGATGATGCCGCCAGCGCACATCTGCAGCCCGGCATCGCGCACGGCATGCAATGTCTTGAGGCGGTCGGCGTAGGTGCGCGTCGAAATGATGTCGGGGTAGAAATCGGGGCCGGTGTCGAGATTGTGGTTGTAGGCGGTGAGACCGGCCTGCTTCAGGCGGTCGGCCTGGCTTGGCGTCAGCATGCCGAGGGTAACGCAAGCCTCCATGCCGAGCGCGCGCACGCCGCTGACCATCGCGAGCACGGAATCGAATTCGCGGCCGTCGCGCACGTTGCGCCAGGCTGCGCCCATGCAGAACCGGTCTGCCCCTGCGTTCTTAGCCCGGGTTGCTAGCGCCAACACGTCATCGGTCGCCATCAGGTCGACACGGTCGAGCTTGACCTCCTTGTGGTGCGCAGACTGCGGGCAGTAAGCGCAATCCTCGGGGCAGGCGCCGGTCTTGATGCTGAGCAGACTCGCCCGCTGCACGTCGCTTGGGCGGTGATGTCGCCGATGCACTGCGCCTGCCTCGGCGATCAGCTCTAGCAGAGGCTGGTCGTGAATCGCGACGATTTCCTCGACGCTCCAGTCGTGGCGGGTGGTCTTGGCGGCAGCAGGTTGGTCGAGCATGGATCACCAGACCGGCTTGGCGCTGCCGGATTTGCGTTCGGATTCTAGAGCGCAGGCGTAGCGGATAAGCGCTTTGGCTTCAACCGCGGGCCAGCACGGGGCCGATGCTGCGGTTCGGTGTCCAAAGCCGAACGCCGGCCGTGATCCGAGATGCTCCATCAATAGGTATATGCTGCAAACTCTTGAGAGCCTATTCGGTGCGTGATACCTTTGATGCCGCATCGAATATTGTATTGCGTACGATGAGATGAATAATTTAAAAATTAAATGCTGACGTTACTGGAGATGTTCATGTCGGGCCGGTTTATCAAGGCCGCGTTGGCCGCACTCGTCCTTATCGTCGCCTTCGGCCTCCCCGCACGCGCGCAGGCGACGCGCACGTGGGTATCGGGTGTCGGCGACGACGCCAATCCCTGCAGCCGGACCGCGCCGTGCAAGACGTTCGCGGGGGCGATCAGCAAGACGGCCGCGGCCGGCGAGATCAACTGCCTCGATCCGGCCGGCTACGGGGCTTTGACCATCACCAAGGCGCTCACGATCAACTGTGAAGGGACGCTAGGCAGCGTCCTGGTTTCAGGCACGAACGCAATCGTCGTCAACGCCGGCCCCAACGATAACATCACCCTGAAGGGGCTAGAATTCGAAGGCTTGAACACCGGGATCAACGGCATCCAGTTCCTGGCCGGCAAATCGCTCGAGGCCCACAAGATCCAGATCCGAAATTTCACCGCCAGCGGCATCGACGTCGAGCCGACGGTATCGGCTCAGGTTTTCATTTCGGAGGCCTATATCACCGGTGGCGCCGGTAGCGCGATCAACCTCAAGCCCGGGGCGGCGGCCAACCTGTCTGCCAGCTTGAACACGGTGAGGCTCAACAACAACGCCACGGGCCTCAACGTCGACAGCACCGCCACGTCGGGAACCATTCGGGTGACGTTTCGCGACAGCGTGGCGGCAGGCAATAGCGGCGCCGGCGTCTCGGCCACCGGCGGGACGAACGCCGTCCGCGTGTTAAGCGATCGCTCCGCGTCCGTGAACAATGCCACCGGTCTCGTGGCGACCAATGCGACGGCGGCCATCCTGGCGTCCGGCACCACGGTCACCGGCAACCAGACCGGTCTCAACGTTGTAACCGGCGGCCGGCTCTTGACCTACGGGACCAACAACGTAAATGCGAACATCGGCGTCGACGGCGTTTTCACGACCACACTCACGCAGGAGTAGCGCGGTCGCTCTAGTTGGCGAGGCCGACAGCGATCATGGCTGCCGTCGGGCCCTCCACAGGCACGAGAGGTCGCCCTTCCGCCTTGCCACGCTTCGTCCAATGTTCGAAGCCGGACGAAAACTGGCAAAGCCTGACAGCGGCATCGACATCCGGGTTGGCAGCGAGATACGCCATCTCCCTGAAGGCAATCTCCTCGTCGGGCAGGCCCATGTAGAGGTCGAGAAAGCGTCCAATGACGCCTCTGACGACGCTATCCGCCACGTGCTTTCGATCCGCGGCAAACGCGCGCGCATGCGGTGCCAGCGAGACCATTTCAAAACTTGGAAAATAGTCGGTGTCGTCATGACGGTCGCAAAGCGTCCGCGCTGCCGCCACCAGGACGGCCTTTGACAGCGTATTTGCGACCAGAATATCGCGGCCGGAGAAACTGTTTGCGAGCGGCACGGGTGACACCGAGACGATCAGGCGAAGAGCCGGGTTGAGCCGGAGCAAGGCATGACGAAGAGCTTCGAGCGCCTCGACATTTTCCGCTACATCCGTGATGTGCAGCGAAAACCGCTCGGGCTTGCCTCGGACCGAAACGTAGCTCGGCGCAGCGTTCAGGTAGATCCCCTTTTCATTGTCCTTCCAGACCTCGTTCAGGCCCAGAGTGACGACGACCACGGTGGCCTCGCGGACGCGCGCAAAATAGTCGGTGACGAGATAACGACGCCGGTCGATAGCGCGCTGCAACGGGACCGGCGGAACGCCGGGGACGAGTTGCAGGTCGACCCATCCGGCGTCTTTTTCCTCGAAATCATCAGGGCCGACTTCCGGCGGGTTAAGCTGCCATGCAATTTCGTTCAGCATCGACAGAGTCGTGAACTTGTTGACATGCCCATTATGCCGCGCCACGGACTCGATTTTGGGGCTCAGAATGCTCCGGCTGAGCACATCGACGCCTCTGTAGATGAGGTGTTCCTCGACATTGCGGGCGAAGCACGACCCGATGCAGAAAAACCGGTCTGCGGTCGTGAGCGTGAATTTCGGGTCGTGATGGATCGGCACCGGCGCTTGCTGAAACGCGTCCGCTTTTGCACTCAGACGCGAACACTCGTTGCTGACAAGGAGCTGCCAAGCGTCTTTGCCGTGTAACGTTTGATACATTGTGCCGTGCTTTTCACGATGACCCTGATCGCGATAGTAGCATATACAATGATATCGTATAGAGCACGCCGCCAGCCGGGCAAGAGAGTAAGGGGTTCTAACCTGTCCTCTCGACGCTTTTAACGTCCGACAGCTTCCGCTGGCCGCCCCCTGGCATCCGCTTTGACGAGCTTCTTCAGGGCATTCGACACGACGATCTCCGCATTGTTGGCGAAAGCCTCGTGGTTCTTCTCGATATCGTCCAGATTATAGAGATAGTTTACCATCAAACCCGCCCCGTCACGGAGCCCCTTGGCGGAGATATCACCGAGCCAGTTGATGCGTTCGAGCCGAGCGCCGTTGCCCAGATGGAAGTTGGCGACGGGGTCGACGGGACGGCCGTCGTCGCGCTTGGCGGCGAGAAAATACGTCAGCGCCAGCGGCTCGATCACGCGCTTCATGCGTTCGGGCAAGCCCGGTTCGTCGATCCACGTCTTGTGTTCCAGTTTGGCGACCAACTGCCGATCCTCGACGCTGAGATGCGCGAGGTTGGCGCTCTTGAGCCAACGCGAGAACCCCGGGACGGGCGACAGTGTGACGAAGGTTTCGAGCTTGGGAAATTCGCGACGCAGGTCTTCGACGACCTGCTTGATCAAAAAGTTGCCGAACGAGATGCCGGCAAGACCCTTCTGGCAGTTCGAGATGGAATAGAAGACCGCCGTCTTCGCCTTGTCGGGCGAAACCGCCTTGCGCTCGCCATCGAGTAGCGGGCCGATCGCGCCAGGCATTGCGTCCGTCAAGGCGACCTCGACGAAGATCAGCGGTTCGTCGATCAGCGCGGGATGGAAGAAGCCGTAGCAGCGCCGATCCGGCGGATCGATGCGCAGGCGCAGGCTCGGAAAGTCGCTGATCTCGTGGACGGCCTCGTAGCGGATGATCTTTTCCAGAACGATCGCCGGCGTCGACCAGTCGATGCGCCGAAGCACGAGGAAACCGCGGTTGAACCATGAGGCGAGGAGATGGGCGAAGTCCCGGTCTACCGCCGCCAGATCCTTGTCGGTCTTGACGGTGGCGACGAGATCGGCGCGCATCGCGACCAGCGCCCGGGTGCCCCCCGGCGCCCGATTCAGCCGCCGCAGGAGTTCCTGCCGACGCGGCTCGCTAGTGAAATGTAGATCGGCGGCAACGGCGTCGGATTTTTCGGCGAGCCACGCCTTCGCGATCCGCGCCAGCTTGTCCTGATCCGGCCCGAAGCGATGCAGCAGGGCCTTGAAAAAAGTAAGGCGGTCGACCGCGTCGAGGGCGCCATAGCGCAGGATCACCTCCGTCGCCAGCGCCGTGCCGGACGCTTCGCCGCGGCCCGACAGCACGGCTTCGCAGCGCTCGATCAGACTGGCAGCCTGCGGCATGCCGTCGCCGACTGCGCTTTTCAGCCCAATGAGACTGCGACCACGTTCGGTGATCGAGGTCAGAAGGTCCGAAAACAAAGCACTGGGGGTCGACATCGTCTGAACATCCTTGACGTGGCGGTGGCCTGTCAGCCCTGCAGGCTTGCGCAGGGGGCCTGAAGAATCTTATGCACCGTCGTCGCGCCCTGCATCAAGCCGCCCGCCGCTTGCATCGCGTATCCGGCATGCCGAAAGATACCCCATGATCGCCGCCGCCTTCGCTGCCGCCGAACAGATTTTTACCAAGCCGTTCCGCATCGTCTTCTGGAAGTCGTTGGGTCTCACCCTGCTGCTTCTCGCGCTGCTATGGGCGGGCATCGAAAAACTGGTCGTGACCTATGTCCACCTGCCTTACGGATGGCTGGCGACGGTGATTCATGTCGTGGCCGGTTTCGGCCTGGTCCTCGGCATCGCGTTCCTGGTGACCCCGGTTTCCTTCATCGTCGCCGGGTTTTTCTTCGACGATCTCGCGGACCATGCCGAGGATGCTGTCGCCGGCCCGGGCGGCCGCGGCCGCGCGATGGCGATCGGCCCCGCCTTATGGATCGGCCTCAAATTCGCGGGCCTGAGCCTGGTGGTCAACGCCGTGGCGCTGGTGCTGCTGCTCGTCCCCGGCGTCAACGCCATCGCTTTCTTCGGGGCCAACGCCTATCTGCTCGGACGCGGCTATTTCGAGCTGGCTGCCCTCAGATACCGCTCGCTCGAGGACGTGCGGGCGCTGCGCCAACGCTACGGCATCCGGATCATGCTGGCCGGATGCATCGTCGCCGCGCTCCTCGCGGTGCCGATTCTCAACCTGCTGACGCCCTTGTTCGCCTCAGCCTTCCTGGTCCGTATCGCCCAGCCGATCGTGGCGCGGCGTTCCGCGCCTCAGGCCATCCGCTGAGCGGCATATTGCCCGGTTTTGCGGAAGCGGTAGAGGTAGGTCGGCACGATGGCTTCGTAGGATTCCGGGGCGATGCCGAGGCCAAGCAGGGTCCGTCCCTCGGCGATCGCGGCTGCTGTGACGGCATTGTCGCTCTTCAGCAGTTCGACTTGATCGCGCGTCATGTCGAGCATCTCGGGCAGAAGCCCGAGGGTCAGCGCCTTCACCTTTTCCGTCACCCCGGCCATCGCCGACGCGGTCGCAAACGGGAGGCTCACGAAGGCCCGCTGGCGTCCCGTCGTCTTGAGGATGAATTCGAGGATTTCCTTGAATGACCGCACCTCCGGACCACCGAGCTCGTAGATCGTTCCGGCCTTGGCCGTGCCGTCGAGCCCCAGGGCGACCGCCTCCGCGACGTCGCCGACATAGACCGGTTGCAGCTTCCCGGTGCCGCCGCCGATCAATGGCAGCGCCGGCATCAGCCGCGCCATGCCGGCGAAGCGATTGAAGAACTTATCCTCGGGGCCGAACACGACGGAGGGGCGCAGCACGACCGCTTGCGGGATCGTTGCCAGGACCGCGGCTTCGCCTTCAGCCTTGGTGCGGCCATAGGCGGATGGGGAGCTGGCGTCGGCTCCGATCGCCGACATCTGGACGAAGCGGGTGATCCCGGCCGCCTGCGCTGCCGCGACGACAGTTTTGACGCCTTCGACGTGCATGCTCGAAAAGGTCTGTTTGCCGCCTTGAGCAAGCAGGCCCACCAGATTGACCACGGCGTCGGCGCCGCGAACGGCGCGGGCGACCGAATCAGGATAACGCAGGTTCGCCTGTACGGCATGGATCTGCCCGACCCCGCCCGAAGGCTGAAGATGGAAGGCGAGGTCCGGCCGCCGCGCCGCCACGCGGACGCGCCATCCATGCTGGGCCAGCGCCTGGACGACATGGCGCCCGATGAAGCCGGAGCCGCCGAAAACAGTGACGAGATTGCCTGTCCGAACCAGAGTATCAGCCATTTCGAAGACGTTCCCCCGTGCTGCGCTGTCATACGAGGGGCGTATGCCGCCGTCCAGAGCTCTCGTGCTCGCCGACGCGAACACGCATTGACAGCGCGGCCCCCACCCCCTTAAGGAGATCGCATGTGCCCTGGTGGCGGAATTGGTAGACGCGCTGGTTTCAGGTACCAGTCTTGCAAGAGGTGAAGGTTCGAGTCCTTTCCTGGGCACCAAGCATCTTCTAAGGTGCTGTTCCGCAAAGAGAATACGTAAAATCAGTGACTCAGGTGAGCCTCGGTGATACACACGAGTGCTACACATGGTCCTTCCTATGTCTCGTCCCTGGAAGCATCCGAAGACCGGCGTTTTCTGGCTGCGCAAGCGAATCCCCGACGATTTGCAGGGAATCGTTGGGAAGCGCGAGGAGCTTAAAAGCCTCGGCACAAAGGATCCCGACGAGGCGAAGCGACGGTTGGTCGCCGCTCTTGCCGAGCTCGATGCTCGGTGGGTCAACCTTCGCGCCGGGCCAAAAGAGCTAACCGAGCGCGAAGCGCATCGGCTTGCCTCACGGATCCATGACAACTGGCTCGCCATCCATGCTGACAATCCAAGCGATCAGCTTGTCTGGCACACCGAATGGTATGACCGGCTTTGGACCGAGGTGAATCCTCTAGGCGACGGCGAGGAGCGGCCGGCAAGCGTCGGAATCGACTCTTTGATCATATCAAACATGCGGCGGTTTGCTCTTCAACAGGCCGATTTTTGTATCGACGGCCTGGGCCTCAATGTCGATGATTGGAGCCGATTTCGTTTAGCCAAAGCAGTAAGCGCGGCCTTTCAGCGTGCCAGCCTCACGCTTCAGGATGTCGCCAGCGGTCGGATCAATCCTAATGTTTTTGACCGAGGGGCAAAGGGCGATCAGCCTAGCCTAATACTGGTTGACCCCGAAGGTCAGCAAAACCTGAAGGAACGTGCAAAAGGTGACAGCGTCGCCATATCGTCGCTCTTGGAGCGATGGTGGCGTGAAGCATCGGCAGCTGGGCGGAAGCCGAGCACCTATGAGAGCTACCGAAATACCGTCAGAATGTTCACGCTCTTTATCGGACATGATGATGCGGGCAGCATCATTGCGAAGGACGTGATCGCGTTCAAGGATCATAGGCTGCAAACGCCGTCGCCAAAAACAGGCCGTTTGCCGTCAGCCAAGACCGTGAAGGATAGTGATCTTTCGGCCTTGAAAACCATATTTGGCTGGGCCGTCGGAAACCAACTGATACCCGCGAATCCGGCTGCTGGGATTACTATCAAGCTCGCACGAAGTGCCAAGGTCCGGTCGAAGGGCTTTAGTGACGCTGAGGCGCAAGCGCTGCTTATCGCCGCCCTGAACTATCAGCCTCAAAACGAAAGGCCAGAAACTGCTGCCGCAAAGCGGTGGGTGCCTTGGCTTTGCGCGTTTACCGGCGCACGGGTAGGGGAGGTCGCGCAATTGCGTAAGCAGGACCTGACGCGCCTAGGCGAGGACTGGGTGATCCGAATTACACCAGAGGCAGGCACCGTGAAGAATAACGAGGCGCGGGAGATTGTCCTGCATCCGCAGGTCGTTGACCTTGGTTTTCCAGCCTTTGTGGACGGATGCGTTGATGGACACCTGTTTCTGCGATCAAGCGAACGAGGGGTGCTGGGCCCGCTTCAGGGGTTAAAGAACAGGCTGGCCGAGTTCGCCCGCACAACCGTTGTTGATCCGCGCGTAGCCCCCAATCACGGGTGGCGGCATCGCTTTAAGACTGTAGGTATGGAGGCAGGCATCGCGCCACGTATCCTAGATGCCATTCAGGGCCAAGCTGCACGATCAGTGGCAGACACCTACGGTGATGTGACAATCAAGACTGTTGCCGCAGCCATTCACAAACTGCCCAAAATTCTTGTTGGAGACAGCACCTGAACGCATCACCAGGCGACACCTAGTCGGATGGGGTTTCAGCTAACACCTCAGCGACGTTCTGACCTCGGTCCTCAAATGAACCATATCATCCGGCGGAACGCCTCCCGTGAGTCGCGGTTCGAAGAACCATGACACTAAGCCACATGCTCAGCGCACCGACCCGCCGACGGCAATGGATCCTCGTAGCCCTGCTCGTCGCTGCCGGCTGTGTGAACTACATCGACCGTTC
This sequence comes from Beijerinckia sp. L45, assembly GCF_009765775.1. Classification (GTDB taxonomy): domain Bacteria; phylum Pseudomonadota; class Alphaproteobacteria; order Rhizobiales; family Beijerinckiaceae; genus RH-AL1. The sequence goes on from NZ_LMUU01000158.1 coordinate 188,841, forward strand.
GACTCTCGCGATTGCGAACCATGAGATTTCCACCGAGCTACATCTGTCGCCCAGTCAGATGGGCCTGCTCCTTTCAGCCTTCGCTTGGGTCTACGCGATCTTCCAGCTACCTGCCGGCGTTCTGACCGACCGCTTCGGGCCTCGCGTGATGCTGGCTGCCGGCATGACGCTATGGTCGGCGGCGCAGATCATCAGTGGGCTAGTCACAGGGTTTGGACAGTTTCTTGTGGCCCGTGGCGGCCTGGGCTTTGGCGAGTCGCCGATGTTCACTGCCGGCGCGCGCGCTTGTGTCGATTGGTTTCCGGCACGTGATCGCGGCTTCCCACTCGGGCTGTTCAACGCAGCGTCGTCACTTGGGCCAGCCATAGCCCCACCGCTGCTGACGGCGCTCATGCTTGCCTTCGGTTGGCGGCCGATGTTCGTTGTCATGGGGTTCGCAGGGCTGGTAGTGGCCGTGACTTGGGGCCTCTACTACAGAAGCCCCGAAGCAGCTGGCACGCCTTCCGACGACATCGAAGCAATACGAGCAGGCAACGATCAAGATACCATTGGCACCGGAATGATGGGCTGGACAAAGCTCTTCACGGTGCCAACCACATGGGCTTTAATGGGCGGGCTGTTTGGCATCGTCTACGTCACTTGGCTGTATGTGGCATGGCTGCCGGACTACCTCGAAACGGTTCGACATGTGAGTGTCGCTAGAACCGGAACGCTCGCTGCTATACCGCAATTTGCTGGGTTCGTCGGCGGCTGCCTCGGCGGCGTGATTTCTGATCGCCTCGTGAGCCGTGGCGGCGATCCTGTTGCATCGCGCAAGTATCCGATTGTGGCGGGGCTGCTGCTGGCTGCGCTGCTTACTTCGATTGCGCCCTTTGCTTTGACGACGACTTGGGTGCTCGTGCTGATGTCGTCGGCCATGTTTTGCGCCTATGGGGCGGGCTCATGCAGCTGGGCGCTTGGCACGGCATTGACGCCGCCCTCAATGGTCGCGACGTTGGAGTCCGTTCAAAACATTGGCGGCTCAATCGGTGGCGCGCTTGCGCCCTTGGTGACCGGGCTGGTGATTCAACATACAGGGTCATTCAATCCTGCATTCATCGCTGGGGCGGTAATCGCTGCTCTGTCGGCTGGCAGCTACGCACTTGTAAGCGGCAGCGCCTATGATCGGCTGTTCCGAGCGCTCGGGACGCGCTGACGGAAGCGTGGCCGGTAATCAACTTCACAATTCGGCTAGATTAACCCCCAGAGCATGCCGCTTATGCACGGCATGGGAGAGGGGGTTGGGGAAATCTTCCATTTGCTCGCAGCATCATTCCACCTCGCTCCTGCGCTCGAGTCAGCGGCCATGCCTATAGCCAGAAGCCAATTGCCGTGGTTCGCCACCTCCTCAAGACCGAGATACCATGCTACAATGTTTACAACCTTTCCGTTGAACCAGAAATGATTGTTCAGACCCCGATGCCCAAAAGTTTTGAACTGCCGTTTCTTTTACTTGAAGCAGTAAAAGCTGGACGCGTCATTCTATTCCTGGGGGCAGGTGCCTCCAAAGAGTGCAAGAATAGAAGTGGAAGAACGCCGCCAAACGGCGAGCAGCTTCGCGATATTTTGGCAACCAAGTATTTTGGTAAGGCAATGCCAAAGAGAAGCGTCATGTCTGTTGCCGAAATGGCAATAGCCAACGGCGCTGGGCAGGGGCTAGTCTTTGAAACGGTGTCTGAAGCTTTCCAGGGGTTTGATATTTCTGACGCTCATCGATCAATGACTGATTTCAACTGGCGCATGATAGCTACTACAAATTACGATACGTTTGTCGAGGAGGCATACAGTGACTCTAAGCGTCGAAGGCAAACTCTGATACCGTTCGTAAAAGACGACGAGCCAGTAGATGAAAGAATGCGCTCGTCACTAAGACCTTTACAGTTTCTGAAGCTCCACGGTTGCTTGAATCATCGTTTGGATAAAGACATTCCTCTTGTCTTGTCTTGGGAGCAGTATGCGGTTCATACCGAAAACAGGACCCGACTGTTTGGGCGTCTGAGCGATCTGGCTCACGAATGCCCAGTGATCTTCGTCGGCTATGAGCCCGACCTGAAATTGGTTGACCGGCCTCGCGGCCTTTGATTCTCCGAGT
>NZ_LMUU01000159.1:0-14042 GCF_009765775.1 Beijerinckia sp. L45
GGCGATCTGTCAGGGTGCCCGCGCCTTCGGGATCGGGTGGGGTGGCGTCATCGGGATCGCGGTCGGGCGGCGCATCCTCCGAGCTCTCGTCGCTCGTCTCGGATTCATCGGCGTCCGCGGTATCGGGCGGCGGCAGCATCGTTGCGCGCGGCGCGATCACAAGGGACGCCGCCAACGTGACGTCGTCCGGGCCGACGGCGTCACGGCCGTCGAGCGCCGCGGCCGCCTTGGCGGCGCGCGCGGCAAGAATCATCGCGCGCGACGACCCGACGCCGAGCGCCAGCCCGACCTCGCACAAAGCCTGCAGCATCGCGTCCTCGATGGTCACGGCGGCGAGACCTTGGCGCGCTTCGGCGATCATGGCGGCGGTGACGAAATCCTCGTCGTCGGGCCGCGCGGCATCGAGCTCGACGATGAAGGCGAGGCGTTCGGTCAAGGCCGCCGGCGCCCGCTCGTCGTCGATGCCCTCGTCGAGCTGCACGACGGTGAAGCGCGAGCCGCTGCGCAGCGCGAGGCCGTCGCGCTCGACTAAAATTTCGCCAGTGTCGAGCGCCGCCGCCAGCGGGCCGGCGACGGTGGCGGTGAGCCGTTCCGCCATCGGCACGATCACGACCCCGCCATCGGCCTCGGCAAGCAGACCGCGTTCGGCGATCGGGCGCCCGGCGCTGAGCGTCGCGGCGAGATCGAGGCCGCCGAGCAGGCGGCCCTCGGCGATGCCGGGCGGCAGGCGGCGCCACGGTGTTTCGGCCGGCAGCAACGTGCGGAATTTTGCGAGCCACAAATCGCGGAACGGGCCGGCGGCCGCGCGCAGCGTCACGCCGCCGAGGCTTGCGTCGACCGCCAGCAGGGCCGACACCCACATTGCGCGCGACCACAGCGTCCCGCCCGCGCTCATGCGGCAAACACCTCCGCCACCGCGCGCTCGATGCGCGCCGTCGAGCCGGAATCGTCGAGCGGGTTGCGGCGCAGGCGGTGGCGCAAGGCGAGCGGCGCGACGCGCTTCAGGTCGTCCATCGACGCCGTGCTCTGCCCGTCGAGGCTGGCGGCGGCGCGGGCGGCGCGCATCAAAGTGAGTTCGCCGCGCAGCCCGTCGGTGCCGAGCGCCATGCACAGTTTTGCCGCCATTTCGAGTACGGCGTCGGGCACGGTCACCTCCGCGAATTTTTCGCGGGCGACAAGAATGCGCTTGCGAATCCTGACCTCGTCCTTAGCCCAGCGCTCCGTGAAGGCTGCCGGATCGCGATCGAACAGGTCGCGGCGGCGCACCACCTCGACACGCTCGGGCAGGGTGCTGGGCGTCCGCACTTCGACGGAAAGCCCGAAGCGGTCGAGCAGCTGCGGCCGCAGCTCGCCCTCCTCGGGGTTGCCGGTCCCCACCAACACGAAGCGCGCGGGATGACGGACGCTCAGACCCTCGCGCTCGACGACGTTCTCGCCGGATTGCGCCACATCGAGCAGGAGATCGACGAGGTGATCTTCGAGAAGATTGACCTCGTCGATGTAGAGAAAGCCGCGATGCGCCTTGGCGAGCAGCCCTGTCTCGAAGGCTTTGACCCCTTGCGTCAGCGCCTTTTCCAGGTCCAGCGCGCCGACGACGCGATCCTCCGTCGCGCCGAGCGGCAGGTCGACGACCGGCACCGCCGCCAGATGCGCTTTCAACGGCCTTTTTCGCGCGCGACAGTCCGTGCAGAGCGCGGCCTCGTCGGCAGGATCGCAGCCATAGCGGCAGTCGACGACGGCCTTCATCTTCGGAAGCAGCGCGGCCAGCGCCCGCACCGCGGTGGATTTGCCGCTGCCGCGATCTCCCAAAATGAGAACGCCGCCGATGGCAGGGTCGACGGCAGCGATGAGAATGCCGAGCTTCATCTCGGTCTGGCCAGTGATCGCGGAAAACGGAAAAGCCAGCGGCATGGCGTTTGGGGGCTCGTGCGGCGAGTGTCAGGCGGAGCGGACATTGCGACATGTCCGGACATTCGACAAGCGCAGGCCGAGCGGTTTGGCGACGCAGCGGAAGGGCCGAAGGATATATGAATGTCTATGGCGAGATGCCGAGAGCGCACGCGTTGCCCATCGAATGGCCTAGCCGGATACGAGGTGAATATGAGCAAGTCTCATGAGTATACCGCGCGGATTGTTTGGACCGGCGATCGTGGCGAAGGAACAAAAAATTACACGGGGTATGACCGCACCTGGCGCATCAGGACGCCGGGTAAACTGCCAATCGACTGTTCGAATGATCCCTTGCTTGGTGGCGACCCCGCTAAACCAAACCCAGAAGATCTGCTTCTCGCAAGCCTGGCAGGTTGCCACATGCTTTGGTACCTGCATCTCGCCAGCGAAGCCAGAATTGTGGTCTGGGCGTACGAGGACGCGCCGCTTGCCGTCGGTGAAGTCGGACCGCGTGGGGAAGGTCGTTTCACTCAGGCTGTTCTGCGGCCAAAAATCACTGTGGCGCGCGGTTCCGATGTGAAAAGAGCCGACGCTTTGCATCACGACGCACACAAATATTGTTTCATCGCCAGGTCGGTTAATTTCCCGATCACCTATGAGGCCAGATATTTGGAAATCTAAGCCCGACGCGCCATCCAGAATCGTTTGTCAAACACCTATGGCCGTTGATGGCTCAACTCGGTAAAGCGATCATGTACGATCAGGCTCGCGCGGGTGGTGCGGCGGTTGTGTAGGCGGCATCGGGGCCGCGTCGTGATAAGGTTCGCAACGAATTCGCTGACTACAACCTTAGAGAACCCATGGACGAGGTCATCATCTTCCGCATCATCGGCGCCGTCGCCTGCCTGCTCGGGGCGTTCATGGTCTTCGTCTTCGGTGCGATCCTCCTTCGAAGGTGGCGCGAACGGCAGCCGGGCGCAGATTAACTGGCAGCGATGCGCGCTCGTCGACCGCCCAATTCAGATGGCGTCAATCAGGGCCCGCTCCGACGCTGGGTCTCGAGATAGGCGATGACATCGGCCCGATCGAGCGGATCCGGCAGCCCGGCAAATCCCATCGTTGTTCCCGACACGAAGGCTTTGGGATTCGTCAGCCAGATGTCCATCCGGGCTCGCGTCCAGGTTCCGCCAACCTGCCGAAGCGCCGCCGTGTAGCCGAACCGGGGGCTGTTCTGGGCGATGGCGTTGCCCATGACCCCGAACAGGTTCGGACCGTCACGGTCGGACGCACCGCGCTGGATCGGATGGCACACGGCACACCGGGTGAAAATCCCTGCACCGGCGGACACGCTGGCAACCTTTGCCAGGGCGGCCTGCGTCGGCGCCGGGCCGGCGGCGCGACGACGCGCTTCCTTGTCGTCGGCCGAACAGGCTGCGACAAACAGTAGGATTGCGACAGCAGCGGAGGCGCTCCAGGCGCTTAAGACTCTTCTTCTGTTGCTCTGCGGGCGCATCGTTGAAGCTTTATCGCCGTGCGTTGTTTTCAAAAGGACGACGTCGAAAGCCCGAGCTTGCAAGTCGCGCCGTGTGCCGGCAATCTTAGCGCAGTAAGACGTTCAGCGGGTGTGCGCCTGAGTATTTTCTCGTCGGGCAAGTGATGGGAAGTGGCAAATCATGATTATGCGCAGTTGGCATGCCAATGCCGGGGCGATCGACAAGGATGCTTTGCTTGGCCTTCGGTCGGCGCTTCTTGACCGCCGGGCGTTTCTGTTCGGCTCTGCCATCGGTCTCGGTACGTTAGGGCTGGCCGGTTGCGCGCCGTCCGAGGACGCGCTGAGGCTTGCCGCGTTGACCAAGGTCTACGGGCCGGTGCCCGATGAGCGTTTTCCGATCCCGGCCGTCGATGTCAGCAAAGTCGATCCGAAATACTATCGCCAGACGGTGCGCTACGACAGCAAAGAAGCGCCGGGTACAATTGTCGTCGATCCCGCAAATCACTTCGTCTACCGCATCGAAGGCGACGGGAACGCGACCCGCTACGGCGCCAATGTCAGCCGCACCGGCTTCCTGTGGAGCGGCGAGGCTTATGTAGGGCGCAAGGCCGAATGGCCCATCTGGACGCCGCCCAAGGAGATGATCCAGCGCCAGCCGGAAGCGGGGAAATATGCCGGAGGCATGCCGGGCGGTCTGGACAATCCATTGGGCGCCCGCACGCTCTATCTCTACCAGAACGGCAAATACACGCTCTTCACGATCTACAGCACCAGCGACCCCGAGACGATCGGAGCGGGCGTGACAAGCGGCTGTACCGGCCTGCTGAGCCAGGACATGATCGACCTCTATTCGCGAACGCCCGTCAAAACGAAGGTGGTAGTACTGCCGGCATAGGCAACGACGTCAGCCCTGGTTGGGGGCGTCCGCCACCAGCCTTGTCCCCTTCCAAGCTCGCCGCCAGCACCCGTGCGACATGCAGCGCCTGGCGCTGCGTGCCGTCGTGGATCTGGTGGCGGCATGAGGTGCCGTCGGCGATGACCAGCGCGTCAGGCGCGGCGCGCACGGCCGGCAGCAGGGACAGCTCGGCCATCGCCAGCGAGGTGTCGATGGTTTCTGCCTGATAGCCGAAGGCGCCGGCCATGCCGCAGCAGCTCGACTCGATCGTCTCGGTCTTCAGGCCGGGGATCAGGCGCAGAATTTTCTCGACCGGCGCCAGGGCGCGAAAGCTCTTCTGGTGACAATGCCCATGCAGCACCGCCGTGGCGCCGATCGGCTTCAAGGCGAGCACGAGCCTCCCGGCATCGGTTTCTTGCGCCAAGAACTCCTCGAACAGCAACGCGCTGCCGGCGACCTGCGTGGCGACATCCCCGGGCAGCAGCGCCAATGCCTCATCGCGGAAGGATAGGAGGCAGCTCGGCTCGAGGCCGATCACCGGCATGCCTTTGGCGACATAGGGCAACAGCGTCTCGAGCGAGCGCCCGATCTCGCGCTTGGCCTCCTCCACCAGCCCGACCGACAAGAAGGTGCGGCCGCAACAGAGCGGGCGGCTGGAGCCATCGGCCGGCTTCGGCAGATGCACGCGATAGCCGCCCGCCACCAGAACCTGCAGCGCGGCATCGAGGTTTTCCCGCTCGAAGGCGCGATTAAAAGTATCGGCAAACAGGACCACCTCGCGGCCGCCTTCCGGCCCAACCACGGTCTCGGCCGGATCGAAGCGGTCGCGGCGCCAAACCGGCAGCGAGCGGCGCGCGGAGAAACCGGCCACGCGTTCGACGAGCCACGCCAGAACGGGGATGCGATTGCGCAGGTTGAGCAGGCTGGGCACTTTGGCGGCCCAGGGAGCATAGCGCGGCAGGTAGCCCACCAGTCTATCGCGCAAAGAAAGGCCGTTCTTCGCGACCCGTGCGGCCAAAACCTCGATCTTCATCCGCGCCATGTCGACGCCGGTCGGGCATTCCAGCTTGCAGGCCTTGCAGGAGACGCAGAGACGCATCGCGTCGGCCATCGAGTCCGATGTCAGCGCGTCGGGGCCGAGCTGTTTCGACAGCGCGAGGCGCAGCACGTTGGCGCGGCCCCGCGTCACATCCTTCTCGTTGCGCGTCACGCGGTAGGACGGGCACATCGAGCCGCCGGCCAGTTTTCGGCAGGCGCCGTTGTTGTTGCACATCTCGACGGCGCCGGAAAAACCGCCGGCGGGGCCGGGATAGGCCGACCAGTCGAGCACCGGCGTCATCGGCACGATGGCGTAATCGGCGTTGAAGCGCAGCAGTGTGCGGTCGTCGAAACGCGGCGCCCGGACGATCTTGCCGGGATTGAGCAGACCAGTCGGATCGAAGCGGTCTTTGACCTCTTCGAAGCCACGCACCAGCTGCGCGCCGAACATCGGCTCGTGGAACTCCGAGCGCACGATGCCGTCGCCATGTTCGCCGGAATGCGAACCCTTATATTCGCGGACCAAAGCGAACGCCTCCTCGGCGATCGCCCGCATCGCCTTGACGTCCTTCTCCAGCTTCAGGTTGAGCACCGGGCGGACGTGCAGGCAGCCTTCCGAAGCATGGGCGTACCAGGTGCCTGTTGTGCCGTGCTTCTCGAAGACCGAGGTGAGACGCTCGGTGTAGGCAGCAAGGTGCGGCAGCGGCACCGCGCAATCCTCGACGAAGGAGACCGGCTTCCGCGCGTCCTTCATCGACATCATGATGTTGAGGCCAGAGGTTCGCAGATCCGTGATCGCGGCCTGCAGGCCGGGCTCGAGCACGTCGACGACACCGCCCCACTTGCGCCGGTCCTTGTCCCATCCGAAGCCGAGCGAACCCATGACATCATGGAGCCGGCGCAGACGCCGCGTGTTTTCCGCATCGTCCTCGGCGAACTCGACCAGCAGCAGCGCCGCCGGCTCGCCCTTGACGAAGCGCTCCAGCGTCGGGCGGAACATCGCGATGGCGCCGGCGAGCGACAGCATCGTGGCATCCACCAGCTCGACGGCGATGGGCTTCAGCGCCACCAAATGCTGGGCCGCGTCCATCGCCTCGTAGAACGACCCGAAATGGCAGACGCCGAGCGCTTTCCGCCCGATCAGCGGCCACAGTTTCAGTTCGACGGCGGTCGTGAAGGCCAGCGTGCCTTCGGAGCCGACCAGAAGGTGCGCCATGTTCACCCGGCCGTCGGACTGGCTGCCCTTGGCGACAAGCGCATCGAGATTGTAGCCGCCGACGCGGCGCTGCACCGCGGGGTAGCGCGCCTCGACCTCTTTCGCCTCGCGGGCCCCGATCGCGAGCAGGTCGGAAAACAGCGGACGGCGGGGATCATGAGCGGCCATGTCGCCGAGGTCGGCCTGCTGGGTCCCGAAGTGGGCCGGGGTGCCGTCGGCCAGCACCGCATCCATCGCGATGACGTTGTCGCGCATGGTGCCGTAGCGCAGCGAACGGCCGCCGCAAGAATTGTTGCCGGCCATCCCGCCGATGGTGGCGCGAGACGCCGTCGAGACGTCGACGGGAAACCACAGGCCGTGGGGCTTCAGCTTGCGGTTCAAGTCATCGAGGACGATGCCCGGCTCGACCCGGCAGGTCCGCGCCGTTACGTCGAGCGCGACGACCTTGTTGAGGGCTTTCGAACAGTCGAGGACCAGCGCGTCATTGACCGTTTGTCCACATTGCGAGGTGCCGCCGCCGCGGGGCAGGATAGAAACGCCCTCTTCCCGGGCGACGCCGATCGCGGCTTCCGCCTGGGCGATGGTCGAGGGCACGACGACGCCTAGGGGCATGATCTGATAGGAGGAAGCGTCGGTCGCGTAGCGTCCGCGCGAAAACGCATCGAACAAGACCTCGCCGCAATTTGCCGCCTGAAGCCTGTTTTTTAGGCCATCACCCATAAAAACCGTGCTCTTTCCTTCAAAGAAAATAAGATTGATCGCTCCTCGCATCCATCTTAAATCGCTGCAAGGCTCCGGATGTCGCGGATCAACGCGCCCAGAGCACCATCCTCAGGGAGGAAAGGGATTTCATAATGAGCAGCAACATGCCGCGTAAGGCCGGACGCCACTTTTTACAGATACCGGGTCCGACGCCGATCCCAGACCGTGTGTTGCGCGCGATGGACAACCAGGTCCTCGATCATCGCGGCCCGACGTTCCAGAAGCTGGCATCGCGCGTGCTCGACAAAGTGAAGACGGTCTTCAAGACGAAGAGCCATGTCATCATCTTCCCGGCGTCCGGCACCGGCGCTTGGGAAGCGGCGCTCGTCAACACCATGAACCCCGGCGACAAGCTGCTGATGTTCGAAACAGGTCAGTTCGCGACCCTGTGGCACAACATGGCCAAGCGTCTCGGCATGGTCGTCGACTTCATCCCGTCGGATTGGCGCGTCGGCGTCGACCCGCAGAAGATCGAAGAGAAGCTTCGCGAAGACAAGAACCACGAGATCAAGGCGGTCTGCGTCGTCCATCACGAGACCTCGGGCGGCCTGCTCAGCGATGTCGCGGCGATCCGCAAGGTCATCGACGCCTGCAACCATCCGGCCCTGCTGTTCGTCGATTCCGTCTCGGGCCTCGGCTCGGCCGATCTGCGTCATGACGAATGGGGCATCGACGTCACCGTCGCCGGCTCGCAGAAGGGCCTGATGCTGCCGCCCGGCCTCGCCTTCAACGCCATCAGCGCCAAGGCGATCAAGGCCTCCGAGACCGCCAAGCAGCCGAAGGGCTACTGGGCCTGGGACGAGATGATCAACGCCAACAAGAGCGGCTTCTTCCCTTACACCCCGGCGACGCAGATTCTTTACGGCCTCGACGTCGCGATCGACCTGCTGCACGAGGAAGGCCTGGACAACGTGTTCGCCCGCCACAACCGCTGGGGCGTCGCCACCCGCGCCGCCGTCAAGCATTGGGGCCTGGAAAACCTCTGCCGCGACGAGCGCTTCGTGTCCCCGGTCATGACCGCCGTGCTGATGCCGGACGGCAAGGGCGCGGACGAGTTCCGCAAGATCGTACTCGACACGTTCGACATGTCGCTCGGCGCCGGCCTCAACAAGGTCGCCGACAAGGTGTTCCGCATTGGCCACCTCGGCGACACCAATGATCTGACCATCATGGGCGCGCTCGCGGGCGTCGAGATGGGCCTGGAAGTCGCCGGCATCAAGCACAACAAAGGCGGGGTCCAGGTGGCGATGGCGTCCATCGCGGCGGCCCACCAGCAGGGTCACCACGCCCGCGTTGCCGCAGAGTAAACAAGCCTACCCAAAATCAAGAAGGCCCCCGACGTAAGACGGGGGCTTTTTTTTGAATACGCCGCGCGTAATGTCCGTGGCGAAATCAGGGTCCCGAATGCGCAATCTCTTCAAGGCGACGAACGTCGTCCTCATGCTGCTGTGCGTGATGTATTTCATCACCTACGTCGACAGAGTGAACGTCAGCACCGCTGCGAGCGCCTTCCAGAAGGAGCTGCACCTCGACAACACGCAGCTCGGCCTGATTTTCTCGGCTTTCGCCTACCCCTACCTGCTGTTCCAGATCGCCGGCGGCTACATCGGCGACCGCTTCGGCCCCCGCATGACCCTGCTCGTCTGCGGCGGCATCTGGGCCGGCGCGACGATCCTGACCGGCTTTGCCGAGGGATTCGTGTCGCTGTTCGCGGTGCGCATGCTGCTCGGCTTCGGCGAGGGCGCCACCTTCCCGACGGCCACCCGCGCGTTTCAAGACTGGCTGCCGGCGAGCAAGCGCGGTTTTGCGCAGGGGCTCACGCATTCGTCCGCCCGCCTCGGCGGCGCGGCCACCCCGACGGCCGTCGCGATGCTGATGGCGGCGGTGACGTGGCGCGGATCCTTCATCGTGCTCGGCTTCGTCAGCCTGATCTGGGTCGTCGTCTGGGTCTGGTATTTTCGCGACGACCCGAAGACCCATCGCAGCATCACCGCGGAAGAACTCACCTTGCTGCCGGTTCGCAGCCGGGTGAAACGCGGCCCGATCCCGTGGGGCCGCTTGGCGCGCCGGATGGCGCCGGTCACCCTCACCTATTTCTGCTACGGCTGGTGCCTGTGGCTCTACCTCAACTGGCTGCCGCTGTTCTTCAAGAACAACTACCATATGGAGATCAAGAACTCGGCGCTGTTCGCCTCGGGCGTGTTCTTCGCCGGCGTGGTCGGCGACACGCTCGGCGGCGTGATCTCCGACGCCATCCTGAAGCGCACCGGCAATCTCCGCTACGCGCGCATCGGCGTGACCTTCGTCGGTTTCATGGGCGCCCTGCTCTGCCTGATGCCGATTTTCTTCGTCACCGACATCACCACGGTGGCCTTGTGCCTCTCCGGCGGCTTCTTCTTCGCCGAGATCACCATCGGCCCGATGTGGGCGATCCCGATGGACTTCGCCCCAAAATATTCCGGCACCGCGGCGGGCCTGATGAACACCGGATCGGCGCTGGCGGCGATCGTCTCGCCGCTGATCGCCGGCTTCGTGATCGACAAGACCGGCAACTGGTACCTGCCGTTCCTGATGTCGATCGCCCTGCTCGCGCTCGGCGCGGTGACCTGCTTCTTCATGCATCCGGAGCGCCCGTTCGACGACGAGCCGACGGTGCCGCTGCCCGCCGGGCGTACCGTTCCGGCGCGATAGCCAAGCCTGGGTCCCGCCTGATAGAGCTGCCGGGCGAAAAACCCGGAGCTCCGTGATGATCGACTTCTATTACAACACCGCACCGAACCCGATGAAGGTGGCGCTGTTTCTGGAAGAGGCCGGGTTGCCCTATACGCTGCATCCCGTCGACACCCGGCGCGGTGAGCAGTTCGCGCCGGCGTTCCTGAACATCAATCCGAACGGCAAGCTGCCGGCGATCGTCGACGGCGATGTCACGGTGTTCGACAGCAATGCGATCCTGCTCTATCTCGCGGAGAAGACGGGAAAGTTTCTGCCGGCCGAAACGCCGACGGCACGCGGCGACCTGCTGTCCTGGCTGATGTTCGTGGCGAGCGGCGTCGGCCCCTATTCCGGCCAGTGCGTGCATTTCAGCCATTTCGCCCCGGAAAAGCTTCCCTACGCCGTCAACCGCTATCGGCGCGAGGTCGAGCGGCACTACGCGATCCTCGACGAACGCCTCGCCAAGACCCCGTACATGCTGGGCGACACCTATACGATCGTCGACATGGCGGTGTGGGGCTGGGCCCGGCTGCTGCACTTTGTCCTCGGCGCCGAATCCTGGGCCGCATTTCCGAACGTGCGCCGCCTGCTCGACGAAATCAGCGCCCGCCCGGCCGCCAAAGCGGCGGAAGCGGTGAAGGACAAGCACGCGTTCAAAAAGGAGATGGACGACGAGGCGCGCCGGTTCATGTTTCCGCAGAATGTGGCGAAGGCGTAGCGCGACCGTCGAAAAGCGCGCGCGCGAAGCGCTGAAGGCTTAACCGCGGCGAAGATCGAGCAGGAGGCGGCGCTCAGGCAACAAGCATCGTGTTCAACGATCTCGGGTTCGCGTTTCGCGCGCCCGGGGATGACACCGCAGCGCTCTAGGCCCGATCCTGCGCCGCGGCGAACACCGCTCCAAGTCCATCGACGTCGACGTAGCCTTTCGCAAACGCGGCGCCGGCGATGTGGTGAAACGGCTTGTCCGGCTCGCCCAGATCGCTGATCACGCTCAGCGCGCCCTCCAGGTTCTCTTCGGTGAGAAAGCGGCTTGGCGTGGCGACCACGGCGAGGCCGGCGGTTAGCGCCGCCTGTAGCCCGTTGGAAGAATCCTCGAAGGCTACGGCATTGCCCGGACCGACGTCCATCGCTTCCAGCGCCTGGTAATAAACGTCGGGCGAGGGCTTCTTTAGAGGCGCGACGTCACCGGCGGCGATGGTGAACCAGTTCGGACTGTCGTCGCCCAGCCCGCTGCGCAGCAACGCCTTGACGTTGTGCGGGTTGGATGTCGTCGCGATCGCCAGCTTCAGGCCCCGCGTGCGCGCCTCATGCACCAGCCGGACGACACCGGGCCGCAGCGCCAGGGCGCCGTCGTGCAGCAGCGACTGGTAGTTCTTGGTTTTGGCCTTGTGCAGCACGGAAAGATTGTCGAGCACGTCGCGCTGATGCGGCACATAATCAGCGACGTAGCGCACCATGCGCTCCTTGCCGCCGGTCGTCTGCAGCAGCTTGGCGTAAAGGCTTTCGTCCCAGTTCCAGTCGAGCCCATGCTGGCGGAACGTCTCGTTGAACGAGCGCCGATGCAACTCTTCCGTCTCGGCGAGCGTCCCGTCGACATCGAAGATCAGGGCTTGCAGGGTCGGGTATGGCATCAATCGGGACCCATCGGTCGTTCGCGGTATCGGCGGTCAAGCATCGGCGCAGACCCGGCCTAGCCCATGCGGCGTCGGCGTTCGACCAGTTTCAGAATGAAAGGGGTGAGAATGAGTTGCATCGCGAGGTCGAGCTTGGCGCCGGGGATCACGATCGAATTGGCACGCGACATGAAGCTATCGTGCACCATGGCGAGAAGATAGCGGAAGTCGATCCCATGGGGATTGGCGAAACGGATGATGACCATGGATTCGTCCGCCGTCGGTATCCACCGGGCCGCAAAGGGATTCGACGTATCGACCATCGGCACGCGCTGGAAGTTGATGTCGGTTTCGGTAAATTGCGGGCAGATGTAGCGCACGTAATCCGGCATGCGGCGCAGGATCGTATCGGTGACCGCTTCGGTGGAATAGCCGCGGGTCGAGCGATCGCGATGGATTTTCTGGATCCACTCGAGATTGATCACCGGCGTCACGCCGATTTTGAGATCGGCGTATTGCGCGGTGTTGACGCTCTCCGTGACGACGGCGCCGTGCAGCCCTTCGTAGAACAGGAGATCGCTGCCGAGCGGCGTCAGCGGCTGCCACGGCGTGAACGTGCCCGGCGGTGCGTTGTAGAGTTCCGCCTCCGTAAGGTCATGGACGTAATGGCGCGACTCGGTAATGCCGGTCATGGCGTAGTCGCGCAACGCCGTCTCGAGTTTTTCCAGCAGGTTGGCGCTGGGGCCGAAATGGCTGAAATCGACGTTGCCGGCCTCGGCCTCGCACAGCATCGCCGCCCGCATCCCCTCGCGGTCGTGGCGGTGGAACGCATCCCCTTCGATATAGACCGCCTCGACCGCCTCGCGGCGGAAGATCTGCTCGAAGGTGCGGCGGATCGAGGTGGTCCCGGCCCCTGACGAGCCGGTGACGGAGATGATGGGGTGCTTGGCCGACACTGAGGCCTTACCCGTTCATTAGCCCGCGCGCCTTGAACAGCGGGGACTGCTCGGTCGAGAGTTTCGGGTCGGTGTGATAGTTGCCGATCGTCTCGACCACGCGGGCCGAGCCGAACACCAGCGGCGCACGCTCATGCACGTCGCTCGGCACGAGGTCGAGGATGCGGCCGCGCCCGTCGGTTGCGGCGCCGCCGGCATGCTCGACGAGGAAAGCGATCGGGCTCACTTCGTAGAGCAGCCGAAGGCGGCCTGAGCCATAGCCCTTGCGCTGATCGCCCGGGTACAGGAACACGCCACCGCGGGTAAAAATGCGGTAGGCGTCGGCGACCATCGAGGCGATCCAGCGCATGTTGTGGTTGCGCCCGAGCCGGCCGTCCTCGCCGTGGATGCAATCGTCGATGAAGGCGCGGACGGACGGCTCCCAATGCCGATAGTTCGAGGCGTTGATGGCATACTCATGCGAGTCCGGGGGGATGCTGAGCCCCTCCGAGATCGCCACGAAACCGCCGACGCGGCGGTCGAGAATGAAGGACACCGTCGGGCCGCCGACCGAAAGGACGAGGATGGTCTGCGGGCCGTAGACCACAAACCCCGCGGCGAGCTGGTTGCGGCCGGGCTGGTAGAAATGCGCGGCATCGCTGGCGGCGTCCGCGATCGAAGGCAGGATCGAAAAGATCGTGCCGATCGAGACGTTCGCGTTGATATTGCTGGACCCGTCGAGTGGATCGATGGCGACGACGAGCGGCGCACCGACCTGCATGCGCAGCGGCTCGTGCAGCTCTTCCGATACGGCAACCGCCACCGGCGCGCTGGCCAGCGCATCCATAAAGATCTGGTTGGTGAGGAGGTCGAGCGCCTGCTGGACGTCGCCATCGGTATTGCGACTGCCCGACGCCGGCTTGGCGTGCGGCGACAACGGCCCCAGTGCGATCTGATCGGCGACGGTGGCGGCGCCGGCGGCGATCGCGCGGACTGTTGCCGCGACCGGCTCCAGGCCCGCATCGGCAGCGACTGCTGCTGCCAAAAATCCGTCCAGACCGACCATTCCGGTCTCGTGCGCGTCGCCCATATCCGCTCTTACCTTCTTCGCTCTTGGCTTTGTTCACCACGTATCACAGAACAAAAATGAATAGTATTGAGAGCGCCCCCAAAAAAATTTACAGTCGGGGGATGCGCCGCCTCACCCTAAAGCAACTTCAAACTGTCCGTGCGGTCGCCCAGAGTGGGACTATCGCAACCGCCGCCGACCAATTGAAGGTCACGCCCGCCGCGCTCACCGCCCGCATCAAGCTGCTGGAAAGCGATGTCGGCCTGTCGTTCTTCGACCGCGCCGGAGGGCGCCTGCGCCTCACCGATGCCGGCCGGGAGGTCGTTTCCACCACGGTGCGGATGGAAATGCTGCTGGTCGAGCTCGGCAACACGCTCGCCGCGATAAAGGGCAAGCACGCCGGCCACATCCCGGTCGGCA
>NZ_LMUU01000159.1:14098-18971 GCF_009765775.1 Beijerinckia sp. L45
CACGCTCGCCGCGATAAAGGGCAAGCACGCCGGCCACATCTCGGTCGGCATCGTCTCGACGGCGAAATATTTTGCCCCCCGCATCGTCGCCGCCTTCTCGAAAGAGAACCCGAAGATCGACCTGTCGCTCTCCATCGGCAACCGGCAGGAGACGATCACCCTGCTCCGCGACTACGAGATCGACATCGCGCTGATGGGCCAGCCGCCGACAGATTTCCCGGTGATCAGCCAGGTCATCGGTCGGCATCCACAGGTGATGATCGCGCCGCTCGAGCATCCACTGGTCGGCAAGCGCGATATCGACAAGAGCGAACTGGCCCAGGAAAGCTTCATCGTCCGCGAGGATGGGTCCGGCACCCGCACGATCTTCGATTTCTTCTTCGGCGACATCGTGGTGCGCCAGCCGCACATCAAGTTCGAGATCGGCTCCAACGAGACGATCAAGCAGGCGGTGATGGCCGGGCTCGGCCTCAGCCTGATCTCCGCCCACACGATCGAGGCCGAGGTGGCGGCGGGGCGGCTCGCCGTGCTCGACGTCAAGGGCCTGCCGATCGTCCGGCAATGGTTTCTGGTGCGCCGCGCCAACTGGTCGCCGACGCCGGTCGGCGAGGCGATGTGGGATTTCGCCTGCAAGCATGCGGCGGAATTTATGCCCGGGGCGGTGGTTCTGGAACCCGAACCGGCCTGACGCCGGGGCGCGATTGCCGACATCGCGGATCGGCTCTGCCGACAGGGTCTGAAAGTCCGTCTTGCCGCTACCGACAGCCGCTGACAGGTTCGGGTCGGGAAACCCGCGCCGCCACAGCCGGCCAGAAATTTCGATGCAATGTCCGCCGAAGCCTTCGCCCTCGCCCATCTCGCCATCATCGTCGCGGTTTTGATCGCGATCGGCGTCGCCGAACGCCGCGGCCGCACCCGTTTCCGCAGCAGCAAGGGCGTGCGCTACCGGCGCCTCAGCACGGCGGCGATGTTGAAGGAATTGCGGAAGCCGAAGTAGCGTGATCCGGTCATATCGCCGGTCCCGTCCTGTGGACGCTGGCGCGCAACGATCTTCCGCTTTTGGACGCTGTCCGTCGTGCCTAGTTCGAGCGCGAACAGGATCGTTCGTCTCGTTTGATAGCAAAGTTCATCGATATCGATCGAAATAAACGACCGGCACCATGTATGCCGGTCATCCGAAGTCGCAGACGCGTCTGTCGCATCACATGATTATGGTCTCAGCCGCCGTTGGGGCTGCCACCGAAAGGGCCACTGCCGTCGCCGGATGAGGTGCCTTCTTCCAAGCTGCGGGTCGAGTTGAAGTTGCCGTCCGGCGTCTTGGTGAAGCGGCCCAGCGTCGGCGCACGCTGGATGCTGCCGGTGGTGAGGTCGCTGTACGCCTGGTAGTGATTCATCGCGGCGCGGTCGCTGTCCGTATAGGGTGACGCGGCGGTCTGGGCGAAGGCCTGCGTGCCCATGGCAATAATCGACACGCCCGCGACAGCAACGGACATCGCGCGAATAGATTTTTTCATTTTCTGGCTCTCACTCTGCTGTATAGATAGCCGTGCGCGCATGGCAATACACACAACACGCCGCGACACCGGCTATCCGGAAGCATGATTGCTTTCTGTGTGTTCAAGTAGTGTCCGATCAACCTTAAGACCAGCTTATCAAAGCGCGCGACACCATCACATCAATGTGAATCCTGGCGGCGTCTGGCGGGCGTCCAGGAGGGAAAACCCCGGTCGCCCCGCGCGCGCCGCACGGCTGGCCTGCGGAGCGCGGCCTCGTCGGGCGGCGCCATCGCCCAGTTGTGCCATCCCGGTCTTTGCATCGCGAGGGACGATACGGCGCAACGCGTCCCACGACACATCTGCGTCATGATGCACCGCGGCCCAACGAAAACCCAACGGCTCAGTTTGTGCCGATCCGCCTTAACCCGTAGGGATGGCGCATGAAAAAAATCGCCGTCTTCCTGTTCATCTGTCTCGGCTCGATCTTCGCGATTTATGGCGACGGCTATCCCCTCTCGATCGTCCGCCACCGCTGGCAGGAGGTCATCACCGAAAGCAACCACGCTGCGCTGCGGCCGGGCTCGGTCTACGACATTCTTACCCATTTCGAGCAGGATTCCGGGCGCACGCGACCGCAGTTTAAGTACCTCTTCTTCGATACCGGCCTCGGCGCCGCGGATCCAATCTATCCCGTCTATCAGGTTGGCTACCAACAGAGCTGGCCGCAGCTGATCAAGGCCGGATTTTCCGAAGAGAACCGCCACATCGATCACTTTTCGGTCGGCGATACGCCGGAGGGGTGTCGCATCCAGTCGGTGTACTGGGTCCGCCACATCAACGAATTTCCCGGCATGTACAACGATCTGCGCAACGACGGCTATTCGCTGATCGACATCAGCTTCGACTATTACGTGAAGCTGCGCCCGGATGCGCAATGCGGCAAGCACACCGCGCATGAGCTGAGCGAAAGCTTCGATCCGTTCAAGGCGATCTACGGTTACGCCGAGAGTTTCAAGACTTTCGCCGACATTCCGCCGGACCTGCTGGCGAAATACGAGGCCAAGGTCGGCGTGCTGAAAATGATCACGCAGAATTTTAAGACCGGCAAGGACAAGTGGGAGAGCTACGACGAGAGCTACAACCTGCGCGACAATTCGATGTGGTTCTATCCCGACGGTTTTAAGCCGGACTATGGCATCGATACGCAACGCAAGCAGAGCGGCCTCAAAAATCTGACGCAGGCCAAGCATCTGTTCCTGGCGGCAAGCCCTGCGCTGCAGGATGCGTTTCCGCTGAAGCAGACGCTGCCGGCCGAGGATTTCACCAAGGTGATGGATTTTCTCAAGGGCAAGCCGACCAAGGATTTTGACGCCAAGAGCGAGCCGGGCGGCGACACGCTCGACATCACCACGCAGGTGACTCCGAAAAACTTCTACACCTCGGGCACCACCGTCGAGCCGATCCGCGATGTCGTCGGCGACGTCTCCGATCCCGCGCATTACAAGCTGGTATCGCTGGTGCTGCGGCCCGGCGAACCCGAGAGCGACGTACACTTCACCGGCCTGCAGGACACGCCGCAGATCCGCATGGTCTATCAGCTGATGAGCCCGCGCTTCCCAGGCCGCGCCTACGAGCAGTTGTTTCTCCACCTCGACTTCGACGCCGTCGACCGCCTGCTGCCGCTCGCACAACGCCAGCGCGCCACGGCCGAGTTCTTGCGCAAGGCGGATACGCTCACGGGCCTGCGGGAAAGCAAAAGCCCCGATTCCGACAAGGCGACGGCCGCCTTCGTCCAGGAGGTGATGAACCAGCGCCCGCTACAGACGCTCAGCTGGAGCTCCTCGCTCACCGGCCTATGGGTCTTCGGCATTCTCAGCCGATCCTACAATGCCGAGCGCAACCTCGATGCGGCGCCGATCGTCCGCGACGGGGTCAACGTCGGCTATTACTCCAGCGCCTACGACAACACGTTGTTTCGCCTGGCGATCGGCACGACCAAGGGCGCGGAGCAGGCGGAACTCCGCAGCGTGCTCGACGACCTGACGCCGCGCTCCTACCGCGACGCCCGCCGCCATGACCCCGAAGTCCTGACCTTCAACCGCATGACCTGCGCGCAATGCCACCAGATGGCCGGGCGCGACGGCGTCCACGTGCTGCTGAACGACGGCCTCGACCGGCGGATCACCACGCCGTATCGGGCTACGGAATACGAGTTCCGTGAACTGGACCGCCAGCTTGCCCGGGTGCCGCGGCTGGACAGCGTGGCGGCGAAGTGAGGGGGCCGCGACCGTCAGCCGGCCTCGTCGCCGAACGGCCGCTCGGCCTGCACTGTGAAGTTCGGCTCCGGCAGCAACAAGCGACGCTTGAGGCGGTTGATCGCCTCGAGCTGCAGCTCGCTCGGCGACGTATAGGCGTTGGCGACCTTGGTCAGCATCCCGATCAGGTCGTCGCGCTCCACCGTCGTCAGCCGGTCGCGTAGAAGCGGAATGAGCTCGTCGGCGATCGGGGAGAAGACGCGGTTCTGCTCCGTGTAGCTCCAGGCTCGCACGAACATCGCCTCTACCTTGCCGATGTGTAGCTCGGTTTCCATGATTTCCATGATCCGCGTCTTCTCGGCGGCCGTCACCGGCGCTCCGGTTCGCACGAGCTGCAGCATCAGGATCGTCGCGGCGAGGCGCGGATCGGTCACGCGCTGCAGCCGCCATCCGAAGATGGACAGGCCGGCGTTGCGCGCGACGCGCTGAAGGCCCTGCGTCTTGCCGTCGAGCTCACGCACCGAGTCGATCGCACTGTTGATGCGGTAGAGGGCGACGAGGATGATGCCGACGAACGCGACCAGACCGAGCAGAATCGGCATCCCCAAGCCCTCGAACCGCTCCCGTATCAGGACATTAGCGCGTTTTCCACAACCGGCAACTGCGAACACGCGGGTTTCGCGTGCGCTGGGCGAACGGCGGGTGTGCGCGCTCGACTTGCGGCGCGGACCTTCAATCGCATGACCTGCGCAGTGCCACCAGATGGCCGGCCGCAATCGCGATGGCTTCGCCCGGCAGATCACCAGGACCTACGGCGCCGCGGAATGCGAGTTCTGCAAGCTTGATCGCCCCTGAAGCGGGGCGGCTGCTAAAGCCGAAACCACCAAGGCTTTTCACGTCGTTTGAAACGGACGTCTCCAATTTCGATCAGCGGTCTTGGTAGGGCGTTTGCGATACATTGAGATGAATAGACGCCTGTTCACAGTAAAACTCCTGCAGACAGTCTTGGGCAAATCTCAAAGCTTGACTAGCAAACTGAGATCAACCCGCATTTGCTTCGAAGAGCTCCGACCGCCGAAGCTTCACACCAGCCTCCCACCCCACCCTCGACATCCCCGCCGC
>NZ_LMUU01000159.1:19071-27823 GCF_009765775.1 Beijerinckia sp. L45
AGGCGAAACGGCAGGACTACCTATGAACATCATCCAACAGATCGAGGCCGAACAGGCCGCGAAGCTTGCAGCCGTCCGTCCGATCCCGGAATTCCAGCCCGGCGACACGGTCATCGTCAGCGTCAAGGTCAAGGAAGGCGATCGCGCCCGCGTCCAGGCCTATGAAGGCGTCTGCATCGCCCGCACCGGCGGCGGCATCAACGAAAGCTTCACCGTTCGCAAGATCTCCTACGGCGAAGGCGTCGAGCGCGTGTTCCCGCTGTTCTCGCCGAACATCGACTCGATCAAGGTGATCCGTCGCGGCAAGGTGCGGCGCGCCAAGCTCTACTATCTCCGTGACCGTCGCGGAAAATCGGCGCGTATCGCCGAGCGCATGGAGACGCCAGCCGCCAAGGCCGCGCGCGAAGTCGCGAAGAAGGAAGCCAAGGCATCCGCCAAGGCGACCAAGGCTGCGAAGACCAGCGCGGCTGAGTAAGGAAAACCACCTGCCCCTCTCCCACAAACTCGGGCTTGCCCGAGTTGGAATTGTCGAATGACAAAGTTAGGCAGGCCTAACTTGTACGGGGAGAGGTTGGGAGTGGGGGTCAGGGTGTTCTTCATGCACCGGCGAAGAACACCCTGACCCCCATCCCTAGCCCTTCCCCGCAAGGGGGAAGGGGATCAGACTGCGGTCGCCCTCATCCGACCCTGCTGACGCAAGGGCCACCTTCTCCCGCAGGCGGGAGAAGGGGAGCCCGCCCTTACACCGCCACCAGCGGCGCGTTGAGGATCCAGCGATGCCCAAAGGGGTCGCGGAAGGTCGCGAGCCTGGTGCCCCAGAACGAATTGGTCGGCATCGTCTCGGGTTTGGCGCCGAGCCCCATGGCTTTCGCAAAAATCTCGTCGACCTGCGCCGCCCCGGGAAACTCGACGCTGATCGAGATCGTCGCGGCTTCGCCGGGGATGGCGACCCGCGTCTGGCCGAACTCCGGAAACGCGTCGGCCAGCATGATCGAGCCGCCGGCGATGGCCAGTTCGCAATGCAGGATGCGCACGCCGTCGAGCGCCGGCATGAATGCCTTCTGCTCCGCCGCGAACACCGCCGTATAGAAGGTAATCGCCGCCAAAGCCGGCGAGACCGTGAGATAAGGGGCGACGGACGGGCGCATCGAAGACTCTCCAGGCCATGCGCCGCTCGCCATGCGGGTAACCGGCGAAGACGACTTTCGCTTTACGCCTATCGGCATTAAGTGACATGCATTGCCACGCTTTTATGCAGATCAGGGAAGAATTGGGAAGACCGATGGCCAAGCCGCGCACACTCTACGACAAGATTTGGGATGACCATGTCATCGACGTGCAGGCGGACGGCACCACCCTACTCTACATCGATCGCCACCTCGTCCACGAAGTGACCAGCCCGCAGGCCTTCGAGGGCCTGCGCTTGGCCGGCCGCAAGGTGCACGCCCCATCGCGGACGCTCGCCGTCGTCGACCACAACGTGCAGACCACCGACCGCTCGCAAGGCATCGTCGAGCCGGAAAGCCGCCTGCAGGTCGAGACGCTGGCGATGAATGCGAGGGATTTCGGGCTCGAATATTTCAACGAGCACGACAAGCGCCAGGGCATCGTCCACGTCATCGGCCCGGAACAGGGATTCACCCTGCCCGGCACGACGATCGTTTGCGGCGACAGCCATACGTCGACGCACGGCGCCTTCGGGGCGCTGGCGCAGGGCATCGGCACCTCCGAGGTCGAGCATGTGCTCGCCACCCAGACGCTGATCCAGACCAAGGGCAAGAACATGCGCGTTCTCGTCGAGGGCAAGGCTGCGCCCGGCGTCAGCGCAAAGGACATCATTCTGGCGATCATCGGCGAGATCGGGACGGCCGGCGGCACCGGCCACGTCATCGAATACGCCGGGGACGCCATCAGCGCCCTCTCGCTCGAGGGCCGGATGACGATGTGCAACATGTCGATCGAGGGCGGCGCCCGCGCCGGCATGGTCGCGCCCGACGACAAGACGATCGCCTATTTCGAGGGCCGTCCGAAATCGCCGAAGGGCGAGGCCTGGGACAAGGCCGTCGCCTATTGGCGCACGCTCTATTCCGACGACGGCGCGCATTTCGACAAGGAAGTCAGGCTCGACGCGGCGAACCTCTCGCCGATCGTCTCCTGGGGCACCAGCCCGCAGGACGTCGTGACGATTTCCGGCTCCGTGCCGCGCGCGGACGATGTCGCCGACGAGATGAAGCAGGCGGCGATCCGCCGGGCGCTGGACTACATGGGCCTGAAGGGCGGCGAGAAGATCACGGACATCGGCATCGACCGGGTGTTCATCGGCTCCTGCACCAACAGCCGCATCGAGGATCTGCGCGCCGCCGCGAAGGTGGTGGCCGGTCACAAGGTTTCCGAGCGGGTCAGCGCCATGGTGGTGCCGGGCTCCGGCCTGGTGAAGTTGCAGGCGGAGGCCGAAGGGCTCGACGCCATCTTCACCGCCGCCGGCTTCGAGTGGCGCGAGCCGGGCTGTTCGATGTGCCTGGCGATGAACCCAGACAAGCTCAATCCGGGCGAGCGCTGCGCCTCGACCTCGAACCGCAACTTTGAAGGCCGCCAGGGTCCCCACGGCCGCACCCACCTGGTGTCGCCGGTGATGGCAGCGGCGGCCGCGATCGCCGGGCACTTCGTCGACATCCGGGAGTGGCAGTAGCGAGGACTCCTCTCCCCTTCAAGTGGGGAAGGGGACCATGCGCAGCATGGTGGAGGGGGCCTGCGCCCACTATGCGGATCGCGAGCATCACAGCTAGCCTTGCGTCACCCTGAGCGTCATTGGCTAGACTTGCGGTCTGTATCTCTTTGCCGCGGCCTTGAAGCGCTGTGCCGCGGGCGCGCCGGCCGGCATCGGACACGTCACAGGCACGCCAAGGTCGGAACCCGAAGATCGGGTCGGCCCTCGGCTCTTGACCCATCCGGGCCGGCGCGCATTCTGACTCCGTGCGTCGGAATCCCGGCAAGGCCGGAAATCGTGACGCGTGACGCAGAGTGACGCGAAAATGGTGCAGTCGGCTTCGCGGTTTTTATCGGGACAGGCCCGCCATGTCGTGCGCCGCCGATGCCCCCGCCTTCGGCGTTGCCCTGCCCCCGCGCTGTGCGGAGTGGAGGATTTGCCCGCCATCGAGAAAGCGCGGGCGCGGCGGCAGAGGGGCTGGACCCGCCGCCCCATCCTGTGGCATGAGTGCGCGGTCGATCGCGCATCGATTTCGATCGAGCGCGGTGAGCCAGCGGGCGTGGTGGAACTGGTAGACGCGCGGCACTCAAAATGCCGTTCCGCAAGGAGTGTCGGTTCGATTCCGACCGCCCGCACCACTTTTGCGCTAGTCGCTTGTACTTGCTAGGCTTTTTTCCATGAGCGTCATCCTGATTCGTCCCGTAGGGACAATCATGGTGGCAAATCTGGTAATAATCGCCCCCGCAGGTGCCCCATGGGTAGACCCACCAAGACCGGATACCCCTTCCTCGTCGGACGTCCCGACGCCGGCCAATACACCTACCACCGCAAGCTTTCCGCTCGCGTCGAGCAACTCGTTTTCGGCGAAGTCGAGATGCCGTGGGCCGCGGACGCGCGCGTTCTCGCCGGCGGCCCGGTCGTCAAGATCTCGCTGAAGACCGGCGACCTGAAGACCGCCCGGGAACGTTGGGCGGTCGTGCATCCCCAGGTCGAGGCGCTGGTGCAGCTCGCCTATGTCCGCGTCGGCGCCGCGCGCACGAGCGCCACGAAGTTGCGGGCCTTGAACGGGCTCACCACCGAGGAGATCCGGCGGCTCGCCGGCCAGGCCCGGCACGACGTCCTCGCGGCGGACGACCTGACCTGGGATGCCAGCGCCACCTCGCCGCTCGCGACGGTCATCGGCGACGTCATCGAGCGGACCGGCCGGCCGGCGGCGCGCGAGGACCTCGAGCGGGCGGCGCAGCTCTCGGAAGCGCGGCTGCTGACGAGCCTGCTGCAGCAGCGCAAGGCGGCCGTCTTCGACCGCCGCGCCAACGAGAGCGAGCGCGACGTGCCGCCCGGCCTCCTCGCCGAGCTGCTGGCCGCCGGGGCGAAGGCGCAGCCAGGCGCGCTGTCGAAGGAGTTGACCGCCCTGCTCCTCGACGATCCGATCTACGCCTACCCCATACCGAGCGACGTCGACGCCCTGCTCGCCGATAACGGCGTGGCGCTAGCGCGCGGAAACCCCGACCGCACCGCGTTGGCGCTCGCCACGCTGCGCGCCAAGGTCGACGCGTTCCGCGTCGTCGAGGCGCGGTTCAACGGCGACGCGACCGAGACGCCGGAGCGCCCGGAGCGCTTGACGCCGCCGCCGGCTCCGCCCGAGCCGGTGAAGCGGATCTCCGATATGCGCGCGCGCTGGGTCAAACTGTTCGAACCCGGGCAGAAGCAGATCGACGACAACAGGCTTTACGTCGACCGCTTCATCGAGATGTTCGGCGACTTGCCGGCGAGCGAGGTCACGCGTCCGATGATCCGCGAATACAGGGACACGGTCGCGACCTGCGCCCGGAACATGCCGCGGGCGGTGCGGGCGATGACGTTCAAGGAGCAGCTCGCCTGGTCAGCCGACCGTCCCAATGAGAAGAAGCTGTCGCGGCGGACCGTGAACCGCAAGGGCATCGGGTCGATGTCGGCCTGCATGCACGCGGCGATCCTGGACGAGATCCGCGCCGACAACCCCTGCTCGAAGCAGGACCTGCCGCTGCGCAAGTCGGACAAGGTGGTAAGGCTGCCCTACAGCCTCGAGGACCTCATCAAGATCTTCGGCACTCGGATCTACACCGAGGAACAGAAGCGCTGGGTCGGCGGCGCGGGCGAGGCCGCCTTCTGGATGCCGCTGATCGCACTGTTCGCCGGCGCCCGGCTCGAGGAGATCGGGCAGCTGCTGTGCTCCGACATCCGGATCGAGGAGGGCATCCACTTCTTCGACCTCATGGACCTCCCCGACGAGGATGAGGACGAACACGATGACGATGACCGCCACGTCAAAAAGCTCAAGACGACCGACGCACGGCGGCGCGTCCCGATCCATCCGCAACTCGTCGACCTGGGGTTCCTAGACTACGCCGCCGCGATGCGCGCGCACGGTAAGCGGAGCTTGTTCCCAAACCTGAAGGAGTATCGGGGCCGCATGACGCACAACTGGAGCAAGTGGTGGGCGCGCCACACCGACCTTTTCGTTACGGCGAGCCCGTCGAAGGTCTTCCACTCGCTCAGGCACAAGTTCGTCGACAGGATGCGCAACCAGAAGCTCAACCGCGACGTGCTGAAGGCGATCGTCGGGCACTCGAACGGGGACACGACGGACCAGTACGGCGAGAGCATCTCGGTGGTGAGCCGGTACGAGGAACTCGTCAAGCTGACCTACCCGGGCCTCGACCTTTCGCACGTGAAGGCGAACTACCGCTACCGCTGAGCTTCGCGCGTCCCCCAGCCGTCCTTGACAGGCGACCTACCGTCCGTCGGACAAGCAAGCCGGGGTGTGCTCGCCCGGCTCGATGCCGATGGCGCTACTCATGGGTGGTAAGGGCGCAAGGGCGCCGGCGTGAAGCCCGGTCGGTCCGCTTCCGAGCCGACCCGCACGTCCGGCGCCTCCGCAGTAACTGTGTTTCGGCTTGCAACAAAATTTCGACGCCGATTGACAGCTTGTCTGCACGATCCTCGGAAGTCGAAAGTGCCGGTGGCCGATCACCCGTCCGGAATTTAGGCATCAAGCATAGCTTGATATTAATAATATCCGTCCCAGATATCGCCTGCATGCGATCTGCCAGACGCGTCACGGCGTGGTAGCGGTATCGAAATGACCAGGCGCGTCGAGCGTAGGCGCGAAACCCGATGTCGACCCCGACGTAGGCGAGGAGAAACCATAGTGGCCTTCAGGTTCGTGCACGCGGCGGACATCCACCTCGACTCGCCCCTCAAGTCCCTTGCGTTCCGCAATCCCGAGGTCGCCGAACTCGTCGGGAACGCGACGCGGCGCGCGTTCTCGTCGATCGCCGACCTCTGCCTCGAGGAGAGGGTCGATGCGCTCGTGCTCTCCGGCGACTTGTACGACGGCGACCAGACCTCGATGAAGACGGCCAGGTTCCTGGCCACGGAGGTCGGCCGCCTGCACGAGGCCGGCATCCGCGTCTTCATCATCCGCGGCAACCACGACGCCCTGTCGCGGATCACCAAGGAGATGGTCCTGCCGGATACGACGAAGATCTTCGGCGGGCGCGCCGACGCCGTGACCGTTCCAGCCAACGGGAACGGGCGCGAGGTCGTGTTCCATGGGATCAGCTTCGCGCAGCCGCATGCGCCCGAGAGCCTGCTGCCGAAGTACCGCCCGCCAGTCGAGGGCGCGATCAACATCGGCCTCATGCACACGAGCCTCGACGGCTCGGCGAGCCACGACCCGTACGCGCCATGCAAGGCGACCGATCTCGAGGCGAGCGGGTTCCGGTACTGGGCGCTCGGGCACGTCCACGGCCGCTCCGTCGCGGGCACCCGATGCTCGATCGTCATGCCGGGGATGCCGCAGGGCCGCGACGTCGGGGAAAGCGGCCCGAAGACTGTGACGCTCGCGACGATCGCCGACAACGGTTCGATCGGCCTGGAGGAGCGGCTCACCAGCGTCGCGCAGTTCGAACGCGTCGCCGTCGACCTCGGCGGCGCAACGGAATGGCGCGAGATCGTCGGACGCGTCGCCTCGCGCCTCGGAGCCAAACGTGACGCCGTCGCGTCCGAGCATCTCGTCGCCAGATTGACCCTAGCCGGTGCGACGCCGCTGGCGTGGCGCATCCGCCGGGACGCAGACCTCCTGAGGGCAGAGGCCGAGCAGATCGCTTCGAGCCTCGGGAGAACGTGGATCGACAAGGTCGAGATCGCGGTTTCCGCCCCGTCGACTTCGGCCGACGAGGCGACGGGCGCCGCGTTGATCGACCTGCGCCGGCTGATGTCGGGCGAGGTGCAGGCCTCGAGCGCCTACGTCCTGGCGGCTACGACGGCGCTCGAACAGATGCGGGACGCGCTTCCCCAGGAATGCCGGCGGGTGCTCGGCGACAACGAGGCGGCGCTGCGTTCGGTCCTCGACATCCTGGCGAAGGATGGCGCCGAGGACGTCCTGGCACGTCTGGCGCGCGCCGGAGGGGAGGAGACCTGATGCGCATCGCCCGCCTCGACCTCACCCGCTACGGCCGCTTCACCGGGACGACGATCGACTTCGGCCCCCTCGAGCCCGGGACGCCGGACCTCCACGTCGTCTACGGCCCCAACGAGGCCGGCAAGTCGACGATGTTCGCCGCGCTCGTCGACCTGCTGTTCGGGATCGAGGCGAAGACGCCGTTCGACTTCATCCATCCGGCTGCCAGCTTGCGCATCGGCGCCTCGGTCGAGATCGACGGCGCCTTGACGGAGGTCGTGCGTACGAAGGGGGCGAGCGGCCTGACGGGCGCCGACGGCCTTCACTTGCCCGAGGGCGTCTTCCTCGGCGAACTCGCCGGGCTCGACTGGGCCTCGTACCGGACCATGTTCTCGCTCGACGACGAAAGCCTCGAGAAGGGCGGCGAGAGCATCCTGGCGAGCCGCGGCGAGCTTGGGCAACTGCTGTTCTCCGCAAGCGCCGGTCTAGCGGGCCTCAGCCAGTCCCTCGCCGCGATGCGGGCCGAGGCCGACGCATTCTTCAAGCCGGGCGGCCGCAGCCACGAACTCGCCGAAATGAAGAAACGGCTCGAGGCCTTGAGGAGACGCAAGGAGGAGGTCGACACGCCGGCATCGGCGTATGGGCGGCTCTCGTCGGCTTCGGTCCTCGCGAACGAACGCTACGAGGAAGCCATCGCCGAGCGCGGGACCGTGCAGGCGGCGCTCGAGGGCGTCCGGCGCAGGCTCGCGGCGCTCCCGCGGATGGCGGAACTCGCTGCGGCGAACAGAGAGCTCGAAGCCATCCCGGACCTTCCTGCCGTACCAGCGGGCTGGGCGGAGGCCATGCCGGGCCTGACGCGCGACGAGATCGGGCTCGAGGCCCGTTTCGCCACCATCGACGCCGAGGCGACGCGCCTCGCGCGCGACCTCGAAGACATCGAGGTCGACGAGCCGGCGTTGCGGCTGGCCGACAGGATCGCGCGGCTCGGGGACCAGCGCGCAAGGTCCGTAACCGCGGCGAAGGATCTGCCGGAACGCCGGCTCAGCCTGCACGGCGAGACGGCAGCGATCAGGCGGATTTTGGCGTTCCTCGGCCGCGATGGCGAACCCGATCCGCGCCGCCTCGTGCTCGATGCGGCGGCCGCCTTGGCGCTGCGCCGCCAGATCGAGAGCCGCTCGGGGATCGAAGCGGCGCTCGCATCGGCGACCGCGGAACACGACGCCGCCATGCTCGGGGTCGCGACCGCCGAACGCGAACTGCCGGTAGGACCGGGCTCCGCCGACCTAGTGGAGACGGCCGCCGTCCTCGCAGCGATCCGAGACAGCGACCATGCACCACGAGGCAGGGCCGCGGCGCGGGCGGCGGAAGCGCAGGGCATGATCCTGGCGGAGCGGTTGCGGCTGCTCGCGCCGTGGGCGGGGACCGCGGAGGCCCTGGCGACGATGGCGGTCCCCGAAGCGTCGGAGGTCGAGCGCTGGAAGATCGACGTCGCCAACGCAAGGGAGGCCGTCACGAGGCGCGGCGCCGAGATCGACGAGATCGAGACGGCCTGCCGCCGGTTCTCGGCGGAAGCCGAAGCCATCGTCGCGACATCGCATCCG
>NZ_LMUU01000160.1:0-3633 GCF_009765775.1 Beijerinckia sp. L45
CCGCGGCGATCTTGGCGGCCGCGGGCGCGGCCGGCATCGGGCTCGGGCCCTTGACGTCGGCGGTGCCGGACGACGGCGCCGCAGCGGCAGCGCGCGAGGCGGCAGGGGCCGACTTGGTGGTCTCGGCCGGGGCGGTCGCCTTGGCTTCGGCCTTTGCCGGCGTGCTCGGCGCAGCCGCCGCACCGCCTTCGCTGATCTGGCCGAGCAGGCCGCCCGGCTCGACCGTCTCGCCGTCCTTGGCGGTGATTTCGGCCAGCACGCCGGCGGCCGGCGCGTTGACCTCCAGCGTCACCTTGTCGGTCTCGAGTTCGAGCAGCGGCTCGTCGGCCTTGACGGCGTCGCCCGCCTTCTTGAACCAGCGCCCGATCGTCGCCTCGGTCACGGATTCACCCAAAGTCGGCACGCGGATTTCAGTCGCCATCGTAAGCTGCCGCCCGAGCGGCCCTCCAAGTATTTAAAAAGAACGGATCAGAGCGCGAAGGTCTCGTCGGTGAAGGCCTTCATCTGCGCCAGGTGCTTGGACATCAGACCGGTCGCCGTGGCGGCTGCCGCGGGACGCCCGATGTAGCGCATGCGCTTCGACGGGCCGTTGACCTGCGCCAGGACCCAGTCGAAGTACGGATCGATATGCGCCCAGGCACCCATGTTCTTCGGCTCTTCCTGAACCCAGACCACTTCGGCGCCCTTGAAGCGCGACAGTTCGTTCACCAGCGCCTTCAACGGCATCGGGTAGAGCTGTTCGAGGCGCAGCAGATAGACGTCGTCGATGCCCCGGCGTTCGCGCTCTTCGAACAGGTCGTAATAGACCTTGCCCGAGCAGACGACGACGCGGCGGATCTGAGCGTCCGGCTTCAGCACGACGCTATGCTCGCCGGTCTTCTCCGCGCCATCGCGCAGGATGCGATGGAACGAGGTGCCCGTCGCCATGTCGGCGAGGCTCGACACCGCCCGCTTATGGCGCAGCAGTGACTTCGGCGTCATCAGGATCAACGGCTTGCGGATGTCCCGCTTCAGCTGGCGACGCAGGATGTGGAAGTAGTTCGCCGGCGTGGTGCAGTTGGCGACCTGCATGTTGTCTTCGGCGCAGAGCTGGAGATAGCGCTCGAGACGCGCCGAGGAATGCTCCGGCCCCTGCCCTTCGTAGCCATGCGGCAGCAGGCAGACGAGGCCCGACATGCGCAGCCACTTGCGCTCACCCGAAGAGATGAACTGGTCGAACACGACCTGCGCGCCGTTGGCGAAGTCGCCGAACTGAGCCTCCCACAGCACGAGCGCGTCAGGCTCGGACATGGTGTAGCCGTACTCGAAGCCGAGCACCGCGACCTCGGACAGCATCGAGTTGATGACCTCGAAACGCGCCTGCTCGTCACGGATATGGTTGAGCGGCACGTAGCGCGCCTCGGTCTCCTGATCGATAAGCACGGAATGGCGCTGCGAGAAGGTGCCGCGCTCGCTGTCCTGGCCCGACAGGCGGACGCGATGACCCTCGTCGACGAGACTGGCGAAAGCCAGCGCCTCTCCCATCGCCCAGTCGATGCTCTCGCCGGTGTCGATCATCTTGCGGCGGTTGTCGATCAGCCGCTGGATGGTCTTGTGGACGTGGAAGCTGGCGGGAATGCTGGTCAGGCGGTGACCGAGTTCGACGAGACGATTGGGCTCGACGCCGGTCTGACCGCGGCGATCTTCTTCGCCGACGGGCGCCGCACGAAGCCCGGCCCAGCGGCCGTCGAGCCAATCCGCCTTGTTCGGCGAATAGGATTGGCCGGCCTCGTATTCCGTGTCGAGCTTGGCGCGCCAGGCGGCCTTTGCGGCTTCGACGCCCTCGGTACTGATGACGCCTTCCCCGACGAGCTTTTCGGCGTAGATCTCGAGCACCGAGCGATGCGCCCGGATCTTCTTGTACATCAGGGGTTGGGTGAAGCTTGGCTCGTCGCCTTCGTTATGACCGAAGCGGCGGTAGCAGAACATGTCGATGACGACGGGCTTGTGGAAGCGCTGGCGGAACTCCACCGCGATCTTCGCGGCGAAGACCACGGCCTCCGGGTCGTCGCCGTTCACGTGAAGGATCGGCGCCTCGATCATCTTGGCCGTATCCGACGGATAGGGCGAGGAGCGCGAATAGCGCGGGTAGGTGGTGAAGCCGATCTGGTTGTTGATGATGAAGTGGATCGAGCCGCCGGTGTTGTGGCCCTTGAGCCCGGACAGGCCGAAGCACTCGGCGACCACGCCCTGGCCGGCAAAGGCCGCATCGCCGTGGATCAGCAGCGGCAGCACCGTCGAGCGCTCGACGATGTCGTCGAACTGGTCCTGCTTGGCGCGGACGCGACCGAGCACTACGGGATCGACGATCTCGAGATGCGACGGGTTGGCGCAGAGCGACAGATGCACCGTGTTCTCGTCGAACTCGCGGTCCGAGGAGAAGCCGAGGTGGTACTTGACGTCGCCGGAGCCTTCGGTCTCGGCCGGCGTGAAGGAGCCGCCCTTGAACTCGTGGAACACGCCGCGATGCGGCTTGTGCATCACCTGGGTCAGCACGTTGAGCCGGCCGCGATGGGCCATGCCGACCTGGATGTCCTGGATCCCCAAAGCGCCGCCGCGCTTGATGATCTGCTCCAACGCCGGGACCATCGCCTCGCCGCCGTCGAGGCCGAAGCGCTTGGTGCCGGTGTAGCGCACGTCCAAGAACTTCTCGAAGCCTTCGGCCTCGATCAGCTTGTTGAGGATCGCGCGCTTACCTTCGGGCGTGAAGGAGATTTCCTTGCCGGGACCTTCGATGCGCTCCAGCATCCAGCCCTTCTCGGCCGGATCGGACATATGCACGAACTCGAAGCCGATCGTGTCGCAATAGGTGCGACGCAGGATCGGCATCATCTCGTTGATCGTCGCGAACTCGAGCCCGAGCACGTTGTCGATGAAGATCTTGCGGTCGTAGTCGGCGTCGGAGAAGCCGTAGCTCGAGGGATGCAGCTCTTCGAAATCCTTGGGCGGCGCGAGGCCGAGCGGGTCGAGCTTGGCATGCAGATGCCCGCGGGTGCGATAGGCCCGGATCATCATCAGGGCGCGGACGGAGTCGCGGGTCGCGCGATGGACATCCTCGGGCGAGGCCGGCTTGGCGTCGGGCGAGACTTTCGCGTCGGCCTTGGCGGCCAGCTTGCCGGCAATGGCCTTTTCGACCTGCGGCCAGTTGCCGTCGAGGGCCGAGACGAGTTCGCCGTTGGCCGCGATCGGCCAGCTCGCCGCCTTCCAGGCAGGGCCTTGCGCGCTGTGTTCGACGGCGCCGGGATCGTCGTTCAGAGATTGAAAGAAGTCGCGCCATTCCGGATCGACAGAGGCCGGATCGGCCCTGAAGCGTTCCTGCAGCTGCTCCACGTATGCGGCGTTGCCGCCGTAGAGAAAGGATGTGGAGGCGAAGGCATCATTGCTGCCCGATCGTCCGGAGCTCGAGCCACCCGAACCGTTGCCGGATCCATTGCCTTCTTGGCGTGCCATTTTTCAAACCTCCAACCGCTGCCGATCTCCATGCCGGACAGGGGTCACTACAAAAACAAAGCCCCGCTATCGGGCCTCTCTCATGCCGCTCAAACCTGGGCGAAACCGCGTCAGGCCCGGCAGCATTCTTAAAGCTCTACCTGG
>NZ_LMUU01000160.1:3643-16372 GCF_009765775.1 Beijerinckia sp. L45
GAACAGCGCCAGCCAGGGCAACAGCAAAGCAACAACAATCGTGACCACGCGCGGCGGCTCCTTTTCCGTTTAGCCCCGCAGCACCTCGACCAGGGTTTTGCCCAGGCGCGCCGGCGAGGGCGATACGACGATACCCGCCGCCTGCATGGCGGCGATCTTGTCTTCCGCGCCGCCTTTGCCACCCGCAATGATCGCGCCAGCATGGCCCATGCGGCGGCCGGGCGGCGCGGTGCGACCGGCGATGAAGCCGACCATCGGCTTCTTGCGGCCGCGCTTGGCCTCGTCCGCCAGGAACTGCGCGGCGTCTTCTTCCGCCGAGCCGCCGATCTCACCGATCATGATGATCGAATGAGTCGCTTCGTCGGCGAGAAAGAGTTCGAGCATGTCGATGAACTCGGTGCCCTTCACCGGGTCGCCGCCGATGCCGACTGCCGTCGTCTGCCCGAGGCCCTCGCGGGTCGTCTGGAAGACTGCCTCATATGTAAGTGTGCCGGAGCGCGATACGATCCCTACCGATCCGGTTTTGAAGATATTGCCCGGCATGATGCCGATCTTGCATTCGCCCGAGGTCATGACGCCTGGGCAGTTCGGACCGATCAGCCGCGACTTGGAGCCCTGCAGGGCCCGCTTCACCTTGATCATATCGGCGACCGGGATGCCCTCGGTGATGCAGACGATGAGCGGGATTTCGGCGTCGATCGCCTCGCAGATCGCGTCGGCGGCGCCAGGCGGCGGCACGTAGATGACACTGGCCTCGGCGTCGGTCGCCTCCTTGGCCTCCATCACCGTGTCGAAGATCGGCAGGCCGAGGTGGATCGCCCCGCCCTTGCCGGGCGACGTGCCGCCGACCATCTGGGTCCCGTAGGCGATCGCCTGCTCGGAGTGGAAAGTGCCGTTCTTGCCGGTAAAACCTTGGCAGATGACCTTGGTGTGCTTGTCGATCAGGATGGACACGAGGCTGGCCTCTAAACTTCGATATGAAAATGTTTCGGTCTGCAAAGGCCGCCGTCGCGGGCCGGATCGAACCCGATCCCGAACGCCTGGCGTGCTTCGCTTTCCAAGGAAATATCGTTCATGCGGCTAGGCCTGCGACGCCGAAGATGTCGGCACGCCGGGTATAAAGAATTTTTTGGCCGTGCCAAACAAAACTATACCGCTGAACGGGTGAAACGGCCGGCTATGGCGTGCCGTTGACCGCCGCCACGATCTTCTGCGCGGCGTCGTCGAGATCGTCGGCGGAAATCACGTTCAGCCCGGACTCGCCGATGATTTTCTTGCCGAGGTCGACGTTGGTCCCTTCGAGGCGAACAACCAGCGGCACCTGCAGGCCGACCTCTTTCACCGCCGCGATCACGCCTTCGGCAATGACGTCGCATTTCATTATGCCGCCGAAGATGTTGACGAGAATGCCCTTCACGTTGGGATCGGCGGTGATGATCTTGAAGGCCGCGGCCACCTTCTCCTTGGTGGCGCCGCCGCCGACGTCGAGAAAATTGGCCGGCGCCGCGCCATAAAGCTTGATGATGTCCATCGTCGCCATGGCGAGGCCGGCGCCGTTGACCATGCAGCCGATCGTGCCTTCCAACGTGATGTAGTTGAGATCGTACTTGGAGGCCTCGATCTCCTTGGCGTCTTCCTCACCCTCGTCGCGCAAGGCGACGACATCGGGATGGCGGTAGAGCGCATTCGAATCGAACGAGATCTTGGCATCGAGGCAGCGGATCTGCCCCTCGGCGGAGACGATCAGCGGGTTGATTTCCAGCATCTCCATGTCCTTCGACACGAAGGCCGTATAGAGTTGCCCGACAAGTGTGCCGACCTGCTTGGCGAGGTCGCCTTCGAGGTCCAGCGCCTTGGCGACGGTGCGGCCGTGATGCGGCATGATGCCGGTCGCCGGATCGACGGAGAAGGTGGTGATCCGCTCCGGCGTCTTGTGCGCAACCTCCTCGATGTCCATACCGCCTTCCGTCGAGACGACGAAGGAGACGCGGCTGGTGACACGGTCGACCAGCAGCGACAGATAGAACTCTTTCGCGATGTTCGAGCCGTCTTCGAGATAGATGCGGTTGACCTGGCGGCCCGCGGGGCCGGTCTGCACGGTGACCAGCGTGTTGCCCAAAATCTGTTCGACGTAGGCTTTGACTTCGTCGATCGAGCGGGCGAGGCGGACACCGCCCTTTTCGCCGGCCTGCGCTTCCTTGAACGTGCCCTTGCCGCGCCCGCCGGCATGGATCTGCGACTTCACCACCCAGACCGGACCGCCGAGGTCCTTGGCCGCCGCCTCGGCCTCGTCGAGGGCGAAGATCGGCACACCACGCGGCACAGGGACACCAAACTCACGAAGAACCGATTTCGCCTGGTATTCATGGATGTTCATGGAAGCCCCCGCATCGTGCCGTTTTTTATCAGTGGCGCTGTACTAGACGGCGACGGCTGGGACATCAATCGGTGGGAAAGAGGATGGCGTCGTAATCCATCGCGCCGTGGAGGATCCGGATGATGGACACCGTGTCGTTCTTGACCAGATAAAAGATCAGGTAGTTGCCATGGGGCCGCCGACGGATCGGGCGATCTTCGCGACGTGCGATCAGCGGATAGCGAAGGGGCATGTTTTCGAGCGAGTGACAGGCACGCAAGAGATCGTCGATAAGGATTATCGCATGCCGGCCGTTGTGATCGGCGACGGTCGTGCCGATTCGGTCAAGGTCCAGCCAGGCCTCATTCGAAAGGGTGACGGTCACCGGCCATCGACGTTGGCGGCGGAACCGAACTTCGCTTCAAGCCTCGTCCGTGCCTCGTCGAGTGTCAGGACTCGCCCAGCAGCGATGTCCGCTAAGCCGCGGTCGATGGCTACGTCTAACGCAGCCAATTTGCGCTCGCGTTCTTCGAGAAGCTTGACGCTTTCGCGCAAGACCGTCGTCCGCGACTCGTAATGCCCATCGGCCAAAAGCTGAGATACGAACGCTTCGAGCCGTTCTCCAAGGTCAACGCTGTCTGCCATCTGCATTGCTCCTCGCACCGAGAGACCGCGAGAATAACACGAGTTTCAACCGTATGCTTTCATCAGGAAGATCGGATCGAAAGGAACTGTACCGTCCGCCGCTTTGAGCGACGGACGGTACAGGCAGCATGATCCTTACGACGCGAAAGCCGGGTTGATGCCCTTGCACGCCTCGACAAGAGACCGCACCGAGGCGACCGATTTTTCGAACATGTCCTTCTCGGTGGCGTCGAGCTGGACCTCGACCACCTTCTCCACGCCATTGGCGCCGATCACGACCGGCACGCCTACATAGATGCCGGAGACGCCATACTCGCCGTTGAGCTGGGCGGCGCAGGGGAGCACCCGGCGCTTGTCCTTGAGATAGGACTCCGCCATCGCGATCGCCGAAGCGGCCGGCGCATAGAAGGCCGAACCGGTCTTCAGCAGGTTGACGATCTCGCCGCCGCCCTTGCGGGTGCGGTCGACGATGGCGTCGAGGCGCTCCTGGGTGGTCCAGCCGATCTTGACCATGTCGGTGAGCGGGATGCCGGCGACCGTCGAGTAGCGCAGCGAGGGCACCATGTCGTCGCCATGGCCGCCGAGCACGAAGGCGGTGACGTCCTCGACCGACACCTTGAATTCTTCCGAGAGGAAGTAGCGGAAGCGCGAGGAATCCAGCACGCCGGCCATGCCGACGACCTTCTGCGCGGGCAGGCCGGAAGCCTTCTGCAGCGCCCAAACCATGGCATCGAGCGGGTTGGTGATGCAGATCACGAAGGCGTCGGGCGCATGCTCCTTGATGCCCTTGCCGACGGATTCCATCACTTTCAGGTTGATGCTGAGCAGGTCGTCGCGGCTCATGCCGGGCTTGCGCGGCACGCCGGCGGTGACGATGACGACGTCCGAGCCTGCGATGTCGGCGTAGGAATTGGCGCCGGTGAGTTTGGCGTTGAAGCCGTCGACGGGCGCGGATTCGGCGAGATCGAGGGCTTTGCCCTGGGGCGTCCCCTCGGCGATGTCGAAGAGGACGATGTCGCCCAATTCCTTCAACCCGGCGAGATGCGCCAGCGTGCCGCCGATCTGCCCGGCCCCGATCAAAGCGATTTTGTTACGTGCCATAATGTTCCTCGTCGACCGGTGCCATGAATGAGCGAGGTTCTGCCCCAACTCATCCGTCTTGTACAAGCCCGTACTGTGGCGTGGCAGGCATAGCTGAGGGGCCCGAAAACGCTCAGGTATCCACGATACCTTCCATGTTTCCGCTCTTCAGCGTGCCGGCGCGGCCATGAGGCAGCGCCATATATTCCGAGGATTGCATCTCGACGAGCCGCGACACCGTGCGGGCAAACTCGAAGGCCTCGCGCCCATCGGTGCCCACGAAGAGTTGCGCGGGCACGGCGGCAGCCGAGGCGAACAGCTTGATGTGCGCCTCGTAGAACGCATCGATCAGGATGATGAAGCGCTTGGCCTCGTTGACCTGCGAGGCCTTGATGATCGGAATGTCGTCGATGATCACGGTGTGATAGCGCCGCGCGATCGCCAGATAGTCCTGGGCGCCAAGCGGCGCCTCGCAGAGATCCGCGAAGGAAAACCGCGCGACGTTGCCGCGCGACTGCGGCACGTCGATCAGGCGCCCTAGCACTTTTACCGTCGTCGGGTTGCCGGAGTCGACGCCTGTCAGCATCCGGAAGGCCTTGGTCAGCGCCTCATGGGCCGCGACGTCGGCGGGAACATGGAAAGTCGCCGACCCCGCCAGCTTTTCCATGCGGAAGTCGGTGCGCGAATCGAGCTTCAGCACGTGCATCTTCTCTTCGATCAGGGCGATCGACGGCAGGAACAGCGAGCGGTTGAGCCCTTCCTTATAAAGATCGCTTGGCTCGACATTGGACGTCGCCACCACCACGACACCGCGGGCGAAGAGCGCCTTGAACAGGCGCCCGAGGATCATCGCATCCGCGATATCCGTCACGGTGAACTCGTCGAAGCAGAGGAGCCATGCGCTTTTGGCAATCTCTTCGGCCACGGGCTCGATCGGATCCTCGCCCTTGACCCACCCTTTCTTGAGCGCCTGACGCCACTGAAAAATCTCGCCATGCACTTCCGCCATGAAGGCGTGGAAGTGGACGCGTCGCTTCTTCGGCACGTCCGCACGATCGAAAAACATGTCCATCAACATGGACTTGCCGCGGCCGACGCCGCCCCAGATGTAGAGACCCTTCGGCGCGCCGCTCTCCGGCTTGGCGCCGAAAAGCCAGCCGAGCGCCGCGGATTTCCGCGCGGGCTGATAGCCCGCGAGGGCTTGGTTCAACGCGTCGAGACGCTGGACGATGGCCTCCTGGGCCGCATCGCGATCGATATGGCCGACCCGCACTTCGGCGTCGTATTGGCTGCGGATCGATAATTGCAAGGGCGGTTTCCTGCTGGAGCGGCCCCAGCGTTATCCCGACTTCGGGGATGGGCGGCAAGCGGAGCGTAAGACGTGTGACGAGTCCATGACGGCTCGAATGGAACGAGACGAGCTCGCCTTGATTTAATCCAAAGTGGAGATCAAAGTAATGCGAGCACCAACCACAAGCGAGGCAGCAGGAATGCGTTTTTGGGGTGGCATTGCGATCGTGATCTTCGTGGGGTCGGCTCATTCAGCCTTGGCCGCACCGTTTCTGCCCTCCTTGAATGCCGCCGTCGTTCCCCTGCCGTTCAGTCCCGTGGTCGTCTTCGGGAAGGACAGCCGGCGCACCGCCGAAGATTTCGCGATAGAACATCACGTCGACCTCGCCGAATTGCGTCGCGATCACAACGCGTCCGGGCTCATTCAGTGCGGCGATGCGCATGGCGCCGGCCAGCTGACGCTGAGCTCCAACGTCGTCACCACGGCGGCTCACGTCTTTTACGACGAAAACGGTATTCCTCGTTCCCACAGCTGCACGTTCGACCTCATGACGGATGGCAAGGTCACGCATGTGCCGATCGATCTGACCAGCATCGTCGCCGGCAGCACCAACCCTTACGCAGTGGCACCCGCGCATGATTGGGCGGTCGTCCGCCTTGCCCACCGCGTCTCCGGGGTCAAACCCTATACGCTGGCCTATAACATTCACCCCAACGAACCCGTCACCTTCGTGGCACGCGGCCATATCGACTGGGGCGAGGCGCGCAAGCTGTCGCTCGAAGAATGCCTGATGCACGACCAGCTCTCGGCGGCGGAAGAAGGCACACGCGAATTCTCCTTCGACTGCGACACCGGCGACGGCGCTTCCGGGGGCGCCCTGATGTTCGATAAGGACCGCTTCCAGATCGGCGCCATCCTCGTCGGCTGGCGCTCGAATCGCCCGTTCAACGCGGTCCCCTTCTCACGCACGCATTATAATTTTGCGGTGACGATGGAAGGCGATTTCCGCAAGGCCGTGCTGGCCGCGGCGGGCAATCTGACGGCGCAGAAGTAGGCGATTCGCCTAATTATTTGTGCTGTTGGACGAGGCGCTATGCTTGGCTTCGGTTTGGTAACGGTGGGAACAGCTGTCAAAAAGCTGCTCGTGAAAGGACAGGCACTTGGTGTCTTTGTCAGTCAAAGCAAAATGCAAAATGTTCAGCCCAATATAAAATACACCAACCGCCAGAATAAACACAAAAACATTTGCTAAATAAACAGAGATCAGATTAGGATATCTGTAGTTATTTTTTTTGAACAATTTATGAACCCGGTCGACCGCAGCGAGCTTAGTTGCGCAACATCCGGCCCAGAACGACCACACAATTGCAAATCCCTTCCAGGACATATCGTCGATCACATGATCCAATAGCAGCCCAGAATAATACGGCAGTAAGAATAGTAGGATGAACTGCTCGCCTGCTTTTTGAATATTATTAAGCTGCAGCTGAAGTCCGTCCTGTGCCAAACGGGCAAGGCTTGTCGCTGCCCGTTCGTATCGCAGTCCGAGCCGATCGATAAAGTCAAATGTTGATCCTAAGCGCTGCTCTACAAATCTGTTGTAGGGTTGGAAGCCCTCAATTCGATGAAGTCTTAATCCCGCCAGTCCAGACCGGAATTGCTCAACATAGTACCTCGACCTCTCAACGCGATACTGAATTCCATTGCGTATTCCAAGATTGTTTATCTTCTTATTTAGTGCCAATATTTGTTGCGTTGCCTCAGACTCCTTTCCGTTGTTCAACGAGTTTCGCGCCTCCTTGGTCAGGGGTTCAAGCTCTGCAATGATCTCACCGGCCGTCCGGAGCTCTCTGAGCTCGACCAGGGCCGCCAACCGCACAGTGCCAAGATTAAGGAGCCTGTCGATTAAGCGACCAAGCTGCCACTTATTGACGACTTCTTTTGTATTGTCGCCTGGAGGCGTCTGATGGACATACATCAGATAAGTTAAAGGCGCGGTGCGATCAGGCAGGACCTTCTTTGAATTGGAATAGCCGAGAGACGTTATGTAGAACGCTCGGCCGTCCAGCATATAACTGGACGTCGTTTCGCTTCGATTGTCGTCACTGACGATGGGGCCAAATATCTCGGTTGCTCTTTGGCCCCAGCTTAGGGTACTTTTTTTCGTGAGCGCTTCAACAGGCAATCTCACCGTTTCGTCCGAAAGAATGATGCCGCGAAAATTTGCGAAAACATGACCGATGTTCGTCGCTCCCTCCGCCGGGCTCAGATCTGTCGGAAAAAAGCCAAATATAATCTCCCAGTATCGTCTGAAAAAGAAATCCGCGATTTCCTTGTTCTCGATAACCTGACTGTCGTCCACGAAAGAGTTGCAGTTCTTTCTAATAGCGGAGGCATATCTGTTGAGATCGTCGATAAGGGAACTATCGCCCAGAATTGCCTTTAGGTCGCTTCCGCGACCTTTCTCATTGAAAAATGCCGGGCTTAGATCGATAAAATAGGTGACCGTAAAATATTCACTGTGTACTTGGAATTTTGAACTGAATTTGAATTCTTTTGAATCGCAATATATATTAAGGGTTCTACGATCGTCGTCGATCATTGAGTGGATATGGGCCTGCAAGCTTTTATTAGCAAATTTCAGCGCCGTTGCGGGATCCATGATGTTCGTCGGATCTCCGATTTTACTGACGCCGCCGAAAAACACGAAATATTTTTCGACATCAAAATCATATCGTACCGTAAGTTTGGTGTTCTGTAACATACTGATCGATTGTGCCAGCGCATGATCGATCGTCGCCCGCCACGCTGTACGGTCCGTTGCGCCCTGGCCACCAGGATTCCAAAATCCGATATGGCAAACAAGTGCAAGAGCGCGCACCCATGTCACGGTACGATTGTGAGCTAATCCATTTAGATATGAGTAATCGGGGTCATGCACCCCTTTAGAGACTTTAGACATACCGAAATCCATTGATTAAAAATCAAAATAGAGATCTTGAATTCGGCTCTGTCAATTGTGAAATATCCGAGTCTTTGGGAGTATAAATTCAGCACAAGCGCGCCTATCGTGACTGTCCTAGATCGAAAAATCGCTCCAGCGCGTCAGCCTCCGTCGTCGTGGACCGCATGTCCTGCGCCAGCCGCTCGTAGAGCTGCGCCAAGCCGTGGTAGATCGTGGCGGCCTCGTCGGCACCGACGAAGCCTGCGATTTCCTCCATCTCGCCCGACCAGCGATAAGCCTTCGGCATCATGTCGGGGATACGGGTGCGCAACAGGCCCAAAATTTCTGGCTGGCTGCGCTCCATTTCCGCCATCAACGCGCCCGCGGCGCCTTCGCGCGTCGCCGCCAGAATCATCGCGGCGCCGAGACCGGTGAGGCCCTTGGCGATGCCGGCGTAGCACATCTTCAGCGACGAGGCGGCGCCGACGCCGGCGTCGAGCGGGCGGACATCGAGGCCGTAGCCGCCGAGATCGAGCATCGGCTCAAGCGTCTCGCCCGAGGCATAGAACACCGTGCTGGTCGAGCCAAGCTTCGGCGGCGGCCCGATGATCGAGGCATCGATGAAGGCGGAGCCGCTGGCTTCGGCAAGCGCCGCAATCCGCCGCACGGTTTCGGGGCTCACCGCGTTACAGTCGACGTAGGGCACATGCTTCCCATCGTTGACGAGATACGGCAGGACGTCCTGCGCCGTGACATGCGCGGCATCCGGCGGGACGACGGAGAGAAAGACGTCGGCTGTCGCAAACCGGTCGAGCGGGCCATCGACCATCCCGGCCGCTTCGGCGCGCGCCCGGCTGGCAGCGCCGCGCCCCGCCAGGCAAGTGATGACGGTGGCTCCGTTCTCTGCGAGACGTCGTGCGACGGCTGCGCCCATGGCGCCCTGAGCGAGGATCGCGATCGTCTTGCTCATCGTCATGTGCCCCTATGATTTAAGCCAATGCGGCGGGAATCCGGCTCGCTACAGCGTCACCGCCTGCCCGCCTGTGACGGAATAGTAAAGAGCCGTTGTTTCCTTGGCACAGCCAAAATCGCAATCTTCGGCTAGATTGCGACAGAAGGTTTATTCCCAAAGGTTTGGCCGCCATGTCCTCGTTCAACCGCCGCGCCGTTCTGAGCGGCTCCGTCACAAGTCTCGCCCTTGCCATGGCCGGCTGCGTCGGCCCCGGGACGCCCGGGCCGGTTGCCACCGCGACGGTGACACCAGGGGAGCCGGCGGCGATCGCCGGCCTCGAGCCCAAATACAGCGCGATGTACGGACCGGACACGTCAGGTCCCTTCCCGGTGCCGGCG
The DNA here is from genome assembly GCF_009765775.1 of Beijerinckia sp. L45. Taxonomy (GTDB): domain Bacteria; phylum Pseudomonadota; class Alphaproteobacteria; order Rhizobiales; family Beijerinckiaceae; genus RH-AL1. The sequence continues at coordinate 13,310 of NZ_LMUU01000160.1, forward strand.
GTCAAAACCTCGATCATCAAGCCGGGCTTCGTCCGCAAGCTGGTGGACTACAAGACGACCGAGCCGGTCGGCACGATCGTCATCGATCCGCATGCGCATTATCTCTACCACGTCGAGGCCAACGGGATGGCGATGCGCTACGGCGTCGGCGTCGGCCGCGAAGGCTTTGCCTGGAAGGGCGAAGCCATCATCAAGACCAAGCAGGAATGGCCGGACTGGTATCCGCCGAAAGAGATGATCGCGCGGACGCCCGGCATGGCCAAATCGCTCGCCGAGCTGCAGAGCGGCATCGGCATGCATGGCGGCCCGCGCAATCCGCTCGGCGCCCGCGCGATGTATCTGTGGCAGGGCAACAAGGACACCTTGTTCCGCATCCACGGCACGACGGAGCCCCAGTCGATCGGCACCAGCGCCTCGTCCGGTTGCATCCGCATGATCAACCAGGATGCGATCGACCTCTACAGCCGCGTTCCCGAAGGCACGCGCGTGGTGGTGCTGTAGCTAGCGCTGGCAGCTGCCGCAAAAGAACGTCGAGCGCCCGTTCTGCACGATGCGCTGGATCACGCCCGCGCATTTGATGTCGGAACACGGCTCGTCGTGGCGGCCGTAGACTTTGAAGCTGTGCTGGAAATAGCCGAGATTGCCATCGGTCTGCCGGTGGTCGCGCAGCGACGAGCCGCCCGCCTCGACGGCCTCCTCGAGCACCTGCCGGATGACCGCGGCCAGACGCGCCGCTCGCGCCGTGGGTGAGCCATCACGGCGCACTAGCGTGCCGGCGGCGCGACGCGGCGACAGGCCGGCGCGATACAGGGCTTCGCAGACATAGATGTTGCCGAGGCCGGCGATCAGCGTCTGGTCGAGCAGCGCGGCCTTCAAGGCGGTCGCCTTGCCCGCAAAGAGCCGGGCCAGCGTCGCGCCGCTGAGATCGGGACCCAGCGGCTCGACGCCGAGATGACGAAACAGCGGGTGCGCGGCGAGATCGGCATCCGCCAGCAGCATGAAGCCGAAACGCCGCGGATCGTTGTAGACGATGGCCGCTCCGTTCGAGAGGCCGAAGACCACGTGATCATGCGTGCCGAGGACGGAGCGCGGGCGGTGAAACACGCCGGGGATCACCGCCTCGCCCTCGGTTTCGATGCGGAACGAGCCGGACATGCCGAGATGCATGATCAGCACCTCGGCGCTGTCGAGCCGCGCCGCAAGGTATTTGGCGCGGCGCTCCAGGGTTTCGACGCGACGGCCCGTAAGCCGTTCGACGAAGCCAGCGGGAAAGGGAAACCGCAAGTCCGCACGCCGTTGCTCGACGCGCGTGATCGTGGCCCCGACGAAGACGGGGGCGAGACCGCGACGCACGGTCTCGACCTCGGGCAGTTCAGGCATCGTTCAACTCATTCTTCTTTGCAAACGACGCCTTCTGCCAGGTTTACTTGCTGACGGCGACCTGGCCGCGCACTTCGCCGCCCTTGTTGGCTGCGGTGTGGATGTTGAAATAGGTCATCCCGTCGGTCAGGTTCTTGGCCTGTTCGTCGGTGAGCGTCGCGGTGCCGGTAATCGGGCTGGCAAGTTCGCCCTTGATCGGGATTTCGACGCCGGCACTCTTGCCGACAGGTGCCGGTGCATGGAAGTGCGCTGCGGTCGCCGGGCCGGTCAGGCCGGTATAGGTCACGGACCAGGTCAGGACCTTGGTCGATGTGTCATAGGTCCCGGTGAGCGCGCCGGTCCCCTTGGAGGTGTTCGGCGGCGTTTCGGACGAGGCCTGCAGGTCGGCTTTGACGCTCATGGATTCAGCGAAGCTTGCGCTGCCGGTCAGCACAAGGGCGGAGAAGGCGCAGGCAGCGATCGCAATACCGGTCTTGAAAATCATGACGAGGTCTTTCCATAGGACGGGGGACGACGGCCCTGTTCGGGGCCACCACGCCCACACATCGGCCAGGACCCGCGCTTCTTCAATGGCTCATCGCCCATCGCGCGGTCACCTTTATGGCAGGTGGCCGCAAACCGCGCCCGCGATCGCGTAGCCAGCGCTGCCCCCGCCCGCTATAGAGGGCAAAAGCCCATTCGGCCGCGTCTGCGCGGGCGAACGGACATTTCACCTGGCGTTTGGTGCCTTCGGTCGTCGGACAGAGACGTCCGGGATCGAGGGGCATCAGGAGATTTGCATGACCCGGCCGCCCGAAAACGACGAGACGACGCATTTCGGCTTTTCCAGCGTGCCGCTCGGTGAGAAGCAGGACCGCGTCGACGACGTGTTTCACAAGGTCGCCGCGCGCTACGACCTGATGAACGATCTGATGTCGGGCGGCCTGCATCGGCTCTGGAAGGACCGGCTCGTCACCCTCGTCCACCCGTCGCGGCGCGGCCCGTTTCATCATCTCGACGTGGCCGGCGGCACCGGCGACGTGGCCTTCCGCATCGCCAAGGCCGGCGGCGCGCCGACGCACGTCACGGTGCTCGACATCAATGCCGACATGCTCGAGGTCGGCAAGACCCGCGCCGCCAAGCGCGACCTGAGCGACCAGCTTACCTTCGTCGAGGCCAATGCCGAAGACCTGCCGTTCCCCGACAAGAGTTTTGATGCCTACACGGTGGCTTTCGGCATCCGCAACGTGCCGCGCATCGAGAAGGCGCTGAGCGAGGCCTATCGCGTGCTGAAGCGCGGCGGCCGCTTCTTCTGCCTCGAATTCTCGCAGGTCGACATGCCCGGCCTCGACACGATCTACGATGCCTATTCGTTCAAGCTGATCCCGGCGATCGGCAAGGCGGTGACGGGCGAGGCCGAGCCCTACCAGTACCTCGTCGAGTCGATCCGCAATTTTCCCGAGGCCGAACGCTTCCGCGACATGATCGCGGATGCCGGGTTCCAGCGCGCGTCCTTCGAGCGGCTCTCCGGCGGCATCGTGGCGATCCATTCGGGCTGGAAGCTTTGAGGCCAATGGCCGGCGGCATCGGGAGACGTCGCCCGTGATCTTCAAGCTTCGGGCCTATGCGCGGCTGGCGCGGGCCGGCTTCGTCCTCGCTCGGGCCGGCGTGTTCAACGACGTCGACACGACCGACATGCCGGGC
>NZ_LMUU01000160.1:16431-24461 GCF_009765775.1 Beijerinckia sp. L45
ACACCGGCTCGAGCCTCGACGCCCTGCCCGGCGCGATCAGCAAGCTCGGCCCCTCCTACATCAAGCTCGGCCAGTTTCTGGCGACGCGGCCCGACGTCGTCGGCCCCGCCGTCGTCAAGCAGCTGGAGCGGCTGCAGGATCGCGCGCCCGCCTTTTCCCGCGACCTCGCCATCGCGCAGATCGAGGCAGCCTTCGGCCGGCCGATCGACAGCATCTTTCTCAGCGTCGGCGAGCCTGTCGCCGCCGCCTCGATCGCCCAGGTCCACAAGGGCCGGGTGCGCGACGAACTCGGCGAACGCGACGTCGCCATCAAGGTGCGCCGACCCGGCGTCGAGCGACTGCTGCGCCGCGACCTGTCGGACATGATGGCGGCGGCCCGCTTCATCGAAAACACGTTTCCCGAGACCAAGCGGCTGAAGCCGACGGAAGTGGTCGACACCGTCGCCCGCGCGATCACCATGGAAACCGACTTCCGCATGGAGGCGGCGGCGGCCTCCGAATTCGCCGAGAACGTCGCGGACGAAACCGACTTCCGCGTTCCGAAAATCGATTGGGACCGCACCACCAAAGAAGTTCTGACCCTGGAATGGGTCGACGGCATCAAACTGTCGGATGTCGAAGGCCTCGCGATCAAGGGCTACGACCTGCCCGACCTCGGGCGCCAGGTGATCCAGAGTTTTCTCCGCCACGCGATGCGCGACGGCTTCTTTCACGCCGACATGCATCAGGGCAACCTGTTCATCGACGACGCCGGCCGGCTGACGGCGGTCGATTTCGGCATCATGGGCCGGCTCGGTTTCAAGGAGCGCCGTTTCCTCGCCGAGATCATCTACGGCTTCATCAAGCGCGATTACCTCCGCGTGGCGGAAGTGCATTTCGAGGCCGGCTACGTGCCGGGCGTCCACAAGGTCGAGGATTTCGCGCAAGCCATCCGCGCCATCGGCGAGCCGATCCACTCGCGCACCGCCGACCAGATCTCCATGGCCAAGCTGCTGACGCTGCTCTTCGAGATCACCGGCCTGTTCGACATGAAGACCCGCACCGAACTGGTGCTGCTGCAGAAGACGATGGTCGTCGTCGAGGGCGTTGCGCGCACGCTCAACCCGCGCGTCGACATGTGGTCGACGGCGGAGCCGGTGGTGCGCGGCTGGATCGAGGAAAACCTCGGGCCGCTCGGCAAGCTTCAGGATGCCGGCGCCTCGCTGTCGAGCCTGGCGAAGTTCGCCGGCAACCTGCCAGCCACGCTGCTGCGCGCGGAACGCACGATCGAAAAGCTGGAAGACCTTGCCGACAACGGGTTCGAGCTCTCCGACGACGCCATCCGGCAGTTCGGACAGATGCAGGCCCGGGCCGGGCGTCTCGGGCACTACGCGCTCTGGGCCATCGCGGCGCTGGGCGCGTATTTTTTGCTGCGGTGATGGCGACGCATTCGGCGCTCGCCTCCGGGCTCTCGCGCGACAACTGTGTGGCAAGCGCCGGTAGCTGTGTTATCGGCTTCGTTATGAGCACGACGAGCCCCAAAACGCCCGGCCTTGGCGGCCGCCACCGCGATCGTGGAATGGCTCTTGGGCTTGCCGCATTCGAAAAAAATCAGCGCCGTGGAAGGTGTGCGCCTCTCCAGCGAGATGCGCCGCGATGTAAAGTCGATCAGCGATCAGCAGATCGGTGACACGGGGCGCACCCACCTGATCAATAGCAAGTACGGCAAGAAATAGCCCGCAAGGCATGTACGACGCGGTTTCGGATCCAGCCTGCTATTCCAGGTCCGACGTCCTCAAAAACATCCCCGGCCTCGGTTCGAAACCTGCTCTCGACCGCTTCGAGGCCGTTGCCACGGCTCGCCTTTTCATGGAGCCAAAAGCTGCCAATCGGCAAACGACTCTGGCTACGTTCCCAAAACGATCCGGGAGCGGTGATGTCCCGCGAGGTCTGATCACGCCTCACGCTGCCTCATTCGTCTTCAGGAGCCGCGTCCGGGCCGCGGCGAGAATTTCGTCCGACAGCGCCGGGTCGTCGGCGAGGCGGGCGAGAACGACGGCGCCGACGAGGGTCGCAACGTCGGCCGCGGCATTGCGCCGGCGCGTCGGCGCATCCGCCCCATCCGCCCCGGCGCTCAGCGCGGTCACGAATTCATCGAGGCGCTGTGTCATCACGTCCCGCAACGGCGGCGCGCCCCGCGCGGCATCCTGCGCCAGGGCCACAAAGCAACAGCCGCCGCCCGGGTCATCACGGTGCCCGTCGCTCAGGTAGCGATCGAAATAGGTCCGCCGCGCCTGGACATCCAAGGCGGTTTCCGGCGACCGGTCCAAGACGGCGAACGCCTGGGCCAGCAGATCGTCCTTCGAGGCGAAATAGCCGTAGAAGGCGCCGTGCGTCAGCCCGGCCGCCTGCATCACCTCGGCGACGCTCACGCCTTCGACGCCCCGTTCCCGGAACAGACGTCCCGCGGCATCCAGAATGCGCTGGCGGTTTTCGGCGACCTGCTCACGACTGACCTTCAAAGCGATGTCTCCCGACTGTACCGTCCGACCATTCCTGGCTTCACACACTTAAGCGCAGTCGCCCTTGACGCCAATCATTATCATCATCATGTTTATATTCGTACGATCTTCAAAGCGGAGTTATTTCATGTCAGAGCCATCCCTTGCCGTCGTCACAGGCGCCTCGTCCGGCATCGGCGCCATCTATGCAGACCGCCTCGCCAAACGCGGTCACGACCTCTTGCTCGTCGCGCGGGACCAGACACGCCTCGATACCCTCGCCGACCGTCTGCGTCGGGAGACGGGCGTTTCAGTCGACGTTCTGCGCGCCGATCTGACCGCGCCTGCGGATCTCGCCGCCGTCGAGGCGCGGATTCGCGGCGCCAAAAACCTCGGCATTCTCGTCAATAACGCGGGTGCGGCGTCCCCCGGTGGCTTTTCGGCGCCTGACCTCGAGCCGCTCTATGCGCTCGTCGATCTCAACGTCGGGGCCCTGACGCGGCTGGCCGGCGCGGCCGTGCAGAACTGGCTTGGTCGTGGCGCCCAGGGTTCGCTCATCAATCTCGGCTCGGTGGTCGGTTTCGCGCCCACGATGCTGCCCGGCGTGTACGGCGCCACCAAGGCTTACGTTCTGGCGCTGTCACAGGCCCTGCAAAGCGAACTCGGCCCGCGCGGCATCTACGTGCAGGCTCTTTTGCCCGCCGGAACCAAGACGGAGATCTGGGAGCGCTCCGGCCGCAGCGTCAACGACGGCTTCATGAATGTGGAGGAATTGGTCGATGCAGCTCTGGTCGGGTTCGATCGACGCGAGCCGGTCACCATCCCACCGCTGAAGGATGCGTCCTTCTTCGACAAGCTGCAGGCTGCGAACATGGCGGTGATGCAGGATCTCGATCAGGCGCAGGCGGCAGCGCGCTACCGCTCGGCGGCCGAAGCCGCGTGACGCCGATCATGGGGCCGATCGTGGGGCCGATCGTGGGGCCGAGGATGAGCCGTGACGGGATCACGACCTCAATCCGACGCCCGCGGTGTGCGATTGCGAAAACCGACCTGTACGGGCGGCCTTGATCGACGCCCTTGCAGCGCGCATCCTCACCGTGCTGCAGCGGTCGAAAAAGTGACGCGTGACGCATCGTGACGCGAAAATGGTGGTGTCGCCGCCGCGGTTTTGTTGCAGGGACGCCACAGCGGGCCCCGCTTGGAATTTCGCGCCGGCGACGCCATCTTGATCCCATGCGCAACGCTCAACGGAGACTAAGACTTGCGAACCTATGAAAAGGACGCGGCAGCCATCGCGACCCTCACGCCGGAGCAGTATCGCGTCACGCAGGAGAGCGGCACCGAGCGGCCCGGCACCGGCGCCTTGCTGAAGAACAAGGAGCCGGGCATCTACGTCGACATCGTCTCGGGCGAGCCGCTGTTCGCCTCGGCCGACAAATACGAATCCGGCTGCGGCTGGCCGAGTTTTACCAAGCCGATCGACACCAAGCATGTCGCCGAGGTGCACGATCATACGCACGGGATGACGCGGATCGAGGTGCGCTCGACGCATGGCGACAGCCATCTCGGCCATGTGTTTCCCGACGGGCCGCGTGATCGCGGCGGGCTGCGCTACTGCATCAACTCGGCCTCGCTCCGCTTCGTCCACCGCGACACGATGGCGGCCGAGGGCTACGGCGATTACCTCGACCAGGTGGAGGACCGATCATGAGCGAAGAACGGGCGGTTTTGGCCGGTGGTTGTTTTTGGGGCATGCAGGACCTGATCCGACGGCAGGACGGGGTGATCGCGACGCGCGTCGGCTATACCGGCGGCGACGTGCCGAATGCGACCTATCGCAACCACGGCACCCATGCCGAGGCGATCGAGATCGTCTTCGATCCGGAAAAGACCAGCTATCGCAAAATGCTGGAGTTCTTTTTCCAGATCCACGATCCGTCGACGAAGAACCGGCAGGGCAACGATGTCGGCCTGAGCTATCGCTCGGCGATCTTCACCACCAGCGACGAGCAGACGCGCGTCGCCGCGGACATGATCGCCGACGTCAACGCCTCCGGCCTGTGGCCGGGCAAGGTGGCGACCGAGGTGGTGCCGGAAGGCGCCTTCTGGGAGGCCGAGCCGGAGCACCAGGATTACCTCGAGCACTACCCCAACGGCTATACGTGCCACTTCATCCGGCCGAATTGGAAGCTTCCCGTGCGTGCGAAAACCGCAGACGCGGTGGGCTAAGCCAAGCGCCCCGGCAAACGACCATGAGAAAAGCAGCCCTCACCGGCTGCTTTTTTTTACCAGCGCTGTAACCGCGGCGTCTGTCCCGGCGAAACAAGTTCAGAACCGCTTCTTGGTGGTTTGCAAAGTATCCAGACGCAGAGCTGGACATCCCAACCAAATATCCGTCGCACCGCAGCTCGTCAGGGCATGACGTTGCTTGTCTCAGGAAAGGCCAACACCATGATCAAGACCATTTTCGCCGCCTCGATCCTCGCTCTCGGCATGAGCGCCGGCACCGCCTTCGCCCAGGAGCGGACCTTTACCGCCTGGGGTCACGATTTTACGACCAGCGACACGTCGCAGAGCACGCTTTCGGCCTTCGCGCCGCGCGCGCCGATGGAAGCCCGCGCGATCGCGGTCGACACCCAGACGGTCCGCCGCGCCGGCTCGGCTCAGTAAATCACGATGCAGGGACCATCGCCCCTCCGGCGGTGGTCTTTTGGTCCGTTCGATCACTTGCTTTGCGAGGCGGTGATTTCGCGTGACGCAAAAGCACTGAGACGTCGAAGAACGAGAGCATCGGGTCGCACGCAAAAGTCTGCAACTTTTGCGTCCGATGCTCTAAGGTCGCGCTAGAGTTTTAGAGCGCCCGCCCCGTGACCTTGACCAACAAACGCATCCTGCTCGTCGTCGGCGGCGGCATCGCCGCCTACAAGGCGCTGGACCTGGTGCGGCGGCTCCGCGAGCGCGGCGCCACCGTGCGCCCGGTCATGACGGCGGGCGCGAAAGCCTTCGTCACGCCGCTGTCTCTGTCGAGCCTCGCCGGCGCCGAGGTGCACGAAGACCTGTTCTCGCTCACCGACGAAGCCGAGATGGGGCACATCGAGCTGTCGCGCGCCGCCGATCTCGTCGTGGTGGCACCGGCTACCGCCAATCTGCTCGCCAAGATGGCGGCAGGCCTCGCCGACGATCTCGCCTCCACCCTTTTACTCGCCACCGACAAGCGCACGCTCGTCGCGCCAGCGATGAACCTGCGGATGTGGCTGCATCCGGCCACGCAACGCAACGTCGCGACACTGCGCGCCGACGGCGTGCTGTTCTGCGGCCCCGACGACGGCGCCATGGCCTGCGGCGAGTTCGGGCCGGGCCGGATGAGCGAGCCGCTCGCCATCGTCGCCGCGATCGAGGCCGCGCTCGCCGCCGACACGACCATCCCCCTGCCCGGCATCACCGGTCAGCCGCGCCCGCTGGCCGGTCGCCGCGTCGTGGTCACATCCGGGCCGACGCATGAGCCGATCGACCCCGTCCGCTTCATCGCCAACCGCTCGTCGGGCAAGCAGGGCCACGCCATCGCCAGCGCCGCCGCCCAGGCCGGCGCCGAAGTGATTCTGGTCAGCGGCCCGGTCACCATTCCCGATCCGCCCGGCGTGTCGCTGCGCCGCGTCGAGACGGCGCGGGACATGCTGGCGGCGGTCGATGCAGCGCTCCCGGCGGACATTTTTATCGCCGCCGCCGCCGTCGCCGACTGGCGCGTGGACGCTGTCGCCCCCGAAAAGCTGAAGAAGAACGGTGGCGGTGCCCCGGTCATGACGTTCGCTGAGAATCCGGACATTCTTGCTTCCGTCGCCGCACGCAATCACGACCGCCCTGCGTTGGTCGTCGGCTTCGCGGCGGAGACCGAGAAGCTGCTCGACCACGCCCGGGCGAAACTGGCGCGCAAACGCTGCGATCTCATCGTCCTAAACGATGTCGGCGCCTGCACGGGCACATTCGGCGGCGAGGACAACGAGGTGACCATCCTGACGGCCGAAGAAACCATCCCCTGGCCGCGTCTCAGCAAGGTGGAGATCGCGACACGGCTGATCGCGCTCCTGGCGGATCGCCTCGGGCCCGCTTCATGACCGATATTGCCGTTCCCATCAAGATCCTGCCGCATGGCGTCGGCTTGCCGCTGCCGGACTATGCGAGCGCCCATGCCGCAGGCTGCGACCTCGTCGCGGCGCTGCCGGCCGATGCCCCGCGCACCCTTGCGCCCGGCGAGCGGACGCTGATCGCCACTGGGATCGCACTCGGCCTGCCGGAAAATTACGAGGCGCAGGTGCGGCCGCGATCCGGCTTGGCGCTGCGTCACGGCATCACCGTGCTCAATGCCCCGGGCACGATCGATGCCGACTATCGCGGCGAGATTTTCGTGCTGCTCGTGAATTTCGGCAATGAAGCCGTAGTGATCGAGCGCGGCATGCGGATCGCGCAGTTGGTGCTGGCCCCGGTCAGCCGGGCCCGCTTCCTCGAGGCCGAGGATCTGGAGGCAACTGTGCGGAACGCCGGTGGCTTCGGTTCGACCGGCTTGCAGACCCGGCCTGGCGCCGCGGAGCCGCCGGCGTCATAGTCAGGCCGAGACCGGCCTGCCCTTCAGGCGCACGGGCGCCGCCGCCCACTCGCTGGCGCCTGACGTGTGAACCAGCGCGACATTGCTCACGGCGCCGCCGAAAAAATAGCCCTGCATCGTCGTGCATCCGAGGGACCGTAGAACGATGACCTGCTCGGCGGTCTCCACGCCCTCGACGACGCAGGTGATCTTCAGGTTGCGGCAGAGGTCGAGTATGGAGCGGACGATGTCGCGGCTCGCCTGATCGGTCGCCACCCCGGCCACGAACTCGCGATCGATCTTGATCTTGTCGAGGGGAAGACGGTGCACGTAATGCAGACTCGAGTAGCCCGTGCCGAAATCATCGAGCGCGATCTTGGCGCCAAGCGCCTTGAGCCCCAACAGCCTGTCGCGCCCTTGTTCGAAATCATGCATCAGGGCGGTTTCGGTAATTTCGAAGATGATCCGTTTCGCCGAAACCCCCGTGGTCTCGAGCATCTGCGCCAGCCGGGCCAGCAGATCGCCGGATGCGATGTCGCGGACGGACAGGTTGAACGACAGGTCGATCTCGTCCGGCCAGGTCTTCAAGGCCGCGAGCGCCTTGGCGAACAGCACTTCGGTCAACTGGTTGATCAGGCCCATCCGCTCGGCAGCGGGAATGAAGTGGATCGGCTTGACCGAACCGAGGACCGGGCTCTGCCATCGCGCCAGGGCCTCGTAGGCGACGATCTTGTTTCGCCCGACGTCTACGATCGGCTGAAACTGGACCGTCATCTCGCTCGCGAAATCGACTTGGCGCAGCTGCTGTTCGGTGAGGATCTGGATGCGGATCGCACTTTCGTGCTCCGTCGAGAACAGCACGGCCGTGCCGCGATGATGCGCCTTGGCATTGTAGAGGGCGTAGTCGGCGCGCTCGAGCAATTGATCCTGTGTCAAAGGCTGGTCGGTCTGCGCCACAAGGCCGATCGAGG
>NZ_LMUU01000161.1 GCF_009765775.1 Beijerinckia sp. L45
CCGCAGGCCTGGCCCTCGGGCGTCTCGGCAGGACAGACGAGGCCCCAATGCGTATTGTGCAGCTGTCGGGGTTTGGCCAACTTCCCGTCTCGGCCAATTGGAGTATTGGTGCGTCTAAGATGAGAGAGTGTAGAAGCGAATGTATAGCGGTTAAGCACCTGGGAGACACCAGCAGTAGAGCTCATGGCTTTCTTCTGGTCACCCCAATTACCAGTTGCGAGAGAGTACTTAAGACCATTTGAAAGAGTACCAGGCTTAATACCAACAGCTAGGTTGAAATGGCGGTTTCCTTCAACGCAT
>NZ_LMUU01000162.1:0-6039 GCF_009765775.1 Beijerinckia sp. L45
CGCCAAAGCGATCAGCGTATCCTTGCCGGCGCCGCTCGGGCCGACGACGAGGATCAGCCGGCCGGGGCCGATGGCATCCGCTGGATGGTCGGGAATGGGCGCGCTCATGCGACGCGGAGCCCTTCGCGCCAGACGCTGCGCGCGACAGGGATGGCGCCGGCGCCATGCACGCGGATCAGGTCGGCGCGCTTGCCCACCGCGATCTCACCGCGGTCGATCAGGCCGATCGCTTCGGCCGGGGTCTTGGTTACCATACGTACCGCCTGCGCCAGGCTGATGGTCGGGACGTGCCGCGGCAGCTGCAGGGCGGCCATCAGCAGGCTCGACGGCACATAGTCCGACGACAGGATGTCGAGAAGCCCGGCGTGCGCGAGATCGACGGCGGCGATGTTGCCGGAATGCGAGCCGCCGCGCACCACGTTCGGCGCCCCCATCATGATGGCGATGCCCGCCGCGTGCAGCTGCTGCGCCGCCTCGAGGGTCGTCGGAAATTCGGCGATCCGCACGCCGTCGCGGATAGCGTCGGCGACGTTCTCTTCCGTGGTGTCGTCGTGGCTCGCCAGCGGAATCGCATGGCGCTGCGCCAGGGCGACGATGGCACGCATGTTGGTCGCGGCGTGGTTCTGCTGGTGAAGCCGCCGCTGCGCGAACATCGCGTCGAGCTGCGGCTCGCTCATGCCGCCGTTCTTGCCACGGTAGTAGTCGCGCAGCTTCTCCACGTCGCGGAACTGCCGCTGGCCCGGCGTATGATCCATCAGCGACAGCAGCTTGACGTCGGCCCGCGCGATCAGGCCACTGGCTTCCGCGATGACGCTGGGCATCGGAATCTCGCAGCGCAAATGCAGAAAATGCTCGGCGCGCAGCAGTCCGGCCTCACGGGCCGACGCGATGGCGCGCGCCAGAATGCCGGCCTCGCCGTCGTCCTCGGCGACGCCGTCCTCGAGCCAGGCACGCAGCGAATCGAGCACCGTGGTGATGCCGCTGGTCGCCAGCTGCCCGTCGTAGGCGACGACCGCGGCAACCGGGTCCCACAGCACCTTGGGGCGCGGCATGTAGTGCATTTCGAGATGGTCGGTGTGCAACTCGACGAGGCCCGGCATCAGCAGGTCGCCGCCGCAGTCCGTGCTCCCGGCTGGAGCGTCGCCTTCGCCGAGCGCCTCGATGCGACCGGCGGACCATGCGATCCAGCCGCGGTCGATGACCCGGTCGGCGAGCACGATGCGCGCATTGCCCAGGACGGCGTCTGGCTCCGGTCTCATCGTGCAGGTGCTTTCATCAGGCTGGAGCCGCAAGGTCGGGCGCAGCCTGGGTGCCTTGCATCGGGTGGTGTCCGGACCCATACCAGCCCGCGGTGCCGGGCCGCCACCCGCATGCTGGATATTTGGTGATTTGATCGTGAGGCCTCCTCGGTGAATTGCGGCGCGATGGCGAACTCCCCCTGCAGTCCAGCCCAGAAGGACGGCATATGATGCACGGTCGCCCCGAGGCTCCGCCGCGATATCCGCGTTACGCGATCTATTTCGTCCCGGATCGCGACAGCGCGGTCTACCGCTTCGGCGCCAGTCTGCTCGGCTACGACGCATTCGGCGGAAGCACGCTGCCGTTTCCCACCGCGCTCACCGAGACCGTTGCGGACTGGTCGGACCTGACGCGCGATCCCCGCCTCTATGGATTTCACGCGACGCTCAAGGCGCCGTTCGCCCTGGCAGCCGGTACGTCCGAAACCGGTCTCGTCGACGCCTGCGCGGCCTTTGCCGCGCGCACGAGCGAAGCGCCGGAGATCGCCCCGGTCGTAGCGGCGCTCGGCGCGTTCGTCGCCCTCGTGCCGGGGACTCGTTCGGCTGCGCTCGACGATCTCGCTGCGGCCTGCGTGCGCGATTTCGATGGGTTTCGCGCGCCGCTGACGGCGGAAGACCGCGCGCGGCGCAATCCGACGGCGCTGACGGTCGGCCAAGTCGCCCATCTCGATCGCTGGGGCTACCCGTACGTGTTCGACGATTTCCAATTTCACATGACGTTGACAGGCCGTCTTCCCGCCGAGCGGCAGGGCCAGGTGCTGGCGCTGCTGCGCGAGCGCTTTGCAACCGCGGTCGGCGGCAGTCCGCTCGCGGTCGACCGGATCGCGCTGTCGCGCCAGGACGCGGCGGGTCGCCCGTTCCGCATCCTGACGCAGCCCATCCTCGGCATGAAACGATGCGCAGACAGCATGAGCACCGACTCCGGAGGCCGGCCATAAAGGGCCGAGGAAATGAAATTGATGTCATCATCTCTGAAAACGCTCGGTCCGGCACCGCTGATGGCCGGGTTCACGCTCCACGATGTCGTCGTGAGCGAGACCGTCACGATCCGCGCGGCGACGGCCGGCCAAGGGCCGCCCTTGCTGCTGCTGCACGGGCATCCGCAGACGCATGTCACCTGGCGGAAAATCGCACCGCGCCTGGCCGAGCATTTCACCGTGGTCGCCTGCGACCTCCGCGGCTACGGCGACAGCAGCAAGCCTGACGGCGGCGAACATCACGTCGATTATTCCAAGCGCGCGATGGCCGCCGACCAGGTTGCGGTGATGCGCGCCCTCGGCTTCGAACGCTTCGCGCTGGCCGGGCACGACCGCGGCGGACGCGTCGCGCATCGCATGGCGCTGGATTTTCCCGAGGCGGTGTCGCGGCTGGCCGTGCTCGACATCGCACCGACCGCGACGATGTACGCGTTGACCGACAAGGCGTTCGCGACGCGCTACTTCTGGTGGTTTTTTCTCATCCAGCCGGCGCCGCTACCGGAAAAACTGATCGCCGCCGATCCCGCCTTCTTTCTGCGCACCCATATCGACGGGCAGCTCAAGACGCCCGGCGCGACGGAGCCAGCGGCCTTCGCCGAATATCTGCGATGTTATGACGACCCCAAGGCCATCCACGCGATCTGCGAGGACTATCGTGCCGCCGCGACCATCGACCTCGAGCACGACGCCGCCGATGGCGACAAGCGGGTCATCGCCCCGCTGCTGGCGCTCTGGGGCGGCAAGGGCACCGTCGGCGCGCTCTACGATGTGTTGCAGACGTGGCGTGACAAGGCCGTCGCCGTGCAGGGCCGGGCGCTCGACTGCGGCCATGCTCCGCAGGAGGAGGTGCCGGAGGAGACGTTCGACGCCTTCATGTCGTTCTTCGCCGACAGGGCCTAAGTGTTCATCATAACCGGCAACGGCCGTAGCGCGCTCCGGCGTTAAAACCTCTCGACCCAGGGGCGCAGCTCCACTTCGAGCGACCAGGCGTCGCGCGGCTGCCGCAATATGTCGAGGTAGGTCTGTGCGACGCCGTCCGGCGACAGCGTGCTGTCCGGCTTGTCCGCGGGATCCGCGCGGCGCTCGCTGCGCACGCCGCCGTCGATCACGATATGCGCGACGTGGATGCCCTTCGGCCCCAACTCGCGCGCGGCGCTCTGCGCCAGGCCGCGCAGCGCGAACTTGCCCATCGCAAAAGCCGACGACAGCGGAAAGCCTTTGACGCTCGCGCTGGCGCCGGTGAGCAAGATCGCGCCGCGGCCATGCTGCAGCATCCGTTGCGCCGCCTGCTGAACGACCAGAAACCCGCCGAAGGCGGTGACGGCGACGGCCTGCCGTACCGCTTCCGGATCGATCTCGGTGATCGGCCCATGCGCCCGAGCGCTGGCGTTGTAAATGACCACGTCCGGCTCGCCGAGGCTTCGGTCCACCGCCGCGAAGAGCCCTGCGATGGCGGCGGGGTCGGTGGCGTCGACGGCAAAGGTCCGGGCGCCGGTGTCGTGCGCCAGCGCCTGCAGCTTGTCGGTGTTGCGGGCGGCAAGGCCGACTGTCACGCCGGCCGCGGCCAGGGCGCGCGCGACGGACGCGCTGATGCCGGGGCCCGCGCCGACGATCAGCGCGGTGCGATAGGGAAAACTCGCCATGTCGGGCTCCGTCGGTTGTTATATGACGGGTGTCAGATAATCTTGTTGCGGCGAAATGGTAAGGGGCGCAGCACACGGATCTGGCAATGCCGACGTTTACTTGCCCGCCGATCCGCCGGGAATCACCGCATCGGGAATCGTCGTTTTGGCGTGGTCCGGCTTGCCGCCCGGCTCGCTGGCCTGGCTCATCGCGCGGATCGCGCCGTGGGGATCGCCGACATCGGTCGTCGTCACGTCGCCCTGTTTTGGCTTTTCGTCCGCGTTCTGGGCGAACGCCGCGGTCCCGAGGAGCGTCAGGCCTGCGGCCAGCAGTATCGTCTTGGTGCGCTCAAGCATTGAGTTTCTCCGGAGTAAGCGCCGGCACGTCGGCGTCGATCTGCACGTCGATGACGGCCGGCCCGGGTTGCGCCAGCGCCTTCTGGATCGCCGGGCGAAGATCGGCCAGGGCGGCGACGCTGACGCCATAGGCGCCGACGGATCTGGCATAGGCGGCGAAATCCATGTGGCCGAGAGCGCAGCCGTACTCTGGATTGCCGATCTCCTTCTGCTCGAACTTGACCTCGCCCAGCGCGTCGTTGTTGAGGATCAGAACTGTGACGTTCAGCTTGTTGAACACGGCGGTCGAAAGCTCCGCCATCAGCATGGCGAAGCCGCCATCGCCGACGATCGCCAGCGACGGCCGGTCGGGATTGGCCAGCGCGGCGGAAATGGCGAGCGGCAGGCCGGACGCCATGCTGACCAGCATGCCCGAGCCGGTCCAGCTCTGCCCAGCCTTGATCTGCGTGTGCCGCGCCGCGAAGTGCGTGTTGGCGCCGCAGTCCAGGCTAAACATCGCATTGGCCGGCGCCAGGTCGCTCAGCGCCTTCACCGCGGTCTGCGGCTTGATCTTGCCGCCCGCCGGGCTCGCCTCGACGCGCTCGAGCGTGGCAGCCCAGTCCTGCATCCGCGTCCGGGTCTCGGCGAGAAAACTCTGGTCGCTTTTCGTCTGCAGCAATGGGAGCAGGGCGGCGAGCGTTGCGTCGACGTCGCCTTCCAGGCCGATTTCGACGGGATAGCGCAGCCCGATGCGATCCTGCTTGACGTCGACCTGGATGCCACGCGCCTGGCCGGGTTTTGGATAATAGTCGATCCACGGCATCGTCGAGCCGAGGATGAGCACGCTGTCGCAATTGTGCATGGCCCAGGACGAAGGGAGGGTGCCGAGATGGCCGATGCCGCCGGTCGTCAGGGGATGATCGTCCGCCAGAAGCGCCTTGGCGAGATAGGCCTTGGCGATCGGCGCGCCGAGTTTTTCCGCCACCGCCACGAGGTTTTTTTCCGCGCCGAAACAGCCTTGCCCGGCCAGGATCGCGACCTTCTTGCCATCGTTGAGCAACGCAGCCGCAGCGAGCAACTGGTCGGCGGGCGGCGTCGGGCGCGGCCGCTGCCAGATCGACGAGGTGCGGCCGCCGTGGTTCTCCGTCGACGGCTTGTCTGCGGAAAGGTGCATCGCCTGCACGTCCTTGGCGATGGTCAGATGGGCGACGCCGCGGCCGCCGAGCGCGGCGCGGCAGGCGCGATTACCGATGAACACTGCGTGCGCCGGCCCAGTGACCTCTTCGTTGAAGAGGGCGACATCCTCCATTAGCTTGATCGTGTTGACGCTCTGCATGAAGCGCATGCCATGCAGGTCGTGGAAGGTCGTGCCGGTGAGCGCAAGGATCGGTGCGCCATCATAGGCGCCATCGTAGAGCCCGTTGAGGAGATGCACCGCGCCCGGGCCGGTCGTCGCGACGCAGAGGCCGAGCCGGTTGCCGTGCTTGCCCATGCCGGCCGCCATGAAGGCCGCGGCCTCCTCGTGGCGGACGCCAACGAAGGCGATGCGATCCTGGCGTTTGCGCAGCGCCTCGATGAGCGGGTTGATGCCGTCGCCGACGATCCCGAAGGCGTGGGTCGCGCCGAAGGCGATAGCGGCCTCGATGAGGATATCCGCCGTGGTCATCTCGCCGGAGACCAGCTCGGTGACGGGCGCCGTCGGCACCGCCGCCTCGGCCTGGGCGAAGCCGGTGGCGGTCCCGGCAACGACGCCCGCGCCGGCAAGCTGCATGAAGCCGCGTCGCGCGACGCGGAGATCCGTACCGT
>NZ_LMUU01000162.1:6166-28009 GCF_009765775.1 Beijerinckia sp. L45
CGACGGGTGGCGAGCTGACGCGCGAGCTCCTGCGCCGCAAGGAGGCGAACGACGACACGACATGGCATATCCTCGTGCGCGCGGCCTACAAGCACCTCAAGGACGTCGCTTACGCTCCCAAGCCGCCGCCTGTCGGGCGGTGGCGCCTGAACCAGGCCGGACGGGCCTTTGCGGAAAAGGTCGAAAAGCGCTTCTCGGCGCCTACGACCGAATAAGGCCCCTCGTCGCATCGCGCTCGTCTGAACTATCGGATCGTGATCTTATCGCGATCGATCGAGTGCGACACGCTCTGGCGGGAGACGGTGATGGGCGGGTGGTACGTCGGGCAACGCATCGTCTGTGTCGACAACGGCTTCCTCGACTTTTCCGACGCGCCCGAACTGACCGAAGGGTCGATTTACACCGTGGTGGAAATCCTGCCGAAGAAGCGCGGCTTCTTCGGCTTGCGGATCAAGGAAGTCGAGGCCAAGGAAAAATATCACGCCTTCGACGAGCGGCGTTTTCAGCCGCTTACAGAAGCGGCGCGGGATCCCCGGCAATCCTCGGATCTGTCGGTCGCGAGAGCCCCGCCAGCGCGTGGCCCGGCAGGCGCGCCATAGAGCCGATGCAACCCATCAGATGGCTGTAATTGAACGCCGGATCGGCGCTGGCCTGCGCGATGCAGAACGTCTTCATCTTTTCGTCGCGGACCTTGCCCCACCAGAAATGCAGCGCGGACACAGCCGCATGTTCGGCTTCCACGCAGCCGGGAAACATCAGCTGCCGCTCGCATTTCGCGGCGATATCGAACGTGGGGACGGCGGCGCCGACGCTGCCCGTGGCCGGCGCGGCCAGCACAGGGTTCGAGCTCGCCAGACCAGTCATAAGGCTCGCATCGCATCTCTCCAAGCTTGACCCTCGAATGATACTGATGAAACGAGGAACGGAAAGAGGCTGCGCGGAAGAAGCGCCGGCAGTGACACAAACGTGACAGGGCGTTCATTTGGCCTTCATGATCCGGAACTCTAAATCCGCGCCGGAGCCACTCACGCGCTCTTTACGGGAACCATTCGATGAAGACCTTGGGAAGGATCATTGCGGCCTCGAGCCTCGGCGTTGTGCTCGGCATTAGCGGCCTGGCGGAAACCTCGGCATCGGCCATGCCGGTCGGCGCAGCCATCGCCACGGATGCCGCCGCAAGCGTGCCGATCGAACACGTCCAGTACTATCCGTACGGCTACGGATATCCCTACGCCTACGGCTACCCCTGCGTTTTCCCGTATCGCTGCGGCTACGGCTACGGTCGCTGGGGCGGCCGGGGTTTTTACGGGCACGGCTTCCGTGGGGGACGTGGTTTCGGCGGTGGGCGCGGTTTTGGTGGCGGTCGCGGTCACCGCTGATCCGCTCCGGCGTCGACGCTTTGATTTGGAACGGCCGCCTCGAGCGGCCGTTTTGCTGCTAGGCTGCGATCTGAGGCGGAGGGACGCGATCATGGACGACGAACGCACGCAACGGACACGTCTTCAGGCCTATCACCTATGGGAGGCAGCCGGCCGGCCCGACGGCAGATGCCTGGATTTCTGGCTCGCCGCCGAGCGACACGCAATCGTGACCATCGCCGCCGCTTACGGCCACGGTACCGCGATGACCGACGAAAAGATCAAGCACAAGGATCCCGCGCTGCATGCGTCCCCTCGGCACGATCGCGAACTCGACGAAGGTTTGCTGGAAACCTTTCCTGCCAGCGATCCGCTGGCCTCGACGCAGCCTGGCGAGGATCGCCCGGACTGATCAGCCTCGCGCAAGGTCTCGCGGAAATGGTTTCTTCAAACGCGGGAGAAACCCATGCACGTTCATTCCCATATGCCGACCCTGCAGCCGAATATCGCACCGCGCCCGATGAAACGGGAGCCGCCATCCGAAGAGGCTTACGCGATCCGCGGTGTCTTCGAGCAGGCCGGGCAACGCCAGAAGAATCCGCAGCAGCAGCGGCCCGGCGATCCGACGCCAGCCGAAGCTTTCGACGCCGCAGCGCCGGAGGATCCGACGCGGCCGCAGGAGACCGCGGAGACCAGCCAGCTCTGGAGCCTCCTCGGGAGCGTGGTCGCAAGTCCCGCACGGCGCGAACCGGAGGCCCCTGCGCCGGAGCTTTCGCTCGACGCGCTGCTCGCGCAGGTCGTCAAACCCGCTTAACGCGCCCGTCTTTGCGAGCCGAAGGCGGAGCAACACAGGGGCAAGCACTGCGATCGAGGAGCATCTGCCGCTGGATCCCTCGCTACGTTCGCAAAGGCGGTTCTTACTTCGGGACCGCCCCGGCGTCGGTCACCGTCAGCGGATTGGCGTGGGCCTGAAACAGGCGGCCCTTCTCGGCCAACAAGATCGCCGCCAAGGCAAGCAGACCGTAGACCGAAGACCCGACTGCCAGCGGGACTACCGTCCCGTCGAAGCATTGGCCGACGAGAAAGCCGAGCACCGCGCCGCCGAACGTCGTGACGAAGCCCTGCACCGACGATGCGGTCCCGGCGATGTGACCGAGCGGGCCCATCGCGATCGAACCGAAGTTCGATACCACCAACCCGAACGAGAACATCAGGCCGGCCTGCAGGATGGCAAAGCTCCAGATCGTCTCGTAGCCGGCGAGGGCGACCCCGGCATGGACTACCGCCGAACAAATGAAGCCGACCAGCGCCATGTGCGACAGGCGCCGCGTGCCGATCCGCTGGACGATCCGCGAATTGAGGAACGACGACAGCGCCATGAAGCCGGCGATCAGGGCGAAGGTCGTGGTGAACCAGCGCGAGGCCGCAAACGTCTGGGCGAAGATCTGCTGGGCCGAATTGATGAAGCCGAACAGCGAACCCATCACGAAGGTCATCGCCAGCATGTAGCCGACCGCGATGCGGTTGGTCAGCGCCAGCTTGAACGCCAGGGCGACGCGCCGCGGCTCGATCGGCAGCCGGTCTTCCGGCTTCAGGGTTTCCGGCAGGCGGATGGCGGTCCATGTCAACACCGAGGCGCCGAACAGGGTGAGGCCACCAAAGATCCAGCGCCAGGGGCCGAACAGCATGATGATCTGGCCGATCGACGGGGCAAGGATCGGCACCGCGAGAAAGACGATGAAGGACAGCGACATGACCCGCGCCATCTGGCTGCCGGTATAGCGGTCGCGGACGATGGATACCGCCAGCACGCGGGTTGCGGCCACGCCGACCCCCTGCAGGACGCGCGCGGTGATCAGCATCGTCATGGTCGTCGAGAAGGCCGCGACGATGCTGAAGAGAACGTAGATTGCCAGACCGATGATGAGCACCGGCTTGCGACCGAAGCGATCCGCCAGGGGCCCATAGATGATTTGCGACGCGCCAAATCCCATGAGGTAGGCGGAGACGATCCATTGCTGCTGGTTGGCGCCTTCGACGCCAAGCGCGCGGGCGATCTCGGGCAGCGCGGGCAACATCGAGTCGACCGCCAGAGCGTTGCACGCCATCAAGGCGGCGATCAGCGCGACGAACTGCTTGAACCCCATGCCGGGCGACGTCGCCGCGTCGGTCGGCGATAGCGTTGGTGCGGCGGAAGCCGTCATGGATGCCTCATTACCCTGAAGGACCTGTTGCGCCGGGCATAAAGAGCTGAAAACGCTGACAGCGCGGCTCCGACGGGAGGGCGGATCGTCGGACAGGAGTCACGAACCGATCAACGCTCGCGCAGAGCCTTACGGGAAATCGCGCCGCAAGGAAAGCGTGCGCGCCGCATGTCTCACCCCCAGTAGGGGCTTGCCAGCGCCCGCGGAGCGGTTTGGCGCCCGACCACTCCGGCGACAGCCAGGAAGGCCAGCAGGTAGGGCATCATGATCAGCAGCGCGTTCGGCACGTCGAGCCCCATCGCCGGCAGCTGAAACTGCAGCGCCGTGGCCGAGCCGAAGACGAAGCAGGCTAGGACGGTCCGGCCGACCCCCCAATTGCCGAAAATCACTGCGGCGATCGCGAGATAGCCCGCTCCGTTGGTCATGCCCTCGGTAAAAGTATGGATGTCGCCGATCGACAAAAAGGTGCCGGCGAGCGCGGCCAGCAACCCGGTGAACAGGATCACGCCGTAGCGCACGCGGATCACCGAAAGGCCGGCCCGCTCGAGCGTGCGCGGATCTTCGCCTGCGGCTTTCAGGGTGATGCCGATCGCGGTGCACCGCAGGATTAGGGCGATGGCGACCACGATCACGATCGCGGCGTAGACAAGCCAGATCTGGCGGAACACTGCCTCGCCGAAGATCGGGATGTCGCCGAGCAGCGGCGGGCTCCAGACCGGAAAGCCGGGAATGGCCTCGCGGGAGCGGGCGCCAAAGATCTCGCGGTAGGCGAGGGTGGTGCTGCCGAGCACGAGAATGTTGAGGCCGATGCCGGTGACGATCTGGTTGGCGCGTAGCGTGTTGGTGAGAAAGGCCTGCAAGGCCGCCACCGGCAGCGCGGTGAGCACCCCGATGAAGAGTCCGAGCGTCGGCGAGCCGGTGGCCCAGGATCCGACCGCGCCGCCGAACGCGCCGGCGAGCATCATGCCCTCGAGGCTCATGTTGAGCACGCCCGCCCGCTCGCTGACGAGCTCGCCTACGGCCGCGAGCAGCAGCGGCATGGCGAGCCGGATCGAGGAGCCGAGGAAGACGGCGAACAATTCCATCGTCATGGCGAAGTCCTTGTCTTTCCGCGCCTCACGATCGCGATCCGCGTCGGTCGAGCCAGAACGCGGCGCCGGCCACCGCCACCACGATGAGGCCCTGCATCACCATCACCAGCGCCGTCGGCACGCCGGCGCCCATCTCCATGCTGATGCCGCCGGAGCGGAGAAACCCGAACAGCAGCGCGGCCGCGACGACGCCTGTCACCGAGCCGCGCGCCAGCAACCCAACGACGAGGCCGTCGTAGCCGTAGCCCGAGGAAAACCCGGCTTTCAGCGAAAACTGCTCGCCGAGCAGCATCACGCCGCCGGCGAGGCCGCCGAAGGCGCCGGCGATGGCCATCGCGACCACCACGGTCGAGGCGAAGGCGAAGCCCGCGCGCGTCGCCGCGACCGGATTGAGCCCGACGGCGCGAAGCTGGAACCCGAACCGCGAGCGGGTGAGCAGGATCGCCATGCCGATCGCGAGGACGACGGCCAGGGGCAGACCGATCGTGACCGGGGATGCGGCATCGCCGGTCAGCAGAGGCAGTTGCGTGGCGTCCGGCACCGGCAGCGACTCCGGAAGGGTGGCGCCCGATGTCATCGGCTGGCGCAACAGGGCCACCGACTGCACCGACCCGTACACCAGCCAAACCGCGATGAAAGAGAGCAAAAGGGTGCTGATGACCTCGTTGGTGCCGACACGCGCCTTGAGCACGCCGGCAAGGCCGCCCCAGGCCGCCCCCGCGAGCGTCGCCGCCGACAAAGGCAGCAGGAACGCGAGGCCGAACGGCAGGGCGGCGACGCCGTGATGTAGGGCGACGGCCGCGGCCACCATACCGCCCATCGCGATCTGCCCCTCGCCGCCGACGTTGGTCAGCCCGGCGCGGTTGGCGAGGATGAAGCCAAGCCCGACCAAGGCGTAGACCACCGAGCGGTTGAGCGAGACGGCCAGGGCGTAGTGCGAGCCGATGGTGCCGTCGACAAAGCTGGACAGGGCGTCGCCTAGCGAAAAGCCGAGGGCCAGCACCAGCAGCGTCCCGGCAAGGCAGGCGGCGACTGCCGCGAGCACGGGAATGGCGAGCCCGGGGGAGACGAGGGTCCGCGCGTTCATGCGTGGCCCGCCATCATCGCGCCGATCGCCTCGCGCTGGTCGGGCCGCGACGGGCGTTCGCCGACGATACGGCCTCGATAAATCACCGCCACGCGATGCGCGACGGCCAGAACCTCGTCGAGCTCGGAGGAGATCAGCAGCACCGCGATGCCGCGGGCGCTGGCTTCGCGGATCAGGCCGTAGACGGCTTCCACCGCGCCGACATCGAGGCCGCGCGTGGGCTGCGCCGCGAGGAGAAAGCGCAGGCCGGGCGCCGTCAGCTCGCGGGCCAGCACCGCTTTCTGCTGGTTGCCGCCGGAGAGGCCGCCGAAGCGCGCGTCCGGGCCGGTGGCGCGCACGTCGAAGCGGCGCATCAGCTCGGCCCCCGCGTCGTGCATCGCCCGCCTCTGCAGCAGACCGAAGCGGGTGAAGGCGCGCGTGCGGTTCAAGAACATGTTCTCGGCGACGTTCATGTCGGCAATGGCGCCGACGCGGTGGCGATCCTCGGGGACGATGCCGATGCCGGCGGCGGTGAAATCGGACGGCGTGCGGCCTGTGAGATCCTGGCCGTCCATGACGAGGCGTCCGCCCGTCGGCGTGTCGAGACCCGCCAGCAACAGGCCGAGCTCGCTCTGGCCGTTGCCTTCGACACCGGCGAGCCCGACGATCTCGCCGGCGCGCAGCGTCAGGGTGAGCGCGTCGAGGCGCAGCGCGCCGTCGGAATCGCGCAGGCTGACGCCGTCGATCTGCAAAATGTCGGGGCCATCGGGCCGGGCATGCACCGCCGGGGCGGCGACCGCCGACTCGTCCTCGAGCCCCAGAGTTGCCGCCGTCGTCGCATCGAGGCCTTCGAGGTCGCGGCGGATCATCGCCTTGACCAGCCGGTTGATTTCCGTCGAGGGCGCGTCCGAGGTGGCGACGACCTGACCCTGGCGCAGCACCGTCGCGCGATCGGCGGCCTCGCGAATTTCGGCGAGCTTGTGGGTGACGAGGATCACCGCGGCGCCCTCCGCCGCCACACGCCGGCACACCGCCAGCAGGCTGGCGATCTCGTCCGGCAGCAGTACGGCCGTCGGCTCGTCGAGGATCAGCAGACGCGGCTCGCGCATCAGGCACTTGACGATCTCGACCCGCTGGCGCTCACCGATCGAGAGGTCGCCGACGCGGGCGAAGGGCGCGAGTTCCAGGCCGTAACGGGTGCCGAGCGCATCGAGCCGCGCGGCCCAGCCGCGCCGGTCCAGCACGCCGCGGACGCGACCGAGCATCAGGTTGTCGACGACGCTCATATCCTCGACGAGGCTGAAATGCTGGTGCACCATCGCGATCCCAGCCGTCAACGCATCGCGCGGCCCGGCTGGGCGGTAAGGCGCGCCATGCAACGTCATCGTGCCGGCGTCCGGCGCATGCACGCCGAATACCAGGTTGCACAGGGTCGACTTGCCGGCCCCGTTCTCGCCGAGCAGGCAATGGATTTCGCCGGCATGAAAGGCGATGTCGACGGCCGACAGCGCGGTGAAGGCGCCGAAGCGCTTGGTCAGACCGCTCAGGCCGAGCAGCAGGGCGCCGCGTTGGGAGACGTGAGCCGGTGACAGAGCCGGCGTGGCATTCACCCCTCGAGAACCTTGATCTTGCCGGACAGGATATCCGCTTTGATCGCCTCGATCTTGGCCTTCATCTCGGGGGTCGCGCTGCAGACGACCATATCCGAGGCTTCGGGGCCCATGGCGAGACCAAACGGCTTGTAGCCGGCGACCCAGTCGCCGGCGATGAAATGGTCGATGGCGTAACGCACCTGGAATCCGACGCCGGTGATCGAATAGGCGAGGTAGAGCGGATCGGTGCCACAATAGTTGGTGTAGCTGCCGATGATATGGGTGCCCTTGTCCTTGGCCGCCTGTTCGAGGCCGCGCAGGCCGAGGTTGAGGATGTGGTAATGCACGTCCGCGCCCTGGGCGATGGCAGCGAGCGTCGCTTCCTTGGCCTTGGCGACATTGTCGAAGTCGCCAGTATAGCTCTCGAAATACTTGATATTCGGGTTGATGCTCTTGGCACCCAGGCCGAATTCCTTGCCGGCATTGACGATGGAGGGGATTTCCATGCCGCCGACATAGCTGATGGCGCCGGTCTTCGAGAGCATCGCCGCGGCAGCGCCGGCGACATAGGCGATCTCGCCTTGCCGGACGTCGTAACCCGCCACGTTGGGCAGCGGCTCGCCGGCATTGCCGCCGACGATGGAGAATTTCACCTTGGGGAAGCGCTTGGCGACTTTGTAGACGGCGGCCTGCGTCTGGCCGCCGACGCCGATCACGAGGCTGTTCTTGGTGGCGAGCTGGGTCAGCGCCTGCTCCATGTCGCCGTCCGCGATGTTCTCGATCATCTGGACCTTGAGCCCGGCGCCCAGCTTCTTTTCCGCGGCCATCAAGCCGTCGTAGCCCGACTCCATCCAGCCCTTGTCCGATTTGGACCCGGGCAAGAGGACGCCGACGCGGACCGGATCGGCGGCAACGGCGCGGGGTGCCATCAGGCCGAAGCCCGCCAGCGCCAAAACCGCGGCGCCACCGCCCAAAACTGTGCGGCGGCTGGAAACAATACGGATCTGCATCGAGAACTCCCACATCCGAAAGGCACCGATCCCGGGCTTTCAGGTGGGATGACCGACTGCAACCGCCGTGCCAGCACCGGAGCTTTGGCAGGCTCAGAGGGTTACTGGCGCGTAAACGCCCGGTGCCGCAGGTCTGTCGCTTTTAGAGACGATCTGCCCAAAACAAGCACGAAGCCTGCACGAATCGCATCTGCAGCCAAGGTCACGCTTTGTTCGACCGCCATCTCGTAATGACGGTCCTATCGGGTTTATTCGTAAGGGTTGCCGAACGGGCCGCGATCATCGTCCGGGTCGCCGGCCGGCCCATAGTAGCCGGCGAAGAACGGCGTGCCGTAGCCGTCGACCGGGTTGAACATGGCGTGATGGTGGCTCTCGCCCGCGTCTTCGCCGCCGACGCCATAATAGTAGCCGTTCCCCATTTCCGACCCGATCGCATAGCGGATGGCATCGCCTTGGTGGCTTCGTGCGAGGCGCGCCCCGGCGCGATATTGCGCCGGCAGGTTATAGAACCCAAGGCCGCTTTCGCGGTCGCCGACCAGCGTCGTCATGCCGGTCCCGTGACGACCATGGGCGCGCGTGCCCATCGACGGGCTCGCGAAGCGCAGGCTCATGTGCCCGCCCTTGATCTGTGCGAGGGTTTTATGATGGACACCATGTTTCGTCGCGGCCTGGGCAGGAAGGACGACCGACGCGAGCGCCGCAACCACGGTCAGGGTCGCAGCCGTCTTGCCAAACCGCATCATCATCGTCTCCAAACCTGCTACGTCACGCCCACATGGCATCCATTGTGATAACCGATGGGCAAGCGGAGCGGTTCCGCTATCACACCGGATGGTGAACAGGGCTGGCATGCGTGAAAGGACGACGGATCGATGAGCGGGCAGCTGGTGATCGCCGAACTCGACGCCTTTCGCGGGGTGCTTGGCAAAGTCCAGCCCTTGGAGGGCGAGACGGTGACGGTCTGGTGTCGTTCGACGATCGCCAACGCTTTGCATCGGGTCGGCCCAACGGGGCCGATGAACGGCGCGGCGAAGGCGGCCTGGACGGCAGCCGAGCACTTCGCGTCACGGCTTGACGATGCCGGCGATAACCAGCGCGGCACGGATGCGATCGAGCAGGCCCGGGACCAAGCGCTTCATGCCCTCGACGCCCTCATCGCGGCCGTTCGGGCCGCCAAAGCCGCGAGTCCCGACCAAGTATAGAACGCCGAAAGAATCTTCGCAGCGGGCCCTGGAAGACTGAAAAGATTCATGCGAAGACCGCGAACCGAAGATGTGTCTTCGGCATTCCTATCCAAGATAATCTTCCCACAGTTTTGAGTGACCATCATGCGTTGGATGGCTTGGAATACGGTCGGCTGTTTCTTGTGGCTGGCGGGACTGGCTTATGCGAAGGGCATGAGCCTTGCCGGGGATCTGGCTGGCGCCACGGACGGGCACCAGCTGGGCATGGGTTTGGCTTTCGGCGTTGTCGGGCTTGGCCTTTTGATGTGGGTCAACCTCGTCGATACGGCCTAGCGCTTTGCACTGTGGTGGAAAGCGCCAAAGCCACCGGAAACTGCTCACGTCTGAAAAAATCAGAGCATTCTCTCGATCGCGAAAGTCTGCACCTTTTGTGGACAATGCTGTTGGGTCAAAACCCAATCCGGCCCCACCCCGCGACAGGCTGTTGATTATGGCCTCAACTTCGCTTCACGCGTCGGCGCTGTCGTCTGCGGCGTTGATTTCCGTCAGCCTGCTACGCAGCAGGCCCAAAACTCGAAGGGCGGTCGTCAGCTCGTCCGCCGACAGGTCATTGGCCAAGCCGGTGGCGGCCGGGTTCCAAGCGTCGACCGCGCTGTCGTAGGCGCGCTTCCCCGCTTCCGTCAGCACCACGAGTTGCGCGCGCCGGTGGTTTGGGTTGGTCTCGAAGGCCACCAAATTCTCCCTCGCGAGGTCGTTCGCGATTCTTTGGATGTTCTGCCGATTTGCGCCGAGATCGCGGGCGAGCCACGCCACGGGGCGCGGTCGGTCGGCATAAGCGATGGCCCCCATCACCTGCCAGCGCGCACTCGTGAGACCAAAGGGTCGTACCAGCCGGTCGCCCCACACGAGGGTTGCGTTGTTCACGCGAAACAAGGTGAGGATGAGATCGGTTAGCGTCGCCGGCGACGGCGATCTGGAAGACATGCGAAGGGTGACTCCCGTTGACATCATGATGTCAAAATTCTAGCTTGTCATCATGATGCCAATTGGCTCATAAATGACAAGGAGGTTCGCATGCCTAAATTTCGTGAAATGGACGCGCACATAGCGCTCAGCGACCAGCTCCGCGACGATGGGAACGGCCCCGTCGTGTTGATCAACACTTTCGTCGTCAAGCCCGAATACGCGGATGCGCTGCTGGAAACCTGGAGTCGCGATGCCACTATAATGAAGCGCCAGCCCGGTTTCATTTCGACCCAGCTTCACCGGGGCGTCGCCGGAAGCGGGATCTTCCTGAACTACGCAGTCTGGCAATCCATCGCGCACTTCCGGGATGCCTTCGACAATCCCGAATTCAAGGCACAGCTCGGTTCCTATCCCGACAGCGCGACGATCAGCCCGCATCTGTTTCGCAAGGTAGAGGTTCCCGGCATCTGCGTGGGTTGATCAACGGCGATGTACGGCCAAGCCCATTGAGTTTCGGCCTAGCGCCATAGGGGTCCGGCCTGCATCTTGCGTCCGCGCCGTTCAGGCAAACGGGACCCTCATATGTCATCCATAACACAAGAAACGCCGGACGATGCGGCGCTCGGCGGCTACATCGATGCTGCCGCTCCGATGCTCGGCCTGATCGTCGCCGCCGACTGGCGGCCGGATGTTTTGTTGCATCTCAAGGCAATCACCGCTGCCGCCAGACTCGTTCAAGCCTATCCGCTCGACGACGCCTTGGAACCCGCGCCCGTCTATCGGGCCTGAGCGCATGGATCTTTCCACGGCTACGGCGACGGACATTGTCGCGTCCGTCGCAACGCGCGCTGTCTCCGCACGCGCCATCGTCACCGGGACGCTGGCGCGCATCGCCGCCATCAATCCTTTCGTCAATGCCTTCACCAACGTGGTCGCGACCCGTGCGCTTGCTACCGCCGAAGCGCTGGACGCGCGTCTCGCGCGCGGCGAGCCGGCGGGGGCTCTCGCCGGCGTTCCCTTTGCGGTCAAGAATCTGTTCGACATCGAGGGCCTGCCGACCCGGGCCGGCTCCAAGATCAACCGGACGCTTCCGCCGGCCACGCAGGATGGTGCGCTCGTCCGCCGCCTGGAGGCGGCAGGCGCCATCCTCGTCGGTGGCCTCAACATGGGCGAATACGCCTATGACTTCACCGGTGAGAACGTCCACGACGGCGCCTCGCGCAATCCCCACGCGCTCGACCACATGAGCGGCGGCTCGTCCGGCGGTTCCGGAAGCGCGGTCGCCGCGGGTCTGGTGCCGCTGGCTCTGGGGTCCGATACCAACGGCTCGATCCGCGTGCCGTCGGCCTTCTGCGGCACTTTCGGACTGAAGCCAACCTACGGCCGGCTGACGCGGGCGGGCAGTTTTCCCTTCGTCGGCAGCTTCGATCACCTCGGGCCGTTTGCCCGCGCCGTCGGCGATCTCGCCGCGGCCTATGATGCGATGCAGGGGCCCGATCCTGCGGATCCGGCGACGACGAGCCGGCCCCCGGACCTTTGCACAGGCCTTCTCGACCAGGGCAGCGACGGCCTGCGCATCGCCGTGGCCGGCGGCTATTTCGCACGCGGCGGCGATGCCGAGGCGTTTCGCGCGGTCGAGCAGGTCGCGGGCGCGCTCGGAGTTACCCGGCGCGTCGAAATCTTCGAAGCCGCTCGGGCGCGCGCTGCGGCCTATGTCATCACCGCGTCGGAGGGGGCGACGCTGCACCTCGACCGGCTGCGCGATGCCGCCGGCGACTTCGATCCCGACGTGCGCGATCGCCTGATCGCCGGCGCGATGATCCCCGGCGTCTGGGTGGAAAGGGCGCAGAAGTTTCGGCGGCTGTATCGCGACAAGGTGCTCGCGCTGTTCGACGAGGTCGATGTCATCCTCGCGCCGTCGACGCCCTGCCGCGCGCCAAAGATCGGGCAAAAGACCATCGTTCTCGACGGCGTCACCGTGGCGGCGCGGCCGAACATCGGCGTCTTCACCCAGCCGATCTCGTTCATCGGCCTGCCGGTGGTCGCGGTGCCGGTGTGGCTTGACGATGGCCTGCCGCTCGGTGTTCAGGTCATCGCAGCGCCGTGGCGCGAGGATCACGCGCTGCGGGTGGCGCGGCAGTTGGAGCGCCTCGGCGCGGTGCGCGCGCCGGTGGCGGCGCTATGACAAGGAAACACACGATGGATACCGACTTGCCCGACGTGAAGGCGGAGGTCGAAGCGGCTTTTGCCGCCTACGAGGTGGCGCTGGTCGGCAACGACGTCGCGACGCTGGAAGCGCTGTTTTGGGACGATCCGCGCACCATCCGCTACGGCGGTGGCGAAAACCTCTACGGGATGGATGCGATCCGCGCGTTTCGCCGCGGGCGCTCGCCGGTCGGCCTCGACCGGACTCTCGACCGGACGGTGATCACCACCTATGGCCGCGACATGGCGACGGCAATGACGCTGTTCGCCCGCAAGCATGCGCCGGACCGGATCGGCCGTCAGAGCCAGACCTGGGTGCGCTTCCCCGATGGCTGGAAGATCGTCGCCGCGCACGTCAGCCTCATCGACAGCTGAGGCGCACGACGCCACACGCTCCTCGGCCTAGGTCGGGAGCTCAGTCGAACAGGTGGCCGCCGACGATGCGCAGGCCGACGCGCTCGTCGATGCGCGGCATTGCCGCTTGCGCGGTGTCGATCGTGAAAACCGCGCCACCGGGCCGTTCGATCGTAACATGGGCGCGGCCCTGCGCGCGATATACGCTCGTGACCGTTCCGTGCACGTGTGCGTCCTCGAGAGAGGTCAGGTCGAACTGCCACGGCCGGACATGCAGCCGCGTCGGGCCGTCCCCCCGGGTGGCGACATCGACGAGAACGAAACGGTCGTTCACCAACAGGCGGTGCTGGCGGACCTCGGCCGCGACGTCGAGCGCGTCGCCGAGGAACCGCAGTACCGCTACCGAGGCCGGATCGTCCTGAACTTCGATCGGCGTTCCCACCTGCTCGAGGCGGCCGGCGTGCAGCACGGCGACGCGATCGGAGAGTTCGAGCGCCTCCTCCTGATCGTGGGTGACGAAGATCGTGGTCTGGCCGGTACGCTGATGGATGTCGCGGAGCCAGCGCCGCAGGTCCTTGCGCACCTGCGCATCGAGGGCGCCGAACGGCTCGTCGAGGAGCAGCACGCGCGGCTCGACGGCCAGTGCGCGGGCGAGGGCCACGCGCTGGCGCTGGCCGCCCGACAGCTGCGCGGGATAATGGTCCGCGAATTTTTCCAGCTTGATCAGGTCGAGGAGATCGCGAGCCCGCTTGGCGATCTCGTTGCGCGCGGGTCTGTCGGCACGCCTACGGGCATTCAGGCCGTAGGCGATGTTGTCGGCGACCGTCATGTGCTTGAACAGGGCATAGTGCTGGAAGACGAACCCGACCTCGCGCTTCTGCACGGGCACGCGCGTGGTGTCTGCGCCGCTGAAGGTGATGCGGCCGCTGTCGGGGCTCTCGAGCCCGGCGATGATGCGCAGCAACGTAGTCTTGCCGGAGCCCGACGGTCCCAGCAGCGCCAACAACTCGCCGGCGCGGATCTCGAGGTTGATGTCGCGCAGCACCGGCGTGCCCTTGAAGCTTTTGGCGATCCCCTCGACGGCGATCGTCGTCGGTTTGGGATCCAAAGACTTGGGATCGAAAGACTTGGGGTCAATGACGCGCGCTGGCGGCGAGTCCGTCTGCGTAGCGCCATTCGAGGAGCGACTTGATGACGAGCGTGACAAGGGCAAGACCCGCGAGGAGGGATGCGACAGCGAAAGCAGCGACGAAATTATATTCATTATAGAGGATCTCGACGTGAAGCGGGACGGTATCGGTGAGGCCGCGGATGTGCCCGCTGACGACGGACACCGCGCCGAATTCGCCCATCGCGCGGGCGTTACAGAGCAGGACGCTGTAGAGCAGCCCCCACTTGATGTTCGGCAGCGTCACGGTGCGGAAGACATGGAAGCCCGATGCGCCGAGCGTCAGCGCGGCCTCCTCATCGCCGATGCCCTGTTCCTGCATCAGCGGAATGAGCTGGCGCGCCACCAGCGGGAAGGTGACGAAGATCGTCGCCAGAACGATCCCGGGGACGGCGAAGACGATCTGCAGATCGAGGCTTTGCGTGAGCGGCGCGAGATACCCCTGCGAGCCGAACAGCAGGATGTAGATCAGGCCGGCGACCACGGGCGAGACCGAAAACGGCAGGTCGATCAGCGTGACGAATAAGGCCTTGCCGGTGAACTCGAATTTCGCGACCGCCCACGAGGCGGCGATCCCGAACACGAGGTTGAACGGCACGGCGATCGCCGCGACGAGCACGGTGAGTTCGATCGCGGCCAGCGCATCCGCGTCCGCGAATGACTCGAAATAGGCGCCGAGCCCTTTTGCGAAGGCCTGCTGAAACACCGCCGCGACCGGCAGTACCAGGAACAGCAGCAGGAACGCCACCGCCACGGCGATGAGCGCAATCCGCACAGGTCGCCGCTCGGTGACGACGCTTGCGGCGCGTAGGGTTGGAAGGCCGATATCCGTTGCGTTGATCTCAGACATGGCCGAACCGCCGATGGCTCCACGCCTGGATGAGGTTGATGAGAAGCAGGCAGGCAAAACTTGCCGCCAGCATGATGGAGGCGATCGCGCAGGCGCCGACGTAGTCGAACTCAGACAGTTTGATGACAATCAAGAGCGGCGCGATCTCGGACACATAGGGCAGGTTGCCGGCGATGAAGATCACGGAGCCGTATTCCCCGATGCCGCGGGCAAAGGCCAGCGAGAAGCCGGTAAGAATCGCCGGCACGAGCGGCGGCAGCACGGCGTGGACGAGCGTGTACCAGCGCGTGGCGCCGAGCGTCGCCGACGCCTCTTCGATCTCGCGGTCGATCTCGCCGATCAGCGGCTGCACGGTCCGCACGGCGAACGGAACGCCGATGAACACCAGCGCCACGAAGATGCCTGCCGGCGTATAGGCGATATGAATCCCGATCGCGGCGAGCCAGCCGCCGACGATGCCGTTGGGCGCGTAAAGCGACGCCAAAGCGATGCCGGCGACCGCGGTCGGCAAGGCGAAGGGCAGGTCGACGATGGCGTCGAGCAGGCGGCGGCCCGGAAAATTATAGCGGGTCAGGACCCAGGCGGCGACGAAGCCGAACAGCGAGGCGACGATCGCGGCCAGCAGCGACACGCCGAAGCTGATGCGCAAGGCGCTCGCGACGCGGGGATCGCGCACGACGTCGATGATCCCGCCGATGCCGATCGCCGAGGCGCGGAGGGCCAGCGCGCAGAGCGGTAGCAGTACCACGATGCCGAGCACCAGAACCGCGTAGCCGAACGTCATCCCGAACCCCGGGATGACGCTCGGCTGCCTGAGGGAGGCGCGCGCGGCCATCGCCTAATGGCCGGCTTTGCTGATCGCGTCGAAGGCGCCGCCATTGTCGAACTGCGAGGCCTGGATCTGGTCCCACGAGCCGAGCAGCGGCTCGATCTTGTAGCGTGCGATATTCGGCAACACATCAAGGTCGGCCTTGGCCGCGGCTTCCGGTTTGAGCGGGCGATAATGATGTTTGGCGATGATCGCCTGCGCCTGGTCGCTGTAGAGGAACTGCAGATAGGCCTCGGCCTCCTTGCGGTTGCCGTCCTTGTCGACGTTGCCGTCGACGAGCGTCACGGGGGGCTCGGCGAGAATCGATTCCTTCGGCACGACGATCTCGAACTTGTCCTTGCCGAATTCGTCGAGAACGAGGAAGGCCTCGTTTTCCCAGGTCGGCAGGACGTCGCCGAGGCCGCGCTGCGCGAAGGTCACGGTCGAGCCGCGGGCGCCGGTATCCAGCACCGGCACGTTCTTGTAGAGCGACGCCAGGAAGGCCTGCGCCTTCGCCTTGTCCTTATCCTGGTTGTAGGAATAGCCCCAGGCGGCAAGATAATTCCAGCGGCCGCCCGACGAGGTTTTCGGATTGGCGGTAATCACCTTGACGTCGGATTTGACGAGGTCGTTCCAGTCCTTGATGGCCTTCGGGTTGCCCTTGCGCACGACGAACACGATCGTCGAGGTGTAGGGCAGGCTGTCGTTCGGCAGGCGCTTCGCCCAGTCCGTCGGAATCTTCTTGGTCAAACGGGCGATGGCGTCGATGTCTGACGGAATGCCCAGGGTCACGACGTCGGCGGGAACGCCGTCGACGACGGAGCGGGCCTGCGCGCCGGATCCGCCATGGGACGCGCGAACCGTGACCGCGGCGCCGGTCTTGGCCTTCCAGTCGGCTGCAAAGGCCACGTTGATCTCTTTGTAGAGTTCGCGGGTCGGGTCGTAGCTGACGTTCAGCAGATCGCCGGCCGATGCGCCAACCGGCGCGAGACAAGCGAGCGCGAAGCAGGGCAGGATGGCGATCGAGGCCAGCGCGGCGCCGCGAAGCGCAAATGATCGTTGGCGATGCGCCGACATGCGATGTCTGTTTCGCGTCATAGGCCTTGTTTCCTGTCTCGGCATCGGCCCGATCTGAGCTTATCTCTGATTAGCCAAGGTCAGGACGTCGATCAACAGTTTGTTACCGCATATTTGCAGTCGTCTGGAGATGTTCGTTCCCTCGATGAAGCTTTCGGCGCGTGTTATATTTCGTTATAGCGCTTCCGTTGCTGCGGGCACTTCAGCGTCGCTGTCGAGGGCCTGATCGTATAAAAGCTTATGACTTCCGAAATTTGCGGCGATGACGCATAGTCGGATTGTCCACGGGGCATATCCTCCTTGCGTTGTCCGACATGCCGCGCATGCCGGATCGGCGCGTCAAAAACGGATTGCGTAAACGATGCCGACCTACATCTGCCGCGCTCCCGTCGGCCTTCTCAGCGCCCGAAGCAAAGCCGATCTTGCCGGCGCGATCACGCGCATCCATGCGGATGTGTCCGGGTCCCACCACTTCTCGACCCAGGTCCTGTTTCGGGCGATCCAGACCGATGATTGCTTCATCGGCGGCAAGCCTTTGGCGGCTGCGCATTGCTTCATACAGGGCCACATCCGTGCAGGCCGCAGCGCCATCGAACGTGCCGATCTCATTCGCCAGATCGTGCCGGCCGCGTGCGACATCCTCGGCGTGCCGCGATACGCGGTGTGGGTCTATCTCAGCGAATTGCCGTCACGAGCCATGTCCGAGTTCGGCCATGTGCTTCCGGAGCCGGGCGACGAAGACGCCTGGTTGGCGGAATTGCCCGAGGAGGATCGCCGGCGGCTGCAGAGCATGTGACGCTCGGGCGGCAATCATGGCGGCGCAGCCGCGGTGAGGTGTCAGCCAGGGAGCGCGCGATCTCCCTGGCGGGGAAACGTGCAAACCTCAGTAGCGCGCTCGGACGGTGACCGAAGCACCGCACTGATATTCAAGCTGCGAGTAGAGGTCGATGTTGTTGTAGATATACCCGCCGACCTTGATCGGGCGCGCCGGCGGCACGATGTGCTGGACGAAGCCAAGCCCGAACGGGTCCGGCCTCACGGCCAGCCAGGAGCCGTCCTCCGTCTTGGTGAAGTTCGGGCAAACCAGCGTACTGAATTCCGTCGTGGGGCCAAACTGTACGATGGCTGGTGGATAGGCCGAATCGGCCGCCGCGGGCGTTGCCATGGCGGACATGAGCGCCAACGCCCCGGCCAGCATCAAAATTTTATCCATCTCATTCTCCGCGTCTTCGGACACGTTGCACAGCGTGCGAGGTCCTTGAATTCCGATGATCCAACGTCTCTTGTCGCCAAGGCACATCAGGCGATTGTCGCGGCCGGTGCAGCCCGCGATAGCACCGGCCGCACTGCTGTTACTGGAAGGGATAGTAGCGCAGGCTGGTGTAGAACGCGTGGGTATAGGTGCTCGGCGTATACAGGCCCGGCGTGTTGAAGATCTGTCGGTTGGTGTAGGTATATTCCAGACCAGCCCGCAGCTCGCCGAAGCCGCCTTTGTAGACCTTGTCCCACATCCCGGCCGTCAGCTGGTAGACCTGTTTGGTCGTTCCGGTGCAGGTGCCCCCGACGGTATAGCAACCTGTGTCATTAATCCCCGGTGCGCCATTGCCAACGAAGGTTGCACCAGCGCCGGTTCCTTGCTGGAAGTAAGACCGCACGCCTTTTTCGATGCCGCCGAAGGCATAAAAGTCGATGGCGGGCGTTGCATGCAACGTGACGCCCGCAAGCGCGATGACTTCTTCGACCGGCTTCAGCGAACCGTCCTGGCTGAAGGTCGTCTCGCCCAAGGCTGACGGTCCATAACGACCGATACCGCGGCCGTACAGCGCGTTGATCTGGAAGTCGAGCGCCCGCGGAAGCACCGGGACGATCAAGCCGCCACCGACGCCATAGCCCGTCGTGTTCAGGTTCGCCGACGATCCGTTGGTATAGGTGACGCGATCGTAGAGGTTGCGATAGAGACCGAGCGCTTCGAGATGGATGTCGCGCTCGCCCAACCGGGCTTCGTACGCGACCTTGCCGATAACGTCCGGCGCATGGTTGAGGGATTCATTGGTGAGGCTGGAGAATGCGCCACCCGTCTCGGCCGCGCCGCAGATGATGTTGTTGACTCCGGTTATGCCGGCATTGACGACGGCAGGCGTCAGACCGCCGGCGGTATTGGCCGTCGTGCAGGCGCCAGCGAACGTCGTCTGCGACTCTTCGGCCGACAGCGACAACCATAGCTTCTTGTCGAAGTCTTTGGTCACGCGGATCTGAGCCTGGCGCGCATAGATCGAGCCAGGCATCTGCGAGGAGTCGATGGTGGGCGGCAAAACTTCGTTTCGCGGGGTGATGCCCTTCGAATTGAGCGTCACGAGCGACCAGTTCTGACCCGCCAGGACGTGCAAGCCATAGTCGTTGGCGTCGAGTGTCGTGTACAGGTTGCGAATGCGTGGCGTATACGAGTTGCTCTGGATCGAGTTTGCGGTCTGCGCGGCGCCGGTGAAGTCGAACTCGGCGTAGCCTGCAAGATTCATCGACGGCGTGACGGCACCTTCGACCAGTAGCGCCAAGCGGGATTGGCGCGCGGACGGGCGGAATTCGTTGGTGTGCGCCAGCGGGTTGTTCGGGAACGGGAGCCCGCCGAATGCCGTCGCGATCTCGCCGCCGTTGGCCTTGGTCCGGAACACGCTTTCCGCCGCCAGGAAGCCGCCCGGCGTGATGCTGATGCCGCCAAGCTGGAGGCCGCGATTGGCGTTGAGGTAGACGGGGAGCGATCCTTGCGGGAGTGGCGGCACGGCGGCCACCGGCTGGGGTTGCGATGCGCGCTCGACCACGAGGCGGCGCGTCTTGGTGGCCTCGCTTTTCGTCTGGCCGACCGCCGACCGCAGAGCATGGATCTCGCTCTGCTGATCATGGATCTCCTTGTGCATCGCCTCCATCAGGGATTCGAGCTTGTGGATCCGGTCGTCTTTATCGCTGTCGGCATGGGCCGCGATCGGCCAGCTTCCAAGAAGGAGAGCCGCGCCCAATCCTATCCTGCCGTATGTCCCCAGGTTTCTTCTAATCATTTTGCCCCCAGCAAAATCGTTACTTTAACGCCGATTGTTCGGAATCCGATCGTACGAGAACTGCTCGGGAAAATTCTTCCAAATGTGGCTTAATTTGGATGATATAATTATCAGTAGCAAAAATGCTACACACTATATTTCGTCGGACGTAGCGTTGTTGTTATAAGTACTGAACATATTTTGCATAGATTTGTGCCAAAAAAGGGTCGAGGTGACCAAAGGTAATATCCAGTTTCAATGTTTATTCTCTGGAAACCGCCTTCACTGTCCTCGCAAACCGTCAAGCAAGCACAGGAAGAGGATTTGGTTCCGCGCTCATGACGCGGGACGGTCATCGGGTTCTAAAGAAATCTTTAATTGTGGAAGAAACGACTTCCTGCAATATTAAATTCAAAGATGCTTCTGGAGGATTTTCGATGACAAAGTTTCGTATGGCTGCCGTTGTGATCGGCTTATGCGCCTCGAGCCAAATCGCCTGCGCGGGTACGCCCGACTACCTCAACGCCGGCGCCGATTATACCCGTGCCTATCACTATCGCGGACGCGATGCCGGGGTCCAAGCAAACGGTCGCTGCGACGGCGTTTCCTACGGCACCGGCGCCCGGTCCTGTGGCACGGCGACCGGCGGCCCGGTCGGCGGCCGCAACTGACATGACGACGTCTGCCGGGACGCCGGCGGTCTTTTAGACCATCGGCGGCCTTTCCCGTTCGGGCGCCACGTCGTGATGGCCGCAGCGCCCGAATGGTGTCGCCCCGCGGTAACATCTCCGGGGAATTGCGTGGCACCGATGTGGCTTGAGCCACCTGCGGCATGAGAGTCGCAATCTCGATTCAGAGGCCAAGAAGCCTTCGCAGCTGGAGAACGCTTTCTCCAACGCAAGCCGCTTATGCGGCCAGAACGCCTTGAGGCCCAGGGCAGGGGCAGCGCCACGGCCGATGCTGACACCGTCTCCTCACCAAACGATCAGCCGAACCAAGATGCGTTGCCTCTCGGCGACTCCCCATTGCGCCAGGCGGTGGGTCCCCGCCGCCGGCCATGGACCGCTGTGTTGACACGCTCTCGGCGCGAGCGTTACCTGAACTCGCGCATGCGTGATTTGACGTGCCGAACGCAACCAGCGTTTTCAGTTCATTGTATTGGTGGAGCGGACTTTTGGCCTCAGATCTCGAAAAGACGCGTGATCGGCTGAACGCAGTCTCGCCTTCGTTCTGTCTGGCCAAATGGTCCCACGTCACCATTCATCTTCAGAATGGGCACACCCATTCGTGTCATCATCCCGCGACGCATCACATCCCGGTCGAGGAGCTCGCTGGAAATCCGAGCGCCTTGCATAACACCCAGTTTAAGAAGGAGCGCCGCAAGGAGATGCTCGAAGGCGTTCGTCCCGCCGAGTGCCAGTATTGCTGGACCGTCGAGGACGCAGCGCCCGGTAACATCAGTGATCGTACGGTCAAATCGAGCGAACCCTGGGCGGCGGAGTCTTTCGAAGAGTCCCGAACGGCGCCTTGGGATGCGAACATCACGCCGACCTACGTGGAAGTGAGCTTCTCCAACGTCTGCAATCTGAAATGCAGCTATTGCGATCCGCGCGATTCCTCGAAATGGGCCGAGGAGATCAAGCAGTTCGGCCATTATCCCACGACAACGCGCTTCAACGATCCAAAACATCTTACGAAGGCGAAATCGCACCCGATCCCGGAGCGCGAGACGAACCCTTATGTCGAGGCGTTCTGGAAGTGGTGGCCCGATCTCCTGCCGAAGCTGAAAGTGTTCCGTATCACTGGCGGCGAGCCGCTGCTCAGCAAGCACACGATGCGCGTTCTCGAATGGATCATCGAGCATCCGCAGCCAAACCTGCA
>NZ_LMUU01000163.1 GCF_009765775.1 Beijerinckia sp. L45
CACACCGATCATTTCGGGAAGAAACGACTTGACTTAGCGGGCCCTCTCCTCGCTAACCTTTTCAGGATGCTTCTTCGAAAACTTACCAAGGATGTTTACCGCTATCTTCAAAAGGTTGGGACATGAAACTTTTGACATTCCCATGCTTATCTGTATCATAGTGTGTTGAGACGCACAAAGAGTTCAACTTGGCCCTTGCCGTCAAACACCAGACTATCACCAATGGTCTTAAATACTCCCTTGCCACCGGAAATTGGGGTGACCAAAAGAAGTCGATGTCATCCAAGGCAGGCGTGTCGCAGGTCTTAAACAGATACACCTATGCTTCCA
>NZ_LMUU01000015.1 GCF_009765775.1 Beijerinckia sp. L45
TGCCGCACACACGAAAGACGCCAAACAATGTTTACCGTACATCGCGAAGTCATCGAATGGGCCGGGCGCCAGCTCGTCCTCGAAACCGGCAAGATCGCCCGCCAGGCTGACGGCGCCGTGCTTGCCACCTACGGCGAGACCACCGTGCTCGCCACCGTCGTCGGCGCCAAGGCGCCGAAGCCCGGCCAGGACTTCTTCCCCCTGACCGTCAACTACCAGGAAAAGGCCTTTGCGGCCGGACGCATCCCCGGCGGCTATTTCAAGCGCGAAGGTCGCCCGTCGGAGAAGGAGACGCTGGTCTCCCGCCTGATCGATCGCCCGATCCGTCCGCTGTTCCCGCAGGGTTATCGCAACGAGACGCAGGTCGTGGTCACCGTGCTCAGCCACGACCTCGAGAACGATCCCGATATCCTGGCGATGGTCGCCACGTCAGCCGCGCTGACGCTCTCCGGTATCCCCTTCATGGGCCCGATCGCCGCAGCGCGTGTCGGCCAGATCGGTGGGCAGCTCAAGCTCAACCCGACCGTCGATGAACTCAAGGAATCGACCCTCGATCTCGTCGTCGCCGGCACCGGCGACGCCGTGCTGATGGTCGAGTCGGAAGCCAAGGAGCTGTCCGAGACCGTGATGCTCGAAGCCGTCATGCTCGGCCACAGCGGCTTCCAGCCGGTCATCGACGCGATCATCCGTCTCGCCGAAAAGGCCGCGAAAGAGCCGCGCGATCTGGTCCTCCCCGACCACTCGGCCGCTGAAGCCGCCGTCCTGGCCGTCGCCGACGCCGACCTTCGCGCCGCCTACAAGATCACCGCCAAGCAGGAGCGCTACAAGGCGGTCGACGCGGTGAAGGCGAAAGTCACCGCCGCGATGTTCCCCGAAGGCGTCGAGCCGAAATTCTCCAAGGAAGAAGTCGCCCACGTCTTCCACGACCTGCAGGCCAAGGTGGTCCGCTGGAACGTGCTCGACACCGGCATCCGCATCGACGGCCGCGACGTGAAGACCGTGCGTCCGATCGTCTCCGAAGTCGGCATCCTGCCGCGCGCGCATGGCTCGGCCCTGTTCACCCGCGGCGAGACGCAGGCGTTGGTCGTCGCCACGCTCGGCACCGGCGAGGACGAGCAGTTCATCGACTCGCTTGAAGGCACCTACAAGGAGCGCTTCCTGCTCCACTACAACTTCCCTCCCTACAGCGTCGGCGAGACCGGCCGCATGGGTTCGCCCGGCCGTCGCGAGATCGGCCACGGCAAGCTGGCCTGGCGCGCGGTGCGTCCGATGCTGCCGACCGCGGCGGAATTCCCCTACACGGTCCGCATCGTGTCGGAGATCACCGAGTCCAACGGCTCCTCGTCGATGGCCACGGTCTGCGGGACATCGCTAGCTTTGATGGACGCCGGCGTTCCGCTGAAGCGCCCGACGGCCGGTATCGCCATGGGCCTGATCCTGGAAGGCGAGCGCTTTGCCGTGCTCTCCGACATTCTGGGTGACGAGGATCACCTCGGCGACATGGACTTCAAGGTGGCCGGGACGGAAGAGGGCATCACCTCGCTCCAGATGGACATCAAGATCACCGGCATCAACGAGGAGATCATGAAGGTCGCCCTCGGCCAGGCCAAGGACGGGCGTCTGCACATCCTCGGCGAGATGGCGAAGGCGCTGACCGGCGCCCGCGCCGAGCTCGGCGAATTCGCCCCGCGCATCGAGACCCTGAAGATCCCAACCGACAAGATCCGGGAAGTGATCGGCACCGGCGGCAAGGTGATCCGCGAGATCGTCGAAAAGACCGGCGCCAAGATCAACATCGAGGACGACGGCACCGTGAAGGTGGCATCCTCCGACGGCAATTCGATCAAGGCGGCGATCGCCTGGATCAAGTCCATCGCGACGGACCCGGAAGTCGGCCAGATCTACGACGGCACCGTCGTCAAGGTCGTCGACTTCGGCGCTTTCGTGAATTTTTACGGCTCGAAGGACGGTCTCGTCCACATCTCGCAGCTCGCCAAGGGCCGCGTCGCCAAGTCGTCCGACGTCGTCAAGGAAGGCCAGAAGGTCAAGGTCAAGCTGGTCGGCTTCGACGACCGCGGCAAGGTCAAGCTGTCGATGCGCATCGTCGACCAGGTGACCGGCGAAGACATCGAAGGCAAGGAAGACGCCCAGGCGGTCGCCGGGGAGTAAGCGGTTTCGCTTTGCTGGGTGTGGAGAGGGCGGCCTGCGGGTCGCCCTTTTTTGTTGGTGTCCCTGCGCTGTAGGCACTGAACACGAGGTGTCTTATATTGGTCGCCTCACAAGCTTGCTGGAGGCAGACAATGTCGCTCAGTCCTGAACGATTGCAGTCGATCGGCGCCCAAGCCGCGAAAGACGTCATCGGCAACGTCGAGACCGTCGCGGTCACGAGCGGCTTCAGCGAAGACGGGCTGCCCGCCTATTTCTTCGAGCTGAACCTCAGCCAGGACCGCGATCGCGCGCGCGCCGCTCTGCTACGAACGCGATTACGGCACAAGATCCGCGATCTCCTCCTTGCCGAAGAGGATACCAAGTATCCATACATCCGGATCTTGGACTGATCGCCAATGATCGATCCGCACGAGCTGATCGGCGTTGCCCGCTTGCTCAATGCCGATCGAGGCCCGCAGCCTCCCAGCTCAGAGGCCATCCGAAGAGCTGTCTCGACCGCCTATTACGCGCTGTTCCACGCGATGCTGAAAGAGGCCGCGGAGCGTTTCGTCGGCGCCAGCGACAGTTCGGTCGCTTATGAGGTGATCTATCGCGGCTTTGAACACGGCCAGATGAGCCGCGTCTTCAAAGATCTGGAGAAAACGACACTTTCAGAAGCCAACAAAAAGCGGCTGCGTCGATCCGAGGTTACCCGTGAAATCCGTGATTTCGCTGCCGTGTTCGTATCGATGCAGCAATGGCGATATCTTGCCGATTATAGTCCACGTTTCAGTATTTTGCAGAAAGAGGCGGCTGACCTGATCGACGAAGCCGAAGCCGCTCTACACACTCTTGCAAAGGCCGATGCCGACGAAAAAGCTGATTTGCTTGCGATCATGCTCGTCAAAGCGCGGTAGCGCGCATCGATTCCGGTTCGATGACTATCGGGCGCCAGAACAATGTCCGATTGCTAAATCCGGTAACATTGCCGCATTTCTTCGCCTGCGCTACACTCCGCTGCATGCCATGGATTTCCTACACAGACGGCACGCCGCAAGCCTGGCAGGCGCCGACGCCCGACCGCGCGGCACGCGTGCTGGCGGAGCGGCATGCCGGTACGCTTCGCTACTGCCATGACGCAAAACGCTGGTTCGTGTGGGACAGCGTGTTGTGGCGGCGCGACTGCAGCGAACACGTCCTGCTCCGGATTCGCGCCATCGCGCGGGAGCTCGGCACCGATCCGGAGGGACTTGTCGGCAGAAATACCGGGGGCGTCACGTTCATCGCCGGGGCGGAGCGGTTGGCGCGCAGCGAGCCGGCGCTGGCCGCGACGGCCAAAACCTGGGACGCCGACCCGTGGTCGCTCGGCACGCCGGGCGGCTCGGTGGATTTGCGTGTCCGTCGTTCCGAGCCGAGCGAAGCCCAGGCCGAGCCCCGCGCACTCTCGGTCCCGGCGCCGGCGGCTCACGATAACGGGCCCAACGACCTTCTCCCCGCCGACCCCGTCCACGGCATCACCCGCGCCACGGCTGTCGCGCCGTCCGACACTGCCACATGCCCGATATGGCTTCGCTTCCTCGACGAAACCTTCGGCGGCGATGCCGAACTCATCGGCTTCATCCAGCGCTTCTGCGGCTACGCGCTGACCGGGGCGACGGCCGAGCAGGGGCTCGTCTATGGCTGGGGGCCGGGCGGCAACGGCAAGTCGGTGTTTCTCAACACGCTCCTCGGCGTCTTGAGCGACTACGCCCGCCCGGCGACCTTCGCCGCGCTGGTATCCAACGACAGAGCGCGGTACGGCGCCGACCTCGCAGCGCTGCGCGGCGTCCGCCTCGTCGGCGTCGCGGAAAGCGACGGCGTCTGGAGCGAACGGCGGCTCAAGCTGATCACTGGCGGCGACGCCGTGCCGCTGCCCGGTGGCGGCGTCTTTCGTCCGTGCTGCAAGCTGCTCGTCATGGGCAACGCGCCGCCGGCGCTCGCCAGCGTCAACGGCGCGATCGGCAGGCGGCTGCGCGTGGTGCCGTTTCGCTATAGCCCGGAGCATGCGGACCGTCACCTCGACGACAAGCTGCGAGCGGAATGGCCCGGCGTCCTGCGCTGGATGATCGAAGGCTGCCGGCTCTGGCAGGCGCACGGGCTCGGCCGCCCCGCGGCGGTGGTCGCGGCGACGATCGACGTGCTGGAGGGGCAGGATCCGATCGGCCAGTTCCTTCTGGAGTGTTGCGAGGGCAGCCCGGACGATTGTTCGCGCAGCGTCACGGCCGGGGACGTCTTCGCGGCCTGGCACGTCTGGGCGACAGCCGCCGGCGAGCCGGTCGGCACGCAGCGGGCGTTTGCCGCAGCGCTCGTGGAACGCGGGTTCGCGCGCGAGCGGACGAACTGCACGCGGCTCTATCGCGGCCTGAGCCTGCGCGATTGAAAGGTGACGCGTGACG
This sequence comes from Beijerinckia sp. L45, assembly GCF_009765775.1. Taxonomy (GTDB): domain Bacteria; phylum Pseudomonadota; class Alphaproteobacteria; order Rhizobiales; family Beijerinckiaceae; genus RH-AL1. The sequence continues at coordinate 4,584 of NZ_LMUU01000015.1, forward strand.
CATCGTGACGCAAAAATGTCGGGGTCGGCGGCGCATTCGCTGATGCATTCCGGCCACACCGCCGGCTGGCGCCTCGGTTCACGCGCGTGTGAATTGAAGTGCGCCACGCCCTCTCTATCGTGGCCGAACAAGCGTAAAAGTTGTGATCCGAAACTCGATCATCTTCGGGGCGGTCTGCTTTGCCGTATTGTTCCGAGCCGGAGGCAAAGCATGAAGTACGGCGTGTCTTTGGTGATCGGCGCGATGCTGCTGTCAGCCGCGCCGGCCCGGGCGCAATCCTTCGATGATGCGGTCGCGGCCTACAAGCGCGGCGATTACACGACCGCTCTGCCGGTCATCCGCTCCTACGCCAAGCAGGGCATGGCCAACGCGCAGTTCGATCTCGGCGTGATGTACACGACGGGGCACGGCGTCCCTCTCGACGAGGCGCAGGCCGTGAAGTGGTTTCGCGCGGCGGCGGAGCAGGGTCAGGTTTTCGCCGAAGGCAACCTGGGCGTTCACCTGCGCGACGGGAAGGGCGTGAAACAGAACTATGAAGAGGCCGCGACGTGGTTTCGCCTCTCGGCCGAGCACGGCAATCCCGGGGCGCAGACCAGTCTGGGCGCGCTGCTCGCGACCGGCAAGGGCGTGCCGCAGGACTATGGCGAGGCGATGAAATGGTTTCGCCTGGCGGCCGCGCGCGGCGTCCCCGCCGCCGAGGACGATATCGGCATCATGTATGCGACGGGCACCGGCGTGCCGAAAGACGAGGCCGAGGCGATCAAGTGGTATCGCCTGGCCGCGGAGCACGGCTACGCCAAAGCCCAGTTCAGTCTCGGCCTGATGTATGCGAACGGCGTCGCCACCCCGCAGGATTATGGCGAGGCGGCGAAATGGTATCGGCTCTCGGCCGATCAGGACGATGCGCCGGCCGCAAACAATCTCGGCGTGCTCTATCAGAACGGCCTCGGCGTCGAGCAGACCTATGTCGAAGCGGTGCGCTGGTTCCGGATTTCGGCGGAACACGGCAACCCGAAGGCCCAGAGCAACCTCGGGCTCATGTTGGCGCAGGGCCACGGCGTGACCCAGAATTTTACCGATGCGCAAAAATGGTTTCACCAAGCCGCCGCGCAGGGCGACCTCAATGCGCAGAAAAACCTCGGCGCGATGGCCGCGACCGGTCGCGGCGTCCCGCAGAACTATGGCGAGGCCCGCAAATGGTACCGCCTTGCGGCCGGCCAGGGCGACGCCCACGCGCAACAGATCCTCGAGCGGATCAACACCGCGACCCCGCCGGAAGCGCGTACCCCGGTTCGGGAGGCGGTTGCCGCGATCAGCCGGCCGGTGCCGATGCCGGGGACACGCAGCGCCTTGGACCCCGCGGTGTTCCGGGTGCCACCGCCGGAGCTGCCGCGTGGCCGATCCGAAAACGACCCGTCGGTCTTTCGCTTTTCGTCGCCGCAAATGGAGCGCCGCATCGCGTTGTTCGGCGGGGAAGCCGGCTTCAGGCCGGGCGGCGGTTTTCATTCGATGGGTGGCATGCATATGGGCGGCATGCACATGGGAGGCCGGGGGCGGTAGCGCCGGCCCAGAGCATCGGACGCAAAAGTTGCAGACTTTTGCGCCCGACCCGATGCTCTACGTCTTTGAAAAGAGAGCGACGGGCTGTCGCTTAAGTGAGTCTACTTAAGCGGCCGGCGCTCTGGGGCCACCGCTTTTCGGGATTGCAGCATGGCGGCACAGATGGACTTCATGCGGCGCGCCATCGATCTCGCGCGTCATGCCGTGGACACAGGGTCCGGCGGGCCTTTCGGCTGCGTCATCGTGAAAGACGGCGTCATCGTCGCGGAAGGGTTTAACCAGGTCCGCGCCACGCAGGATCCGACCGCCCACGGCGAGATGGTCGGCCTGCGCGCCGCCGCCGCGGCGCTGGGGACGGCGGACCTGTCGGGCTGCGAGATCTACAACATTTCGGTGCCGTGCCCGATGTGCCTCGCGGCGCTGTACTGGGCCAAGATCGACAAGGTCTTCTACTGCTGCCTGCCGGAGGATGCGGACGCCGCGGGCTACGATAACGTCACCATCGCGCGCCATCTCCAGAAACCGATCGAGGCGCAACCGATCCGGTCCGAGCGGATCGAAGCGCTCTACGACGATGCGCTGGCGGTGTACCGGCATGCGGTCGCGATGCGCCGGACAGCCGCGAACGCGCTGAGCCCGCCTCCGCCGATCGTTGGAGACGCCACAATTCCGACATAGGAGGATTGCGTCACGCGCGCACATCGTCTAACGCAAGCCCCCATGGAAAAGCGACACTTCAGCGCCTTATGGCTGCTCCTCCTCCTGCCGTATATCGGACTCCTCTGGGTGCCGTTCTACAACATGAAGCTGCCGGAGTTCTTGGGATTCCCGTTCTTCTACTGGTATCAGCTGGCCTGGGTGCCGCTGACTTCGCTTCTGATCTTTGTCGTGTACCGGAGCGTCGGCGATGACGAGTAATCTCGATCCCGTCGCGATCGGCATCTTCGTCTTCTTCTTCGCGCTCGTCACCGTCATGGGGTTCGTCGCCGCGCGATGGCGCAAGCCCGCGACGCTCGCCCATATCGACGAGTGGGGCCTCGGCGGCCGGCAGTTCGGCACCTGGATCACTTGGTTCCTGATCGGCGGCGATTTTTATACCGCCTACACCGTCATCGCGGTGCCGGCGCTGGTCTACGCGGTCGGCGCCTACGGCTTCTTCGCGCTGCCCTACACGATCATCGTCTATCCCTTCGTGTTCGCCGTGATGCCGGTGCTGTGGAAGGTCGCCAAGAAGCACAACTATGTCACCGCCGGCGACGTCGTGTACGGTCGCTACGGCTCGCGCACTCTGGAAGCCGCCGTCGCGGCGACCGGCGTGCTCGCGACGATGCCCTATATCGCGCTGCAACTCGTCGGCATGGCCGCGGTGCTGAAGGCGCTGGGCCTCACCGGTGAGATCCCGCTGATCATCGCCTTCGTGATTCTGGCGGTCTACACCTACTCGTCCGGCCTGCGGGCGCCCGCCCTCATCGCCTTCGTCAAGGACATCATGATCTACATCGCCGTGATCGCGGCGGTGGTGGTGCTGCCGATGAAGTTCGGCGGCTACGGTGCGATCTTCCAACTGGCCGGCGACGAACTGGCGAAGAAGGCGGCCGCCTCCGGCGGCAAGATCGCCGCGGGCCTCACGCTGGCGCCGTCGCAGGTCATCCCCTACGCGACCCTGGCGCTGGGCTCCGCGCTCGCCGCCTTCATGTACCCGCACACCCTGACCGGCGTGTTCGCCAGTTCCAGCGCCACCACGCTGCGCAAGAACGCGGTGATGCTGCCGGCCTACACTCTGCTGCTCGGCCTGCTCGCGCTGCTCGGCTACATGGGCCTCGCCGCGCACTTGAAGATTTCGTCGCCGAACGATGTCGTGCCGGTGCTGTTCCAGACCTTCTTCCCGTCGTGGTTCGCGGGCTTCGCCTTCGCCGCGGTGGCGATCGGCGCGCTGGTGCCGGCCGCTGTCATGTCGATCGGCGCGGCCAACCTGTTCACCCGCAACTTCTGGAAAGCCTACGTCAATCCTGCCGTGACGCCGTCGGGCGAGGCGCAGGTGGCGAAGATCAGCTCGCTGGTGGTCAAGTTCGGCGCGCTGATGTTCATCATCTTCCTGCCGACGCAGTTCGCGCTCGATCTGCAGCTTCTCGGCGGCCTGTGGATCCTGCAGACCTTCCCCTCCGTGGTGTTCGGCCTGTTCTCGAGCTGGTTCCGCGCGCCGGCCCTGCTGCTCGGCTGGGCCGTCGGATTCCTGGGCGGCTCGGCGATGGTGTTCTTCGATCGGATCGTGACGCCGACGGGCACCAAGCTGGTGCCGTTGCACACGTTCGACTTCGGCGGCGACAAGATCACGATCTATACCGGCATCATCGCCTTCGTCGTGAACATCGTCGTTGCGGTTATCGCCAACGTGGTGATCCGGGCGATGGAGCCCCGCGCGCGGCTGACGCCGGCGGAATAGTTTTTTTCGCCTGCATCCGCAGCCCGCTTTGCGGATTGACCCGGCTGAAGTGTCCTGCCGCCCCAGGGTGGCAGGCGGCAG
>NZ_LMUU01000164.1 GCF_009765775.1 Beijerinckia sp. L45
CAAGAGAAAAGGGAATCCTGCTCCTCACGATTCAACCGTCGTGGAAACCGCTCTAAGCCACTACCTTTGTCGAGAGCAGGACGGCCGATATCTGTAATCGAAATTCGCGATGGCAAGAGACAATGACGAACGAGCCGCGCAAGCGTCGCGAGCTACCCGATCAGAGGTCCACAACATCAGCATTCCAATGCGACGTCGCACAAGCCTTAATTCAAGCGTTCTTCAACGGCCTGCTGATAACGATCGGCCTCACGCAACGAGCGCTGAACTGTCCTTCGCTACCGCTCTGGCGAATGGTGCAGTGGCACTGAAAGCGACCGTATCCTTGAAGTAGTCGCTCAGCATGGCGATCCGCCCATCCCGATTCAATCTGATCAGCGAGAGCCCCTCGTTGACGTAGCTTGCGCCGGTGTTCTGGAATTCGCCACGGACGCTCCAGGGCGAAGTGAGCCAACTATCGGTGTTGATGACCGAGTCCATTTCCCAGGAAATGGTGGTGTCGCGGCGACGGATCAGCCCGAGCATGCGTTTGACGAGCGGACGGCCTGCCACGGGACGAAGCCCCAGGGAACAGCAGGATCCTGTCAACTGCGAAGACGGCGGCTGCCCGTTCGATGTCATTGCGAGAAAGCGGCTCGAAGAAATCCGTCTTCATGTCGTCATCCTAGTCCGAGGACTGTCGTCCTTCGGCTTGGCGATCGCCGCATAGAACAATGAGCAGCCGGAAGTATTCTGGGGATGGCTGTACTTAGCGGGCCCGAAGGTAGGAGAGTCGTCAGCAGGAGCTTAGGGTCGCGAGATCTGAGGAGGCCGGCGCTTCAGGGCCGGTGCATTCACAGGCGGGACTGCCGAGGCATAAGTCAGCGGACCGGCGACATCGCTCACAGCTGGTACTCGCGCGCCGGCGATGCTGGTTGCCATGACAACCAAATATGGCTAGATTGGTTGTCATGATAACTTTTGCTTCTCCTTCGGCGCGCGTTCTTATCACGGGCGGCAGTAACGGCATTGGGCTCGGTTTAGCCGAGCGCTTCCTATTGGCTGGAGCGACCGTCCTGGTGACAGGCCGCAAGGCTGACCAGCTCGATCGCGTTAGAACGATGCTACCTGGTGTTCGCACTTTCGCGAATGACATTGGTCAATCGGAAGCGCGTGAGGCCCTTGCCGCGCATGTTCGCGAGACGATGCCGGACATCAACGTCCTCATCAACAATGCGGGTATCCAGCGCCGGGTGTCGCTTGCGGATGACGATGCGCCCTGGTCAGCACGCCAAGCCGAACTCGATATCCTGCTTGCGGGCCCGATACACCTCAATCACTTGCTGGTGCCGCGGATGCTTGCTCACGGCCGGGAAAGTTTGATCGTAAACGTGACATCGGGCGGCGCTTTTCTGCCGCAGCCCTTCGCGCCGGTCTACAGCGCTTGCAAGGCGGCCCTGCACAGCTACACCGTTAATCTCCGCTTCGCCCTTATCGGCACCAACATACGCGTCACAGAGCTGATCCCGCCGGCGGTCTCCACCCAGCTCGCCGGGGCAGGCGCGACGCATGGCGCGCCGCTCGATGATTTCTGCAATGAGGTCTTCGCGACTCTAACGGAGAGCGGCCAAGAGGAGATCGGCTATGGCATGACAGCCACCGATACCTTCAATGAGCCCAAGGCGCTATACCGGGCCATGTTCGAGCGCTTCTCGTCTCGCTTCCCGGTAGGGACCTACGCCGAGTCAGAATGAAGGCATCAAAGGACACGAAGCCGCTCACGGCCGACGAACAGGCGACTTGG
>NZ_LMUU01000165.1:0-20922 GCF_009765775.1 Beijerinckia sp. L45
AGGACGAGGGCGAAGTGGCCGGTTTCGACGATCATTTCACGACGCTCGCATTGGTGTCGGCGGTCTCGGGCATCGCCTGCCCCTCCTTCCACACCCCCTGTTTCTTCAGGGCGTCAGCGACCTCGCGCGGCATGTAGCGCTCGTCATGCTTGGCGAGCACGCTGTCGGCCTTGAAGATGCCGTCGGTGCCGACGGCGCCTTCGACGACGGCCCCTTGCCCTTCGCGGAACAGGTCCGGCAGCAAGCCGGTGTAGGCGACTTTCACGTCATGATGGGTGTCGGTGACGGCGAACTCGAAGGTCTGGTTGCCTTCTTTGACGAAGGTTCCAGCCTTCACCAGGCCGCCGATGCGTAGCCGGGTGCCGGGGATCGGCGCCTTCTGCGCATATTCGCTGGGGCCATAGAAGAAGACGATGGTATCGCTGAGCGCGAATAAAGTGAGGCCTACGGCTGCGCCGAACACGCCGAGCGCGGCGCCGATGAGGGTCAGTCGTCGTGTCTTGCGGGTCATCGCCCGTTACCCTTCGAGACCGAGTTCATGCGCCAGCGCGTCGATGCGCTTCTTTGCTTCCGTATCGGAGGCGAAATTGCGGCGCGCGTCGGCCAGCGCGCCCTTTGCCTTATCTTGCTCGTCGAGGACGCGATAGGCGCGGACAAGTCGCAGCCAGCCGTCGAGATCGGCACCGTTTTCCTTCAGGCGGTCGGCGAGGCCATCGACCATGCGATGGATCATCGCCTGCTGCTGATCGCCGGGAAGCTTCTGGATCGCGGCGGCCATCTTCGACTGGCCATCGACCGCCTGGCCGGCACCCGCCATCGGCGGCGCGGAGTCGGGCAAGGGCTCGCCGGCGAGATCGGCGATGCGCGTCTTGACCGTCGGCACCCAGGGCGCGTCCGGCGGCGAGGCGGCGACGAGCTTGCGCCAGATGTCCAAAGCCTTCGGCTTGTCGCCATCCTGCTGCGCGGAGAGACCGAGATAGAAATTGGCGCGCGGCAACGTCGGGTCGAGGGAAAAAGCCTTCTCGAACGAGCGCTTGGCGTCGGCGGTCACCACCCCACTGCCGCTGTAAACCTGGGCTTCGCCGAGACCGGCATAGCGATCGGCAGTCGGGCCGAGCAGCTCCAGCGCTTTGGTGTAGGCGCGCACCGCGTCGTCGGCGCGGCCAAGCCGCATGTAGGTCGGCGCCAGCACCTCATAGCCACGGCCGTCACCGGGCTCTTCACTGAGATGCCGCTCGATCTTGGCGATGGCGGTCGCCATGTCCATCTGCAGCGCCGGCACGGCGAGGCGCGCCTCAAGCGGCATGTCGGGAAGGTCGGGCTTGCCGACCTTGGTATAGAGGGCAAGCGCCATCACCGGGACGAATACCAACGACGCCAGGGCCACGAGGCGCACGGCGAATTGCGACGAGCGGGTTTCCGCGCCGCCATCGCGCTGGGCGGCGGCCATCAGCCGGCGTGCCGCTTCCGTCTTGGCAACGTCGGCCTCGTCCGATCCGATAATGCCGCGCGAGGCGTCGCGCTCGATCTCGGCCGCCTGAGCCTTGTAGAAAGCGACGTCGAGCTCGCGGCGATCGGTCGCCGCCAGCGCGCGCGAGAGCGGCCAGAGCACGCTGAACACAGCGACGCCGGTCAACAAGGCGAAAAGAACCCAAAGACTAATCAAACGCGTTCACCGGCCGCCTCATCCGAGGCCGATCGTCGCTCGGCCTTCTCACAATTTAACGTCGAGGCCCGGGCATGGAAAGACCGCTCGTTGTCGCTTCCGACTACCCGTTGGTCAGGCAACTGTACAGTCGGCGCAGACGCCGTCGATCTCGAAGACCTTGCGCTCAACCTTGAAGGCGCAGCCGACGGCGATCGCCGCGACCTCTTTCTCGATCGCCGCGCTGTCGATCTCCGAGCTGCGGCCGCACTTGACGCATGACAGTACGATGCCGTGATGATCATGGTCATGGCCGAGGTGGTCGCAGGCGATATAGGCCTGCCGGCTTTCGATCTTCACGACGAAGCCGTTGTCGACGAGAAAATCCAGCGTGCGATAGACGGTGGGCGGCGCGATGATGCGGCTCTGCATGTCGGATAGCTTCTGGATGATCGCATAGGCGCCGAGCGGCTGGTCTGAGCTCGCCAGAATACCGGCAACCTCGCGGCGAAGGGCCGTCATCTGCAGCCCGCGCTTGAGGCACAGCGCTTCGACTTGCGAAATCCAGGGTTGGCCGGGGGTCGTCTGCATCGTTACACCTTAACAAGTCCGACGCTCGCGGGGAAGCGGCATAGCCGCCATCCGCGAACGCCATAGCCGCATCCGTGGAAGCGGCACGGTCAGCTCGCCGGCAGGCGCAGTTCGGCGCGCAAACCCGATGTCGGGCTGGTCTCCAGGGTGAAAGCCCCGCCATAAATCCTGGCGAGATCGTCGACGATGGACAGACCTAGGCCGGATCCAGGCTTCGACTCGTCGAGCCGCTGTCCTCGCTTGATCGCCGCCGCCCGCAGACCGGGATCGAGGCCGGGTCCATCGTCATCGATCGTCACCCTAAAGTAGGCGCGTTCGGAGATCTTGTCGGTCTCGCCGCTGATGCCGATCGACACCGTGCTCTGCGCCCACTTGCCGGCATTGTCGACGAGATTGCCGATCATCTCCTCGAGGTCCTGCTTCTCGCCGAGAAAGCGGATGCCGGCGCCGCCCTCCTCGACGAAAACGAGGCCGCGGTCGTGATAGATCTTCTCGAACGTACGCACGAGGCCGCGGACGACAGGTTCGACTTCCGTCGCGCTCCCGATCTTGCGGGCGCTGACTGCGGCGCGGGCGCGCTCGAGATAATAGGCGACCTGGTCGCGCATCATCGTCGCCTGCTCGCTGACTTTCGCCGCGAAGCCGCCCTGCTCCCGTGCCGCCTCGTTGACGATGACGCTCAGCGGCGTTTTCAAGGCATGCGCCAGATTGCCGACCTGCGTCCGCGCCCGCTCGACGACGTCGCGGTTGGCCTCGATCATCAGGTTGAGTTCGCCGGCGAGCGGCGCGATGTCGCGCGGAAAGATGCCCTCGATCTTTTCATTGTCGCCGCGGCGGATGGCGATCACGCCCTCCTGCAGGCGCCGCAGCGGCTGCAGGCCGTAGCGCAGCTGCAGCGCCGAAGAGCCCACAAGCATGACCGCAAGGATCGCGAAGGTGATGGTGAGATCGATTTCGAACTGCAGCATCTGCGCCTCGATCTCCTCCGTCGTCGCAGCCACCTGCACGAGGTAGACGCCCTGGTCGCCGGTATCGATGATCCGCTCGACGATGCGCAGCGGTCGGTCGTCGGGCCCATTGGCATAGCCCCGGCGCGACCCGCCGAGCTCAGCCGGCACGCCGCTGTCGGCAAGCCTCGGCAGACGCGCGGCGAACAGCGAGCGCGACGCCTTGATGTCGGGCTTGGGCCCGTCGAGGCGGGTGATCTGCCAATACCAGCCGGAGAGGGTAAGTTCGAATTGCGGGTCCGCGAGCTGCCCGGACTCCGGGCGATCGGATTTGGCGTCGTCGCCCGGCGACGCGCTGGCGAGATCGGCGACCAGTGCACGAAGATAGACGCCGAGCCGCTCGTCGAAGGCGGCTTCGGCGGACGTGCGATAGACGGCCGTCAGGATCAAGCCGGCGATGAGCAGGATGGTGACGCTGAGAACCGTCGCCGAAATGAAGAGACGTGTCGCGAGAGAGCGTGTTCGCGGATCGCCAAACATCGGCGACGCTATCGCCCGACGATCGGGGCCGTGCCGGCTTTGCTTTTGTCCGCTGCGGGGCCCTCGGCGTTCACGAGATAGCCGAGCCCGCGCATGGTCTGAATGATGTCGACGCCGAGCTTGCGCCGCAAACGTCCGACGAACACCTCGATCGTGTTGGAGTCGCGATCGAAATCCTGGTCGTAGAGGTGGTCGACGATCTCGCTGCGCGACACCACCCGCCCGGAGTGGTGCATGAGATAGGACAGCAGCCGGTACTCGTGCGACGTCAGCTTGACCGCGTTGCCGTCGACCGACACGCGGCTGGCGCGGGTGTCGAGCTGGACCGGACCGCAGACGAGCTCGCTCGTCGCATGGCCGGCCGCCCGACGCAGTAGAGCGCGAACCCGTGCCAGAACCTCCTCCATGTGGAACGGCTTGGCGACGTAGTCGTCGGCACCGGCGTCGAAGCCCTTGACCTTGTCGCTCCAGCGATCCCGCGCCGTCAGAATGAGGATCGGCATCACCCGGCCAGCTTTGCGCCACTCGCCGATGATCGAGATGCCATCCTTTTTTGGCAGGCCGAGGTCGAGGATGACCGCATCGTAGGGCTCGGTCTCGCCGAGGAACGCACCCTCCTCGCCGTCATAGGCGCGATCGACGACATAGCCCGCCTCTTCCAACGCCCGGACAATCTGGCGATTGAGATCGAGATCGTCTTCTACGACCAGCAGACGCACGAATTAGCCCCTTGGTTCGAGTGAGTAGTGAAATCAATGGTCGTTAAAGGCGCCAAGCGACTGACCGCTGGTGGCGTTGATGTAGACGTGGATGATGTGGCCGTCACGGCGCAGCAGCGCGATCTCGTAGACGTAGTCCTCGTTCCAACGACAAAGCTTGGCCCGCAACGCCTCGCCCTGCACGCGGCCAGCGGCGCCGCGGAACAGACCGAAAGGCTCGCTTAAACGACGGGAAATGATCTTTTCTCGGGTCTCGGCGGGATTGAAACAGGTCCGGATCCGCGCGGGCTCGGGACGATGCATCGCTTCGACATGAGGATGCGGGCCCTCGACGAACGGCGGCGGCGGTGGACGCATCATCGGCGGTGGCGGCAATGGACGCACGAGCGGCGGCAAGGGCGGATGCATGGCATCAGCCGCGCGAGCGCAGGCGATACCGCCGACGAGCGCCACGAGAACCAAAGCCGCGATTTTCATGATCCGAGCGTCATCCTTCGGCCATGAATGCCCCATGAACGGAGCCTCCGATTGCTTGGGACAAGTGGAATATCAAACGCCTACCGATGGCAAGACGTTCGCCGCTCACATCGGAGTTGACGCGGTCACATCGGCTCCGGCGTGCCGTCTTCCCAGTCGACGATGTGCAGCGGATAGTCTTCCAGCTTCACCGTTTTTTCGCTGCCGTTGGTGCGCCCGCGGACGGAGATGCCGGCCTCGTGCACTGTGTCCGACGAACCCGAAATCAGGGGATGCCAGGCTTCGAGCGGACGTCCCTCCGCCACGAGTCTGTAGCCGCACGTCCGAGGCAGCCAGCCGATCGCACGGACCGACATCGGCGTCAGCTTGATACAGTCTCGGACCTTTTTGCGACGTGCCGGATAGTTGGAACAGGCGCAGGCCCCGGCATCGAACAGCTTACAGCCGATATCGGTGAGGAAGATCTGGCCGGTGTCTTCATCCTCGAGTTTGACGAGACAGCATTTGCCGCAGCGGTCACACAGGCTCTCCCACTCCGTCGGGGTCATCGCCTCAAGCGTCTTGGTCTGCCAGAACGGCCTATCATCCGGCATCGCATTAACGTCGTCAGGCGTCGCGGCAATCTGGATGTTTGTCTCAATTTGAGACGGATCGTGCGGCATAAGGATTGCCCTGAGCTAGCAGTGCGGAAAAGATGGTTGAGAGCGGGTTAAAGTCGACTTGCTCTTCGGCGCCGCCCTCGTCAAGACATGGCGACGAAAGCCCGCGGATGGAAACGCCGACACGATGAGAGAGCGGCCAAGCGTGTTCGAAAAATGGTCCGAGGCCCTGCGCGACGGACGCTGGCTGAAGAGCCTGCGCGCGTCACGGTTCGCACGGCGCATGTCCGATGCGATGCTCGCCCTGGACGGCTGGATCGATTCCTCCATCTACGAGAGCGGCCAGAACGGCAAGGCCGGCTTCGAAGCCTTCGCGATGTTCATGGACCGCTTCCATGTCTCGGGCCTGAAGCGGGTCGGCGTGGAACTGGCGTGCGAAGGGCTGACCCTCGGCGTGTTCGGCGGCATTCTCGCGCTCGCCCTTGCGGTTCCGGCATTCCAGCAGACCTCGGACGACTGGCTGAAAAAACAGGATCTCGCCGTCACCTTCCTCGATCGCTTCGGTCAGGAGGTCGGACGCCGCGGCATCCGCCATGACGACGCCGTCCCATTCGACGAACTACCGAGGAATTTGATTCAGGCCGTCATATCGACCGAGGACCGCCGGTTCTTCGATCATTTCGGCATCGACATCATCGGCACCATGCGAGCGCTTGCGGTCAACACCCGCGCCAGCGGCGTGGTGCAGGGCGGCTCCTCGCTGACCCAGCAGCTGGCCAAGAACCTGTTCCTTTCCAACGAGCGCACCGTCGAGCGCAAGGTCAACGAGGCCTTCCTCGCGCTGTGGCTCGAGTCGCATCTCAGCAAGCGGCAAATCCTCGGCCTCTACCTCGACCGCGCCTATCTCGGCGCCGGCACCTTCGGGGTCCAGGCGGCGTCCGAATTCTATTTCGGCAAGTCCGTCCGCGACCTCTCCCTGCCCGAGGCGGCCATGGTCGCCGGCCTGTTCAAGGCGCCGACGAAATACGCGCCGCACATCAACCTGCCCGCGGCGCGCGCCCGCGCCAACGACGTGCTCAACAATATGGTCGATGCCGGCTACCTCTCGGCGGGGCAGATCTATGCGGCGCAGCGCAATCCGGCGACGCCCGTGGATCGCCAGCGCGGGTCGAGTCCGGACTGGTACCTCGACTGGGCCTTTAACGAGATCAAGGGCATGGCCGCCGCCGGCAAGTTCGGCGACGAACGCGTGCTCACCGTACGCCTGGCGCTTGACCCGAATATCCAGCGCCATTCGGAAGAAACGATCGAGAACCAGCTGCGCGAATTCGGTCCGGCCTACCACGCCAAGCAGGCCGCGACCGTCATCATGGACCCAACCGGCGCCGTCCGCACCATCGTCGGCGGCCGCGACTACGGCGGCAGCCAGTTCAACCGTGCCACCGATGCGCTTCGTCAGCCGGGATCGTCGTTCAAGCCGTTCGTCTATCTGACAGCGCTGATGTCGGGGCGTTTTCACCCCTCGACGATGATCAGCGGCGCCTCGCTGTGCATCGGCAACTACTGCCCGCATAACTTCAAGAACGAGTCTGCCGGCCAGATCCCGCTGGTTACCGCGCTGATGAAGTCGCTGAACACGGTCGCCATCCGGCTGTCGATCGAGGTCGGAGACGCTGTGCCCGGCGCCAGCAACGTCTTTTCCCGTGCAAAATCCGGCCGCGCCAAAATCATTGCCACGGCCAAGCGGCTCGGGGTGACGACCCCCTTGGAGGATACCGTGTCGCTGCCGCTTGGCGCCGACGACGTCAACGTCATGGAGATGGCGTCGGCCTATGCCGGCTTCGCCAACGGCGGCAAGCGGGTCATTCCCTACGCTGCCATTTCGATCAGCAACGGGCGCGGCGACATCATCTATCGCCATGACCGCGACGCGCCTGCGCCGCAGCAGGTGGTCGATGCCAAGGCCGTCGCCGAACTCAACTGGATGCTGCATCAGAACGTGCTGGGCGGCACCGGTCGACGCGCGGCACTCGAGAACCACGAGGCGGCCGGCAAGACCGGCACGACAAACGGCTACAAGGACGCGTGGTTCGACGGATTCACCGGCAATTACGTCGCAGCCGTGTGGTTCGGCAACGACGACGACAGTCCGATGAAGGACATGACGGGCGGTACGCTACCGGCTGCGACGTGGCACGAGATCATGACCTACGCGCACCAAAACGTCGATCCGAAGCCGATCTTCGGCGTTCCGCTCTCGACCCCGGGCGTCAGGGTCGCCGCGGTGCCGCCGAGTGACAATGCCACCCCGGCCGAACCCAATATTCGACCCGCCACGCTGTCCAAGAACACGACCGAGGCGCTCGGGGCGATCGAATCGTCGATTCAGATCGTGCGTATGGGTCGGACGGTAACGAAGGCCGACCTCGATGGAAGGTCGGTCGCCCGCGTGGATCAGTCGAACGGCGTCCGCATCATCAATCTCCGCTGAGATTTGTTTCACTGCGTGGCGATCCGGTCTAATCCACGCTGATCGTTGAGATCTTCACGCGCGGGAGCGGGACCGAGTGGCGACCCTGTTGAAAATCGTCGCCGCCGGCACCGTCGGCGTCATGCTCGGCCTTCTCGTGACCATCGTCTCCCTCAGTCCCGCGACCCGCGGCCTTGTGGCGGGCCCCTGGCGCGGGTCGCCGCGGGAGGGGACGACCGATGTCGATCCCTACACCTTGGCCAGCATCAATCGCTCGGGAACGCTGCCGCTCGGAGCCGCCGAAGGCCTGAGCTTCGTGGCGACGGCGGATAGCGCCGGCGGCCCCTTGTCTCCCGAGTGCGACTATGCCGTCACGGGCGCGATGCCCGCGGCCCGATTCTGGACTCTTGGCGCCCTGACGCCGGATGGCTTTTCGATCCCCAATGCAGCGCAACGCTACGCGTTCACCTCGGCCGAGGTCCTGCGGCAAAATCGGGAACCCGTCCTGATCACCGTGGCGACGGAGGCGCGAAGCGGCAATTGGCTGCCGATCGGCAAACCGATGCCCTACGTCCTCGCCCTGCGTCTCTACGATACAGGTCTCAGTGCCGTCGGATCGACGTTCGATGCTGCGACATTGCCGCGGATCCAGAAGCTTCGGTGCCATTGATGAACCGGCTCATCGGCGTGCTGCCCTGGCTTCTTGCAACGCTTCTCGTGGCGGGGCTCACCCATTTCACGGCAATCCTCATCCTGCCGAAGGTCGCGACCCGCGATGCTTTCGATCGGCTGGCGGCGCAGGGTGGGGTTGATCACATGGTGCTGCTGCCGTCGAGCGGGCCGGATGGCACGGTGATTCCATTCCTCGACCCTGCGACGGTCCAAGGCCTATGCTTCTTCGATGTGGGAAAAACGCCGGTGCGGCTGAAGGCTCGTGTCGAGGCGGGCCGGCTGCTGACGCTGTCGTTCCGCACGCGGGAGGGTCGGATTTTTTACGCGATGACCGACCGAGCGGCATTGCACGACACGATTGACATCAGATTGGTGACGGAAAGCCAGCTGCAGCAGGTCGAAGCCGGCGACGACGAGGAACAAGGCCTGCCGTCCGAACTGCGGCTCAAGGCGCCGGCGCCGAAAGGGCTCATTGTGGCCACCGCGCTCGTCGCACGACCCGGCGACAGGCAGGAGGCAGAAGCCCGGATCAAGGCCATCGACTGTCGCCCGGAGCCGCTGGCGGCTCCGTAAGCGTTTAGGCGCGTTTCATGTCGCCATTCTTGTTCGGGCCCCGCCGCGGCTTGGTCGCCCGGCGCGGCGGCGTCACGCTGGCCAGAGCCGGATCGACGTCGGCGACCCGGGTGTAACGGACGCCCGTGAAGAACAGAACGCTTGCGCTCCCCTGCTGAGGAACTTCGCGCCGAACGGAAGAATTCGGGCGCGTCATGACGATGAGATCACCCACC
Source organism: Beijerinckia sp. L45 (assembly GCF_009765775.1). Lineage (GTDB taxonomy): Bacteria > Pseudomonadota > Alphaproteobacteria > Rhizobiales > Beijerinckiaceae > RH-AL1. The sequence continues at coordinate 9,449 of NZ_LMUU01000165.1, forward strand.
TGCTGACTCCGTGAAAACCTTTCAGGCACGTTTATGCCGCGAAATTGATTTCACCGGTTCGCGGTTAACAAAACCCCAACAAATCGGGACTTGTTTTTACACGTTGTAAAAAGGTTACATCAAGCTTAACGGGACGCGCCGCAGCGTCAATAAAGTGTCGTACGACGCGATTTTCGGACTCGACGTCCCTGAAAACACTCGCGCTTTCTCGTTCAGCCAGCGAGATCGAGAAAGGATCGGCCGTGACGATCCTCGATCTCGACGATCCAAAGGTCGGGATCGAAACCGATTTCCCGCTTGAGACGCGCCTCGGCGTCTGGCGGATCGATCCACAGTTCCTTGTGCAGGCGGATGAAACGCCGATCCAAGCCGCGGTCCGACTCGGTCGAGGCGGCGACGCCAAATAACGCAGTCTCTCCGTCCAGCTTGTCGAGCTTGACGATGATCGCCCCGGCTTCTGGCGAGCCGCGGCGTCGAAGGTAGGCCGAGGCGCCTTCCACCTCGCAGCGCCGGATGTGAGCGGCCACCCAGAAATCGGCTCGCAGGCGCATCGCGTCATTCCATCGCTTTGCGGCGAGGGGGCGCCGCGATAAAGGGAAGGCCACAAAGCGGGAATGCCCGCGCAAAGCAAGTGAAGGACAGGCCCATGGCTTCGCTCGATTCGGTTCTCGCCAAGATCGATCAGAATCTCGACGCGGCCGTGGCCCGTCTGTTCGAATTCATCAAGATTCCCTCGGTTTCCACCGACCCGGCCTTCAATAACGACTGCCACCGGGCCGCTGCCTGGGCCGCGGCGGAACTGACGAGCCTCGGCTTCGAGGCCAGCGTCCGCGAGACCGAGGGCCTGCCGATGGTTGTCGGCCATGCCAAGGCGGCGCGGCCCGACGTGCCGCACGTTCTGTTCTACGGCCACTATGACGTCCAGCCGGCCGATCCGCTCGAGCTCTGGACGACGCCGCCCTTCGAGCCGCGCATCGTCGAGACACTGGCCGGACGGCAGCTCGTCGGCCGCGGCACCGCCGACGACAAGGGCCAGCTGATGACCTTCGTCGAGGCCTGCCGCGCGTTTCGCGAGACCGGCGAACTGCCGTGCCACATAACAATCCTGCTGGAAGGCGAGGAGGAGACGGGATCGCCATCGCTGCCGGCCTTCCTCGCCGCCAACAAGACCGAACTCCGCGCCGACATGGCGCTCGTCTGCGATACGTTGATGTGGGACAAGTCTACGCCAGCCATCACCACCATGCTGCGCGGCATGGTGCTCGAGGAGGTGGTGATCCACGGACCGAACCGCGACCTGCACTCCGGCATGTTCGGCGGCCCGGCGATCAACCCGATCCGCGTGCTCGCGAAGATTATCGCGGAGCTGCACGACGACACCGGCCGCATCACCATCCCGGAATTCTACGACGACGTCATCGAACTGCCGAACGAGATTGCCGACCAATGGCACGAGCTTCGGTTCGATGGCGCAAAATTCCTGGGCGACGTCGGCCTCTCGGTGCCGGCCGGCGAACACGGCCGCAGCGTTCTGGAAATGCTGTGGTCGCGGCCGACCTGCGAGATCAACGGGATCGTCGGCGGCTACACCGCCAAGGGCTCGAAGACGGTTCTGCCGGCCCAGGCCAGCGCCAAGTTCTCGTTCCGCCTCGTCGCCAATCAGAAACCGGACGAGGTGGCCAAAAATTTTCGCGCGTTCGTCATCGAGCGGCTGCCCGCGGACTGCCACGCTGAGTTCATCTCGCACGGCGCCTCCGGCGCCATCGCCCTGCCCTTCACCTCGGAGGCGCTGAACCGGACGCGTCGCGCGCTGCAGGTCGAGTGGGGCAAGGAACCTGTGCTCGCCGGCTGCGGCGGCTCGATCCCGATCGTCGGATCGTTCAAGAAAGACTTAAAAATGGACACGCTGATGGTCGGTTTTTCGCTGGAAGACGATCGTATCCACTCGCCGAACGAAAAGTACGAAATGTCGTCGTTTCACAAAGGCGCCCGCTCATGGGCGCGGATTTTGACAGCGCTTAGTCAGTAGCGCAGGGGGCTCTTCACCCGCGCACCGAAGAAGGGCAGCGCTCCTAAAGCCCGCTTCGCCCGGTCCGGCAGCGGCAGGGCGATGCCATAGGCATGTAGCGCGAAGAGCAGCACCGCCGCGTAGACCCCCGCGCCCAGCGCGCCGAGCGTGAGGAACGTGCCTTCGACCTGAAACCGCCCGATCATGCCGAACAGCGCCCACAGCGGCCCCGGCCCGAGCAGGGCGAAGACCGCCAGCACACCCGAGGCGATCGAAACCGCGGCCGCCGTGCGCCCGAGAAACACGTCCGGTTTCATGTCGCCGCGATGGACCGCGATGCCGACGAGCAGCAACAGGTTGAGCCAGTATCCGGCCGCCGTCGCCGCGGCCAGGCCGACGGCGCCGAACGAGCGAAACAGCAGCAGCTTCAACCCGACATTCAGCGCGTAGGACGCCAGGGTCACGATCATCGGCGTGCGCGTGTCCCCTTTGGCCTGAAAACTCGCGACCGCGGAGCGGGTCAGCACGACCGCCATCAGGCCGAATCCGTAGGCTTCCAGCACCGCCGCCGAGGCATCGGCCGCCTGGCCCGTGAAGGCGCCATGGTTGAAGACGGCCCGCATGATCCACTCCGGGATCATGATGAAGGCGACGAAGAACGGCGCGGTCAGCGCCAACGACAGAGCCATCGTTCGGTTCTGCGCGTGATAGGCGCCGGTGCGGTCGCCCGCGGCAAGCCGGCGGGCCATCTCCGGCAGCAGCACCGTACCAGCGGCGATGCCAATGACGCCGATCGGCAGCTGGTACATGCGGTCGGCGTAATAGACCGAGGACAGGCCGCCGGTCGGCAACATCGAGGCGATGATCGTGTCGGCGAAGACCGCGATCTGCGGCCCGGCCGATCCGATGATCGCCGGCCCCAGGCGGCCAAAGAATCGCTTCACCTCGGCCGTCATCTCTGGCCGGACGAGATGTTCCAGAATGCCGGCGCGCCAGGCGGCGTAGCCCGTCATCATCACCTGGAGCAGGCCGGAGACCACCGTCCCCCAGCTTGCCGCGATCCCGGCGTTGGGAAATATCGCATAGGCCGCGACAAAGGCGATCGTCGTCACGTTGAGCAGCACCGGCGCAAACGCGGCGGCGGCAAAGTAGCCGTTGGCATTCAGCGTGCCCTGCTGCAGCGTGTTGATGGTGATGAAGAGCAGGTAGGGAAAGGTGATCCGCGTCATCGTCACGGCGAGCGCGAATTTTTCCGGATTGTCGCGGAAGCCCGGTGCCAGCAGGTCGACGACATAGGGCATCGCCACCCACGCCATGGCCAGAAGCACGATCTGTGAGGCCAGCAGCATCGTAAAGATCTGGCTGGAGAAGCGATGCGCCGGCTCGCGGCCTTCCGTCTCCAGGATATGCGCGTAGGTCGGGACGTAGGCCGCGTTGAAGGCGCCCTCGCCGAAGATCGCGCGAAAATGGTTGGGCAGTCGCAGCGCCACGAGAAAGGCATCGGCCAACAGACCGGCACCGAGAAAGGTGCCGAGCATGATGTCGCGCAGAAAGCCCGTTCCTCGCGAGAGGAGCGTGAAGCCGCCGACCGAGAAGAGCGACCTATACATGGCCGCGGCGAATGTCCTGTCCGATGATGAGGGTCTGCGCCGTGGATATATCGAGGCCTTCGTCGATGCCCTGCCCGATCGGACCGACCCGCTCCTGGACAAGATACAGCGGCCGGCGCTTCACCTCGGCGAAGATGCGCCCGATGTACTCGCCGATGACGCCGAGCGAGAGCAATTGGACGCCGGCGAGGAAGGTCACGGACACGATCAGCGAGGCGAAGCCGGGCACATCCGTACCGAAAAAGAGGGTTTCACCGACAAAATAGATCGCCGTCGTCAGCGCAACGATCGAGATCGCGGTGCCGATGTAGGTCCACACCATCAACGGAAGCGTGGAAAACGACATCAGGCCGTCGAGCGCGAATCGCGTCAGCTTGCGGTAGCTGAATTTCGATACGCCGTGTGCCCGGGTCTCCACTTCGAAGGGCACGCCGATCGACTTGAACCCGATCCAGGCATAGAGACCTTTGTTAAAGCGCGCCCGCTCGCGCAGCGTACGCAGCGCGGCGACGGCCTGCGCATCGAGCAGGCGGAAGTCGCCGGCGCCTTCGGGCAAGGTGGTTTCGCCGACGGAGCCAAAGATCTTGTAGAATCGTTGCGTCAGCGCGCGGCGCAGGGGGCTGTCGTCACTGCGATCGACGCGCTGGCCGTAGACGTTTTTGTAGCCTTCACGCCAGCGCGCGACGAACTCCTCAATCATTTCTGGCGGGTGCTGAAGATCGGCATCGATGATCACGGTGGCAGCGCCGCTCGCATGGTCGAGACCGGCGGCAATGGCGACTTCCTTGCCGAAGTTGCGGCTGAACGAGACGCAGCCGACATTGCGATCCGCCATGTTGGCGCGATGGATCGCCAACATCGTATCGTCCGTCGAGCCGTCGTCGATGAAGATGATCTCGTAGGAGGTGACGCAGCGCATCAGGATCGGCACGAGCCTGGCGAGCAACGGCCCGATATTCTCCGCCTCGTTCAGCACGGGAATGACGACCGAAAGTTCCGTTCGCACGTCTTGTGCGGCATCGCCTGTCATTCAGAACCCCTTGAGCGCCGGCGCCGGGCACCGCATAAGCGCAAGACGTGTCGCGTCTCGCATGAAGCCTTCACGCCGATATCAGCTTTAGCGTCTTTCCACACCGGATGGAATTTCGCACAGGGATAACACTCTGCCTGACGCGGGCCTTACCTGACATGCCTGCCTTTCAAGGACCTTAAGCTTGGCGGATGCCCAAAAATCCTTTTCCTTCGCACTTTGCGCCGACGATTACGCGATGACGCCCGCGGTCAGCCGCGGCATTCTTGAAGCGCTCGACGCTGGTACGCTGAGCGGGACGAGCGTCATAACGACATCGCCGTGGTGGCCGGAAAGCGCCGCGGCGCTGCGGCCCTATGCCGAACGGGCCGACATCGGGCTGCACCTCAACCTGACGAGCGGTGCTCCGCTCGGGCCGATGCCGAATCTGGCACCGGGCAATCGGCTGCCGCCGATCGACCGGTTCATGCGCGGGGGCGCCCTTCCTTTGGCCGAGATCGACCTGGAAATCGGACGCCAGCTCGACACCTTTTCGTCAGTCTGGGGCGGCCCACCCGATCATCTCGACGGCCATCAGCATGTTCAGGTGTTTCCACCGATTCGCGACCTCGTGCTGCGCCACCTCGACCGCCGCGGGTGGCGCGGAAAGATCTGGCTGCGCGACAGTGCGGACCACCCGTTGCGGATCCTGGCCAGGGGCACGACGCTGAAGAAGGCACTCGGTCTGGCGTGGTTGGCGCGTGGGGCCGCCGGGGCGGCCAAGGCGGGCGGCTATGCCACGAACGATGGATTCGCAGGATTTTCGGACTTTCGTCCCGGTGAAGATTATGGCGCCGCGTTCTCGCGCTATCTCAAGAGGCCCGGGCCCCGGCACCTCGTTATGTGCCATCCCGGTTACGTCGACGACGCGCTGCGCGCGATCGATCCCGTCACCGAAAGCCGCGAACGGGAACTCGCGTTCCTGCTGTCGCCGGCCTTTCAGGACTGTCTCGACCATCGCGGCGCCAGACTGGCGCGATTTTCCCTCCTCCCGCCGCAGCGGGAGAAGGGCGTTGAGGTGACTTAAGCGGCCTTCGAATACAGCTCTTCCACGTATTCCCAGTTCACGAGATGATCGAGGAAGGCCTTGATGTAGTCGGGGCGGCGGTTGCGGTAATCGATGTAGTAGGAATGCTCCCAGACGTCGACGCCGAGAATCGGCACGCCGCCGTGGACCAGCGGATTCTCGCCGTTCGGCGTCTTGGCGATCTCAAGCTTCCCGTCCTTGACGACCAGCCAGGCCCAACCGGAGCCGAACTGCGTCACGCCGGCCTGGACGAACTGCTCCTTGAATGCGTCGAGCGAGCCGAAGGCATCGGTAATGCCCTTTTCGACAGAACCGGGCACCGCGCCGCCGCCGTTCGGCTTCATCCATTTCCAGAAATGGGTGTGATTGTAATGCTGGCCCGCATTGTTGAAGAGGCCGGCGTTCTTACCGTAGGATTCCTTGACGATCTCCTCGAGCGACTTGCCTTCGAGCCCGCTGTCCTTCAGCAGGTTGTTACCGGCCGTGACATAGGCCTGATGGTGCTTGTCGTGGTGAAACTCCAATGTTTCCTTGGACATGTAAGGCTGCAGGGCATCATAAGCATATGGTAGGGGCGGCAGAGTGAACGTCATGTACAAGCTCCTTGGCAAACACAGCCGATGACCCACCGGGTCGCCGTGCTGCTCGTGCTCTAATTAGAGGGCGACGGCGCAACCGGCAACGGGACCCGGTCAAACCATTTGAAAACCCGTTCGATCTTACGGTTTTTGCAAGACAGAGGATTTACAGCTAGATTGTCACAGTCAATGCGTGCCGCGCTCGGTGTTTTTGGGCGCGAAAGAGGTTCAATGGCCTATATCGTGCTTGCGCTCGGCGCGATCCTGTCGATCGGCGGTGCTCTGTCGATCTACCACGGCGCAGGCATCGTGGAGGTGGAGCGTGGTTGGACCGGCGTGATCGCCGGCGCAACGGCGTTGACCGGCGGCGTCGTCACGATCGCGCTCGGCCTGATCCTCAAGACACTTCTCGATCTGCGCCCGATGCTCGCGAGCCGCGCGGCTGTGCCGGAGCTTCCGGTCGACATCGCCGTCGCGCACGATTTCGATGCCCGCACCGCCGACGAACCTTCTCTTGCGCCTCCTGTCGGCGAGCCGACCTCTTTGATGACGGCCGAACTCGAAAGCGACATGCTGGCTGCCATTCTCGCACAGCCCGAACCTGCGATCGAAGCCGAACGGCCATTCGGCGCGCCCGCCGAGCGTCCGAAGGTTCGCTCGCTCCCCGTCGCCGACATTTTTGAACATTCGCGAAGTCTCCCGACAGGCGATCTAGCCCCGTTAGAGCAGGCTTCGGAGCCTGATCCTGTCGAATCTCCGGGGCCTCATCCCGAACCGGTCGCGGAAAAATCCCGCTTCAAGATCAACTTCAAGAGACAGCCAGCGCCGCCGCTGCCCGAGCCGAAGCCCGTCGAAGAGCCGGAAGGACCGGCGATGGACGACTGGCTCGACCGCGCCTTCTCCGCCCTCGACAACGAACCGCCGCCTGGTCCATCCGGCGCGCCGCCGCATCCGCACGAAGCAGCGCTCGTGCCCGCCGAGGATACGTTGGTCCATGCTGAACCGGCCTCGGCCGTGGCCGTAGCGGAACCCGATCCGCAACACGCGTTTCACGTCCCGGAACCTGCCCGGCACGAACCGCCGCCACCGCCGGCAGCAACCTCAACCGTGATCGGCCGCTATGAGGCGGATGGCACGTCCTATGTCATGTATGCGGACGGCTCGATCGAGGCGCAATCGGAGGCCGGCGTCTATCGGTTCAACTCCATGACCGAGCTGAAGGCATTTATCGAGAGCACAGCCTAAGGCCCGGCATCGCGACGCGATGCCCCGGTGCGAATGTCGGTTTGGCGCGTTAGAGGCTGAAGCCCTCTTCTCCGACGTTCCGAGATCATGACGAAGCACGACACCGCCGCCCCTTCCCTTGTCTGGTTCCGCAGCGACCTCAGGCTTGCCGACAATCCCGCGCTCCACGCAGCGATAGAGCGGGGCGCGCCGATTCTTTGCGCCTTCGTCCTCGAGGACGATAACGGTCTGCGGGCCCTGGGCGCGGCATCACTCTGGTGGCTGCACCATTCGCTGGAAGCGCTGGCCAAGGACCTGGAAAAGCACGGAGGCCGGCTCGACCTTTTTCAGGGCCGGTCCGGCACCATCACCCCGGCGCTCGCGGACGCGAGCAACGCTGGCGCGGTGTTCTGGAATCGGCGTTACGGCGGCGCCGCGATCAAGCACGACGAGGCGATCAAGACGGCCGTCGCCAGCGGCGACCGCCACGTCGAGAGCTTCAATGGCCGCCTGATCCACGAGCCCTGGGAAATCAAGACGAAAACCGGGGGCAGCTATGGCGTCTACACGCCGTATTGGAAGGCCGCGATCGCCCTGGGCGACACGTCGGAGCCGCTGCCCGCGCCGCGCAAGCTTAAGGCCGCGCCCTACCCGGCGGGTGGGCCAAAGCGTGTCAGCCTCAAGCAACTCGGCCTGCTGCCCGTCAAGCCTGACTGGGCCGCGGGATGGCTTGACGCCTGGACGCCAGGTGAGGCGGGCGCGCACGCGCGGCTGACCGATTTTCTCGATGGCGACCTTTCCCGCTACGAGCACGAGCGCAACCTGCTGTCGGTGAAGGGAACCTCGCACCTCTCCGCGCATCTGCGCTTCGGCGAGATCTCGCCACGCCAGATCGTGCATGCGGCCGAGGCCGCGGCGAAGAAGGAGCCGCACACCCGGGACGGCACCAAGAAGTTCGTGGCGGAGATCGGCTGGCGCGAATTCGACTACCACGTGATGTTTTATCACCCCGACGTTGCCGAGGTGAACCTGCACCGGCAGTTCGACAGGATGCCTTGGCGCGACGTGCCCAAGGCCGAGCTCGACGCCTGGAAGAAAGGCCAGACCGGCTATCCCGTCGTCGATGCCGGCATGCGCGAGCTCTGGGCTACCGGCTACATGCACAACCGCGTGCGGATGATCACCGCCTCATTCCTCATCAAGCATCTGATGTGCGATTGGCGGATCGGCGAAAAGTGGTTCTGGGATTGTCTCTGCGATGCCGATCCCGCCAACAACACCATGAACTGGCAGTGGGTGGCAGGCTCCGGTGCCGACGCCTCGCCGTTCTTCCGGATTTTCAATCCGGTGCTGCAGGGCCAAAAATTCGATCCTGACGGAGAGTACGTGAAGGCGCACGTGCCGGAACTAGCGAAGCTGCCGAAGGCTGCGATCCACGAGCCTTGGAAGGCAGACAGAAGCGTATTAGCGGCGGCGGGTGTCGAACTTGGCAAGACCTATCCGAAGCCCATCGTGGATCACGCCACAGGCCGTGCGCGGGCTTTAGCGGCTTACGAAAAGGTCAAGGGGTAGCGACCTGCTACCGCGCCCGTCGCGTCGCCCAGGCCATCACTGGAAAGAACAGCGCGTGCGGCAGCAGGCTCGCGACCTTGACCGCCCAGGCCAAACGCTTCGGAAAGGTGATCTCGAAGCCGCCGCGCGCGAGCCCGTCGCAGATGCATCGTGCAGCCTGATCTACCTCCATCATCAGAGGCATGTCGTAGTCGTTGGCTCCGGTCATCGCCGTGCGGACGAAACCGGGATTGACGATCTGAATCGTCAGGCCAGCCTGCTGGTACGTGAGCTTCAGCGCTTCGGCCACGTAGATCAGCGCGGATTTCGAGGCGCCATAGGCGAGCGAACCGGGAATGCCGCGATAACCGGCCAGCGACCCGACCAGCGCGATCTGCCCGCGGCCGCGCGGTAGCATGGCCTCCAGCAAAGGCCCGAGCCCGTAGATGGCGCCGCCGAGATTGGTCTCGATCGTGCGCCACACCACGTCGACGTCGAAGCCTTTGCGCTCCTCCGTGTGGTAGACGCCGGCGTTGAGCAAGGCGAGGGCGATCGGGCCGTGCGTTGCCTCGATCGCCGCGACGATGCGGGCCATCGCGGCGCGATCGGTGATGTCGCCGGGAAAGGCGAAGATGCGGTCTGGTGCTTCCAGCGCCAGCGCCTCGAGGTCTGCCGCCCGGCGCGCCGTCACGGCGACATGATAGCCCAGCCCGGCCAGATGCAGCGCCACCGCGCGGCCGATGCCAGCGCTGGCGCCGGTGATCCAGACGATGCCGTCTTGTGCTTTCGCGCGAAACATCGTTGAGAAAATTTCCCTTTGAAAGATCGCGGATAGGGAAACCTGTTCCGCCCGAAGCAGTATAAGTATCCCGACCCGTGTCACGTCGCCCGTGCGGCGCTCACCTTCGCGAAAGCACCATGGACCCAGTGATCTCCGTCGTCGATGCGATCGGCAACACGCCTCTGATCAAACTGCAGCATGCGTCCGCGACGACGGGATGCACCATTCTGGGCAAAGCCGAATTCATGAACCCCGGCGGGTCGGTCAAGGACCGCGCCGGTCTCGCCATCATCCACGATGCGATCGCCCGTGGCGTGCTGAAGCCCGGCGGCACGATCGTCGAAGGCACGGCCGGCAATACCGGGATCGGTATCGCCCTGGTCGCCAACGCGCTCGGCTTCAAGACGGTGATCGTCATTCCCGACACGCAAAGCCAGGAAAAGAAGGACATGCTGCGCCTGCAGGGCGCGGAGCTGATCGAGGTTCCGGCCGTCCCCTATTCCAACCCGAACAACTACGTGCATCTCTCCGGTCGCCTCGCCGAGCGGCTCGCCAAGGAGCTGCCGAACGGCGCGATCTGGGCCAACCAGTTCGACAATGTCGCGAACCGCGAGGGTCATCGGCTGACGACCGGCCCGGAGATCTGGCGGCAGACCGGCGGCAAGATCGATGGCTTCACCTGCGCGGTCGGGACCGGCGGGACGCTGGCGGGCGTCGCGATGGCGCTGAAGGCGGAGAACCCCGCGATCCAGATTGCGATCACCGACCCGATGGGGTCTGCCCTCTACGAATTCTACAAGAATGGCGCGCTGCACGCGGAAGGCTCCTCGATCACCGAGGGCATCGGCCAGGGCCGGATCACTGCCAATCTAGTCGATGCGCCGATCGATCGCGCCTTCCGCGTGACCGACGAAGACGCCTTGCCGATCGTCTTCGACCTGGCCGAGCATGAAGGGCTTCTTCTTGGCGGCTCTTCGGGCATCAACGTCGCCGGCGCCATCCTTCTCGCCCGTGACCTGGGGCCGGGTCACACCATCGTGACGATCCTCTGCGACGGCGGCGCGCGCTACCAGTCCAAACTGTTCAACCCGACGTTCCTGCGGGAAAAGCACCTGCCCGTCCCCGGCTGGCTCGGTCATCCTCCGAGCATCGATCCCGGCTACGTCTAGACCTTGCAACGCCAGTTCATGAGGCTAACCATGGCAAAAAACACCTTCGTCACTCCGGCGTGGCTGTCGGATCACCTCGCCGATGCCGACGTCATTGCGGTCGATGGCAGCTTCTTCTTGCCTGACGAGGGCAAGGATGCGGACACGGAGTTCCGTGCCGCCCATATCCCGGGCGCCGTGCGCTTCGACGTCGACACGATCGCCGATCCCACAAGCAGCCTTCCCCACATGCTGCCGGATGCCGAAACTTTTGCTGCAAAGGTCGGCGCGTTGGGGATTGGCGATGACATGACGATCGTCATCTATGATTCCACGCACCTTATCGGGGGCGCCCGTGTGTGGTGGATGTTCAATCACTATGGCGCGAAAGACGTGCATCTCCTGGAGGGCGGGCTCGCGGCCTGGACGGGCAGTGGATACCCGGTGGAAACGGGGGCATCGACGCGCCCCGCGACAG
>NZ_LMUU01000165.1:21048-53575 GCF_009765775.1 Beijerinckia sp. L45
GCTCAGCGCCGCGCTACGCCGGCTCTGTGCCCGAGCCACGCCCAGGGCTGCGCTCGGGCCATATTCCCACCGCTCGCAACGTCCCGTGGCGCTCCGTGGTCGATGCCGACGGCAGGCTGAAATCCGATGACGTGCTGGCCGAAACATTTAAGGCGGCCGGCGTCGATCTCGACAAGCCAATCATCACGACCTGCGGTTCGGGCGTGTCCGCAGCGATCCTCATCCTCGGGCTCGAAAACATCGGCAAGTCCGGCGTCGGATTATATGATGGCTCGTGGTCCGAGTGGGGCGCGACCCCCGATCTGCCGATCGAGACCGGCCCCGCAAAGCCGTGAGACGAACCGCATCGGGCCGTAAGGCCGATGACACTTTGGCATAGCTGGTGCTAAGCAGCAGACAACTGCCTAGAAGTTCGGCACCGGGAGGATTCTTACCGTGAGTGGACGTCGTCGATGAAAAAGATTGAAGCCATCATCAAGCCTTTCAAGCTCGATGAGGTCAAGGAAGCGCTCCACGAAGCGGGCGTCTCCGGCATCACCGTGATCGAGGCCAAGGGGTTCGGGCGCCAGAAGGGCCACACCGAACTCTACCGCGGCGCCGAATACGTCGTGGACTTCCTGCCGAAGGTGAAGCTCGAGGTCGTGCTGAACGACTCCGCCATCGACGCCGCGGTCGCCGCGATCCGCAAGGCCGCGCAAACCGGCCGTATCGGCGATGGCAAAATCTTCGTTTCAGCGATAGAAGGCGCCGTCCGGATCAGGACCGGCGAGACCGGGCCTGACGCGATCTAACCGTCGCGAAGCCTTGATAAAGCTCCGGTGTGATTTCAACCTTCCCCAAGGGAGTTCGATATGAAAACCGCAGCTGACGTGCTGAAGGCGATCAAAGACAACGACATCAAATACGTCGATCTGCGCTTCACCGACCCGCGCGGCAAGTGGCAGCACGTCACCTTCGATCAGAGCCTGATCGACGAGGAGATGTTCTCCGAAGGCACGATGTTCGACGGCTCGTCGATCGCCGGCTGGAAGGCGATCAACGAATCCGACATGACGCTCATGCCGGACCCGACGACGGCGACAATGGACCCGTTCTTCGCCGCGCCGACCCTCTCCATCATCTGCGATGTGCTCGAACCGGCGACCGGCGAGCCCTACGAGCGTGATCCCCGTGGCATCGCCAAGAAGGCCGAAGCCTACGCCGCATCCGCTGGCATCGGCGATTCCGTGTACTTCGGTCCGGAAGCCGAGTTCTTCGTGTTCGACGACGTGCGCTTCCGTTCGGACCCCTACAATACCGGATTCGTGCTCGATTCGACGGAATTCCCGTCGAACTCCGATACCGCCTACGAGGGCGGCAACCTCGGCCACCGCATCCGCACCAAGGGCGGCTACTTCCCGGTGCCACCGCAGGATTCGGCGCAGGACATGCGCGGCGAAATGCTCGCCGCGATGCAGAGCATGGGCTGCAAGGTCGAGAAGCACCACCACGAGGTGGCCTCCGCCCAGCACGAACTCGGTCTGAAGTTCGGTCCGCTGACGCAGATGGCCGATCACATGCAGATCTACAAATACTGCATCCATCAGGTCGCGCAGAGCTACGGCAAGACGGCCACCTTCATGCCGAAGCCCATCTTCGGCGACAACGGCTCGGGCATGCACGTGCACCAGTCAATCTGGAAGGACGGCAAGCCGCTTTTCGCCGGCGACAAGTATGCCGACCTAAGCCAGGAATGCCTGTGGTACATCGGCGGCATCATCAAGCACGCCAAGTCGCTGAACGCCTTCACCAATCCGTCGACGAACTCGTACAAGCGCCTGGTGCCGGGCTACGAAGCGCCAGTCCTGCTCGCCTACTCCGCCCGTAACCGTTCAGCATCGTGCCGCATTCCCTATACGTCCAATCCGAAGGCCAAGCGCGTGGAAGTGCGTTTCCCCGACCCGATGGCGAACCCCTATCTCGCCTTCACAGCGATGCTGATGGCCGGTCTCGATGGCATCATCAATAAGATCGATCCGGGCTCGCCGATGGACAAGGATCTCTACGATCTGCCGCCGGTCGAACTGGCCCAGATCCCGACGGTCTGCGGTTCGCTCCGCGAGGCGCTGGACTCCCTGAAGGCCGACCACGCCTACCTGACGGCCGGCGGCGTGTTCCACGATGACTTCATCGAGAGCTATATCGAGCTGAAGATGAAGGACGTGATGCGCCTGGAAATGACGCCGCACCCGGTCGAATTCGACATGTACTACTCATACTGATCGCGGTCTTCCCCGCAGCGAGAGAAGGGCCGGACCGAAAGGCCCGGCCCTTTTTTTGGCGCGAGAACAGGCGTAGCGCCTAAGCATCGGGCAATTCGACGAATCGACCTCTACAGGGACGCGGCGCGGGCCGACCACGCCGAAGTGGCGTGGCCCGCGACAGCGCGCTTCGCCTCGGTCCCGCCGGCGATCATCCCGCGATAGATCCTGGTAATCCGTCCGACGTGCGCATCCAGCGTCGACGGGTCGCGCCAATAGGCAGCGTAAGCGGCCTTCGACATCGCCGCGATCTTGAGATCGTCGCGCGTCACCGCAAGCGCCCGCGCAAGATCGTCGACGTCCTGGCTCTTGAACCACAGGCCGGTCACCCCGTCCTCCACCTCCTCGCGCCCGGCGCAGGCGTCCGATACGATAATCGGGACGCCGAGCCCTTTGGCTTCGAGCACGGTGAGCGGCTGCCCTTCATACCAGATCGACGGGAAGACGAGGGCCCGCGCCGCCCGCATCGCACTCTGCACGCCGGCCGGATCACGCCACCCGAGCAGCCGCGCTTCCGGATATTTCGCGGCAAGTTCGGCAGTTACCGGCCCGTCGCCGATGAACGTCGGGATCATGCCGATGCGCCGGGCCGCCTCGGCAAACAGCAGCGTGCCTTTTTCCGGCGACAACCGCCCGACGAAAATCACCTCGCCGGAAAGCGGGTCCGGCTTGGGGCCGAGGTCGGGGACCGAGACCGGGTTGGACACCCGGTGCAGCGTCACATGCTTCGGCACGAGCGGCGCGACGATGTCTTCCTGAAAGCCGGAAATCGCGATGTAATTGGAAAAGATGTCCGGCAAGTGGGCGATGCGTTTGGCCGTCAGGAGCCGGACGTTGCGCCACAGCTTTCTCAGATAATTGCGCGAATCGCAGTTCGTCGCCCAGCAGGCAGCCGAGAGCGGCGTCAGATGGCAGATGTGACGCCGCTGATAGTTGTAGAAGCCGCCGTTGGGACAGAACTGAAAATATTCGTGGATCGAATACACCGCCGGCAGACCGGAGCGCGCGATGGGCCCGGCGATCGAAGGCGACAGCGCCTTGGCCCAGCCATGGACGTGAACAATGGTGTTTTCCCGGGGCAGCCGCTGCAACAGGGCGTCCAGCGCCTTGGCGGCCGGCCCGTTCCAGATGCCCTGAACGGCGGCCGCGAGCTTCGACGGGTTGCCGATGAGATCGTCCTGATCCAGGCAGATCGTCTCGATGCCGGCTTCGGCAAGCTGCGGCGCGATCGGGCCGACCGCTGCGAAGATGATCGGTCGATGGCCCTGACGCTTCAGGCCGACGGCGCTGTCGAACGCGACCTTCGCCTGACCGCCCGTGATCGAGGCATGGTCGAAGCAGATGACGACGGTGAGGGGAGCATCGGCCATGCAGCGCCAGTTTCCGCTGGAGTGTATCGCGATGACTCTAGCCATCGACCGTTAAAGTCCGGTAAGTGGGACCGAGAGATGTTTTTGTTATGTTCCTCCTCGGCGCGGCCGTCGGCTTGCTGGGGGCGACCCTGAAACGAGACCCGGACGCATGGCGACCAATCGCGATCTTTTCGGTACAGCGCGCAAATTGCCCGAGCCACAGGCCCCGGCCCGCGCGCCGAAGCTGACCACCGGCACCCCGGACGAAGCCAATTACAACGCCTCCTCGATCGAGGTTTTGGAGGGGTTGGAGCCGGTGCGACGTCGGCCCGGCATGTATATCGGCGGCACCGACGAGGCGGCCCTGCATCACCTCTTCGCGGAAGTGCTCGACAATGCGATGGACGAAGCGGTGGCCGGCCACGCGACCTTCATCGACGTCGTCTTCGACGCGGAGGGATACCTCGCGGTGACGGACAACGGCCGCGGCATCCCGATCGACCCGCATCCCAAGTTTCCTAAAAAATCCGCGCTCGAAGTCATCATGACGACGCTGCATGCCGGCGGCAAATTCGATTCGGGCGCCTACCAGACTTCGGGCGGCTTGCACGGCGTCGGCGTCTCCGTCGTCAATGCCCTGGCGATCGACTGCGAGGTCGAGGTCGCCCGCGGACAGGTGCTCTACCGCCAGACCTTTGCCCGCGGCCTACCGACCAGCGAACTCGTCACCGTCGGCAAGGTGCTGAACCGCCGCGGCACCCGCGTCCGCTTCAAGCCGGATCCGCAGATCTTTGGCGCCGAAGCGCATTTCAAGCCGGCCCGCCTCTTCAAGATGGCGCGCGCCAAAGCCTATCTCTTCGGCGGCGTCGAGATCCGCTGGCACAATACGGCGCTGAATAACGAAGGCGGCACGCCACGCGAGGCGGTGTTCCACTTCCCCGGCGGCCTCAAGGATTATCTCGCCCAGGACACCCAGGGCAAAACCATGGTCGCCGACCAGGTTTTCACCGGCAAGGTGGTGAAGCCGGGCGGCCACGGCTCGCTGGAGTGGGCGATCTCCTGGCTCGCCGACGACGACGGCTTCGTCCATTCCTATTGCAACACGATCCCGACGGCCGATGGCGGCACCCATGAGGCAGGCCTCCGCGCGGCCCTGCTGCGCGGGCTGAAGGATCACGCCGAGCGCGTCGGCCAAGGCAAGCGCGCGAGTGTCCTGACGGCCGACGACGTGATGGTCTCCTGCGCCGCGCTGATTTCCGTCTTCATCAAGGAGCCGGAGTTTCAGGGCCAGAACAAGGGCCGCCTGATGACCGTCGAGGCCGCGCGCATCGTCGAGGGGACCATCCGCGACACCTTCGATCACTGGCTCGCCGGGCTGCCCTCGCAAGCGATGCGGCTGCTCGACTGGACGATCGATCGCGCCGAGGAACGCCTGCGCCGCCGTGCCGAAAAAGACGTCGCCCGCAAGAGTGCGACGCGCAAGCTTCGCCTGCCCGGCAAGCTTGCCGATTGCGTGAACACATCCGCGCAAGGCTCTGAGATCTTTATCGTCGAAGGCGATTCGGCCGGCGGCTCCGCCAAACAGGCGCGCGACCGGGCCAACCAGGCCGTATTGCCGTTGCGTGGCAAGATTCTCAACGTGGCCAACGCCACAAAGGACAAGCTCGCGGCCAATCAGCAGCTCGCCGATCTGACGCTCGCGATGGGTTGCGGCACCGGCACCCGCTACTCCGACGCGGACCTGCGCTACGACAAGATCATCATCATGACCGATGCCGACGTCGACGGCGCGCATATCGCCTCGCTGCTCATCACCTTCTTCTATCGCGAGATGCCGAAGCTGATCGAGACGGGCCACCTCTACCTCGCCGTCCCGCCGCTCTACCGGCTGACCCAAGGGACGACGCATGTCTACGCCCGCGACGACCGCCATCGCGACGAGCTGACGAAGAAGGTGTTGACCGGAAAGGGCAAAATCGACGTCAGCCGCTTCAAAGGCCTCGGCGAGATGATGCCGGCGCAGCTCAAGGAAACCACCATGGATCCCAAAAAACGCAACCTGCTGCGCGTGGTGATCCTGCCGGGTGATGCAGAGCGTACCGTGGATTCAGTTGAGCAGTTGATGGGTAACAAGGCCGAGGCGCGCTTCGCCTTCATCCAGGAGCGTGCCGCCTTCGCGACGGAACTCGTCGACATCTGAGCCGGCACGCGCAAGGCCGCTCGTTAATATTTAGGCGACCCTCGTTTTAACTATAAGAATGCTGGACGTCTCGCAGCGTTATTGTCGAAAGCATGGTGTTCGTTAGCAAAATAGGTCAATTCTTTTCGGGTCCGTCAATCTCCTGTTTACCCTGCTGCGGCATCTTCGAGACCTGCCCAGAGTTCAGGAGCGCGAAGCCGTGAAGCATTATGTCCGACGTTGGTTTGGCGACGAACGCGGCGCCTCGTTCGAGGGCATCGCGCTTTCCGTGTCGATCATCGCCGTCGGTTTCGTCGCTTCCGCCGATGTCCTGGACTACATGACGAAGAAACATGGTGCCGAGATCGGATCGGCCGTGCAGAGCGTGACCCGTGCAACCCCGACGGCGCCGTTCAATCCCGGCATCGACTACGCGCCGACGGCATCGGTCGGTGCGCTTCATAACCGTTACGTCATCGACCCCTGCACCGGCGTGATGAAGTAGGCAGACTTCACGTCGCGGGCGGCGCGGTATCGCCTGCCCCAAGAATCCGTTGCATCAGCACGACGTCGAGCCAGCGGTCGTGCTTCCAGCCCGCCGCCCCCAACGTTCCGATCGGCACGAAGCCGGCATTGCGATGAAGCCGGACCGAGCCGGCGTTGGCGCTGTCGCCGATCACGGCGACCATCTGCCGATAGCCGCGCGTCTCGGCCTCGACGATCAAGCGCGCCAACAAGGCGGCTCCGACCCCGCGACCCTGGCACTCGGTCCTGACATAAACCGAATCCTCGACGGTAAAGCGATAGGCCGGCCGGTCCCGATAGGCAAAGGCATAGGCGTATCCGAGGATGGCCATCCCTTCGCAGGCGACGAGAAAGGGATAGCCCTGCCCGACGATGCGCCGATGGCGCGCGATCATCTCGGCGTCGTCGGGTGGATCGAGTTCGAAGGAGCCCGTGCCGTGCAGCACGGCATCGCGGTAGATCGCGGCGACCTGGGCGATGTCCGCGGCCGCAGCATCGCGGATCGAAATCAAGCCGTGCCCTCATAGAGCCAACAGGCGGCATCCAGGCGGATGGCGCCAGCGTCGATCCGCCCCGCCAGCGCAGCCCGCAACATCGCCTCCCCCTTGGCCCGCTCCGCAGGCTCGCCATCGCGAAACAGCGCGGCGACGGGACCGGCATCGCCAAGCAAGGCCATAGCGTCCTCGACGGGGTCAGGGCCGATACCAATCGTCAACGTGGTCGCGACCGCGCTCGCCTTTACCTGGGAAAAGCCGGCGTCGCGCAGCATCCGGCAGGTGGCGTCGGCATCGGCCAATCCGAACGGACCAACCTGCCCCGTCGTCGGTTCCGGCGTCGGCAGCACGGATGCGACCTGCTCGAGCGGCCATTGCATCCACACGACGTCGGGTCGCGGTTGCCAGCACAGCAAGGCGAACCGGCCGCCAGGCTTGAGTGCGCGGCGAAGATTGGCGAAAGCCGCAAGCTGATCGGCAAAGAACATGACGCCGAAGCGCGAGATCATCAGATCGGCGGTCGCCGCAAAACCGTGGGTCATCGCGTCGGCCTGTAGCCACGTGATCGGCGCCACCGCAGCGTCGACGCGGCTTCGGGCATGATCCAGCATTGGCTGCGAAATATCGACGGCCAGGATCTGCCCGGTCGGGCCGATACGGACGGCCGAAAGCAGGCTGGTCTCGCCGCAGCCGCAGCCGACATCGAGGATGTGGTCACCCGCCTCGGGCGCGGCCGCCGCGATGAGAGCTTGCGTCAGGGGCGCAAAGACCCGGTCGAGACGCGCCTGATTGGCGACCCATTTTGCGCCGGCGATTTCGTTCCAATAGGTAATCTGATCGGCGTTCGACAGTTCGGTGGAAGTCGTCACGTCGATTACCCCTGAGACAGCGCCGCTGATAGCGGCGGCCGCAACTGTCTTACCGGGTCGAGAAATTGCGGGCTAGCGCCGTCGGCGCATTGCGCACCCGAGACGCTACGGATGGCTCTCGTGAAAGAGAAACCCGGCCGCCATCGTGGCGAGGATGTTGGCGTCATAGCGATGGCGCAGACCGAGCCCCAGTTTCACCCGCCGCTGCGCTTCCATCAGGATCGCGTCCGCCAGCCGCGCTTCCAATGCTTCATCGATCGGGCGGCAGCGCTCCACGACGCTGAGAGCCTGCACATAAGCATCGGCCAGAACCGGAACCTGTGTCGGCTGAAATCCGGCTTCAAGGACGTCGATTTCGCGTAACATGCCATCGTCTCCTACGAGACGTTTTTGTAACTGCTTTATGTCTTTTGTTAAACCATAGAGTGCCGCAGTGCTGAACGCGCGATAAAGGCTTTGCCACCGTTTTGTTTGACGGAGCCAGTATCCGTCAGCCGCTACGGTTCGGCCGCTGCCGCGACCTTGCGCATCAGGCTCGGCAGGGCTTCGCCCGCGAGCCCTTCCTCCAAAACCCAGCGGCAGCCATCGGGCGCCTGTGTCGTGGCCTTGACCGTCGCCAGAAACGGCGTCAGCACGAGTTCGAAATGGGTAAAGCCGTGCTCCACCGGCGCAAGCAGTCGCTGATAGGATGCCGCGAGCGGCCGGGCCGCCCCCTCGGGATCGCCGACAGCATCCCAGGCGCTGCCGGGAAATTCCGTCATCCCACCGAGCAGCCCCTTGGGCGGCCGCGTTCGGACGAGGACTTCGCCCGGCGCCCGTCTGACGTAGAAGACCGAGCCGTGACGCACCGGTCGCGCCGCCTTCACGACTTTGACCGGCAGAACGTCCTGGCGCCCGGTGATCCGCGCCACGCAGCCTTCGGCAAGCGGGCAGATCACGCAGGCCGGCTTGCGTGGGGTGCAGATGGTGGCGCCGAGGTCCATCATCGCCTGCGCATAGTCGCCCGGCCGCGCATCCGGTGTCTGCGCATCGGCGAGACGCCGGATCTCCGGCTTGGCCAAAGGGATCGACGTCTCGATGCCATGGAGGCGGACGATGACGCGGTCGACGTTGCCGTCGATGACCACAGCCCGCTGGTCGAACGCGATGGCCGCGACGGCCGCCGCCGTGTAGGCGCCGATGCCCGGCAGCGTCCGCAACGCGGCCTCGGTGCCGGGGAAGCGTCCGCCATGCTCCGCTACCACCACCTGGGCACAGGCGTGGAGATTGCGAGCGCGCGAATAATAGCCGAGGCCGGCCCAGCGCGTCATCACTTCGTCGACCGGCGCCGCAGCAAGATTGCCGACCGCCGGCCAGGCGTCGAGAAAGCTCACGTAATAGGCCTTTACTGCCGCCACCGTCGTCTGCTGCAGCATCACCTCGGAAAGCCAGACAGCGTAGGGGTCAGCGCGCTGGCCCGGTAAAGCCCGCCACGGCAGCGCGCGGCGATGGCGATCGTACCAGGCCAGCAGGCGCTCCGCCGCGCGCGGCGTTTCCTTTGCGGCGGTCAGCTTGCTAGAGTTGCGCGTCATGAAAAGACCGTCCCGTAAACGCAGCTGGTCACAACCGCTCGCCGATCTCGTCGG
Organism: Beijerinckia sp. L45; assembly: GCF_009765775.1. Lineage (GTDB taxonomy): Bacteria > Pseudomonadota > Alphaproteobacteria > Rhizobiales > Beijerinckiaceae > RH-AL1. The sequence continues at coordinate 30,393 of NZ_LMUU01000165.1, forward strand.
CGCGGCGATCCACCCTGTGCTTGCCCGCCAGGGTTTTGGCCAATCCGATGTGATTCTCAACTGGGACGACATAGTCGGCGAACGGCTTGCCGCCAACTCGCAGCCGATCAAGCTGCAATGGCCGCCGCGGCCGCCCGGCCGCCATCCCGACGCGCCACCCCAGTCGGCCACCCTGCAGATCCGCGTCGAAAGCGGTTTTGCCCTGGAACTGCAGCATATGGCGGATGTGCTGATCGACCGCATCAACGCGCACCTCGGCTGGCGCTGCGTCGGGCGTCTCGCGTTCAAGCAAGGCCCGATCGACCGATTGGCGCGCATCAAATCGCCGCGAGGCACGGTGACGGAAGCGCAGATGGCGGCTGCCGCCCCGCTTACCGTGGGCGTGGCCGACGACGCGTTGCGCGCGGCGCTGACACGGCTTGGCGCCCATGTTCTCAGCCGAGACGTCGCCAGCCGCGAATCCGCCACGGATCAGCCTTAACGCCTGCCGACGCGACCTTGCCCGGTTCTTCCAAACGGCTATGGTGCGCGCGTTTTCCGTCGCTTTTTCAATCCCTCGACGCCGGATGGTCTTATGGTCACGCTACGCAACGTCCTTCCTTTCTCCGGCAGCCGCCGCATGCTTGCCAAAGGCGTCGCCGCCATCGCGCTGAGCGTGTCGCTCGTGGGCGGTTCGGCTCAGGCCCAGAACGCCAAAGTTCCCGTTGAAGAGTTGATGGCCGCCCAAGCGCTGCCCGACATCGTCCAGGGCAAGGCCGATGCTCCCGTGACCATTGTCGAATATGCCTCGATGACCTGCACGCACTGCGCCGCGTTCCACACCGGAACCTATCCGACGCTGGTCAGCAAATACGTCGACACCGGCAAGGTGAAGTTCATCCTCCGCGAATTTCCGCTCGATCCGCTCGCCACTGCCGGCTTCATGCTTGCGCGCTGCTCGGGCCCGGACAAGCGCTCGGCGGTGGTCGACCTGCTGTTCACCCAGCAGAAGAATTGGGCCTTCGTCGACAAACCACTCGAAGCGCTTTCCGACATTCTCAAACAGACCGGCATGAGCAAAGACAGTTTCGAGACCTGCCTCAAGGATCAGAAACTTTACGATCAGGTGAACCAGGTGCGCGACGCCGGCTCGCAGAAATTCGGCGTCAGCGCGACTCCGACCTTCTACTTCAACGGCACCAAGGTCAGCGGCGAGCTCACGCCCGACGGCCTGGCGAAGATTTTGGATCCTCTTCTCAAGGGTTGAAGTCTCCTTGTCGCGCGCGGCGAAAGCGGCGGCTCCGACCTCGATTCGCACAGGAAAATAGGCCCGCGCCCTTGCACCGACGTGGCTTTCGCGCAGGGTGCGGGGTCACGGGGGCTGCGGCATGCATCTCAGCAAGCTCCGTCTCGTCGGCTTCAAAAGCTTCGTCGAGACGACGGAATTTTTGATCCAGCCGGGCTTGACCGGCGTCATCGGACCTAACGGGTGCGGCAAGTCGAACCTTGTCGAAGCGCTCCGCTGGGTGATGGGCGAAAACTCGTACAAAAGCATGCGCGCGTCCGGCATGGACGACGTGATCTTTTCCGGGGGCGGCGACCGGCCGGCCCGCAACATGGCCGAAGTCGGCCTCGTGCTCGACAACGCCATGCGCACCGCGCCGGCTCAGTTCAACGACGCCGACATCATCGAAGTGACCCGCCGTATCGAGCGCGAACAGGGTTCGACCTATCGCATCAACGGCCGCGAGTGCCGCGCCCGTGACGTACAAATCCTGTTCGCCGACGCCTCCACCGGTGCCAGGTCGCCGGCCCTCGTCCGCCAAGGCCAGATCAGCGAAATCATCGCCGCCAAGCCGCAGGCGCGCCGCCGGATCCTTGAGGAAGCTGCCGGCGTCGCCGGTCTCCACACCCGCCGCCATGAGGCCGAGCTGCGGCTGAAGGGGGCCGAGGACAACCTCACCCGCATCGACGACGTCCTCGGCCAGATCACCGCACAAGGCGACGGCCTGCGCCGGCAGGCCCGCCAGGCCGAGCGCTATCGTGCGCTGCAGTCCGACATCCGCCGACTGAATGCGCTCTCCATTCTCATCGACTACGACGCGGCGATGCTGGAGGTGACCGAGGCGCGCACCAAATTCGACGTCGACACCGCCCGCGTGGTCGAAGCGACGCGGCAGCAGGCCGAGGCGGCGCGCCACCAGGCTATCGCCGCGCATGGTCTGCCGGCGTTGCGCGACAGCGAGACCGAGGCCGGGACCGCCCTGCAGCGCCTGATCGTGGCGCGGGAAACCCTCGATGGCGAGGAGCGCCGCGCCAAGGGCCGGCTGACCGAGATCGAGCGGCGCATTTCCGAGATGACCGGCGATCTTGCCCGTGATCGCGCCGCGCTGGAGGATGCCGCCAGCGTGCTGGCTCGGCTCGATGCCGAGGAGGCGGACATGGCGTCGGGCGCTTCCGATGATGACGGCGAGCGCGATCTCCGCGAGGCCATCGCGGAAGCCGAGATGCTGCGCGGCGAGGCCGAGGCCGAACTGGCCGAAGCCCAGACCGAGCGTGCCGATGCCGAGGCCCGCCGCACCTCGCTCGGCGAGCGGCTGCGCGACGAAGGCACCCGCATGGCGCGGCTTGACCGCGAGTTGATGGCCGCCCGGGCGTCGCGGGAAGCGCTACAGGCGAGCCTGGAAGAAGCCGACGGACTCGAAGCCTCCGCCGAGCAGCTGGAGATTGCGGCCGAGACGGCGGAAATCGCGGAAACCGAGGCGCAGGACGCCGAGCAGGCCCATGCCGCCGCGCGCGACGCCGAGCTCGCGGCGCGGACGCCGCTCGCCGAGGCCGACCGCGCGGCGCAGCGGCTCGAAACCGAAGTCCGCACGCTGACGAAGCTGCTCGATTCCGGTTCGGGATCGAAATGGCCGGCCGTCACCGACTCGATCGACGTGTCCAAGGGCTACGAGGCGGCGCTCGGCGCGGCCCTGGGCGACGACCTCGATGCCTCGATCGACCCCGCCGCACCGGCCCACTGGGCCGAGGTCGCAGCAGACGGCGACGGTCTGTTGCCAGGCGACGCCGAACCGCTCTCCGGCTTCGTCCAGGCGCCGCCCGCGCTGCGGCGCGCGCTGGCGCAGATCGGCATCGTCGCCCGCTCCGATGGGCCGGCGCTACGTCTACGCCTGAAGCTAGGCCAGCGGCTCGTCTCGCGCGAAGGCGACATCTGGCGCTGGGACGGCTTTACCCAGGCGGCTGAGGCGCCGACGCCGGCCGCGCGGCGCCTCGTCGAGCGCAACCGCTTAACCGACCTGCGGATGGATGCCGAGTTCGCCCGCGAGCAGGCCGAGACGCTGCGCGATGCCGCCGACGCCGCACAGACCGCTCTCCGCGACGCCGCAACGCGCGAAAGCGCGGCGCGCACCACACAGCAGACCGCCCGCCGGGCGCTGGATGCCGCGCGAAGCCAGTATGCCACCGCCGAGCGCCGCCGCAGCGAAAGCAGCGCCCGCCTTGCGACGCTCGAAGCCGCCGAGGCCAATACCCTTGCGGCACGCGACGAGGCGGCGGAAAAGCACGCGGAATTCGAGATCGCTCTCGAAGCGCTGGATCCCACCCACGATCTCGCTGAAAAACTCGAAGCCGCGCGGCTTCGCGTGGCGGGCCATCGCGCCACCGAGACCGAAGCACGGTCCTCGCTACAGGCGCTGGCCAAGGAGCGCGAGACGCGTGATCGCCGCATGTCAGCCATCGCCGCCGAACGGCGCTCCTGGCAGGCGCGGCTGGAGCAGGCCGACAGCCACCGTGACGACATCGAGGCACGGCTCGAAGCGGCCACCGGCGAACGCGACGAACTGGCCAATGCCCCGGATCGCTTCGTCCTCGCCCGCCGCAATATTTTGAGTGATCTAGAAGCCGCCGAAGCCGCCTTGCGCGCCGCATCCGATGCCCGCCAAGCGGGCGAAGCCGCGCTTGCCGAATCGGACCGCGCGGCCCGGGCGGCGCTGGAGGCGATGAGCACGGCCCGCGAAGACAAGGCGCGCAGCGAAACGCGCGGCGAGGTCGCCGGCGTACGCCTCGAAACCGTGATCAAGACGGCAGCCACCGACCTCGAATGCGAGCCCGCCGGCCTCCCCGCGCTTGCTGGCGTCAAATCGGACGAGGAGCGCCCGGCCGCCGCGACCATAGCGGCAAAACTCGAATCGCTACGCGCCGACCGCGAGCGGCTCGGTGCGGTCAACCTGCGCGCCGACGAGGAGCTGGCGGCGATCGAGGAGCAGCGCAGCGCCCTCGACAAGGAGAAGGACGATCTGACCGAGGCGATCCGGCGTCTGCGTCAGGCCATCGGCAGCCTCAACAAGGAGGGCCGCGAGCGCCTGCTTGGCGCCTTCGAGGCGGTGAACACCCATTTCAAGGACTTGTTCACCACCCTGTTCGGCGGCGGCACCGCGGAGCTGCAGCTCGTCGAATCCGACGATCCGCTCGAAGCCGGCCTGGAAATTCTCGCCCGGCCGCCGGGGAAGAAACCGCAGGTGATGACCCTGCTCTCCGGCGGCGAGCAGGCGCTGACGGCCATGTCGCTGATTTTTGCCGTGTTCCTCACCAACCCGTCGCCGATCTGCGTGCTAGACGAGGTCGACGCGCCGCTCGACGACGCCAACGTCGAGCGCTTCTGCGACCTCCTCGACGAGATGCGGACCAAAACGGACACACGCTTTGTCACCATCACCCACAACCCGATCACCATGGCGCGGATGGACCGGCTATTCGGGGTGACACAGGCCGAGCGCGGCGTGTCGCAGCTGGTGTCGGTGAATTTGGCGGAGGCGGAGCAGCTGTTGGAAGCGGTGTGATAACACCGCGCGGTTCGGTAACAAGTTTGTAGCTTTACGATCAACACGACAGCGAATTCACGCGAACCTCGATTTCAGCATTTGCACAGATGCGTGAGCATTATAAGTCCGATTTACTTACTGTAAGCCCCTAGCTAAATACTTCCCGCCGAAATCGAGTGATGCTATATTTTAGTGCCCAAATTCGGGAGCGTCGCATGAAAGAAGTTGGTGGCCGATTTTTCCTAAGGATGAATGATCGTCCTATTAGCTTTTCTGATGGTTGTCTCGTAATCGACGGCGAAGAGGTGATCCAGAGGGTAGGCATCCACTATGTAGTGCATTCGCATAATAAAGCTCAGTTTTGTGGGCGGCCGGATGTTGAAAACGAAAACGCATTGGCGGCAAGAGACCGGTTGGCCAAGGTTGCAGGACTTCTAAACGAGGGAAAGCAACTCCAGGCGATCTTTTTGGCCAGTTCGATCAACTGGCTCTCACACAACCGAGTTTCGGATACGAGGAAAGCCAATTTCAACCCAGCCGAGCCGAGACAGTCGGGCAAATGGTCCCGAGAACGCGATCCCGGACGGCGCATCACTCTCGAATGGTAGCGTCTTGCCCTATTTCATCGAAGTGAAAACCGGCAACGATCCTGAATTCACACCGAATCAAAACAAGGTCTATCCTCTGATATGCATTGGAGGACACGCGACGTCGTTCGACCCGCGGATCAATCAACTAGGACTAATCCCAGGCGTACCGTTCCCACCGATGAAGATACTCCTTGTTCATACCTATGGTCCGGGACTTCCCATAACCCTCATTGATTACTGCGTATCCAATGGATTGGGGCCGTCCAATGCTCATTGACGCTACAACCGCAAAGGCTCTCATGTCCGTCATCATGATCAGCACGCAGGGTGCTGACATTTTAACTCCACAGCTTCCGCTTGAAGCATTCGACCGAGGCGACGCATGGCTGGTCACGGGAACCCCATATACCGACACGCGCAGGGGCTTGCAGTATTGTATGTGCCACATCTTCATCCGCAAGAATTCCGCTGAGGTGACGGGAATTGGCTGTGATGGGCGACAGATTTTGACGGAACAGGAAAAAGCCTACTGGTCAGGATTCATGACGAAGGCCGATTACGCTAGGGTTTTCGGTCCCCGGACTCGGTTCGAACCGGACGGCATTATGGATATCTATTATGCTGCCTATGGCGGCCTCATAAACAAGCCCGCAGATGCAGTCGAATACGCCCACGTGCTGATGCAAACGAAGCCGGCTCTCGCGACGATCCCGGTCACCGCCTTACAAGCAAAAGAGGACGCCAACGTCTGGCATGTCGCAGCACGGATGCCAGGACAGTCCGACAGCGTCGAGGTTGTCAGCTTTTCCCGCAGAACCGGCAAGCTGCTTTCGGGTGCTCTGTAGCGCTGATCATCTCGTAGAAAACAATGATCGACGGCGTCACCTTACCAGAGATCGCCAACGCTCACTCTCAATACGCTAAGGCATTGACATCGCGATACTTTATCCGAAACGCACCTTTATGGCCAAACCTTGACACTCGCGCTCCCCGTCTTTACAAGCCGGCGCAGTCAGGGGACGTAGAAGCCCTCGCCTTAAGCGCGCCACGGGAGAGCGATTTGGCGGAACAACCCAACCAGGACGATGATGCCGCGCTGCATGCGCGTCTGGCTCGTCTGTCGACCTCGCTCGATGCGCAGGACCAGGCGTCCAGCGACAAGGCGAAGACCGATCTCGGCAACAACACGCTCGGTGGCGCGATGAGCCTCGGCTTTCGCGTGCTGACCGAATTCGTCGCCGGCATCGTCGTCGGCGCATTGATCGGCTGGCAACTGGATGTTTGGCTGAAAACATCGCCGATTTTGTTGATCGTCTTCTTGACTCTCGGCACCGCGGCGGGGTTTTGGAACGTCTATCGTATCGCGGTAAAGCCGACCGGGCGAGGCCCGCTCTAATTCGACTTCAACGACGGCGCTCGCGCCTCTGATCTAGGGACATCGACGTGGCGGCAGAACAGGGCATCGACCCGATCCATCAGTTCCGGATCGAACCGATCATTCCGATCCACATCGGCGGCTTGGACCTTTCGTTCACCAATTCCTCGCTGTTCATGGTCATCGTTCTCGGCTTGGCCTGCGCCCTTATGATTCTCGGCACCAGCGGCAATGCCCTGGTGCCAGGAAAAATCCAGTCGGCCGCCGAGATGAGCTACGAGTTCGTCGGCAACATGATCAAGCAGACGGCCGGCACGGAGGGCATGCGCTTCTTCCCCTTCGTCTTCGCGCTTTTCATGTTCGTAATCTTCTCGAACATCGTCGGCCTTGTCCCCTACTCCTTCGCCGTCACCAGCCAGATCGTCGTGACTTTCGCCCTGGCTATTCTGGTGATTGCCGTCGTCATCATCTACGGCGTGATGCGCCACGGCACGCACTTCCTGAAACTGTTCGTACCGTCGGGCGTCAGCCCGCTGCTGTTGCCGTTCATCGTGCTGATCGAGGTGATCTCCTTCGTGGCCCGGCCGATCAGCCTCTCTGTTCGTCTGTTCGCCAACATGCTGGCGGGCCACATCACCCTCAAAGTCTTCGGCGCCTTCGTCGCCTCGCTCCTCGGCGCCGGCGCGTTCGCCGTGATCGCGCCCCTGCCTCTCGCCATGACCGTCATCCTCACCGGCTTCGAACTGCTCGTCGCCGTGCTGCAGGCCTATGTCTTTGCGATCCTCACTTGCGTCTATCTCAACGACGCAATTCATCCGGGCCACTGAATAAATATCAACAACAGATCGGTGCCCGATCTTTAAAACTCGGAGTTTTCTTATGGATCCTGTAGCAGCCAAGTACATCGGCGCCGGTCTTGCCGCCATCGGCATGGGCGCCGCCGCCATCGGCGTCGGCCTGATCTTCGGCCCGTTCCTTTCGGGCGCCCTGCGCAACCCGTCGGCGTCCGACGCCCAGTTCGGCCGCGCCTTCATCGGCGCCGCTCTCGCCGAAGGCCTTGGCATTTTCGCCTTCCTCGTCGCGATCCTCCTGCTCTTCGTGATGAAGTAAGCAGTGCTTCCTTGGGCGCGTCCTCGACGGACGCGCCTTTTCTCCGCCTGACCATTCGAGACCAGAATTCATGGCCACCACCGAGACTGCAGGAACGGAAGCGCCCGGCGCTCCGCACGAAGCGGCCTTTCCGCCGTTCGATCCCGGCACCTTTTCGTCGACGCTGGTCTGGCTCGCGCTGACCTTCGGCGCGCTGTATTTCATCATGAAGCGCGTGGCCCTGCCCCGCGTCGAAGGCATCCTCCAGACCCGCGGCGACAAGATCCGCGGCGATCTCGGCGCTGCCTTCAAGATGCGCGAAGAGGCCAATCAGGCCGCCGCCGCCTACGAAAAGACGCTGGCCGAAGCCAAAGCGGGTTCGCAGGCGCTGGCTCAGGAAACCCGCACCCGTGTCAAGACCGAGCAGGACGCCAAGCGGAAAGCCCTGGAATCCGAGCTCAACGAAAAGCTCATGACCGCGGAAACCCTCATCGCCGACAAGAAGGCGAGCGCCATGGCGAGCGTCGGCCAGATCGCCAACGAGGCGGCCTCGGCGATCGTTCAGCACATCACCGGCAAGCCGGCCGATATGACCGCCATCGCCGCGGCGATCGCCGCAGCCAAGGTCTGAGAGTTTAGTCATGGACGCAGAATTCTGGGTACTCGTCGGCTTCGTCATCTTCGTCATGCTTGCCGCCTATCTCGGTGTACATTCGAAACTCGGCGCCTTGCTCGACGCCCGTGGGGCGCGAATCCGCGCTGAACTCGACGAGGCCGAGCGCCTCCGCAAGGAAGCTGCCGCCGTGCTCGCATCCTTCGAGGGCAAGCGCGCCGAAGCCGAGCGCGAAGCGGCCGCCATCGTCGAGCAGGCCCGCGTCGAAGCGGAGATGATCGCCAAGGAGGCGCAGGAGCGTCTGGCCGATTTCGTCACCCGCCGCACGGCGCAGGCCGAAGCCAAGATCGCCACGGCGGAAACCAACGCGATGGCGGAAGTCCGTGCCGCCGCCGCCGATGCAGCCACCGCTGCCGCCGAGATCGTGCTGCGCAGCGAAGCCAAGGGTTCGCTCGGCGATCAGCTGCTGACCCAGGGCATCGGCGACGTGAAGCGCCTCGCGCACTGAACTCCCGACGTCATAAATTCAAAAGGCCGGGCGATCTGCCCGGCCTTTTTTGGTTCAGGCCCGATCGGGCGCGACTACTGCGTCGCTGCAGCCGCCGCGACAGGCTTCGTCTTGTGCTTACGCGCCGGCTTGTCCGCAACGTCGCCACCCTTGCCCGAGTCGATGCCGATCTTGATGCTGTAATCCTGAGCCGTCCGACCGGCACCGAAGGGGATCACGAGCGAATCGGCGACAAGCGTATAAGGCGTGCCGGTCTGGCCGGTCGGGATCGACGCCGCCACTTTGTAGAGCTTGCTGAGAAAAGGCTTGTCGTCGACCTTGTTGACGATGGCGATGCGGATCGGCACGTCGAAGGTTCCAGGCGCGCCTGCAGGCCCGAGCAACACCCGCCCCTCGACGCCGACCTTGAGGACCATCTGGTTGTTCGACAGCTGACATTCGCGCGCGACGTCGCTGATCGAATACTGATGCTTCAGGCCCGCATTGCCGGCGGCATTGGCCGCCATGATCCGCGCCGCACCCGTCCCGTCCAGCACGGTGATCTCCGGGCACCCTGAGGGCGACGCGTTCTGCGGTGGCAGTGGCGGTTTCCCCATGCCGAAGAACTTCTTCACGCTGGTGGCGCTGCCGCTGAATGTCTGGCCCATCTTGGACATGAAGCCGTCGTCGGCATCATCATCGTCTGCCCGAGCGGGCGATGCGGAAAGCGACATCAGCACGACCGACACCGCTGCCGCGGCGCTCAGGATCGGACGCAAAGCGTCCCGCCCTCCTCGATTCGTTTCAAGCCTCATGTCCGCCTCCCTTGTCGTCCACACGCATCATAAGTTTATAGTATCTGCCGCTCAGGGCAGCTCGGCAAACGCATCGGTGAAGCCGGTGAGGTTCAGCGGAATGCCGATTCCCTCTTCCGGCGTCTGGAAGATGATGAAGACCGCGCTCTTGCCGGTTTTGAGCTGGTCGAGAAGCTTGTCTTCCATGACCACCTCGGCGACGCAGCCCGTCGGCAGGCAGCGTACGAACCCGGCGTGGCCGATATCGGTATCATCGATCTTGAGGCCGAGCCCGGAGGGAATCAGAACGCCAAGCGGTGCGATCACCCGCAGCAGGCGATTCTTGCCGTCCGCCGTCTTCAACACGATCACGATAAGATTGATGTTCGACCGGTCTTCCGCGGCGATGCTCTGCAGCAAAGCGCACTGCTCCTTGGCTGCACCAGGCGGCGTCTCGCACCGCACCTGCCAATCGCCATGCTTGCCCTTGACGACGCCTTGCGCCTGCGCCGGAGGCGAGGCGAGCAGGAACACGCCGAAGACGAGCGAGACGATTTTCCACGTCGCGGCGGACCGAAGCATCACGGGCAATCTCATACGGTCCTTCTTGCGTCTCGGAACGGCCGAAGCCGCACGCATGGGTCGAACAGCCCAAGCCGGAGAGGCCCGAACCGTCCAGCTGTCTTAAAGCGTGAGCGCTATGGCAAAAACGAGACGGAAGCGAGCCAAATGTCGCGCTTTTATGCCGCGAAAACCTAAGACTTAGATTGTTGCGCTCGGGTTCGCTTTATGGTTTGGAACAATTAAGGTCGGCTAGGGTCGCCGGCATGCCAACGGGGGACGTTGGCATGCGGAAGGTGGCGCGCAAGCCGCTCAGCGGAATTGGGATGAACATGAGAACTTTCGGTCAAGCCGTGTCCGCCCGGACGCTGCCAATTGTCCGGTCTGCAACGATGGTCGCATCGATGGCCATCCTCACCACCGCGGCCCGCGCCGACGGGTATCCCGTCCCAGGGCAGATCGGCTTCCAGGAGGCCGTCACCCCGATCGCCCGGGAAATGCACTTCTTCCACAATGCGATCCTGATGCCGATCATCACGATCATCACCTTGTTCGTCGCCGGACTGCTGCTTTGGGTGATCTTCCGCTTCAACGAGAAGGCCAACCCGGTGCCCTCGCGGACCACGCATCACACGATGCTGGAGATCGCCTGGACCATCCTGCCGGTGCTGATTCTCTTCATCATCGCCATTCCGTCGATGAAACTGCTGACCAACGAGCTCGTCGTTCCGAAGTCCGACATCACCCTCAAGGTCACGGGCAAGCAGTGGTTCTGGAGCTACGAATACCCCAAGGACCAGAACGGCGGCTTCGCCTTCGATTCGTACCTTCTCAAGGGTGATGACGTGAAGGCCGACGATATCCGTCAGCTTTCCGTCGACAATCAGGCCGTCGTACCGGTCAACAAGGTCGTCCACGTTCTCGTTACCGGCGCCGACGTCATCCACAGCTTCACGGTGCCGTCCTTTGGCGTGCGTATCGACGCCGTCCCAGGCCGGATGAACGAGACCTGGTTCAAGGCCGAGAAGGAAGGCACCTACTACGGCCAATGCTCGAAACTCTGCGGCAAGGACCACGCCTTCATGCCGATCGCCTTCAAAGTCGTGAGCGAGGAGGCCTATACGGCCTGGCTGAACGACGCGAAGAAGAAGTTTGCCTCCGCCGAGACAAAACCCGTCCATCTTGCCGGCGCCGAGTAACGACGCCCGCGATTTCCAGAGCCGTAATATTATCAGCGTGACGCCGACGCGCCGCTCGAGATCAGGATACAGACGATGGATACACTCGCTGCCGGTCATCATGAGCACGCCATCCCGACGGGATGGCGGCGTTACATGTATTCGACGAACCACAAGGACATCGGTACCCTCTACCTGATCTTCGCGATCACGGCGGGGCTGATCGGTGGCTTCCTTTCCGTGCTGATGCGCATGGAACTGCAGAGTCCGGGTATCCAGGTGTTCGACAAGATCGCGAAGCTGCGCGGCGCCGATCCCGACCTGGCGATCGAAGCGGCCAAGAATCTCTACAATGTCGCCATCACCAGCCACGGCCTGATCATGATCTTCTTCATGGTCATGCCTGCCCTCATCGGCGGCTTCGGCAACTGGTTCGTTCCGATCATGATCGGCGCGCCGGATATGGCTTTCCCGCGGATGAACAACATCTCGTTCTGGCTGCTGCCCGCCTCGTTCGGCCTTCTCGTGATCTCGCTGTTCATGGAAGGCGCGCCGGGCATGCAGGGGTTCGGAGGCGGTTGGGTGATGTACCCGCCGCTGTCATCGAACACCGGTCATCCCGGCCCGGCGATGGACTTCGTGATTCTCTCGATCCACTTGGCCGGCGCCTCGTCGATCTTGGGCGCAATCAATTTCATCACCACGATCTTCAACATGCGCGCCCCCGGCATGACGCTGCACAAGATGCCGCTGTTCGCCTGGTCGGTTCTCGTCACCGCGTTCCTGCTCGTCTTGTCGCTTCCGGTCCTCGCCGGCGCAATCACCATGTTGCTGACGGATCGTAACTTCGGCACGACCTTCTTCGATCCGGCCGGCGGCGGCGATCCTCTGCTGTTTCAGCACCTCTTCTGGTTCTTCGGCCACCCGGAAGTGTACATTCTTATCCTGCCCGGCTTCGGCATTGTCAGCCACATCATCTCGACCTTCTCGCGGAAGCCGATCTTCGGCTACCTCGGCATGGCCTACGCCATGGTCGCGATCGGCGTGGTCGGCTTCGTGGTGTGGGCTCACCACATGTACACAGTCGGTCTTTCCCTCACGACGCAGCGCTACTTCGTCTTCGCGACGATGGTCATCGCCGTGCCGACGGGCGTAAAGATCTTCTCCTGGATCGCGACGATGTGGGGCGGGTCGATCTCGTTCCGCGCGCCGATGCTCTGGGCGACCGGCTTCATCTTCCTGTTCACGGTCGGCGGCGTCACCGGCGTCGTCCTCGCCAACGCCGGCATCGACCGTGCGCTGCACGAGACCTATTACGTGGTGGCCCACTTCCACTACGTGCTGTCGCTCGGCGCGGTCTTCGCGCTGTTCGCCGGCTTCTACTACTGGTTCCCGAAAATGTCGGGCTACATGTACAATGAGACCCTGGCCAAGTGGCACTTCTGGATCATGTTCGTGGGCGTGAACGTCACCTTCTTCCCGCAGCATTTCCTTGGTCTCGCCGGCATGCCGCGCCGCTACATCGACTATCCCGATGCCTATTCGATGTGGAACGCGATCTCGTCCTACGGGGCCTACCTGTCGTTCGCTGGTGCGTTGCTGTTCGTCTACATCATCTTCGAAGCCTTCCAGAAGAAGGTGCTTGCCGGTGACAACCCTTGGGGCGTCGGCGCGACGACCCTGGAGTGGACTCTGTCCTCGCCGCCGCCCTACCATCAGTTCGAGACGCTGCCGCGCATCACGGGCTCGAGCCACTAAGACTGTACGCCGGGCACGCTCGTGCCCGGCCTCCCCGAGGGTTCGTCCCTCATCGTCGTGGGCCTCAATCCACGACGCACGGCGGGCAAGGGTTGCCCGCTTCGTGAAAAGCGCGCACGTGCAGCATATCGCCTGCTCCGCAGCGCCCGATCGAACAGGGATTGCGACGTTTATTATGAGTTTGATTTCCGACACCAGCACCGCGCCGATCATTTCGGTGGCCGGACCAGGCGATTATATCGCCCTGTTGAAGCCGCGCGTCATGTCGCTGGTGGTGTACACGGCGATCGCCGGCGTTCTGATCGCTCCAAGCGGTCTGAACCCGATTCTCGCCTTCGCGGCCCTGCTCGCCATCACCGTCGGCGCCGGTGCCAGCGGTGCGCTGAACATGTGGTATGATGCCGACATCGATGCGATCATGCGGCGCACGTCCAAGCGCCCGATCCCGATCGGGCGGATCACCGAATCCGAGGCCCTGGCTTTCGGCCTCACTCTGTCGGCCCTGTCCGTCTTCACGCTGGGCGTCGTCGCCAACTGGCTCGCCGCCAGCCTGCTCGCCTTCACCATCTTCTTCTATGTCGTCATCTATTCGATGTGGCTGAAGCGCGCGACGCCGCAGAACATCGTCATCGGCGGCGCCGCGGGGGCCTTTCCGCCGGTCGTTGCCTACGCCGCCGTCACCGGGTCGGTCAGTCTCTCGAGCCTGGCTTTGTTCGCCCTGATCTTCATCTGGACCCCGCCGCATTTCTGGGCGCTGGCGCTGGTCAAGTCCGGCGAATACGCCAAGGCCGGCATCCCGATGCTGCCCAACGTTGCCGGCCCCGATCGCACGCGGCGCGATATCCTGCTCTACTCGGTCGTGCTCGCGCCGATCGGCATGCTCCCCTGGTTTATGGGTTTTGCCACCATCGCCTACGGGTTGCTGTCGGCGGGCCTCGGCCTCGCGTTCTTGGCGCTCGCTGTGCAGGTCTACCGTGTGCGCACCGGCGAGATCGCCGACAAGGTCGCGATGAAGCTTTTCAGCTTCTCGATCCTCTACCTCTTCCTGCTGTTCGCCGAACTGATCGGCGAGCGCACCTTGATGCTCCTCAACATCGTCCACCTGTCATGATCGTCGACCCGAACGACAAGGGCATCGTCCTGACGCCCGAACAGAAGAAGAGCCGGAGCCAGCGCAACATCGCGATCGGTATCGCCATTGGATTCTTCGTCGTGCTCTTCTACGTCGTGACCATCGCCAAGCTCGGTCCCGGCGTTCTCGACAGGCCGCTGTGATGATCGCCCCCAAGCGCTCTATTTTCCGCCGCGGACGGTTGGCGCCGATCCTGGCGGCGAGCGCCGTCGTCGCCATGCTCGGGCTGGCCTATGCCTCCGTGCCGCTCTACCGCATGTTCTGCGCCGCGACAGGTTACGAGGGCACGCCGCGGGTGGCCGACGGCGCCTCGGCGACCACCGGCAAGCGCGTTCTCCGCGTTCGCTTCGATGCCAACGTCGGCAACAACCTGCCGTGGGATTTCGAACCGGAGCAGACGCAGATCGACCTGCGCACAGGCAAGACCGCCACCGTCTTCTTCAAGGTGACCAACCGCACCGACAAGCCGATGACCGCGCATGCCGTCTACAATGTCGGTCCCGGCAGCATCGGCGGCTACTTCAACAAGATCTCGTGCTTCTGCTTCACCGATCAGACGCTGGCAGCGCATGAGACCGCAGAAATGCCGGTCGTCTTCTACCTCGATCCGGCGCTCGAGCAGGACGAATCGATGAACGGGGTCGACGAGGTCTGGCTATCCTACACGTTCTATCAGGCCAAGGGGTCCGACGCCGTCGCGGCGGCCAAAACCGACGCTGACAAACCGAAGCTTTGAGCATCGCTTTTCGGACGAGAGATCAAGCATCTTGACCGTTCGCGGGCAAAGACGATAACGCCTCTTAAGAGCGTTTTATTCGAGGAAAACGCCTGCGGTCTTCGGGCCTGGGTTTTGGGGAAAGAGCAGCCATGGCCGACGGTCACGCCAAGCCGAACCACGATTACCATCTGGTCCCGATCAGCCCCTGGCCGCTCGTTGGTTCGATCAGCGCCTTTGTGATGGCGATCGGCGCCATCATGTGGATGAAGACGCTCGGCGTCGGCGGCGGCTACGTCTTCTTCGCCGGCGTCGCCGGCGTGCTGTTCACCATGTTCATGTGGTGGTCGGACGTGATCCACGAAGCCCAGCATGGCGATCACACCCGCGTCGTCCAGATCAGCCACCGCTACGGCATGATCATGTTCATCGCCTCGGAAGTGATGTTCTTCGTCGCCTGGTTCTGGGCCTATTTCGACGTCAGCCTCTATGCCCAAGACCCGATCCAATATGCACGCACAGAATTCCTCGGTGGGACCTGGCCGCCGAAGGGCATCGAGGCGCTCAACCCTTGGCACTTTCCGCTGTTCAACACGCTGCTGTTGTTGACCTCGGGCACCACGGTGACCTGGGCCCATCATGCGCTGCTGCACAATAACCGCTCGGCGGTGAAGACCGGCCTGTTCTTGACCATCGTGCTCGGCGCCCTGTTCAGCTGCGTCCAGGCATGGGAATACGCCCATGCGCCGTTCGCCTTCAGCGGTTCGATCTTTGGCGCGACCTTCTTCATGGCGACCGGCTTCCACGGCTTCCACGTCATCATCGGCACGATCTTCCTTACGGTCTGCCTGATCCGCGTGTTCGCCGGTCAGTTCACCCCGACCCAGCATCTCGGCTTCGAGTTCGCTGCCTGGTACTGGCATTTCGTCGACGTGGTTTGGCTGTTTCTGTTCGCCTGCATCTACGTCTGGGGATCGTGGGGCGCGGTGATCGAGGGCGCGAAGCCTTAAATCCTTGACCATGCCGGCGGTTTTCTTCGAGGGCGGCTTAGTGCCGCCCTCTTTGCTTTGTAGGGGCTTAAGGCATGTCCATTGAGCCGAGCCATGAGATCGCGCCTCCGAAGCTGCCACCCGTTATCGTCGGCCTGCTCGGTCGCTGCCCGCGTTGCGCCAAGGGTTCGATGTTCAAGGGCCTGATTGCGCTCGCCGACACCTGCACCGTGTGCGCTCTCGACCTGACCTTCGCCGATACCGGCGACGGCCCGGCATTCTTCGCCTCGTTTATCGGCGGCTTCATCATATTGGGTGTCGGCGTCTGGATGCAGGTCGCCTACGAACCGGCGCTCTGGGTCTATCCCCTCGTCTTCATTCCCTTTGGTTTCGTCGTCTGCGTCGGACTGCTGCGGCTCGTGAAGGGCGTTCTGGTGTCGCTGCAATATGCCAATAATGCCGGGCAAGGGCGCCTGGACCTGTGATGGCGCGCCTCAGGCCGCTCATCGTACCAGCCGTCTTCACGCTGATGATGGGCGCGATCCTCATCGGCTTGGGAATCTGGCAGTTGCAGCGTCTTGCGTGGAAGACCGCGATCCTTGAGCGAATCGAGGCGCGAACCACGGCACCCGCCCAGCCGCTCCCGACAATGACGACCTGGGCCTCCCTAAGCCCCGACGACTACGAATATCGCCATGTCGCACTCGACGGTACTTTCGATCACACGAAAGAAGCCCTGGTGTTCCGCGGCACGGCCGCCGGGCCCGGCTACTTCGTGCTGACGCCGCTGCACCTTGCCACGGGCGGCACGGTGATCGTCAACCGCGGCCATGTTCCCACCGATCGCGCCGGTCCGGCGACCCGCAAGGCTGGCGAAGTGGCGGGCCCGGTCCATGTGGTCGGCCTGATGCGCGAGCCCGAGCCGCGCAACACCTTTACTCCGGCGGATGATCCGGCGAGCGGGCACTACTTCACCCGTGATCCCGCCTTGATCGCCGCCCACTTCGGGCTGAGCGATGCCGCCCCGTTTTCGATCGACGCCGACGCAACGCCGGTGCCGGGCGGCCTGCCGCGTGGCGGGACCACGGAAATCGCTATCCCCAACAATCATTTCTCCTATGCCTTGACCTGGTTCGGCCTAGCCGCTGGTCTCTTCGGTGTCTTCGGCGTTCTCGCGTGGCGCAAGCTGCGGGGGCCGGACGAGGATCGTCCGCTCAATCCGTCTCAACCCTCTCGAATCCAGGTCTGATGTCGCGATATCGGCATCTCGTCCACACTCCGAAGCGGATGCCTGCGTCCGCAAAACCATGCTAGAGCGAAAACCCATGTCTGCTGCGATCCGGTGCACGCCGTGAAATACATTTCGACCCGCGGCGAAGCGCCGGTCCTGTCGTTCAACGAAGCGATGCTCGCCGGCCTCGCCCGCGACGGCGGCCTCTATCTGCCGGAAAGCTATCCCGTGCTGTCCCAGGAGACGATCGCGGGCTTTGCCGGCAAGTCGTACGGCGATGTCGCGAAGGCGGTCCTGCTGCCGTTCGTCGGCACCGACCTCGACGAAGCGACGCTCGAAGGCATGATCGCGGCCGCTTACGGCACGTTCCGCCACGAAGCCATCGCACCGCTGTCGCAGCTCGACGACAATCTTTTCGTCCTCGAGCTTTTTCACGGCCCGACGCTGGCGTTCAAGGACTTGGCGATGCAGTTGCTCGCCCGCTTCATGGACCACGCGCTGAAGCAGCGCGGCCAGCACGCGACAATCGTCGGCGCCACGTCCGGCGATACCGGCGCCGCCGCGATCGAAGCCTTCCGCGGCCTCGATAACATCGATGTCGTGATCTTCTATCCACACGGCCGCGTCAGCGACGTGCAGCGCCGGCAGATGACGACCGCGACCGGCGACAACATCCATGTCGTGGCGCTGGACGGCACGTTCGACGACGCCCAGGCGATCGTAAAATCGCTGTTCAACCACGCAACGTTCCGCGATGAATTCGGCCTCTCCGGCGTCAATTCGATCAACTGGGCTCGGGTGCTAGCGCAGACGGTCTATTACTTCACGAGTGCCGTGGCGCTCGGCGCCCCGCACCGCAAGATCTCCTACACCGTGCCGACCGGCAATTTCGGCGACATCTTTGCCGGCTGGATTGCCAAGCAGATGGGCCTGCCGATCGAACGGCTGGTGATCGCCACCAACGAGAACGATATTCTCGTCCGCGCCCTGCATACCGGCTCTTATGAGCAACGCGGCGTGCACCAGACGATGTCGCCGTCGATGGACATTCAGGTGTCCTCGAATTTCGAGCGTCTGCTGTTCGAACTCGGCGGCCGCGACGCGGCGAGCATCCGCAACAAGATGGCCGGCCTGATGCAGTCCCGCGGTTTTGCCTTGGGTGACACGACACTTGCCGCGCTTCGCGCCGAATTCGATGCCGAGAGCACCGACGAGCAGGAGACCGCCGTCGAGATCGCGCGCTGCTGGCACAAGTCCGCCTATCTAATCGACCCGCACACCGCCGTCGGCGTCTACGCCGCGCGCCGTCGCCTCGTAAATCGCCCGGCGACGCCGATGGTGGTGCTTGGCACCGCCCATGCCGCAAAATTCCCCGACGCGATCGAACATGCCATCGGCATGCGCCCGCCCCTGCCCGCCTACATGGCCGACCTGTTCAGTCGCGAGGAGCGTTTCACCGTGCTCGCCAACGATCAGGCGGTGATCGAGCAATTCATCCGTGACCGTGTCGGCCAAGGCCAAGCGCTGAAGACCGCATCATGAGCATCGAAGTCACCACGCTGCCCTCTGGCCTCCGGGTCGTCACCGACCGCATGGCTCATGTCGAAACGGCGTCGCTCGGCGTTTGGGTCGCAGCCGGTTCGCGCCACGAGGCCCATGACGAGCAGGGTCTGTCTCATCTGCTTGAGCACATGGCCTTCAAGGGCACGCGTCGGCGTTCCGCGCGCGCGATTGCCGAAGAGATCGAATCTGCCGGTGGCGACCTCAATGCCGCGACGGGCGTCGAGCAAACGGCCTATTACGCGCACGTGCTCGCCGCCGACACCGGCCTCGCGCTCGATATTCTCGCCGACATTTTGACCGACAGCACCTTCGACCGCGACGAACTGGAGCGCGAGAAGAGCGTGATCCTCCAGGAGATCGGCGCCGTCGGCGATACGCCCGACGATCTCGTTTTCGACCTGTTCAACGCCGCCGCTTTCCCCGACCAGCCGCTCGGCCGCGCCATCCTCGGCACACCGGAAGGCGTTTCGGGCTTTAACCGCGACCGCATCGGCTCGTATCTCTCCAGCCATTATCGCGGAAATGCGATGGTCGTGGGCGCGGCCGGTGCGGTCGAGCATCAGCGCATCCTCGACGAAACGGAGCAAAAGTTCGGCGATCTCGCGGGCAAGCCGTCGGACATCATCATCCCGCCGGCGCATTATGTCGGTGGCGAGCACCGGGTGAAGCGTCGGCTCGAGCAGGCGCATATCGTGGTGGGCTTCGAGGGCCTGTCCTACGACGACCCGAAGCATTATGCGCTGCAGGTCTTCGCCAATGCGGTCGGCGGCGGCATGTCCTCGCGGCTGTTCCAGGAAGTGCGGGAGAAGCGCGGCCTCGCCTATTCCATCTACTCGTTCAACTGGGCCTATTGCGACACCGGTCTGTTCGGCTTCTACGCCGCGACCAGCGCCCGCGATGTCGCGGAGCTCATGCCGGTCGCGCTCGACTGCCTGGCGGCCGCGACCGCGGACCTCAGCGAAGCGGAGATCGGCCGCGCCAAGGCACAGATGAAGGTCTCCCTGCTGGCGGCGCTGGAATCACCGGGCTCGCGCTCCGAGCAAATCGCCCGCCAGCTTCTCGCCTTCGATCGTGTCCTGACGCGCGAAGAGATGATCGCGCGGGTGGAGGCCCTGAGCCTCGACGAGATCCGCGCTGCCGGCGCGAAGGCGCTGCTCTCGCGTCCGACGGTCGCCTCGATCGGACCTGTCGCTAAGGTCATGACGCCGGATCGCATCGCCGCCCGTCTCGGCACAGCCGGAGGGCATTGAACGGTGGCGTTGTTCCGGCTCGGTCCCTCCAGTGACAACGCCACCTTCGTCCGCGGCGACGGGGTCTACCTGCGCTCGCCGGAGATGCGGGACTTCGAGCAATGGGCCTCGCTGCGTCACCTCAGCCGCAATTTTCTGACGCCATGGGAACCGACCTGGCCGAGCGACGACCTGACCCGTGCTTCGTTCCGTCGGCGGTTGCGACGCCACGCAAGCGAGATCGAGAATGACGAGGCCTATCCTTTCCTGATTTTCCGCGACGGCGACGATGCGCTGCTCGGCGGACTGACCTTCGGCCAGATAAAACGTGGCGTCGCTCAGGCCGCGACCATGGGTTACTGGATGGGCGAACCCTTCGCCGGGCACGGGTTCATGGCCCGCGCAGTGCGTGCTGCAACCGGCTTCGCCTTCGCGACCCTGCGGCTGCATCGCATCGAGGCGGCCTGTCTGCCGCACAACGAGCCCTCGATCCAGCTTCTCACCCGCACCAATTTCCAGCCGGAGGGAATTGCCCGCGCCTATCTTCGCATCAATGGGATCTGGCAGGATCATCTGTTGTTCGCTTTGCTGGAGTCGGATCCCGTGTCTCTGCGTCTGCCGCGGCGCGATCGCTGATGATTGATCCATCGACACAGGGTGCCGGCCGCGCGCCGCGCTTGCCGTGGTCACCGCCAAGCTTTACGGTTTTCGCTTGGCAGACCAGAAATCCGCCCGCGGCGCCGCTGAGTCAGCGAAACCGTCGCCGTCTGGCCTTGAGAGTTCCGTGAGCTTGTCCCTGCGTCTCCTCCGCCTGTTTCTTGCGCTTGTGATCCTGTTCGGTGCCCTGGCGCCGGCGCGCGCGATCGAAGCCTCGCGCGTCCCGCTCGACGCGCCGGCGATCGACCTGACCAAGGCGATCGAAAGCTACTCCTCGCAGGGCGACCGCCTGCTCGTCTCGACGGCGCCAGGCTCCGACGGTATCGTCCGCCGCATCGAGGTGCGCGCCAAGGATGCCGGAACGCGGCCGAACTGGATCGTCTTCGCGCTTACCAACGACACCGACGAACAGATCGAGCGCCTGATCGTCGCTCCGCATTTCCGGCTCGTTGGCTCTGGGGTCATTTGGCCCGATCTTGGCGCCACCCGCATTTCCGCGATCACCGCAAGCCAGGGCTTTGCCCCAGAGCGTGACGACAGCAGCGATGCCGACGTGTTCCGGCTGACGCTCGATCCCGGCACGACCGTCACCTATGTCGCCGAGCTGCGCACGCCCGATCTGCCGCAGCTCTATCTGTGGGAGCCGGAAGCCTACAAGGACAAGGTCACCAGCCTCACACTCTACAAGGGCATCGTCATCGGCATCGCCGGCCTGCTGGCGCTGTTCCTGACCATCGTCTTCGTCGTCAAGGGCGCGGTAATCTTCCCGGCCGCCGCGGCGCTGGCCTGGGCGGTGCTTGCGTACGTCTGCATCGACTTCGGGTTTTGGAGCAAAATCTTCGGCACTGAGGGGCAGAGCGACCGGGTCTGGCGCGCCGGTGCGGAGGTGGTGCTCTCCGCCACTCTGTTGGTCTTTCTGTTCGCCTATCTCAACCTCAGCCGCTGGCATGTCCGCGCCTCGCGCGTCGCCGCAGCATGGCTGATCTTCCTCGTCGCGCTCATCGCCTTCGCCGTCTACGACGCGCCGGTCGCCGCCGGTGTCGCCCGGATCTCGCTCGCCACCATCGCCGGCGTCGGCTTCGTCCTGATCCTCTACCTCTCGACGCACGGTTACGACCGCGCCGTGATGCTGATCCCGACGTGGTTCTTGCTGCTGGCCTGGGTGGTCTGCGCCGCGTTCACCGTCACCGGCACCTTGACCAACGATCTGGTGTCGCCGGCGCTGATCGGCGGCCTCGTCCTCATCGTCATGCTGATCGGATTCACGATCATGCAAAATGCCTTTGCCGGTGGCGGCATGGGCGCAGGCACCATCAGCGATGCCAGTCGCAAGGCACTCGCCCTGACCGGCTGCGGCGACGTCATCTTCGATTGGGACGTGGTCGCCGACCGCGTCTACGTCAGTCCCGAGGTCGAGCAGCAACTCGGCCTCAGCCGCGGGTCGCTCGAAGGGCCGGCCGCGGCCTGGCTCGAGGTGCTGCATCCGTTCGAGCGCGACCGCTACAAGGCTTGCCTCGACGCCGTGCTGGAGCAACGCCGCGGCCGCATCAACCAGGATTTCCGCCTCCGCGCGGCGGACGGCCATTACTTCTGGTTCGCGATGAAGGCCCGTCCGGTCGTCGGCCCCGACGGCGAGGTCATCCGCGTCGTCGGCACGCTCGGCGACATCACCGAGGGCAAGGTTGCCGAGGAGCGCCTGCTGCACGATGCCGTGCACGACAATTTGACCGGCCTGCCGAACAAGGAGCTGTTCTTCGACCGGCTCGAAGCGGCCCTCACCTTCGCCCAGAGCGACACCCGGCTGAAGCCGACCGTCATCTGCATCGACATCGACCGCTTCAAGCAAATCAATGAGACCGTAGGCCTGTCCGCCGGCGACTCGATCCTGCTGACCTTGTCGCGCCGCCTCAGCCGCCTGCTGAAGCCGCAGGACACGATTGCCCGGCTCAACGGCGACCAGTTTGCCGCCATCGTCATGTCGGAGTCGGATACAGAGCAGACGATCGCGCTCGCCAATGTCGTGCGGCGCGCGCTGTCGACGCCCGTCACCTTCTCGGAGCGGGAAATCCCGCTGACCGCCTCGATCGGCCTCGCCCTGTTCGATCCGTCCATGCACCCGCGCCGCGAAGACATGCTGAAGGACGCCGAGATCGCGATGCGCCACGCCAAGAAGGCCGGCGGCAACCGCATCGAGGTTTTCAAGCCGGCGATGCGGACGCTGCGCTCCGACCGCGTCGCCATGGAATCGGATCTCCGCCGTGCCCTCGACCGCGGCGAGATCAAGGTATTTTTTCAACCGGTGGTGCGGCTGGAAGACCGCACCGTAGCCGGCTTCGAGGCGCTGCTGCGCTGGGACAACCCACGCCTCGGCCGGCTTAGCCCCGCAGAATTCATTCCCATCGCCGAAGAGACCGGCGCCA
>NZ_LMUU01000165.1:53782-57632 GCF_009765775.1 Beijerinckia sp. L45
TTTCGTCCCGCCAGCTGCTGCGCCACGATCTGCTCCACGACGTGAAGGCGGTCCTGACCCGCTGCGACGTCGCGCGCGGCAGTCTCAAGCTGGAACTCACCGAGAGCCTGGTGATGGAGAACCCGGAATATGCGGCGCAGATTCTGACCCGCATCCGCGAACTCGGCGCCGGCCTGTCGCTCGGCCACTTCGGCACAGGCTACTCGTCGCTGAGCTACCTCCAGCGTTTTCCCTTCGACACGATCAAGATCGACCGCTCCTTCGTCCACCAGAGTGGGCCGAAGGGATCGAAGCCCGTCATACTGCGCTCGATGGTGGCGCTGGCCCACGATCTCGGCATGGAAGTGGTTGCAGAGGGGGCGGAAACCGAGTCCGACGCGATCGAGCTCTATCAGCTCGGCTGCGAATACGCGCAGGGTTACGCCTTCGGCCATCCGATCAGCGCACTGGATGCTCGCAAGCTCGTCGGCGCCGCAACCATCGCCGCCTGATCGCCTTCGAGGCTCAGGCCGCCATCTCGGCGTATACACAGCAATGATCGGGATCGTTAGCCGCTGAGGCTGGAAAAACTCTGGCAGGAGAGGAGGGACTCGAACCCACAGCCTTCGGTTTTGGAGACCGACGCTCTAACCAAATTGAGCTACACTCCTAAGAGAGCCGTTGTTTAGCCGCATCGGGGGGCAGCAATCAAGGGCCTCGTGACATCGCGATGATGTTTCGCGACGTTTTCGACAAAGCCTACAGCGGCTCGACGACCACCGCGGTTCCGTAAGCCAGGACTTCGGTGATGCCGTCCATGATCTCGTTGGCGTCGTAGCGCATGCCGATCACGGCGTTGGCGCCCTGCTGGCCCGCGTGTTCGCAGAGATGGTCGAAAGCCTCCTGCCGTGCCGTCTCGGCGAGATGCACGTAGACGCTAAGCTTGCCGCCAAAAATCGACTGGATGTTGCCGACGAAATTGCCGACGACGCTGCGCGATCGCACGGTGATCCCGCGTACCACGCCGATGTGGCGGATGATCCGATGGCCCGGAATGTCGTTCGTCGTCGTCACCAACATAGCTTTTTCCTCCTCAGATCGCACCCAAACCTGTTGCGTTGCCTCATCCGCCGCCATCTGCTTAAAGATGGGCCGACGATCGCGACAGCCCCGCATGCCTAAGCATCGAGCGCCGATTGCCGTTTTCTCAAAGTGCCGAGATCTGGTGTGGCCTATACGGTCAAGGAACTGTTTTACACGCTGCAAGGCGAAGGGGCCCACGCCGGTCGTGCCGCGGTGTTCTGCCGGTTCACGGGGTGTAACCTGTGGTCCGGTCGTGAGGACGATCGTGCCACGGCGACATGCACCTTCTGCGACACCGACTTTATCGGCACGGACGGCGATGGCGGCGGGCGCTTTTCGACCGCCGAAGATCTGGCGGCGGCGATCGCAGCGACGTGGCGCGGCCAGGATGGCGACCGTTACGTCGTCTTTACAGGCGGTGAGCCCCTGCTGCAGCTCGATGAGGCGCTCCTCGATGCCACCCATGCTCACGCCTTCACCTGCGCGATCGAGACCAACGGAACCAAGCCGGCGCCCGACGGCGTCGATTGGATCTGCGTCAGTCCGAAGGCCGGCGCCGCGATGCATTTGACGGCCGGCAGCGAGCTGAAGCTGGTCTATCCGCAAGCCGATCTTCAGCCTGAGGCCATGGCCGGTCTCGCCTTCGATCACTTCTGGCTGCAGCCGATGGACGGCCCGCATAGGTTGGAGAACACGCAGGCCGCCGTCGCTTATTGTCTTGCGCATCCTCAGTGGCGATTAAGCATTCAGACCCATAAGGTTATCGGCATTCCCTGATGTTCGAGATCAGCAAACAATTCTGGTTCGAGGCGGCGCATACGCTCGAGCGCACGGTGGAAACGGATTCGAGCCGGCGCATTCACGGACACTCTTATCGCGCCGAAGTCGTGGTCCGCGGTGTGCCGGATCCGGCAACGGGCATGGTCATCGATCTCAGTCTGCTCGAACGGTCGCTGGGCACGGCGCGGGACGGGCTGGACCACCGTTTTCTCGACGACGTGCCCGATCTCGGACCGGCGACGATGGAAAACCTCGCAGCCTGGATCTGGAAAACCGTCGCGCCGGACTGCAGCGGTCTCGCTCGGGTCACGGTGTTCCGCGATTCGAGCAAGGACACCTGCAGCTATTTCGGGCCTCTCTAGCCTGCCGAATCAGAGGCCGATGGTCTAGAAGCCCAGACAGCTCGAGCGCATCCATGGCGACCGACTGATGCAGGAGGCATCATGCGCAACACTCGGTTCGCCGCCCTAGTCGCCTTGTCCGGCCTCATGGCCGCCCCTGCCGTCACGCAGGCAGAGACAGTGAGCATGAGCTCCATCGGTTGCGACGACTTCGATGCGACGATCATGGCCGCCCAAGCCCTCCAGGACAAAGTCAGCGGCAAGGATCACGATGCGATGGAGCGGATCCGGGCCTATCAGAACAAGGCGGGCCCCGACTCCTGCCGTCCCCTGGCCCAGGGCGACCAAGTCACGATCGTTCGTGAACGGGACGATATGGTCTGCGTCAGGGAGCAGAACGAGCGGATGAACGGCCCGAACGCCCCCGAGTGCTACTGGATGCGTCGCCGGCACATCAAGCTGCCGCAGTAGGATTTTGCGCTACGTAATGACGCTCGGTGCATCGCGTCCGGTCCGGGCGCGGATGCCGGCAAGGTCGTTGGCGATGGCGATCAGCGGCGCGAGCACCTTCTGCGTATCGGCGCCCTGAAGCGCATGATCGGGCTCGAAGCGCTCGATATAGACCCGCAAGGTCGCTCCCGCCGTCCCTGTCCCCGAGAGACGATAGACGATGCGCGAGCCGTCGGCGAAAATCACCCGGATGCCCTGTTTGGTGCTGACCGACCCGTCGACCGGATCGGTGTAGGCGAAATCGTCGGCGGCCTTCACCACCAGCCCGCCAAGCGTCCTGCCAGGCAGCGACGCGAGGCCCCCACGAAGATGCGCCATCAGTCCGTTCGCCGCGTCGGCGTCGACCTCCTCGTAGTCATGCCGGGAGTAATAGTTCTGGCCGTACAGACGCCAATGCTGTTGGACGATGTCGCGTACCGGCTGCTTGCGGACGGCCAGGATGTTGAGCCAGAGCAGCACCGCCCAGAGGCCGTCCTTTTCCCGCACATGGTCGGAGCCGGTGCCGGCGCTCTCCTCGCCGCATAGCGTCGCCATGCCGGCATCGAGCAGATTGCCGAAGAATTTCCAGCCGGTCGGCGTCTCGAAGCAGGGAATCCCGAGCTTTGCCGCGACGCGATCCGCTGCGGCGCTGGTCGGCATCGAGCGCGCGATGCCTTTGAGGCCAGCCTTGTAGCCGGGCGCGAGATGGGCGTTGGCAGCGAGCAAGGCAAGGCTGTCGGAGGGCGTGACGAACAGGTCGCGGCCGATGATAAGATTGCGGTCGCCGTCGCCGTCCGATGCCGCGCCGAGATCGGGCGCGTCGGGCCCCATCATCAAGTCGAACAGATCCTTGGAATGGACGAGATTGGGATCGGGATGGTGGCCGCCGAAGTCCGGCAGCGGAACCGCGTTGATCACGCTGCCGGCGGGCGCCCCGAGGTCGCGTTCGAGGATGGCCTTGGCGTATGGACCCGTGGCGGCGTGCATCGCATCGAAACGAAGCGTCATGCCACCCTTGATCGCCGCGCGAATGGCCTCAAAATTGAACAACGTGTGCATCAACGCCTGGTAGTCCGCGACGGGATCGATGACCTCGACGCTGGCGGTTCCCAGGACGGTCGTACCGATCGCATCGAGGTCGACATCGGGCGCATCGACGATCGAAAACCGTGTGATGG
>NZ_LMUU01000166.1 GCF_009765775.1 Beijerinckia sp. L45
GAAGTCGCCGTCCGGGCCACCAGGATTGTGCGAGGCCGAGAGGATGATACCACCGAAGGCTTTGCGCGCGCGAATGACGCAGGAGGCGGCGGGCGTCGACAGCAGGCCGCCCTGCCCCACGAGGATGCGGGCAAAGCCGTGCGCCGCGGTCATCTTGATGATGGTCTGGATTGCCTCGCGATTGAAGTAACGGCCATCGCCGCCGACGACCAAAGTTTCGCCGGATACG
>NZ_LMUU01000168.1:0-17649 GCF_009765775.1 Beijerinckia sp. L45
GTCGAGAAGGGCGTCATCTCATATCGACCAGTCGAAAACGACCGGTCGATATGAGGCGGCGATGCGTGAGATTCGGGCCTCGGACGCCAAAGCCCACCTCCCGAGTCTGCTCGATGCAGTTGAGCGTGGCGAGACCGTCATCATCACGCGCCACGGCAGGCCTGTCGCGCGCCTGGTTCCCGACGCCGATCGCCGCCAGGTCGAGCGCGACCGAACGCATGAGGCCGTCCTCGCCCTGCGGAAAACAATGCCTTCGCTGTCGCTAGACGACATCCTGTCTGCGCGTCACGAGGGTCATAAATATTGACGGCCTTCGTCGTCGACGCGTCTATCGCGGCCTGCTGGCTCTTGCCCGACGAACGCCATCCGGTCGCCGAGGCCGCTTACGACCTGATCCGCACCACGTCTGCCGTTGCGCCGAGCCTGTGGTGGTTCGAACTTCGCAACATGTTCGTCATCAACGAGCGGCGCGGGCGTATCGACATTCAGAAGACGACCGAGGCGTTGCGCGTTCTCAAGGCACTTCCTGTCACTATCGATATGGACAGCGAGGAAGATGTTCTGATGCGGCTGGCTCGCTATCACCGCCTGACGGCCTATGACGCCGCCTATCTCGAATTGGCGTGCAGACGAAGACTTCCACTGGCGACCCTCGATGCGGCACTTATCAAGGCGGCGCGGGCCGAGGCCGTGCCTCTTGTTGGGGCGCGTGTTTAGCCTGAACCCCTCAGCCCAGCGGGATCCCCTGCTGCTCGGCGAACGCCCGGATTGGCTCGCGCAGCGAGTGGCCGCCGTCGATGCGCTCGACCAAGTCCATCACGAAGCGCTCCATCTCGCCGAGGTCGGTGGCCAGGATCGCCGCCTTCACCGGGCCGATCGAGGCCGGCGACATGGAGAGGCCGCGGAAGCCGAGCGCGATCAGCACGATCGCCTCGAGTGGCTTGCCGCCCATCTCGCCGCACAGCGTCAGCGGCGTGTTCGCCGCCTTGGTCTTGTCCGCGATGAGTTTTAGCGCCCGCAGCGCCGGCGGCGACAGCGTGTCGAAGCGGCTGGCGACGCGGAGGTTGTCGCGGTCGGCAGCGAAGAGATACTGCAGCAGGTCGTTCGACCCGACCGAGACGAAGTCCACCTGGGCGCAGATCTCGTCGAGTTGCCACAGCAGCGAGGGCACCTCCAGCATGATGCCGAGCTTGAGGTCGGCCGGCAGGGCGTGGCCGTAGCGCATGAGGTAGGCGAGTTCCTGCTCCACCACCGCCTTGGCGGCCGTGAATTCCTCGATGGTCGAGACCATCGGGAACATGATGCGCAGTTCGCGCCCGCCGCCGGCGCGTAGCATCGCCCGCAGCTGGGAGCGCAGCAGGGCAGGCCGGTCGAGGCCGATGCGGATCGCCCGCCAGCCGAGCGCCGGGTTCTCCTCCTCGACCTTGTCCATGTAGGGCAAAACCTTGTCCGAGCCGATGTCGAGCGTGCGGAAGGTCACGGGGTGGTTGGGCACCGCCTCGAGGATCGAGCGGTAGAGAATCTCCTGCTCGCGCATGCGGGGAAAGCGATGCGCCACCATGAACTGGATTTCGGTCCGAAACAGCCCGATCGAGACGGCGCCGGTCTCCTCCATGTGCTGCAGGTCGACCACTAGGCCGGCATTCATATGGAGGTCGATCATCACCCCGTCGCGCGTCCGGCACGGCACGTCGCGAAGCTTGCGATATTGCTCCTGGCGGCGGGCGCGTAGCCGCGCCTTCTCGGCGTAAGAATTTTCCACGTCCGGGGTCGGGCGGACATAGACGTCGCCGGTCGAGCCGTCGACGATCAGCGAATCTCCTTGTTCGGCAAGGTTGATGATGTTGCCGACATTGCCCACGGCGGGGATGCCGAGCGAGCGGGCGACGATTGCGACATGGCTCAGCGCCCCGCCGTCCTCGAGCACCAGGCCACGCAGTTTCGAGCGGTCGTAGTCGAGCAGCGCCGCCGGGCCCATCGTGCGGGCGACGATGATCGCATTGTCCGGCAGGCTGGCGTGGTCGCCGACGAAACTCTGGCCGACGAGCTCGTGCAGCAGGCGGTTGGCGAGGTCGTCGAGGTCGTGCAGCCGCTCGCGCAGATAAGGGTCCGTCTGCCGCTGCATTTTGGCGCGTGCATCGTTTTGCACGCGCTCGACGGCGGCCTCGGCCGTCAGGCCTGTGTTGACGGCTTCGCGCAGCCGCCGCAGCCAGCCCTGGTCGTGGGCGATCAGCCGGAAGGTTTCGAGAATGTCGCGCGTCTCGCCGTGGCCGGTGTCGCCCTGATCCACGAGCTTGTCGATCGAGGCGCGCATCGCGTGGATCGCCACCTCGAGCCGCTCCAGCTCCAGCTTGGTGTCCTCGGCGACGATCTGCTTGATGATGATGCGCGGCTCGTGGAGCACGGCGTGGCCGAGCCCGATGCCGTCGGTGATCGGCGTGCCGGTCAGCGACAGCGGCCGCCGCGTGGCGAAGTCGTCCGCCGAGGCGGCGAGCGACTGCAGCTCGCCGGAGGCGATCATCTCGGCGAGCAGCATCGCCGTGGTCTGCAGAACCTCGACTTCCTCGTCGTTATAGAGCCGGCGCGCCTTGTTCTGCACCACCAGCACGCCGAGCGTGTTGCCGCCGCGCAGGATCGGCACGCCGAGGAACGAGGAATAGATCTCTTCGCCCGTCTCCGGCCGGTAGGAGAAGGAGGGGTGCTGCTGGGCGTCGGCCAGCGCCAGCGACTCTGCCGTCTGCGCGATCAGGCCGACGAGGCCTTCGTCGGCGCGCATCGTCGTGAGATGCACGGCCTCGCGGTTCAGACCTTCGGTCGCATAGAGCTCGAGCAGGGTGTCGGCGCGCAGCACGTAGACCGAACACACTTCCGCGACCATGTTGGCGGCGATGTGAACGACGATGCGGTCCAGGCGTGTTTGTGCGCTGACCGGCTCCGCCATGACTTCGCGGAGCCGGCGCAGGAGCAGACGTGGTCCGCCGTGAGCGCCATGCTGCATGGCTCTATCCTGTCGTCACAAGCCGGAGCGGAGCGCAAGGGTCGGTCCCCGGCGCAGGGCCGGCGCGTCACAGGGTCTGAGCCGCATCCGCCATTCCATTCCGCCCGTATACAGGCTCGAAAGTCGGCGCGGCAAGCCCGCCCGTGGATGGGGGGCCGGACAAGCGACTGCCCTGACGGAAGTATGAGCAGGGATGATGAAAAGGGGGGCGGGGGACGGCGGTTTGGCGGCACGGGTGGGGCGGGAGGAATGGGCGTTGAATTCAGACTTCCAACAGCGACCTGACACGGACGTCAGAAACCTCCCGAATACACACGCTCTGCACCCTGCGGATGTATTTTGTCGTACCAACACGTCGTCTTGACTTCTCGTTCCTTCTTTGTTCCTATGATTATGAATCTCGGTTGGAGGATTCCGTGACGCATTCATCGAAAAGCGCCAACAACGAATTTGCTTTGTCGCCGGCTGGCGATCCGCTCGGCGTGAGTTGCGATGCGCACGGGCCGAGCCTCGGTCCGATCCGCCTTCTGACGAAAACGGCCGGCGGGTTTGCCCCACGGTCGTCGAATGAGCTCGGGCAGATTTTGAGCTCCACTTTCGGGCCCGCCTTGACCTACGAGCGCCTCATGCCAGGCCTCATCGCGGTGGGCCGCGCCCTGGATGCCGGCGACATGGTGCGGGCGATCTTCGCCACGCAATTCATGCGACTGCCCGACCTGACAGAGGCGCAGGCGCAACGTGCGATTACCGCCGAGCGTCTGGTCAAGGCGGCGGCTGATGACGATGATCATCCAGGTTATCCCGCCGGTGAACCCGGCGGCAAGGGTGGCCAGTTCCGGCCCAAGGATGACCCGCCGGGCGGCGATGGCGGTCCGATCCGTTCAGCAGAATCCGGCAACCGCATCGCAGTGAACGAGGAGGCTACCGCAGAAACGCAAAAGAGTACGGCGACCAGAAACCCAGCGGTGCGACGGGCGCTTGGAAGCGTAGCGCGGCGCGTGGCCCAAGTGATTTTTGAGAAGTTTTTCGCGCCGAGCCGCCTTGGCCGTTTCCTGGCAGAGTTAGGATCTAATTTTATTCCTGGCCTCGACGTCATTGGTGATGCGATGCTTGTCAAAGACGTCGCCGATGTCGTCGAAGCCGTCCAGCAAGCCGTCAGCGAAGGCGAAACCGCCGCTGAATTTGTGGAGTCCGCGCCAACGCTGACATCGGTTCGTGTGAGCGAGACGAACGAGCAGTTCGCGTCATATGAAAGGTTCACAAAAGAACATTTGGTGAAGCGTTTCGGACGAGCTGGCGACGGGTACGAATATCATCATATCGTCGAGCAAAACAAGGCCAACGCTGCGCAGTTCACGCCGGAGCAAATACATTCGACGGATAATATTGTGCGCATCCCGACGTCCATCCACCGCGAGATCAGCCGAGAGTATTCAAGCAAGATCGGGCCGAATGGGCCGGTTCTTCGGTTCTATCTCCGCAACAAATCATTCCGTGAGCAGCATAAGCGCGGTGTAAAAACGCTCAATCGCCATGGATTGAAGCCATAAGAGGTGACATGAAAACGGAATGGGACGACGCGACGCTTGAACAGTGGCTCGATCAATTCAAAAAGGCAGCAATACTGTTCCATCGTGGTCAGTATCTTGCTGTCAAAGCGATCGAGAAGGCCGGCGCTGACGCCTGCAACGCACTGATTCGCGAAATTATTGCTGGTCATGTCAGAGGACGCGACGTGCTCCTCCCGCTCCTCCATGACAAGGAGCCCTACGTCCAAGTATCGGCGGCGCAATATCTGGTCACGGAACATCCCGAGATCGTAGTTCCGATCCTCGAATATCTTCAGGAACACGATACGACCGGCGCGGACTTCACAGCACAGTGTACGTTATGGCTCCATGAGGATGGTTGGTATCTGAGCGAAGCCGGACAAAAGGCTTTAGCGGGTGACTGTTAGGACAACTTGCCCTCGCCGCCCTCGAAACGACCATGCGCAAATGGTCTTGTTTCGGCACCCATTAGTGACGCAGATCCTCGATCCCATAGCGTGCGGGGCACACCGACGTGATAAACGTGCAGACCTCGGTAATTGTGGGTGAAGATGATGCTGGCGGCTGATTTTCCTGATCTAAGCGCGGTGCAGGAGCGCCTCGCGGTGGCGCTGCTCCACGCGCCGCGGCCCTTGTCGCCGCGGGACGGCTACGACCGCCTGGCCGACGACTTCGACCTTACGCGCGACCAGTTGCGCCGGGAGAACGAGGCGGGCGAGAAGGTGTGGCACATCCTCGTCCGCGCCGCCTATAAGAGCCTGAAGGACCTGAAATACGCCCCGCCGCCGCCGCCGTTCGGGAAATGGCGCTTGAACGAGGCGGGTCGGGCCTACGCTGAGAAGGTGGAAAAGCATTTTTCCGCGCCCGCTGGGAGCTCGGATCTGTAACGCGCAAGCCGACGGCACGCGCCGCCTTCAGGCCGTCGCCTCCCCCAATACCGCCGCGGAACGCCAGCGGCGGCGCATCAGCACGCAAGCCTGCTAGGCCACGAGCCTCGGCTTGTAAGCCACGTCTCCAGCCGGCACAGCCACCCCGCGGACGTCCCCAACCCCAATCTTAAAGCTCCCCACCAGCGTCGCGAGCTGTTCCGTTTCGCTGCTCAGCGAATGCGCCGCGGCCGTCGTCTCCTCGACCATTTCGGTATTTTGCTGCGTGGCCCTGTCCATCTGGCCGATGGCGGCATTGATGTCCTGCAGGCGCTCGGCCTGGGCGGATGCGCTGGCGGCGATGCCGGTCATCGCATCGTTCATCGCCCCGACCTGCCCGACGATGCGCTCCAGCGCCGCGCCGGTCTCCATGACGAGCGCCGCGCCGTGGCTGACCTGCTTCGTCGAGGCCGAGATCAGCGCCCGGATCTGCTTGGCCGCTTGCGCCGAGCGCTTCGCCAGGCTTCGCACCTCGGCCGCGACGACGGCGAAGCCGCGGCCGGAGTGGCCGGCGCGCGCGGCCTCGATGCCGGCGTTGAGCGCGAGAAGGTTGGTCTGCGAGGCGATCTCGTCCATCACCGCGATGATTTCGCCGATCTCCTTGGACGAGTGTTCGATTGCGGTCATCGCCACGATGGCGTCGCGCACCACGCCCTCGCTGAGTTCGGCGCCGGCCTTGGCCGCCGATACGGTGTTGCGGATGAGGCTGGCGTCTTCGGCCGAGCGCTTGATCGTCGCCGTCACCTGGTTCAGCGCCGCCGCGGATTCTTCCAACGTCGAGGCTTGGCGCTCGGTGCGTCGCGCGAGATCGGCCGTCGCCGCTGCGATCTCCGTCGTGCCGGAGCGGATCGCCTGGGTGCTGTTGGCGATCGTCACCATGCTGTTGCGCAAAGTCATCGCCGTCGCGTTGAGATCGACGCGGATTTTTTCGAATTCCGGCGGAAACTGCTGGCTCACCGTCGAGGTCAGATCGCCATGCGCAAGTCGCTCGAGCGCCTTGGCGACGGCGCTGACGACCAGCGCCTGTTCGGTCGCCAGCGCCTTCTCGGTCTTCAGTTTCTTGCGTTCGATGACGCTGTCGCGGAAGGCGGCCAGCGTCTTGGCGATCCGCCCGGTCTCGTTGCGATCCGACAGGTAGGGGATTTCCGCCGGCACGTCGTCGACGATCAGCCGATCCATGACGGCCACGAGGCGCGACACCCGCTTCGACAGGCCGAGGGAGATGGTGCGGGACAGCCAGGCGGCGATCAGCAGCGACACGCCCGCGACGATCAGGCTGATCACCAGTTTGCGATAGAACCCGTGCATGCGGACTTGCAGCAGGCGGGCGAGCTCGGTGTTCGTCGCTGCCCAGGTCGCGTCGACCTGTTTCAACAGCGCGGCCTGCGCGATGCCGAGGTCATCGGCGTTGCCGCCGTCGAGAAGCGCGCGACCCTGCGCGGAGAGTTTTCCCGCGGCGACCTTCAGGTCCGTCGTGAGCCGCGACAGCGCCTGCCCGGTGAGGCCAGCCGCATTGTTCTTCATCGCGGCATTGAGCGAGGCATCGGCGTCGCCGGCGCTGATTTCGAGGCGATTGACTGCAAACGCGATGTGGACGACACGCGATGCCGCGCTGGCCGGCTCCGCCGCCGCGTTGCCGAGCGCGACGGCCGCGGTCACGATTCCGGGCAGGCGGACCGTAGCCGCATCCATCGCATAAAAACTGTCGAGATCGGGATCGAGCGTCAGGTTGGAGCCGTCGGCCACCGCGCCGATAAGCGCCTTGCCCGCGTCGAGTTTGTCGCTCAGACCGGTGGCTTGGGTATAGGCTTGCGCGGCGGTCTGAGCGCTGAATTCCGCGTCGTAATCCGCCTGCGTGGCGGATGACCCCGCCGTCGACCCGTGTTGCGCGAAGCCCATGAACGCTGCCCAGAGCCCGGACAGGTAGACGGTGCCTTCGAACTCCTTCTGGGCGAAAGAAATGTCGAGCGACGACTGCTGAACGTAGAGCCCGGTGAGCAGGACATCGGGGACCGTCGAGACGATGACCATCAGCCAGAGTCGGGCCGCGATCGAAAGCCGCGCGTTGATAAACCTGACCATCGTGACGCCCGAACCATCATGCGCCCTGTCAAAGCGCCCCAACGGGAGCATAGGCACGTGGTTTTCAGAAATGGTTAACACCCTGAATTTATAGGGAAATTGTATAAAAGTTACGCAATCTGCTCGATTCTATTTCAGCGGCGCGTCTAGACGACTTCACCGGTTTGCTCAGACGGGCGCGAAGGCTAGGCTGTCGTTTCCACCGACCACGTCGCGGAATGCACCAGCGGCGACCGTTCCAGCGCCATCACCACGGCATCGAGTTCCTTTTCCGCGGCGCTGGTGGGCACCAAAATCGCCGCAAGCTCGACCTGATCCTCGGTGTCCGACAGCGTTTCCACGCTGCGCACGGGTAGGGCGGCGGCATCCAGCTTCTCGTCGAGCAGATCGCGCACGTCGGACACGTGTTCCGGGCTGCAGATCGCGTGGACGCGGTATTCCGCTTCCGTGACCTCGGGCGTGATCGGGCGGCGGTTGACCCAGTTCACCAGCGGCCGCAGCAGCGTGTTCCCGGCAAGCACGAAGACGGCGAGCGTCGTGGCCTCGGCCGGCATGTCGCTGCCGGCAAAGGTGCCGACCGCCGCCGAGCACCACAACGTCGCCGCCGTGTTGAGGCCGCGGATGTTGGCGCCGTCCTTCAGGATCACGCCGGCGCCCAAAAAGCCGATACCGGAGACGACATAGGCGATGATCCGCGTCGCGCCCTCGACGCCGAGCAGGCGCATGCCGAGGTCCGAAAATGCCGCGGCGCCCACCGCCACCAGCACGTTGGTGCGCAGGCCAGCGTTGCGCTGCCGCCATTGCCGCTCGAAGCCGATTGCCGTGCCGAGGATGAAGGCCGTCGTCAGCGCCAGCAGCGTGTGGGCGAACGGGCTCGCGGCGAAGCGGGCAAGGGCGTCTTGAACGAACATGCAGTCACTCGATGGCAGGCCTCGCCCCATGCGCCACAGGCGCGAGGCCGTCAACAGGACGATGGCGCTGTCATCGAACCGTCATCCAATCCCGCGACTAAGCAGCCCAACACGGAGCGGCTAAATCATGGATTTCTTCAGGCGGTTCACCTTTCTGATCTGCGCGCCGGGTTTTGACGCCGACGACCTCGAGGGGATGCGGCTGCAGCAGATCATCGCCGCCGTCGAGGACGACGGCTTCCAGGTGGTCAAGGCCAGGCGCACCGAGGATGCCGAGATGGCGGTGCAGACCGATGCCGCCATCGGCTGCATGGTCGTCGACTGGGGCAAGCGAGGGCTCGAGGGCAAAACCGCGGCGTTGATCAACCTGATGCGCCGGCGCGGTCTCGATATGCCGATCGTCATATTGGTGCGGCGCAAGCGCTTCGAGGATATTCCCGTCGAAGTGCTCGACTTCATCGACGGCTATATCTTTCTGGCCGAAGAGACGCCGGAGTTCATCGCCCGCAACCTCATCAGCCGGCTCAAGCAATATGCCAGCACGCTGAAAACGCCGTTCTTCGGCGCCCTGGTGGACTATGCCGAGGAGGGTAACCAGCTCTGGACCTGCCCCGGCCACAACGGCGGCATTTTCTACAGCCGCAGCCCGATCGGCCGCATCTTCGTCGAGCATCTCGGCGAGGCGGTGTTCCGCGACGATCTCGACAATTCGGTGCTCGAACTCGGCGACCTGCTGACCCACGAGGGCCCGGCTCTGAAGGCGCAGAAGGAAGCCGCCGTCATCTTCGGCGCGGAAAAAACCTATTTCGTGCTCAACGGCACCTCGTCGTCCAACAAGGTCGTGCTCGGCGCGCTGGTCGCCGAGGGTGATCTCGTGCTGTTCGATCGCAACAACCACAAGGCGGCGCATCATGGCGCGCTGCTGATCAACGGCGGCACGCCGATCTTTCTCGAGACCGACCGCAACGCCCACGGGCTCATAGGCCCGATCTACGCCGAAGCCCTGGACGAGACGGCGATCCGCGAAAAGATCCGCAGCAATTCCCACGTCACCGATCCCGAGGCGTGGCGGAAGCCGCGGCCGTTCCGCGTGGCCGTGATCGAGCAGTGCACCTACGACGGCACCATCCACAACGCCGAGATGATTTTCGCCGCCATCGGCCACCTCTGCGAATATATTTTGTTCGACGAGGCCTGGGCGGGATTCATGAAGTTCCACCCGCTCTACGCCGGGCGCTTTGCCATGGGCCTCAAGAATCTGCACACCGACGCGCCGGGCATCATCGCGACGCAGTCGACGCACAAGCAGCTCGCGAGCTTTTCCCAGGCCTCGCAGATCCACGTCCGCGACCGCCACATCAAGGAGCAGCGTCGCCGCGTCGAACACCGCCGCTTCAACGAAAGCTTTATGCAACACGCCTCGACCTCGCCCTTCTACCCCATCTTCGCCTCGCTCGACGTCGGCGCGCAGATGATGAAGGGCCGCTCCGGCATGATTTTGTGGGACGACACGATCCGCCTCGGCATCGAGGTCCGCAAGAAACTTCGCGCCATCCGCCACGAATACGAGATGAAGGAGAGCGATCCCGCGCGGCGCTGGTTCTTCGAGCCCTTCGTGCCGGACGTCGTCACCGTCTCCAGCCCCAACAATATTTCCCGCGAGGTGCCGTGGGAGAGCCTGCCGACGGACGATCTCGCCAGCGATCCGCGCTACTGGGCGCTGGCGCCGGGCGCATCGTGGCACGGCTTCACCCATGTCACCGCGGGCTTCGCGATGACCGACCCCAACAAGCTGACGCTGCTCACTCCGGGTTTTTCGCGCGACGGCACTTATGCCGAGCACGGCATCCCTGCGCCCGTGGTGGCGCAATACCTGCGCGAAAACCGCGTCGTGCCGGAAAAGAACGACCTCAACTCGCTGCTCTTCCTGCGACGCCGGGCGTCGAGTCGAGCAAGGCCGGCACGTTGCTCAGCGCGCTCGCCGCCTTCAAGCGGCTGCACGACGAGAACGCCCCGCTCGACGAGGTGATGCCGGAGTTCGTGGCGAAGCGACCGCGACGCTATGCCGGCATGCGGCTGCGTGATCTCTGCGCCAGCATGCACGCCTTCTACCGCGAGGCTGGCGTCAGCACGCTGCAGCGCCAGCAGTTCGCGCCGGAGCACCTGCCCGACATGGCGATGAAGCCTTATGAAGCCGCGCGCCACCTCGTGCGCAACACGGTGGATTATCTGCCGCTCGACGAGGTCGCCGGGCGCGTCGCCACCACGCTGTGGGTTGTGTATCCCCCGGGCATCGCCACCATCGTGCCTGGCGAGCGGCTGGGGCCACGGGCGCAGCCGATGCTGCAATATCTGAAAATGTTCGAGCGCAGCGCCAACAAGTTCCCCGGCTTCGAGGCCGAGGTGCAGGGGCTGTATCGCGAAGTCGAGCCTGACGGATCGATCCGGTTCTACACTTATGTGGCGCAGGAATAGCGCGTCTTACTTTCCGTCATGGCCGGGCTTGTCCCGGCCATCCACGCCGTGACATGGCGGTTATCATCTTAAAAAGACCCGCAGCGGCCCGGCGTGGATGCCCGGCACGAGGCCGGGCATGACGGAACACTTGAGCATGACCCACGATACACCGATCCTCGTCCGCGCCTCGCTTGATGCCGACGTCACCGCGATGCTGGAAATCTACCGCCACCACATCTGCCACGGCGTCGGCGACCTCGGCGCCTACCAGCCCACGCCGTTCGAGGAAGACGACCTCAAGGCGCGGCGCAAAAGCATGAAGAAGCACAAGCTGCCGCATGTCGTCGCCGAAATCGACGGGCTTGTGGCGGGCTACGCCTACGCCGTGCCGTTCCGCAAGCGCCCGGCGTATCGGTTTACCGTCAAACATTCGATCTACGTGCATCCCGACCGCCTGCACATCGGCGTCGGCCGCGCGCTGCTGCCCGCCTTGATCGACGCCTGCGCCGCGGCAGGCTTCCGCCAGATGATCGGCTACATCGACAGCACCAATGCGACGTCGCTGAAGCTGCACGAAAGCTGCGGCTTTCGCCAGGTGGGGTACCTGCCGGCCGTGGCGTTGCGGTTTGGCGCGTGGGCGGACACGGTGATGGTTCAGCGCGGGATTGGGGATGCGGACGCGCCGGTCGTGAGAACGATCGGCGCCGGTTGACACCGCGGCACCCGTCCCGCAGGTGCGGCCCAACAAACAACCTGCGGGAGTGAACAGCATGGCCCTTCTCATCAGCCGACGGACGGCCGTGCTCGGCGCTGCCACTCTCGTTGCGGCGAGCGGCGTGCGCGCCCAGAACCTCGCAGCAAACACCGTCGAGACCGCAAGCGGCACCCTGCGCGGTGTACGGGCCGACGGCGTCAGCAGTTTTAAGGGCGTGCCCTATGCCGCCACGACGGCGGGCGCGAACCGCTTCTGCCCGCCGGTGGCGGCGGAGGCCTGGGCGGGCGTCCGCGAGGCCGCATCGTTCGGCGCGTCCGCCCCGCAGCTGCCGGCGTCCGGCGATCCGCTCGGCGCCTGGTATGGCGCGCTGCAGCCGCTGTCCGAAGATTGCCTATTCCTCAACGTCTGGACGCCGGACACGGCGGGCAAGCAGCCGGTGATGGTGTGGCTGCACGGGGGCGCTTAAGCGAGCTGCGCCGGCACCGCGCCGGGCTTCGACGGCACCGGGCTCGCCCGCGACGGCGATGTCGTGGTCGTGACGCTCAATCATCGCCTCAACCTGTTCGGCGCGCTCAAGCTGGACGACAGCGACGCACGCTTCGCCCAGTCCGGCAATGTCGGCGTGCTGGACATGGTGGCGGCGCTGCGCTGGGTGCGCGCGAATATCGCGGCGTTCGGCGGCGACGCGAGCAACGTCACGATCTTCGGGCAATCCGGCGGCGCCGCCAAGGTAAGCGCGCTGCTCGCCTGTCCCGCCGCGCGCGGCCTGTTCCACAAGGCGATCGCGCAAAGCTGTTCTGGCAGCCTGCGCCTCACCTCGCAGGACGAGGCCGCGGCTTTGGCCCACGGCCTCGCCAAGACGTTGGGGATCGAGCGGCCGACGGGCGCAGCGCTGCAGGCGGTGCCGATGGACAAGCTGATCGCAGCGACAAAGGGCCTGCCGCCGGTGTTTCGTCCCGTGCGCGATGGGATCACGCTTGCAGCCAACCCATTCGATCCCGCGGCGCCCGCCGAGGCCGCGACCATTCCCGTGCTGATCGGCAACGCCGCCACCGAGACCACGCTTTACATGGCCGTCGACATGGCGAACTTTTCGCTGGACCTTGCCGAGGTGCAGCGCCGGCTCACGCGCTTCCTGCGCATCGACGCCGCGGCCACGGCACGGATCGTCGACGCCTATCGCACCGCCATGCCCGCGGCGATGCCGAGCACGATCCTCGCCGCCGTCACGACGGACTACACCTATCGCCGCAACACGACGCAGGAGGCCGCGCTGCAGGCCGCCACGGCGCAGGCGCCGGTCTACGCCTACGTGTTCGACTGGCGGACGCCGGTGCGCGGCGGCGTGCTGCAATCCCCGCACACGTCGGAAGTCCCGTTCGTGTTCGGCACCGCCGCCGCCGCGCAGGCGCTGGTCGGCACCGGCCCGGACATCGCCCCGCTCACACAGACGATGATCGCCACCTGGTCCGCCTTCGCGCATACCGGCAGCCCGGCGAATGCGACGCTGCCGGCCTGGCCGCGGTATGATGGGGCGCGGAGCACGATGCTGCTGTCGCGCGAGAGCAGGGTGGCAAGCGATCCGGACGGGGTCAGGCGCGCGGCGCTGGAGGGCGTGCCGGCGTATGAGTATGATGTGCCGGTAAATTATCAGCGTGGGTGAGGGGGCGTTCATGTGGCGGTTTTTGAAATGTCTGGCGATGATGATGATGGCGATCGTGCCCGCGCATGCTGATGAATGTAAGCAGCCGGTCTATCGAGGTGTCGGCGACAGCACCGTGCTCCGCTTCCTGGGCACCAATGAATTAGAAGGCGGTGAGCGCGGCGTCATCGAGACCGTCAAGCCACACTACGTCTTCAAATTCACGACCACTTTCAGCAACGGGTTCTCCAGAGAATCTTTATTGCTCCAGGTTCTTCCCAAGGGCGAGACGATAGACTCCGTGGTGATGCGCAAACAAGCCGACTTCACCGCCGGGGAGGGCTCGACGGCATACATGATCACGCCTGATCTACCTGTGAACTTCTACTACGCAACCAATGGCCAAGGCTCTGAAGCCCTTCATAAGGTTTTCTTGCCTGACACCTGGAAACGGATCAGCTGCGGCGGGCATTGAAGGCTGCGTTTCGGCTTGTGGGGCAGCTGGTGAGGT
The DNA here is from genome assembly GCF_009765775.1 of Beijerinckia sp. L45. GTDB lineage: Bacteria > Pseudomonadota > Alphaproteobacteria > Rhizobiales > Beijerinckiaceae > RH-AL1. Next base: position 13,793 of record NZ_LMUU01000168.1, read on the forward strand.
GGCCTCAAACAGGTGCTAGCATCCCGCAGATATTTTAAAATCAACTAAAACTATGATTCGCATGCCGGAATTATTCAATAGAAAATAACCGCAGAGTATCAACGCAGTCGAATCAGTGGTTTTGGTTCTCTCTGAAGCCGGCTTAGCAATAGGCCGTACAACTAACAATGTTCTGCTGGACTTAAGGCTTTGCGCGCGCTGGGCTATCTGAAATAGGGAGTAGTACAAAATGGCGCCAGAGCTTGACGATCGGAAAATCTGCGCTCTAGTTGTTCGCTTCAGGGCTGCTGCAATGCGATGGCGCCTTTGTAATGAACTCTATCTCGGGGATGATAAAGATAAGGCACGTAGTACGTTCGAAGCGACCGTTCAGGAACTCGACAGTTTTACATCAGAAGGTCGAGCGGCTCTTATTCCGCTTTTAAAGGATGATGACAAAGGCGTCTAAGTCATTGCAGCATCGCAGCTGATCGACACCAAACCGGGGATCGCTTTGCCCGTTCTTCGAGACAAAGCGTCCTGCGACGCAGGCGCAAGGTTTACAGCGGCCATGGTCCTGTTGGAATACGATCTTGAGCAGCACGATCTTCATTCGGCGACTAAAGCAGTATGACATATCGCTTTTAGATGGACCCGTATTTCTCGGTTTCGCAAGCGACGCCGCTTACCGGTTTCTCTTCCGCCACTCCCCCACAAACCCAACAAACGCCGCCAGCGCCGCCGGCGGCTGCCGCCGGCTCGGGTAATACAAGAACGGCCCCGGGAACGGCTGGCACCAGTCCGCCAGCACCGGCACCAGCGTGCCCGCCGCGATAGCCTCCGCCACGTAGCCCTCGAAGGTGATGATAAGCCCGAGGCCGTCCCGCGCGGCGCGCAACAGCGCGGCGGGATCGTTTGAGGTCAAAGGGCAGGGCGGGGTGACCTGCACGCTGTGGCCGTCCTTCTCGAACGCCCACGCCTGCACCGAGCGATTGGGGAAGCGGATCGACAGGCACGTGTGCTGCAGCAGGTCGCCGGGCACGGCAGGCTTCGGGTTTTTGGCGAAATAGGCCGGCGACCCGGCGACGACGTAGCGCTCCATCCCGCCGAGCGGCACCGCGATCATGTCCTGCGCCAGATCCTCGCCCCAGCGCACGCCGGCATCATATTCGGCCCCGACGATGTCGATCAGGCTCGTCTCCGCCACGATGTCGAGTTCGATCGCGGGATAGCGGGCGCAAAACGCCGCCAGCATCGGCGCCAGCGTCAGGTGCACGGCGGGCGCCGGCGCGTTGATGCGCAGCCGGCCCGAGGGCACGGCGCTGGCGCGACGCAGATCGGTCACCGCATCCGCCACGCCCTGCAGCGCCGGCCCGAGCTGCGCGAGAAAGCGGGCGCCGGCTTCGGTCGGCGCGACGCTGCGGGTGGTGCGGTTAAGCAGCCGGACACCGAGGCTTGTCTCGAGATCGCGCAGCCGCTGGCTGACGCCCGATACCGAGACGCCAAGTTCGCGCGCAGCGCGGCGAAAGCTGCGGTGCCGCGCCACGCTCATCAGGGCGGCGAGATCGCGAAGGTCGAGGTCATCCATTGTTTGAAGTCGTGCACACGGGAGGCGGGATTGTCCAGATCGCGCTAGGCGGCGCGCTGATCGAACACCGCACGCGCCGTGCGGATCTCGGAATGCCGGCTCTCCGCCCAGGCGACGAGGGCCCCGAGCGGGTCGAGCATGGAGTGACCGAGCGGCGTCAGGCGATATTCGACGCTCGGCGGCGTGGTCGGGAAGACATGGCGGCTGACCAGCCCGTCGCGCTCGAGGTCGCGCAGCGTCTGCGTCAGCATGCGCTTGGAAATGTCGGGAATGGCGCGGTGCAGGGCGGCGAACCGATGGTCGCGTGCCGCCAGCGCGACGACGATCAGCGAGGTCCATTTGTCGCCGAGCCTGTCGAGCACGTCGCGCACCGGGCATTGCGACGGCTCGAGCCGCCGCTGCTGCCAACGGTCGAACAGGGCGCCCACGCCTTCGGTGGATGTCATGACGGTTCCTCCGGCGTAACCAGGGCAGCCAAACCTGCCTCCTTCCACGCTGCTCCATTGGTCTCTATGTGAGACCTGGCCTCAAATCCAGGCCTCATGGAGGTTTCATGTCCAATCCCCTCTACGCCGTCACCGGCGCCAGCGGCCAACTCGGCCGTCTCGTCGTCACCGCCTTGGCGCAGCGCGTCGCGCCATCCCAGATCGTCGCTCTCGTCCGCGACCCCACGGCGGCGGAGGATCTCGCCGCGCTTGGCGTCACCCTCCGCGTTGCCGACTACGACCAGCCGGCGACGCTTGATGCCGCCTTTGCCGGCGTCGAAAAAGTGCTGCTGATCTCGTCCAACGCCCTCGGCGCGCGGGCGGCGCAGCACCAGAACGCCATCGATGCCGCCGCGCGCGCGGGTGTCACACTGCTCGCCTACACCAGCGTACTGCGCGCCGACATCTCGCCGCTCGGCCTCGCCGAAGAGCATCGCCAGACCGAGGCCGCAATCAAGGCCTCGGGCCTCCCGTTCGTGCTGCTGCGCAACGGCTGGTACACCGAGAATTATACGGCCTCGGTGCCGGCCGCCGTCGCCCATGGCGCCACCCTCGGCAGCGCCGGGAATGGCCGCATCGCCTCCGCGGCGCGAGTGGATTATGCCGAGGCCGCCGTTGCGGTGCTGCTGTCCGGCACGGCGCAGGCCGGCGAGATCTACGAGTTGGCCGGCGACGACGCCTACACGTTGCCCGATTTCGCAGCCGAGATCGGGCGGCAGGCGGGCAAGACGGTCACCTACAACGACATGCCGGAAGCCGCGTTCAAGGCGGCACTGCGCGGCTTCGGCCTGCCCGAGCCGCTTGCCGGCTTGCTGGCGGATTCCGATGTCGCGGCCTCCAAGGGGGCGCTGGATGACGACGGGCATCAATTGAGCCGTCTGATCGGCCGCGCCACGACGCCGTGGCCGAAGACGATCGCGGCAGCGGTGCAGGCGCTGCCGCCGGCCTGATGCACACGCGGCAAATCTCTTCAACGTCCGTCATGGCGGTGTCTTGAACGGCACAATCCGCGCGCCATATCAAGCTCTGCGCCACGGGTTCTTAAGATCTGCGGCGCAGCGTAAAGGGAGTGCCTCTTCCGAGGGCTCCGCAAGAGACGAAGGCCACAAAGGCTTCGACGATGTCCCGTATCCCGACTTTGAATTCGCCGTTTCTTCTGGGCTTCGACGAGATCGAGCGTGCGCTGGAGCGCGTCACGCGATCGACCTCCGACGGGTATCCGCCCTACAACATAGAGCGGATCGGCCAGAGCGATACCCAAGCGGAGACGCTGCGGATCACCTTGGCCGTTGCCGGCTTCACCCGCGATCAATTGGAGATCGTGGTCGAGGACGGGCAGCTGGTGATCCGGGGCAAGCAGACCGACGACAAGACGCGGGCCTACCTGCATCGCGGCATCGCCGCCCGGCAGTTTCAGCGCGTGTTCCTGCTCGCCGACGGCATGCAAGTCAGCGGCGCCGATCTCGTGAATGGCCTTCTTTCCGTCGATCTGCACCGGCCGGAGCCGCAAAGGCGCGGCAAGGTGATCGACATCACCGTGCGGGACTAATGTCAGCACACCTGCGGGTCGCCCGTCGACCGCATGCCAAGGAGAATGACGATGTTGTATGAAGCCAATTCAAGCAGCCCGGTCTCCGTCTTGACCGATGAGCAGCTCGCGGCGCTGGGCGAGGGTCTTGTCGCCTACGTCAAGCCGATCCGCTCGGAAGATCTGAACGATCTGTTTCCCGGCGCGCCCGCCGTGCAGCCCGGCCTCGAACTGTTCGCGCTGCTCGGCGCCGACGGCAAGCCGCTGATCGTCACGG
>NZ_LMUU01000168.1:17691-20874 GCF_009765775.1 Beijerinckia sp. L45
GCCATGCAGCACGAGTTGCACATGGTGAGTTTGCACTAGGGGATCGCCGACGCAACATCCCGGCTTCGCGGTGGCGAACCGGGATGATGGTTGTCAAAGGTTCTTCAGATGCGCCGCCAGCACCGCCCGCGCGGACTCCCAACGCATGCCGGGATAGCGGTCGTTGTCGAGCGGCTTCAGCTTGGCGTCGCCGCTGAACATGTTGTGCAAATATTGCATGCCCTGCCACGGCGGATAGATGTCCTGGCTCGCCGGCACCAGGGTCCGAGTGACCTTGATGATGGTCGCGAGCGTGCCGAGCCCGCCAGGGCGCAGGAGCCTGTAGGGCACGCCGCTCACCTCACTCATGACTGTCGCCAGCCCGCGGGCGCTGATCTGGTCGCCGGCAATGCGCAGAAACCGCGGCGTCGTCGGGTCTAGGGCGGCGGCTGCCGTATAGGTCGCCACGTTGTCCATGGTGGTGAAATCCATCAGCTGGTCGGCGTCGGCCCAATACACAACCCGTTTGACCTTGAAGAGGATGATCGGCGCGACGCCGGTCAGGATGTCCGCGAAGGCGCCGTTGAAGACAGAGGTCGCGGCGATGGGCGCCGCATCCAGGCGAGCCATGAAGTCGCGGCGCAGATCGAAATTGCGATTGGCTCCGGGCGCCACCTTGGTGAAGTCGGCGGCGAAATCGGATGGAATGAACCGCGGCACGCCGGCGGCCACGGCGGCATTCAGCAGAATGGTTTGGGCATCGACGATCGCTGCGCGCAACCCGCTTAGCGCCGACACGACGCAGGCGGCCCCGCGACAGGCTTCGGTCATGGCGGGGAGGCTGGTCGGATCGACCGTGAGGATCGACACGCCGAGCTGCCGTAGAGGATCGAGCTTTTCGGACGCGGTGCCGGGGCGGACGAGGGCACGGACGTCGGCGCCGCGTGTCCGTAAGGCCGCCGCGATCTTGCCGCCGAGATGGCCCGTGGCGCCGGCAAGCACGATGGTTGGGTCAGGCATTCGATTACGTCCGGGTGTGGGGTAGCTGCTCGCAAGCAAAAGCCATCCCGACTCCAGAGGTTGCATAAAGGCGGGCCTCAGCCCCCGAACAGCTTGTCGAACACCGAGCGGTTGTCCGTCGAAGGCCCGGCACGGCGATAATCGTCGCCGTCGCCGGGAATATCCGCCGGCGGTACAAGATCGTCGCGGCGCGCCTGGCGCGGGGCCGGCTGATAGCGCGGCGCATCCGGCGCCTGACGATAGCCGTAGCTCGCCTGCTCGTCGCCCTGCCAGTTGCGCGGACGCGGCGGCGGGGCGCTGGCCATCGGGCCGGGGTCGGGCGCCTCAGTGCCCGGCACCGGGATCCCAAAGATCGTCGGGCGGTCGGGCGGGGCGCCGCGCCACAGGCCGAGCGGTAACGGGGTCGGTGGCTCGCTGCCCATCGCCTGCGTCATGAAGCGCGACCAGATTTCCACCGGCAGCGTGCCGCCCGACGCTTTTTTCGTCGGCGAGGAGTCGTCGTTGCCGAGCCACACGCCGGTGACGAGGCGGCTGGTGTAGCCGACGAACCAGGCGTCGCGCCAATCCTGGCTGGTGCCGGTCTTGCCGGCCGTCTCCCAGCCGGGGATCGCGCCCTTGCGCGCGGTGCCGGTCAGCAGCGTTTCCGTCAGCATCGTGTTCATCATCGGCACGTACCGGGCATCGATCACCCGGCCGTTGTTGCCGGGCTTGCGCTGGTACAGGAGCTTGCCTGATGCCGTCTTGATCTTGGTGATGATGTGCGGCTGCACACCGATCCCGCCATTGGCGAAGGGGACGTAGGCCGTCACCATTTCCAGCGGCGACACTTCGGAGGTGCCGAGCGCGATCGAGGCGTTGGGCTGCAGCTCCGAGGTGATGCCGAGCCGGTGCGCGTCGGCGATCACCGCCTTCGGCCCGGCCTCGACGCCGATGCGCACCGCCACCGTGTTGAGCGACAGGGACAGTGCCTTGGTGAGCGTCACCGGTCCCATGTAGTCGTGATGATAATTTTCCGGCTGCCAGCCATGAACGTTGATCGGCGCGTCGTCGCGCAGCGTGTCCGGGGTCAGGCCGCGCTCCAGCCCGGCCAGATAGACGAAAGGCTTGAACGAGGAGCCCGGCTGGCGCTTGGCCGAGACCGCCCGGTCATACTGGCTTTCGGCATAATTTCGCCCGCCGATGAGAACGCGGATCGAGCCGTCCGGGTCCATCGCGACCATGGCGCCCTGGCTGACCCCGAACTTGCCGCCCTTCTTGTCGAGCTCGTCGGTCAGCGCCTTTTCGCCGAACGCCTGCAGCGGCTGGCTGATGGTGGTGGAAACGACGATGTCGTCCTCGATCGCGCCGATCGTGTCGTCGAGCGTGTCGACGACGTAGTCGGCGGCGTAGTTGGCCGAGCCTGCACCGACCGGCAGCACGGCCTTCGCGGGTTTTGCCAGCGCCAGCTTCATCATGCCGTCGGTGATAAAGCCCTCTTCCTTCATCGCGGTGACGACCTGGGCGGCGCGCTCGACGGCCGCTTCCGGGTTGCGGTTCGGCGCCAGCTTGGTCGGCGCCTTCATCAGGCCGGCGAGCATCGCGGCTTCCTGCAGCGAGACGTCCTTGGCGCCATGGCCGAAATAGCGCCGCGCCGCCGCCTCGACGCCGAAGGCACCGGAGCCGAAGTAGACGCGGTTGAGGTAGAGTTCGAGGATCTGCGTCTTGTTGTACTTGTGCTCCAGCCACAGCGCGAGGATCGCCTCCTGCACCTTGCGCGACGCCGTGCGTTCCTGAGTCAAAAACAGGTTTTTTGCCAACTGCTGGGTCAGAGTCGAGCCGCCCTGCATGCCGCCATGACCGGTCACGTTGCGGACCAGCGCGCGTAAAATGCCGAGCGGGTCGATGCCGAAATGCGAGTAGAAGCGCCGGTCCTCTATCGCGACGAAGGCTTTCGGCAGATAGGGCGGCAGGTCGGCGATGCGGATCGCCGCGCCGCCGGTGTCGCCGCGGTTGGCAAGCAGCGTGCCTTCCATGCTCATGATGGCGATGTTCGGCGGGCGCTTGGGGACGGTGAGCTGGTCGATCGGCGGCAGCTTGGCGGCGTAATAGGCAATGGCGCCGCCGCCTGCGATGGCGACCCAGACGCCGAGCACCAGCGTCCAGCGGATCATCATGCCGAGCAGCGACGTCCGCCGGCGCTTGCGT
>NZ_LMUU01000168.1:20959-75733 GCF_009765775.1 Beijerinckia sp. L45
TGTTTGCGCTCGCGCCCCGCGCTCCGCCGCTCGGCGCGCTCTTCCGCGTCATAGTCGCGGCCAAAGGTCGGCTCGCGGCGTTCGGTCGAGGGGCGCTTTGCCATGAGGTGGTGCCGCAGCCTTTCGAAGGTCAACGCAGGATGGCGCCGAACGTTAAGCTTAGAGCAGACGCCTTAAAGGCGCGTAAAACGGCGGTTTCGCGGGACTCTTGTGGCAAGCCATGGCGAGGGTGCAAATTCTCCTCTGCGCCCGCTTGCGATTTGCCTCAGGCCAAGCCACAGTCCCGCCCCCGGATGAGGGAAAAACGGCCACGGCCGATTGGATTTGGCGACATGAAAGTTACCTTGGAACGCGCGGTCTTGTTGAAATCGCTGGGCCACGTGCATCGTGTGGTCGAGCGGCGCAACACGATCCCGATCCTGTCGAACGTGCTTTTGCGTGCCGAAGGCCAGTCGCTGATGCTCAAGGCGACCGACCTCGACCTCGAAGTCACCGAGATCGTCGCCGCCGACGTCGGCCAGGCCGGCGGCACCACGCTGCCCGCCCACATCCTCTACGACATCGTCCGCAAGTTTCCCGACGGCTCGCAGGTCTCGCTGGAGACCACGGGCGAGAGCGGCCAGCTGGTGCTGCGCTCTGGCCGCTCGCGCTTCAACCTGCAATCGCTGCCGGAAACCGACTTTCCCGATCTCGCCGCCGGCGAGATGACGCATAGTTTCGAGGTCGGGGCCGCCGATCTCAAGCGGCTGATCGACAAGACGCAGTTCGCCATCTCCAACGAGGAGACGCGCTACTATCTCAACGGCATCTTCATGCACACGATCGATGCCGAGGGGCACCTGATGCTTCGCGCGGTGGCGACCGACGGGCATCGTCTCGCCCGCGTCGAAGTCGCGGCGCCGGAAGGCTCGGCCGGCATGCCCGGCATCATCGTGCCGCGCAAGACGGTGGCCGAGGTGCAGAAGCTGATCGACGGCGCCTCGGAGACGGTGAAGGTCGAGGTCTCCACGGCGAAGATCCGCTTCACCTTCGGCGACGTCGTGCTGACCTCGAAGCTGATCGACGGCACCTTCCCGGACTACCTTCGCGTCATTCCGAGCGGCAACGACAAGCGCCTGGTTGTCGATCGCGTGCCCTTCGCGGCGGCCGTCGACCGTGTCTCGACGATCTCCTCGGAGCGCGGTCGCGCGGTGAAACTGGCGGTGGCGGATGGCAAGCTGACGCTCTCCGTGACCAATCCGGATTCTGGCTCGGCCGTGGAAGAGCTCGAGGTGGATTACGATTCCGCGCCGATCGATATCGGCTTTAACGCCCGCTACCTGCTCGACATCACCGCGCAGATCGACAGCGACACTGCCCTGTTCAAGCTCGCCGATCCGGGCTCGCCGACTCTGGTGCTCGACCGCGATGGCGCCTCGGCGCTGTACGTTCTAATGCCGATGCGGGTGTAGGCGCCGGCGAACGCCAGATGCGTTCGCCGTGGGAACAGACATCTCCGCCTTATCCCATGTGGCCCGACGGTCGGATCAGATCACCGGGCTTCCTGGCGCCATGCCGAGCGCAACGCGGCCCGGTGCGACGAGCAGCCGGTCGGCGAAATTGATATGCTGCGACACGAGGTGAATGTCGCGGAATTGTGTGGCCAGGAGGCTGTCGTTGGGGGCCGCAGCGATACCGGCCATGCGATACATATCGCCGACCACGCCTCTCGCCACATCCGCAGCGTTCCAGCACGCCTGGCGCAAATCGACTTGCTCGGCGATGCTTGCACCGGTTCCATTGAGCGACGCTGCCCACACGGACGCGACCGCCGCGTGAGCATAGGCTCTGGCCGACGCCAGCTTCGCCTTTGATCGACCGACCGTGAGCTGGACGATTTCTTGCTCCTGCAGCGAGGCCGTTTGCAGAAACGAGACCTTTTTTCGGGCTATGTCGGCGAAGGCATCGATGGCCGCGGCGGCGATGCCGAGCGGAACGCCGATGCACGAGATCGCCGCCGAGCTGACCAGGGGAATGTCGTAAAGAGGACGTCCGGGGCTTCGCGGCAACTGAAACGCGCTGAACCCAGACGTCTGGTCGTCCGGCACCCAGACGTCATGGCATTCGATATCATGGCTGCCGCTTGCCCGCAGACCGGTCGCGTTCCAGTTTCCGACGACCTTGATCCCGTCGCTTCTCGAAACGACAAGACGCGTGACTGGATTTCCGTCGAGGATCTTCGGCGAACCGTCTTCATATTCAATGCAGCCTAAGAGCGAGAGACTGCTGTAGCGGGAGAAGCTGGCGAAGTGCCATTGGCCCTGGACACGCCACCCGTCTCCCTCACGGACGGCCCGTCCGCCTGGAAGCAGAGAACCGCTGCTGCCGAAGGTTTTGTTGCCGGTCACGCGTCTGGAGGCTGCCTCGCTTAAGAGCCCTAAGATCCGGGTTCCGACGGCAGAGATTCCCGTGCACCATCCCAAGGATCCATCGAGCTTCGCAACGGCCTCGACAACACGGAGAAGATCCGGCGCCGGAAGCTCGGCACCGTTCACTTCTGCGGGTGCCCAAAGTTGAGCCAACCCCGCGCGGAGAAACGCCTCGGCTATCGGCCGCGGCAGATCAGGCCCCTCCGGAAACGCCAGGCGATGGGTTTCGACCAGCGGCCTCAGGCTTTCGACCTGAGTCAACAGGCCGCTCAATCGCGCATCTGCGCGGGGGTAGGACATATCGTTCAAGGCTATATGCTCCCTGCAAACAAGGGACCCGCAACGTCCACCGCCGGTGGCATCCGCTGAGCGCGTCCAGAGCGGCCACCATCGGGCGGCTCGTTTACGCGACGGTTTCAGTTCGACCGTATTGGGCTTTCGCTGTAATACGGCTGCCTTAGGGGCGGCCTCGAAGCAAACGCGATGTGATGGGCAGCATCGGCGATTAAGGCGGCGCCTTCCGTCCGAGAGCCTGCTCGATCTTCTCGTGTTTGGCTTGCAAACCTTGGTGCTGGACCACGCCGGAGCGTCCGCGCTTTGCGTGCTGATGCGCGATTCGTCTCTGTTTAGACGGCGACCCATAACAGGCGCCGCGCCCACCTAGCCCAGAAGCAACCTAGGCGCGGTTTGCGCTATGCTCGGCTGGGGATTTCGTGTGGCCAATACGCTCGGGCGGCGCGACGATGAAGGCCACAATCCATCCGCCGACCGCAATGATGACGGGAAGTGCGATAAAGCCAAAGACTTGGAATGCGTTCATCGGAGCCGTCCTAAAATCCGCCTCACCGAGAAATGTAGGGACAACGCGGCGCAAAGCCAAACGAAAGTTCCAAGCATGAATAAGGCGATACCGGTGTCCGGCGGGGCGCCATAGAAGGCAGCGGCGATCGGGGCAACGACGCCGACCGTAAAACATGAAGCCGCGCAGGTGTTTACCAGCGTGGCCAGATACTTGATGCGCTCGTCGTCGCGCTTGCTCAAGATTGCCTCGTTCGCCGTCGTATATCCAATAAATGCTACGGCTCCAGCGACAGGACGCTGGCTAGGCCAACGCCTACACCCCCGCGAACCGCCCGAACGTCCGCACCACGTTCTCATAAACCTGCCGCTTGAACGGGATGATCAGCTCCGCGAGCTTGTCCATCCGCTCCCAGCGCCAGGTCTCGAATTCCGGGCGGAAGCCACCGGTCGGCGCGGTGACGTTGATCTCGCTCTCGTCGCCCTCGAAGCGCAGCGCGAACCATTTTTGGCGCTGGCCCTGGTAACGGCCGCGCCACGCCTTCTTGGTGAGGTCGACGGGCAGGTCGTAGGTGTACCACTCCGGCGCCTCGGCGATCAGCGAGACGGAGGTGATGTTGGTCTCCTCGGCCAGCTCACGGATCGCAGCGTTGTACGGGCTCTCGCCAGGGTCGATGCCGCCCTGCGGCATCTGCCAGAGATGGCCGTTGGGCAGACCGTCGGCGCTGCGCTTCGGCTTGCGTTGACCGATGAAGACGAGGCCGTCCTTGTTGAGCAGCATGATGCCGACGCACGGGCGGTAATTGCCGGTTTCGGGCGCATAAAGCTTGGTCATGGGGTCGCGGCTATGGCTGGAGCGGTGGTGCTGGTCAGTGCGCTCACCGGCACGAGGGCGATCCCCCTGGCCTCGAGCGTCTGCGCGAAGTCCGCGATGGCGGCAATGGTGGCGGGCAGGTCGCTGGCTTCGCCGATCGCCGAGCCCTTGTCGCGGGCGATCGCCTCAAGCTTGACCAGGGCGGTGCGCAGGGCGCTCGCATCCGCCGCGTCGAGAACGACGTCGGCGTGCGCGGTGGGAATGCCAAGGCTCGGAGCCAGCGTCGGGCCGAGGCTTCGCCGGGACGTCCCGTCCTCGACATAAAGCAGGCCGCGGCCGCCGATTTCTTGAAGCATGGTCGTCATCGCCGTTTGATCGGCGGTGAATCGGCCGCCCAGAAAGTTGCTGATGCCGACATAGCCGCTCATCCGGCTCATTAGCCAGTGCAGATCGTCGATCGTCTCGCTTTGCGTGGCGCCGGTGCGCAGCATATGCGGCCCGGGCCGATCGTCGCCGAAGGCTTCCATCGGCAGCTGCAGCAGAACCTCGTGGCCCGCGGCCTTGGCGCGCGCCACCGCGTCGTCGAGTTTTTCGCCGTAGGGGGCGAAGGCCAGCGTCACCGCGGCCGGCATGTGCTCGATGGCGTCGGTTGTCGCGGCAGCGTTGAGGCCGAGCCCGCCGATATAGAGCGCGATGCGCGGCGCTCCGGCATGGATGGTGGCGCCAAACACCGGTGGCCGCGCATAGACCTCGCTCGACCGGGAGCCGTCGGCCGCGATTTTCGGCAACGGCCCGTAGCGGCTTGCCTCGATGAGGCGCTTGTCGGCCGCTGCGACTTCACTCAGGCCGAGGGCCTGCGGCACCTTGATGATGAGAGGCCCAGCGCCTTGGGTCGATGGGTTCGGCGTCTGTTCGCGGTTGGCGCGGAAAACGGTCACGCCGTTTTCCATCGTTGCGCCATTGCCGTCGGCGGCGGGCACCGGAGCCCGGATCGACCCGGTCGGGGCGCGGTCGGCAACCGGGGGAAGCGGCGGGATGGTGGCGACGGCGAAAGGCTCACCGCCGTGGGGGTTGGCGAACACGAGAACGACGGCGATACCGATTCCGGCGGCGGTGGCGAGACAGACCACGGCAATCGTCGCGAACCGGCGACCTGGAGGCTTCGGCGATGGCTTGTCCATCCCGAGCGGTCTGTTCAGATCATCGCTTGCCATCACATTCCTGCAAGCTCAACGCCTCGTCGTTCCGACCACCCTCCGAATCGAAAGCGGCCCGGGCGCTCCACTATAGAGCGCGACGGGCCGCTGCCGAAACAACCGTCTGGGGTAACCCCCAGGCTTAGTTGGGCATTTTAGCCGGCGGGGGAACCACAGGCGTGCCACCCGTCGTCGGCGCGGCCGGAGCCGGTGCACCGGGCTGGACCGTCGTCGCGGGCGGCGCCGCAACCGGCATCGGCGCTGCGGGCGCCGGAGCGGCAGCCGTCTTCTTCACGCCGCGCAGCAGATCTTCTGCCGCAATCAGCTGCTGGTCGTTCTTCGGATCCGGCGGCACGTAGGCGCTGGAGCCGTGCTCTTCCGGACCGTTGGTCAGGTGACCCTTGAGCGACGCTTCGCCCTTGGTGTCGTCCTTGCCCTTCAGGTCGGCCGGCACGTCTTCGAGCACCTGGATGTCCGGCTCGATGCCCTTGGCCTGGATCGAACGACCCGACGGCGTGTAGTAGCGCGCCGTGGTGAGGCGCACCGCGCCGTTGTTCTGGCCGAGCGGGATGATGGTCTGCACCGAGCCCTTGCCGAAGGAACGCGTGCCCATGACGGTGCCGCGCTTGTGGTCCTGCAGGGCGCCGGCGACGATCTCGGAGGCCGAGGCGGAGCCGCCGTTGATCAGGATGACGAGCGGCTTGCCCTTGGAAATGTCGCCGGGGCGGGCGTTGTAGCGCTGGGTCTCGTCGGCGTTGCGGCCGCGGGTCGAGACGATCTCGCCCTTGTCGAGGAAGGCGTTGGACACGGCGATCGACTGGTCGAGGAGTCCGCCCGGATTGTTGCGGAGATCCATGATGTAGCCTTTGAACTTGTCGGCCGGGATGTCCTTGGTGAACTTGTCGATGGCCTCCTTGACCCCGTCGAACGTCTGCTCGTTGAACTGGGTGATGCGGATGTAGCCGATGTCGTCGCCTTCGATCTTGTTGCGGACCGACTTGATGGTGATCACCGCACGCGTCAGCTTGACGTCCAGCGGGTCCTTCTTCTCGCCGCGTAAAATCTTCAGGTTGACCGAGGTGTTCACCGCGCCGCGCATCTTGTCGACGGCCTGGTTCAACGTCAGGCCCGAGACGGCCTCGCCGTCGATCGCGCTGATGATGTCGCCCGACAGGATGCCGGCCTTCGAGGCGGGCGTGTCGTCGATCGGGGTCACGACCTTGATCAGGTCGTTGTCCTGGGTGACTTCGATGCCGAGGCCGCCGAATTCGCCGCGCGTCTGCACCTGCATGTCACGGAAGCTCTTGGCGTCCATGTAGCTGGAATGCGGGTCGAGCGAGGTCAGCATGCCGTTGATCGCGGATTCGACCAGCTTCTGGTCGTCGGGCTTCTCGACGTAGTCGGTGCGGATCTTTTCGAACACGTCACCAAACAGGTTCAGGCTGCGATACGTGTCGGACGCCGCCGCGCTGGCCATGGTGGCCGATAGCAAATGGGTTTGCGTGCCGAGCGCGACGGTCGACGCTCCGAGGACCGCACCCAACAACACAAGCGAGACTTTGCGCATTATCCGCGAACCTTTTGAAGCTCCGGTTTCGCCCACCATGGGCCCGGATCGATAGTCGCCCCGTCTTTTCGAAACTCGACGTACAGAATTGGCTGAGCTGCTCCAAGGGCCATGGCGGCAGCCGTTTTTGTCGAACCGTCGCCCATGACAGCAATCGGTTCGCCAGCCAAAACGAATTGGCCCAAATCTACGTTGATCCGATCCATACCAGCAAGAACTATATAGTAGCCATTCCCGGCGTTGACGATCAACAACTGGCCAAAGCTGCGGTACGGCCCGGCATAGGCAATCCAGCCGTCGCTCGGCGAGGCCACGACCGCGCCCTTGCCGGTCTGAAACGACAGGCCTTTTTCCGTGCCGCCAAAATTGTCCGGCGTGCCATAGCCGCGCAGCACCGATCCGGTAACCGGCAGAGGTAGCATGCCTTTCAGCGATGCGAAGGCGACGGCCGGTGCCAACCGCGCGGGATCCTTGAATGGCGCGACGCCGAGTTTTTGCAGCGTCTCCGGCGCCAGGGCTGCGACGCTTTGATGCTGCTCGTCGGCCTTCTTGGCGGCTGCCGCTGCGTCGGCGGCCGGCTTGCTTTCCGCTTCCATGCGGCCAATCAACTCTTTGAGAGAGGAGACCTGGCCGGCAAGGGTCTGGGCGCGGTCGCGTTCCGCCCCCAGCGCGGTCTCGGCTTTGCCTATGGCGTTTTGCCGGGCCGCAATGAGCCCGGCCAGGCGCTCGCGCTCGGCATTGATGCTCGACAGATCGTCCGCCATCGTCCGGCGCTCGGCATCGATCGAAGCGTGCACGCGGGCGAGATCGGTCAGGTCGGCAACCAGTGCATCGGTCTCGGCCTTCATGCTGGGCAGCACCGATCCGAGCAGCATGGAGGTTCTGATCGCCTTGAGAACGTCTTCGGGATCAACGAGCAGGGCGGGCGGCGGCTTACGGCCCATGCGCTGCAGGGCGGCGAGCACTTCGGCGATGATGACGCGGCGTCCCTCGAGCGAGCGCTTCGTCGCCGCCTCGCTGGTCACGAGCGTATCGAGCCGCGCCTGGGTGTCGGCGATCTTCTGCTCGTCCTCGCCGACGTGGCGGGTCGCCTCGATCAACGCGGCCGTCAGTTTGGCATGATCGTCCTTGATCGCATCGATCTCGGTCTGCATCGTCTGGCGGCGCGCCGCGGAGGCATCGATGGAGTCTTGGACACCGCGAAGCTGTGTCTTGGGGTCGCTGGGAGCGGCTGAGGCCGGTTGCGGCGTTGGTTTTGGATCGTCTGCATAGGCCGGCGACACCGCTGAAATAAGTAGCGAAAGCATCAAAGAGCGCCCGAGCGCGCAGGCAACGCCCTCATCCGACCTCGCTTCGCGAGGCCACCGTCTCCCGCTGGCGCGGCAGACGAAGAAAGGGGAGCGGAAAAAATCAAGCACGATGATACGGATGCCCCGTCAGGATCGTCACGGCGCGGTAGAGTTGCTCGCTTGCCATGATGCGGACGAGCTGATGCGGCCAGGTCATGGCGCCGAAGGCAATGACATGGGTGCTCGCCTTGCGCCATCCGGGATCGAGACCGTCGGGGCCACCGATCACGAGGGCGAAATTCGGTGTTCCTTCGTCGCGCGCGGTGCCGATCATCGCGGCGAAGCGCTCGCTGTCGACAGCCTTGCCGGTTTCGTCGAGCGCTACCACCACGCCGCCGGCCCCGACCTGCTCGGCGATCGCTTTGGCCTCTTCGACCTTGCGGTCTTCAGGCCGCCGCGCGCGGCTTTCGTCGATTTCGCGAAGCTCGAGGCTCAGACCGGCGGCGCGGCCGGCGAGTTTAGCGCGGTCGATGTAGCGCTGCGCCAGGTCGCGCTCCGCGCCCGCCTTTGCGCGGCCGACGCAAACCAGCATCAGCCGCAGCATGGCAGGTCCCGAGGGTTAGACCGCGCGATGCTCGGTCGGGCGATCGGCGCCCCACATCTTTTCGAGATTGTAGAACTGGCGCACTTCCGGACGGAAGACGTGGACGATGACGTCGCCGGCATCGATCAGGACCCAATCGCCGGTCACGAGACCTTCGACGCTCGGCGCGCTGCGGCCCGATTCCTTCAGCGCCTTGACGACGCGGTCGGCGATCGAGGCGACATGGACGCTGGAGCGGCCAGTGGTGATGACCATCGCATCGGCGATGCTGGTCTTCCCGTGGAGATCGATAAGCGTGGCGTCTTCAGCTTTCGCGTCGTCTAGACTCGCCATTACGACCTGCACGAGGGATCCCTCTTCGAACTCATCGGAGCCCGTCAGGGGAGGAAACGACGGTGCGGTCGTTCCGCTTACATTCGTGTTGATCAGCTCAGGTATCCTCGGCCAGCTCCGATCATCGGATCGGTACGGATCCCAGCATGGCCGAAATCGCGTCAGTTTTCAATTGACAATCGTCAGGACGACATGTTGCGGGATTGAATTGTGTCGCGCCGCCGCACGAGCCCCGCAAAAGCATCACCTTGTCCTGCCATCAGGCGAGGATGCCCTTGGCAATAAGAAGGGCTTCGAAATCCCGCGCCAATGGTTAAGCTCCCGCGCGGCGCGGTCTTGGCGCGAAAAATGATTCCCTTGAGGGCACAAGCCCAGGAATGGATGCGCGATCATGCTGAAAACCGAATTCGACGTCGCGAACAAGGCCGTGCCGCCCGCGCCGATGGATAGCGAGGAACTGCGCGAGGCGATCCTGGCCAAGCTGATCTACGCGGTCGGCAAGGACACCAAGACCGCGAGCCCGCACGACTGGTTCGTCGCTCTGGCGCTGGCCGTGCGCGACCGCATCGTCGATCGTTGGATGAGCGCCCGCCGACGCACCCATCAGGCCAACGGCAAGACCGTCTATTATCTCTCCGTTGAATTTTTGATCGGCCGCCTGCTGTTCGACGGGTTGACCAACCTCGGCCTGACCGAGACGGCGCGCGATGCGCTGTCGGCGCTTGGCGTCGATCTTGACGCGATCCGCCAGGAAGAACCCGACGCCGCGCTCGGCAACGGCGGTCTCGGCCGCCTCGCCGCGTGCTTCATGGAAAGCATGGCGAGCGTCGGGCTGCCGGCCTACGGCTACGGCATTCGCTACGATCTCGGCCTGTTCCGTCAGATTATTTCGGACGGCTGGCAGCACGAGGTGCCGGAGGATTGGCTGGCTCACGGCAACCCTTGGGAATTCGAGCGCACCGAACTCGTCTATCCCATCCGCTTCGGCGGCTATGTCGAGCAGGTGACGGGCGACGACGATGCGCCGCGCGGCATCTGGCACCCGAGCGAGACGGTGCTGGCCGCCGCCTACGACACGCCGATCATCGGCTGGCAAGGCAAACACGCCAATTCACTGCGGTTGTGGTCGGCGCGCTCGACCGACCCGATCGAACTCACCGCCTTCAACCGCGGCGATCACGTCGGCTCCTTCGCGGCCCGTGCGCACGCCGAGTCGATCTCGCGCGTGCTCTACCCCAGCGACGAGACGCCGTCCGGCCAGGCGCTGCGGCTACGCCAGGAATATTTCTTCACCTCGGCCTCGCTGCAGGATCTGATGCGACGTCACCTGTCGCTGCATAAGACGCTGGCGACGCTGCCCGACCACGCCGCGATCCACATGAACGACACGCATCCGGCGATCGCCGTCGCCGAACTGATGCGGCTGCTGTTCGACGAGGAGGGGTTCTCTTGGGCGGAATCCTGGCGGATCACTTCCAACACGCTGAATTATACCAACCACACGCTGCTGCCCGAGGCGCTCGAAGCCTGGCCGGTCGGCCTGATGAACGATCTGCTGCCACGCCACATGCAGATCATCTTCCAGATCAACCACATGCATATGGCCAACGTGCCGGCGACGATGCAGGACGAGCATACGTTGAAGTCGGTGTCGCTGATCGAGGAGGGCGAGGGCAAGCGCGTGCGCATGGGCCATCTCGCCTTCATCGGCTCGCGCCGCATCAACGGCGTGTCGGCGCTGCACACCGACCTGATGAAGCAGACGATTTTTCGCGATCTCGCAGCGATCTATCCCGGCCGTATCGTCAACAAGACCAACGGCATCACCTTTCGCCGCTGGCTCTACGAGGCCAATCCGGAGCTGACGGCGCTACTGGCCGAGACGCTGACGCCGCGCGTGCTCGATCAACCCGAGCTGTTGCGCGGGCTCGAGGCGTTCACCGACGACGCGTCGGTGCAGGACCGCATCGTCAAGCTGCGCCGCCGCAACAAGCAGGCCTTGGCGCGGGTGATCGAGGATCGCCTCGGCGTCATCGTCAGCCCTGACGCGCTGTTCGACGTTCAGATCAAGCGCATCCACGAGTATAAGCGCCAGCTGCTGAACATCATTTCGACCGCGGCGCTGTATCGCGACATGAAGGCCAATCCGAACGGGGCCTACACGCCGCGGGTCAAGATTTTTGCCGGCAAGGCCGCGGCGAGCTACGCGCGGGCAAAACTGATCATCAAGCTGGCCAACGACGTGGCGCAGGTGGTGAACAACGATCCCGCCATCGGCGACCGGCTGAAAGTGGCGTTCCTGCCGAACTACAACGTCAGTCTGGCGGAAACCATCATCCCGGCGGCCGATCTCTCCGAGCAGATCTCCACCGCCGGGATGGAGGCTTCGGGCACCGGCAACATGAAGATGGCGTTGAACGGCGCGCTCACCATCGGTACGCTCGACGGGGCGAACATCGAGATCAGCGAAGCGGTCGGTCTGGACAACATCTTCATCTTCGGCCTGACGACGGCGGAGGTTGCGGTCAAGCGCACCGACGGCTTCCGCGGTCGCGATGCTGCTGGCCTATCACCGCGCCTGAGGGACGTGCTCGACGCGATCTACGACGGCATGTTCTCGCCCGATGACCGCGATCGCTACAAGTCGCTAATCGATGCCGTGCTCGGCTACGACACGTTCATGGTGGCTGCCGACTTCGACGCCTATTGGGACGCCCAGCAAAAGGTCGACGCGCTGTGGGAGCAGCCCAAGGAATGGGCGAAGGTGCGTACCAAGAACATCGCCAACATGGGCTGGTTCTCGTCGGACCGCACGATCCGTGATTACGCCGAGGAGATCTGGCGGGCGCCGACGCTATAGCGTTGCAGGGTGTCATCCGGGCCCAGCCAAGAGGGCTCGGGGTGGCAGGGTTTGCCTTGTTCGCATGCCGAATATGATCGAATAGACGCTCTCACCGTGGCGCAGTTTTGTAATACGCCATCACCGACATGGGCCGGTCCCAAAAGGAGCTGGCCGAGTTGCTTGGCTCCCACTCGCAGGCCTCCGACCTGTTGAGCGGTCGCCGTAAAGTGTCGCTCGAAATGGCGCAGAAGACCAGCGCCGCCTCGCGCATTCCGATCCAGCTTCTCGTCGCGCCCTACGACACGAGCAGCGCGGCCTAATCGCCGCGACTGCAGCGCGGACGCTTAACCCGCGACCACCAGCTCATGCACGCTGAACAGTGACTGTGCATCCGTCCAGACGCGGCGCGGCGTCCAGCCTGCGCTGCGCGCGAGATCGCCGAAATCCGACACCGAATACTTGTGCGAATTTTCAGTATGGATCGACTCGCCTGGCCGGAAATCGAAATGGCGGCCGAGGAGCGAGACCGTCTGTTTCCGCGTGCTGATGAGATGCATCTCGATGCGGCTCTTCTCGGCGTTGAAGATCGCCTCGTGCTCAAAGCCGGCGAGGTCGAAATCGGCGCCAAGTTCGCGGTTGGCGCGGACCAGAAGATTGAGGTTGAACGCGGCGGTGACGCCGGCGGCATCATTGTAGGCCGGCAGCAGGCGGGCGCGATCCTTGCGCAGGTCGACGCCGATGATCAGGCGGCCGCCGAGCGCCAGGCTTGCCGCCATGCTGCGCAGCAGATCGGCGGCTTCGCGCGGGGCGAAATTGCCGATCGTCGAACCGGGGAAGAACCCGAGGCGGGGCCGTGACGCCAGATCGTCCGGCAGTACGAGCGCGGCGCGAAAATCGCCGACGATCGGATGCACGATGAGGTTAGGGAAGCGCGTCGACAGGCGTTCGCGCGCCTCGTCCAAGGCGCTGCCCGACACGTCGATCGGCACATAGGCCTTCAGGGCATCAAGCGCGGTCAACAAAATCTCGGTCTTGCGGCTGGAGCCGGAGCCGAATTCGACAAGCACCGAGCCGGTCGGCGTTTCCGCCGCGATCTCGCCGGCGCACGCGCTGAGGATGGAAGCTTCCGTGCGCGTCGGATAATATTCCGGCACGTCGGTGATCAGCTCAAAAAGCTCGCTACCGCGAGCATCGTAGAAGAACTGGCACGGCAATGTCTTCGGCGAGCCGGCGAGACCTGCCAGCGCGGCACTCGCGAAGGAACTGTCCTCGTCGCTCGGCGCGTCGAAATCGTGATGATCGTGGGTCATAGGTCGCTCGCGAGGCGGAGGCCGGTGAATTGCCAGCGTTGATGGGGATAGAAAAAGTTGCGATAGGTCGCGCGGGCGTGTCCGGCGGGCGTCGCGCAGGACGAACCGCGTAGCACCTGCTGACTCACCATGAACTTGCCGTTGTACTCGCCGATCGCACCGGGCGCCGCGCGGTAGCCGGGGTAGGGCAGGTAGGCGCTCTGCGTCCACTGCCAAACCTCGCCGAAAAACTGCTTGCTGGCCGCGTCGGGCTGCGGCCGCAAATACTGCGATTGGGCGACCGCCGGCTGCTCGTCGCTGGCGAGCGCCGCGAACTCCCATTCGAATTCCGTCGGCAGGCGTTTTTCCGCCCAGCGCGCGTAGGCGTCGGCCTCGTAAAAGCTGATGTGCGAGACGGGTGCGGCAAGGTCGAGCTCGACGAGGCCGCCGAGCGTCATCCGCATCCAGCGGCCGGCCCGCTGCTCCCAGTAGAGCGGCGCCCTCCAGCGCTCGGTCTTCACCGTGATCCAGCCGTCCATCAGCCAGAGGTTCGCGGTGCCGTAGCCATCGGCCTCGATGAACTGCAGCCACTCGGCGTTGGTCACCAGACGATCGGCCAGAGCGAAAGGCTGGAGAAGCGCTTTGTGGCGCGGCGATTCATTGTCGAAGCTGAAGCCGATCCCGTCGTGACCGACGTCGTGGATGCCGCCGTCAAAAGCCTTGAACGTCATCTCGGGTACCGCGGCAGCGGGTTTCGCCGGCAGATCGTCGCGGTAGGCCGGCCGCAGCGGGCTCGCCGCAAACAGGCTCAAAACGTCGGTCAGCAACAGCTCCTGATGCTGCTGTTCGTGATTGATGCCGACTTCGATCAGCGCACGCACGTCCGGCGCGTTCGCGGCCTCGCTTGCCAGCAGCGCGGCAAGGCCGGCGTCGATATGGGCGCGATAAGCCAAAACCTCGTCGCGGGTCGGCCGCGTCAGCAGTCCACGGCTGCCGCGCGGCTGACGCTCGCCCTCGGCCTCGTAATAGGAGTTGAAACAGAAAGGAAACCGCTCGTCGAAGAGGGTGTAGCCCGGCAGGTAGGGCTTGAGCAGGAACGTCTCGAAAAACCAGGTAACGTGGGCGAGGTGCCACTTCGTCGGGCTGGCGTCGTCGCTTGGCTGCACCACCTGATCTTCCGGCGACAAGGGCGCCGCGAGATCAAGCGAATGCCGGCGTGTGGCAAAAAGGCGTCTGGCTAGGCTCGACAGCGATTCCGAGGTTTGGTCGGCGGCGAGAAGGCGGCCGGGGGCATCCCGCAACGCAAGTCCTGAACTCATCACGCCTCCAGCGCGTCAGCGCTCTCGTTTGGACGGCAGAACAAAAGCGCTCTCGCTTTGGTTCCCGGCAGTACTTTTGTCGGCCCGCCTCCGGAAAGGCAGCGGAAAATTCTATGTTTGTCCTGACCCTCCGAAAAACAATGGGTGTATGCCAGATCGGCCGCGCCTTTTAGCCGCGACTGCCGAACCGTCTGTTTGCCCGTCCAAGCAGTAGAGCGGCCTTTGCGTTGACCAAACTGACCTCGCCGCCGAAGCCGAACCAGCGCCGCGGCGAACGGCTTTCGCGCTCGACGAGATGCGAAGCGACCGCGACCAACGTGGCGCCTGAGGCGCAGGCGAGGCCGGGGTAAAGAGGCTCCAGCGCCATCGGTCGCTTGGCGTAGAGCCGCGCCCGCGTCTTGATGCGGTGCACCACCGCGCAGCGGGCAGCCCGCTGCATATCGTCATCGGAGGGATCGTCGCGGCGAGGTGGCGTGGACTCGTGTTTGGCGCGGATCATGATAAGGGCTCCAGAACGGCCTGGAGCATATACGGTAAAAATACCTAGATAAAGGTATCCAGCGTGTCGCGCTTAGCGGGCGGTCAGACTTTGCCGCCACTGGCTACGGGGAAGGATCATCAAAATCCGCGCGGCCCATTCGAGGCCGACGCCGCGGATCGGTGGGGCGTTGTGGCTCTCGAGGTCGAAGAGGCCGGCCGAGGGCCCACGCCGAATCGTCTTCAGGTAGCGCTTGCCGTCGGAGGTTCGCACGGCGGCCTCCAGACCAATGACGGCATGAGCGTCGCTCTCCGCCTTGCCGCAGATGACGACATCGCCGGAATCGTAGCGGGGCCACATGCTGTCGCCTTCAACCGCGAAGGCCACGGTTTCGGGCGGAAGAGGAAACGACAGCTCGATCTCGAACAGGCCCTCCGGTGGGATCTGCTCGAACTCCGGCAGAATTTCCGCACCGGCCCCGATGCGCCCAACCACGCGGATCGCGGTGCTCGACCCGCCGTCGCCGACGCCTTCGAGCAGCCACGCCGCCGTGGTCTTCAACACGGGCGCCAAGGCCGCCAGGGTTTCCGTGGTGACCCCGCGGCGCTCGCCGTTCAAAACCGCGCGCTTGAGGTTGCGGATCGCATCCGGCTTCTTCGCCATGTCCGAGGCGCGGTTCGCCGAAAGCCCCAAAGCCTCAAGCCGGCTTTCAACACGCGATAAGACATCTTGCAGTTCCATTTCGGTAGAATAACCGAAAATTGTACCAATGCAATCCGGTAGAATGACCGTTGACGAAATAGGTAGATCTACCGATTATGGATGCATGACAACGCATCCTTCTTCCCCTCCCAAGACGCGCTGGACCCATGAGCGTGTCGCCCGCCTCGGCTTTCTCGTCGGCCAGGGGTGGGACGCCAAACGCGTCGCGCGCGATCCGATGATCGCCTCGACCACCACAAACGTGCATCGCCAGGCCCACCGCTTCGGTCTTGCGTTTCGCGACACGCCCCACGGTCTATTCCGGCTGTCCGGCGGTGCCGGCGCCCTCTACGACGAGGCGGCGGCCAAGCGCGGCCTGACCCGCGAAGGCTTGATCCAAGTCCTCCTCGTCACCGCGGCGTCGGACGCCGGCCTCATCGACAACATCCTCGATGACGGGGTGTGAGATGGAGCACCTTGCGAACCTCACCGATGACGACGGTTTCATCGGTGATGCGGCTCTGCCCGAACATTGGACGTCGGACCACGTCGCCCGGCGCCTCGTGGACGCCTTTAAAACGCTCGACCGGATGCCGCGCGTCCGCGGTCCCAGGCAGCCTGGCGATCACTGGCCACGACACCGCGTGGAGTGGGCCGACCAGCTGGCGCAGGCCGAGCTGCCGGAGAGCGAAAAACGCGAGCGCGCGGCGTGGCGCAATCACGCGGGCCTAAAGCCATCGTCTGTCGAGATCACAGCCATGGACACGAGCCTGGAATGGCTGCGCGAACTCCGCAGCGTCGATACCGGGATGGCGCTGGTCACCAGCTTTTGGGCCCTGCGTGCGGCCCGCCGCCGCTCGGTGCGCGCGCTGTGCCGCGAGAAGGGCTGGGCGCCGCATACGTTCTATCGCCTGCGCGCCAAGGCGCTGGAGCATCTGGCCAACGATCTCAACGCGCGTCACATCGCAGTGTTTTAGCGCGCGCCTTTCTTTCGACCAGGATCGCCTCATGCTATGGCTCGCCGTCGGTTCCCCTCGGCGAGCCATAGCAGGAGTCGCGCCTTGACGTTTTTCCGTTTCGCTTTGCCCTTCGCCGCGGCCCTGGTTTTCGCCGCGCCGGCCTTCGCCGCGCCGATGGACCCGATGGACAACCCCGCCGACACGGCCTTCCTCAATGCCATGAAGGGCATGATGATGGGCATGCACCAGAACATGCCGACCGGCGACACCGACCAGGACTTCGTTCGCATGATGCTGCCGCACCATCAGGCCGCCGTCGACATGGCGAAAGCCGAGCTGCAGTACGGCCAGGATCCCGAGCTGAAAACCCTCGCCACCGACATCGTCGCCGCTCAGGACAAGGAAATCGCGATGATGAAGGCGTGGCTCGCGAAGCACGCGAAGTAGCCCGCGATGAAACGCCTCGCTCCCCTTATCGCGCTGCTGCTTGCCGGATGCGGCGCGCAGGACTGTGCGCTCGACCTCGCCCACGGCAGCTGCCCCGGCGTCGGGCCGGTGGCCGTCAGCCAGTTCCCACGGGACGATGCGAGCTGCCGCTCCTACGGCCTGCGCCCCGGCACGCGCGCCTACGCCAAATGCCGCGAGCAGAAGCGCCACGTCCAACGCCTGACCAAAGACGAAACCGACTACGGCTTCTTGCGCAATCCGCTGCTGCCCGACGTGCATTGACCGCGGGAGACTGCGACTAACCCCGCCTCATCGTTGTCATCGCGGGGCCCGCCGCAGGCAGGAACCCGGGATCCATGAAAACGCGATGAGTCCAGTGGATCGCCGCGCGGCACCCTACGAGGCTAAATCCGCCAGACCGTTTGCATGGATCCCGTGTTCGCGCTTCGCGCGCCCCAGGATGACGGTGGGGCGATGGCGGCACTCGACGTGAATTGGATCGTTTGCCGACGAACGGATGTAAGATCGCTGAAACAAGCCTCGTCCCACCCCGTTGACGAACGACAGTTTGTGACGGCCTAATGCGCGCATGCCGAGCCCGACCTGCGTCGCCGCTGCGGCCTTTGAAATCTAACCATCACTGTCATCCCGGGGCTCGCCGCAGGCGAGAGCCCGGGACCCATGAAAACGCGGTTGGTCCAGCGGATCGCCGCGATGGCCGCGGCGCTACTATAACGCCCATGTAGCAACGCGGTGTCCATGGATCTCGGGTTCGCGCCGCGCGCGCCGGGATGACACCGCCGTCGAGATCGTCACCACCCAAACCAAAAGGACACCCGCATGGTCTCGTTCAGCGCGGGGCAGGAGGCCGCGCGCGCGCTTCTCGAAGGGTCGCAGCGCTACACCTGCCTGGCCGGCGGAACGCGGTCGGGAAAAACGTTTCTCATCGTGCGCTCCATCGTCGAGCGCGCGATATTGGCTCCAGGGTCGCATCATGTCATCCTGCGCTTCCATGCCAACGCCGCGCACGCCTCGATCGCGCTGGATACGCTGCCCACCGTGACGACGCTGTGCTTTCCTGGCGTGACGCTGAAGGAGTCGCGGCAGGATGGATTCTTCAAGCTGACCAATGGCTCGCGCATCGCGGTAGGCGGCCTCGACGACAAGGATCGCGTCGAAAAGATTCTCGGGCTCGAATACGTCACCGTGTTTCTCAACGAAGCCTCGCAGATCCCCTACACGTCCGCGCTCGTCGCCTTCACGCGGCTGGCGCAGGTGGTGGGCGACCTGCCGCAGCGCGCCTATGTCGATCTCAATCCGACCCACACGATGCATTGGACCAACACCTTGTTCGGTGACAAGCGCGATCCCGTCTCGCGCCAGCCGTTGAGCGATCCCGAGCAATACGCCCGCGCCTTCATCAATCCGCGTGACAACGCGGACAACCTGTCGCCGGCCTATCTCGAAAGTCTGGCCCATCTGCCCGAGCGTCAGCGCAAACGGTTCTATGAAGGCGTCTATGTCGAAGCCGTCGACGACGCGCTCTGGAGCTTCGAGATCATCGAGCGCTACCGCTGCGCGCCAGAGGCTATTCCACTGGAGAAACGTATGGGCGTGGTGGTCGCGGTGGACCCATCCGGCGCGGCCGGCCGCGACGATCTCGGCGCCGACGAAATCGGCATCGTCGTCGCGGCGAAGCACGAAGACGGCGATTGCTATATTCTGGCGGACCGCTCCTGCCGCGAAGCGCCGGCGGTGTGGAGCCGCCGCGCCGTCGCCGCGTTTCACGAGTTCAAAGCCGATTGCATCGTCGCCGAGTCGAACTACGGCGGCGAGATGGTGCGCGCGACGATCCATGCCGCCGATGCCAACGTGCCGGTGACGCTCGTGACCGCAAGCCGCGGCAAGGCGGTGCGGGCCGAGCCGATCTCGCTGCTCTACGAGGATGGCAGAGTGCATCACGTCGGCCGCTTTCCCAAGCTGGAAGAGCAGCTCTGCGCTTTTTCCGCCTCCGGCTACGGCGGCCACGGCAGTCCCGATCATGCCGACGCCGCGATCTGGGCGGTGACGCACCTCCTCGGGAAAACCGACACCGCCATCATCGAATTCTATCGCCGCATGTCGCTGGACCGGAACTGATGCGGGTGTCTCATTTATCGAGCGGAGCCAAACCATGAGCGAGCGGGGCGCCGGGCAGCGACAGTGGTCGCTCAACCCTTACGAGGTCAGCCTGTCCTTTGCCGCCCGGCAAGGTGCGGCGTCCGCCCAGTCCGCGGCGAGCTGGTTCGGGCCGCTGGATCCGATCGCGCCGGGCGCGCCCGCGGATGTCGCCGGCCGCCAGTGGGATTATCCGGCAGGGTATAACCTCTGGCTGCAGCCGCGGCCCGAGGCCGTCACCTTCGGCACCCTGCGGTCGCTGGCGGATGGCTATGACCTGCTCCGCCTCGTCATCGAGACGCGGAAGGATCAGATCGCGCGCCTCGCCTGGTCGATCAAGCCGCGGGGCACCGGCGCCGCGGCCGATGCTGCAAGGGCCGACGCGCTGACGACGTTTTTTTGCAAGCCGGACGGCATTCATGGCTGGGCGGACTGGCTGCGGCTGCTGCTCGAAGAGCTCTTCGTCATCGATGCGCCGGCGCTTTACCTCAGACGCAACCGCAGCGGCCAGCTCATCGCGCTGATGCCGCTCGATGGCGCGACGATCAAGCCGGTGATCGACGCCTGGGGCCGCACGCCGCAGCCGAGCTTCGAAGGAGGACAAACCGTCTATCCCGTCGCTTATCAGCAGGTACTCAAAGGCTTTCCCGCCGTCGACTATTCCGTCCGTGATCTGCTGTACCGGCCGCGCAATCCGCGGGTCAACAAGGCCTACGGCTTCAGCCCCGTCGAGCAGGTGATGACGACGGTCAACATCGCGCTGCGCCGCCAACTCTTCCTCATGGATTATTTCACCGACGGCAACATTCCCGACAGCCTGATCGGCGTGCCGGACACCTGGACGCCGGACCAGATCGGCTCCTACCAAAAATATTGGGACGCCTATTTCTCCGGCGATGCCGCGCGCCGCCGCCGCGCCAAATTCGTGCCCGGCGGGGTGGCGAAAACCTTCATCCAGACCAAGGAGCCGGAGCTCAAGAGCGTCTTCGACGACTGGCTGGCGCGCATCGTCTGCTTCGCCTTTTCCGTCTCGCCCCAGGCGCTCGTGCAGCAGATGAACCGCGCGACCGCGGAAGTGCAGAAGGATCTTGCAGAAGAAGAGGGGCTGGCGCCGATCCTGCAATGGGTCAAGGCGCTCGTCGACGACCTGCTCGCCGACGAGTTTGCGTCCGCCGATCTCGAATTCGCCTGGACGCCGACGGCGACGATCGACCCGCAGGTGCAGGAAACCATCCTTTCCAGCTTCACCGGCCGCGGCATCCTGACGATCAATGAGGCGCGCGCCGCCCTCGGCCGCGCGCCTCTGCGGGACGCTGCGGCGGACACGGCGATGGCGCTCACAGGGACAGGGTATGTGGCGCTGGGCAATGGCGGATCGGCGGAGGCTGCGAAGCTTGCCAAGGATGTGGGTTGGGATGAGAGCAAGCATCCGAGGCAGCCCCCCGGCGACCACGGGGGCGGCCGTTTTTCACCGGTGCCGTCAGGATCATCGACGTCGCACCAGCATTTCGCATTCGATGCTGGGACATGCACCGACAACTATGTGAAATGCCAGGACTCGGTCGGTAATATGTTGTTTCCATCAGGATTCAGATGCGGTAGCTGCCACTCATATTGCCTGGAACAAGGGAAAATCTGGCCGTTCGAACTATGTCCCTATTGAGGAGAGAGGCATGGAATTCAGTCCGGCGTTTTACCTGCTTACCAAATTCAGCATTGGGCTCCGGGATTACCCAAAAAGCGAGGATGATGTCGTCGCTGTGGCGGCCTATCTCGGCTTGGGCTTTTCGGATGTCGCCTTAGAGGATAAAATCAAGCTGTTGGCCGAAGAACTTCAGACGCAGAATGGGTTTCTCTCGACCGAACTTTCTTCTGAGACAATAAGTCAGTCGCCCGAATACCAGAGATCCATGTTTGTGAGAGAAGTCGTTGCAAACAATCGGAAGAATATCCAGAATTCGACGGCGACTTAGGATTCGCGAAGTCCATCACGGCAACGTCGTTCATGAGTGTCGTTCATGATTGATGTCGATAGGTTCAACGAGCTTGCTCGGTCCGAAGACTGGGACGGGCTCACCGCGATGCTTGACGGGGCGCGCGACACCGCGTTGAGCTCCGACGACGTGAAGCGCGAGGTTCATTGGCGCGGCGTCGCGCTTGAGCGGCAGGGACGCTACGAGGATGCGCTAAATTTAATCCGAGACAAAGCGCAACTCTTCAATTCGAAGTGCGGGGTACAACAGAGACAAGCCGCCCTCCTGCTCAAGCTCGGACGCGATCAAGAGGCGTTGAGCGCGCTGGAAACAGCGCCTTTCGAAGCGGAAATGCCAACCTTCTACGGCTTGGCGCTCGACGCCAAGTTCTCCTACTTCCATCTATTGGCGCAGCAGGGTGACCCATCAGTACGGGAGCGCCTCGCGGAAATTCCCGATGACTATCGGCACATGACGATGGACATCGAGTCTATGACCAAAGCCGACATTCTCGCTCTTTTGCCCGGCGTCAAATGACGGTCGGATGCGGCTTTTGATCATTTGGCGATGCCCGAACGACGATATTCCACAGGACGCTGCTTAGGTGACGATCGTCACCTATCTCGCTAGACTTCTGAGGCCTGCGTATGCCGAGCATCGTCCTGACCCCGTCGGCTGTCGACAAGCTGCTGAACGACAAGACCGCGCGCAAGGTGCCGTTCCTGGGATACTATCGGCGCAGTTATTCGACCGCCCGCGACGGCACGATCACCGAATACGGCGACGGTTTCGCGCTCACGACCATCGATCCCGATGATGGCGTGGAGACGAGGGACATCGTCATCAAGGCCGTGCCGGTCGGAAACGTTTTCGACATTCTCGTGGGCGGGGGCGCGGAGACTATGGCGCAAAGTTTCACGATCGGGTGGTCCAAGAAGTTCACCTACGAACCTCTTGCGTCTTAGTAGCGGTCGGCGCGGATCGATCATCGTCATTGCGAGCCGAAGGCGAAGCAACCCAGGGCCGCGCCCATAATCTCTGTTGCAGTCGCTTTGAGTTGCTCCGCGGAGCCGGTACGGGGCCGCCAGCAGGCCGGACCCGGTGCTCGCAACGGCGGTGCATGACCTGTTGCGCGATAGCGCATCCCTTCACCAAGGAGCCCTCATGCTGCGTCTCGATATCCCCATCACCAAGGTCGACGCGGTGCAGCGTCTCGTCTACGGCGTCGCGACCGCGGAGATTGCGGACCGTGCCGGCGAGATCTGCGATTACGCCTCGACCAAACCGATGTACGAAAAATGGTCGGACGCCATCGCCACGTCGAGCGGCGGCAAGTCGCTCGGCAATCTGCGCGCGATGCATGGCGCGGTGGCAGCCGGCAAGGTCACTGCGCTGACCTTCAACGATGACGCCAAGCAGATCGAGATCTGCGCCAAAGTCGTCGACGACGCGGAATGGATCAAGGTCGCGGAGGGCGTCTACACCGGCTTCTCGCAAGGCGGCGCCTACGCCCGGCGCTGGACCGACGAGAAGGGCGCCAAGCGTTACACGGCGGATCCGCATGAAATCTCGCTCGTCGATCTGCCGTGTCTGTCGGAAGCCAAGTTCGAGATGATCAAGGCCGACGGGTCGCACGAATGGCGTCCGTTCAGGGAGCCGGAGCAACGCCGCGAGGCCGGTGCGTCGAATGCGCCAGCGGCAGCCGACGGCGCGGTGGAAAAGACCGGCGCGCGCAACAGCGCGACCGATCAGGCGCGCATTCAGAAATTGCATGACACGGCGGTTGATCTTGGGGCCGTCTGCGCCGCGCAGAAAGGGCAGACCGTCGATCTTTCGAAATATCTCGGCGCGGTCGAGACGCATTTCGGCGCCTTGACCAAGCAGGTCGAGGCGATGGCGGATCGCTTTGCGAAGACGCTGGACGACATCGCGGCCCGCCTCAAGACGGTGGAAGAGCAGCCGCAGCCGCTGCCTTTCGCGATGCAGGGCCGCCCCGTCAGCAAGCAGGACGACGGCGCGCCGGCGGATGCCGGCCTCGATGCGCTGCTCGCGGATCCCAACACGCTGTCGCTGCTCGCCATAAAACTGGCGCAGCGCCAGGGCGCCACGCGCCGCTAACAGCACCCTTCACGCATGCATCCGGCCAACGCGCTTCGGCGCGGCTGCCGACGCACGTCCCGACATCTTTCCAGGAGCACCACAATGGCCGAGACCAACCTTCAAGAAGTCCTGAGCAATCTCAAGACCGCGCAGCAGAAGCCGCTCAGCGGCATGCCGTCGACGACGCTCGCCAAAAGCACCTTTACCGAAAGCATGAGCGCGACCTCGGGGCTGACCTTCTACGATCTCGAGCTCGGCGCAAAATTCCTCTATCCCGTGCTGACGCCCCTGCGCAACATGATCCCGCGGGTCTCGGGCGCTGGGGGCACCCAGGCCGCGTGGCGCGCCATCACCGCGATCAACACCAATGGTTTGCGTTTCGGCGTCTCGGCGGCGAACCGCGGCGGCGCGTTGGCCGTTGCGACGCAGGATTATACCGCGACCTACAAAGGCATCGGCGTCGAGACCAGCGTCGACTTCGAGGCGCAATACGCCGGTCAGGGCTTTGACGACGTCCGCGCCATCGCGGCCAAGACCGGTCTCGAAGCCTTGATGCTCGGCGAAGAGGCGATAATTCTGGGCGGCTGCGCTTCGACGCCGCTCGGCGCCACGCCAACGCCGACCCTCAGCGACGTCGCTGTCGGCGGCGGTTTGGCGGCCAATCTCGCGCAAAGCGTCATCTGCGTGGCGCTGACGCACGACGGCATGATCAACGCCACCTTGACCGGCGGCATCCAGGGCCAGATCACCCGGACCAACGCCGATGGCACGAGCGACACCTTTGGTGGCGGCGCAGCGAAAAAGTCCGTCAACGCCATGATCACCACGGCGAACGACGGCAACGCGACCCACCTCATCCGCGCCAGCGTCGCGCCGGTCCTTGGAGCTGTCGGCTATGCCTGGTTCTGGGGTGCCGCGGGCAGCGAAATTCTGGGCACGCTCACCGCGATCGCCTCGGTCGTCATTTCTGGCGCGGCGGTGGGGACGCAAACGGCAGCGTCGCTCGGCACGGCGGACAATTCCTGCAACGCGCTGGCGTTCGACGGCCTGATCACCCAGGCGGCGAAGCCTGGCTCCGGCGCTTATGTGACGACGATGCCTCAGGGCACGGCGGGGCAGGGCACGACGCTCACTGCGGACGGCGCCGGCGGCATCGAGGAGATCGATGCCGCGCTGAAATCCATGTGGGACAATTACCGCCTTTCGCCGGACACGATTTGGGTCAGCTCGCAGGAAGCGCTGAACATCTCGAAGAAGATCGTCACGGGCGCCGCCGCGACGGCGCAGCGCTTCGTCTTCGACGTGTCGCAGGACTTTCTCGGCGGCGGCATCATGGTGCGCACCTATCTGAACCGCTTCTCGATGCAGGGCGGCAGCGTGGTTGCCATTCGTGTGCACCCCAACATGCCGGCCGGCACGCTGCTGATGACGACCGGCGTGCTGCCTTATCCGCTCGCCGGCGTCGGCAACCTCATCCAGGTGCGCACGCGCCAGGATTATTACCAGATCGAGTGGCCGCTGCGCACACGCCGCTACGAATACGGCGTGTATGCCGACGAAGTGCTGCAGCACTACTTCCCGCCGTCGATGGCGCTGATCACTAACATCGGCAACGGCTGATCTCGCGCCTCGTCCATCGTTGGGAGCGTCCGCCATGAAATTCCGCACGCCACCGCATTGCCGGCTCGTGATCCATGGCGGCGTCACGCTTGCCGTGGCGGCAGACGGCTCGATCGAGGCGCCTGAGGCGGACGCCGCTCACCTCCTGGCTCACGGCGTCGAGCCTTGGGCGCCGACAGCGCCAAAGGCCGAAACGCCGCCGCTGCCCAGTGTCCGGGAGATCGACGCAATGTCCCGCGGTGCCGTCATCGCGTCGCTGGTCGGCCTCGGACGCGCCGCGTCGCCATCGACCCGCACCGCCGAGTTGCGCCGTGCCTTGCGCCAGGCGGTGGCTCGAACCTGACGTTTTGCACCGGAGACCGCCCGCGATGCCCTCGCCTCATGACCTGACCACACTTGCTGCGCTGAAAACCTGGCTTGGCGTCGCCAGCGGCGGCGACGACGATCTGCTCGCCGGCCTTATTACCGACATCAGCTTGGCGATCGCGGCGGATCTCGGTCGCAGCGTGACGCCGACGGTCTATACCGAAACGCGGGACGGCAGCGGCGAACGGTCGATCGTGCTGCGCCAGTGGCCCGTCACCGAGATCCTAACCTTCACCATCGACGATCGGCCTGCCTCATTCGCGGCCACGCCCGCCGCCTATGGCAGCCAGGTCTTTGCCGCGATCCTCGACATTGGCGATCCCGGTCCGCCCGGCTGCATGCAGCGTCTGTCGTTGCGCAGCGGGGTGATGCCTCACGGGATCCAGAATGTCGCGATCACCTATCGCGCGGGCTATGAGATCGCGGGCGAGAACGCGGTCATTCCGACCACTGCGCCGTACCTCGTCACCGCAGCCGCGCCTTACGGCGCCTGGCAGAGCGACGGCGCGGTGATGGATGTCACGGGCAGGCCGCTCATCGCTGGCCCGGTTCCGGCCGCGGGTCTCTACACCGTGGCCAATGGCGTCTACACCTTTGCCGCCGTCAATGCCGGCACCGCGGTGGTGCTGCGTTACGGCTACATTCCCGCGGATCTCGCGCGGGCCTGCTGCGAGTGGGCTGCGGACCGCTATGCCGCGCGGCAGCGCATCGGCCAGAGCGCGAAGACGCTGGGTGGGCAGGAAACCACCAGCTTCATCGTCAAGGCGATGCCGGACGTCGTGTCGCGCCTGCTGCAGCCCTATCGCCGCGTGGTCGGACCATGAGCGCGCTGCCGAACGACGACGCCGTGCTGGCGGCGCTCGCAGTCAAGGCGGAGACGTTCCGCGCAGCGCTCGCCACCAAGGTGGATGCCAACCTCACCGGCGGCGTCCTGCAGACGCGCTCGGGCGCCCTGCGCGCCTCGATCCAAGCCGCGCTCGCGGCCGATGCCGCGGCGATCACGATCACGCTGGAGAGCACCGGCGTCGTCTATGCCGCGATCCAGGAATATGGCGGCCGCACCGCCGCGCACGACATCGTCGCCACCAAGGCGCTGGCGTTGCGCTTTGCCGGCGCCGGCGGTCCCGCTTTCGCCAAACGCGTCCATCATCCGGGTTCGATGATCCCCGCCCGCTCCTACCTCGGCTCTGCCCTCGCAGAGCTGCAGGCGGAGATCGCCGATGGTTTGAAGGCGGCGCTTCTCGATGCCCTCGGGGCGCAATAGGAGTTCCTTATGGACGCGCGCGAACGGGCCGTTGAAGCGCTGCTGGCGCTGGTCACGGCGGCCTATCCCTGGGCGTCGTCGCCGTCGCGGCGCCTCAGGTTATGGAGCGATGTGGCGCCGGTCGACCGGCCGGCCTGCTTTCTCTTCGAGGGCGGGTTCGAAACCTACGCGGCAGGCGCCGGACCGGACCCCAAGCGCAGCCTGGAGCTAAAGCTCTTCGTCTACGTCGATGCCCATGACCCAGACCTTGTGGGTGCCGCGCGCCTCAACGCCATCATGGACGCGCTCGACGCCGCCTTCGCGCCGACAGGCCCGGACATCGCGCTGGGTCGCGTCACGCTCGGCGGTGCGGCCTACCGCTGCGCGATCGACGGCAAGCCGCTGAAGGATCCCGGCGACCTCGACGGCGACGGCCTGCTCGTCGTTCCCATCACGATCATCCTGCCCTGAAGGAGTCTTTTGCTATGCCCGACATCGACAGCCTCAAGGCCGCGGCCGATCAGGTCGATACGCTGGTCGACCATTGGTTCTTCGAAACTTTTCACGGTTCGCTCGTCGCGCGCTCGACGGAGGTCTGGAATGCCGTGCACGGCGCCAAGGAAGACTTGAAGCGCCGGCTCGCCGCGCTCTTGGCCAGTGCCGCCGACCTGTAAGCCCCAAACCATCCGACAGGAGGGACC
This sequence comes from Beijerinckia sp. L45, assembly GCF_009765775.1. Taxonomy (GTDB): domain Bacteria; phylum Pseudomonadota; class Alphaproteobacteria; order Rhizobiales; family Beijerinckiaceae; genus RH-AL1. The sequence continues at coordinate 48,165 of NZ_LMUU01000168.1, forward strand.
ATTCCCATGTACAGTTTCGGCTCCGGCGTCCTCATCGGGACGCGCACGGACATCATCAACGCCACGCCCGTCAACTTCGGCCTCGTGCAAGAGGTGACGATCGACGAGACCGCCTCCGTCAAGGAATTGTATGGCCAGTTCCAGCATCCGATTGCACTGGCGCGCGGCACGATCAAGACGACCGGCAAGGCCAAGGTGGCGCGCATCTCCGGCCTCGCCTTCGCCAATCTTTTCTATGGCGTGACTCCCGTGGCGGGGCAACTGGCGACGTCTTTCGCCGAGGTGGCGGGCGTGCCGAACGCCGCGCCCTATACGGTCACCCCGGCCAATGCCGTCACCTTCGCCGACGACGGCGGCGTGATCTACGCCGCGACGGGCCTGCCGCTGATCAAGGTCGCGACGACGCCGACGCTCGGCCAGTACACGCTCGCCGCCGGCGTCTACACCTTCAACGCCGGCGACGCCGGCAAGGCGCTGCTGCTCACCTACACTTACGCGATCGCGGCAGCGGGCCAGAAATTTGCGGTGACCAACCAGCTCGCCGGCACCACGCCGACCTTCGCCGCGCAGTTCTTTACCACCTTCCAGGGCCAGAACGTGTCGCTGAAACTCAACGCCTGCACCTCCAGCAAGCTCTCCTTCCAAACGAAGATGGAGGATTTCGTGCTGCCGGAGTTCGATTTCTCCTGCTTCGCCGATCCGACCGGCACGGTGATGACCTGGTCGTTCACGGAGGCCTCGTGATGCGGCTGCAAGCTGAAACGATCCGGCTCGGCGACCACGCTTGGCCGGTGCGGCCGCTGACGCTGGCGCAGGTTCAGGCCATCGAACCGCTGCTGCTCGCGTCCAGTGCGGCGCCGACCGGCAGCGTCGCGGCAGCCGTGGCGATCGTGCGGGTGGCACTGGCACGCGACCATGTCGAAGCCGCAGCCGGTCTCGACGACGTCGAGGCGCAGGCCCCCGAGATCGCCGCTGCGATGGCCAGCGTGCTGCGCCTCGGCGGCTTTCTGCCGGCCCAAAGCGGAGACACGCTGTTGGGGGAAGCGGATGCGGGCTTACCGGCCGCCTCGATTGGAGCAGCCTTTACGCCCGCCTGATGACCGCCTGCGGTTTTACCCCGGACCAACTCGACGCGATGCCGATGCACGACGTGCTCGCGTTGTTGCGGTACTGGTGGGACGCCCCGCCGACGCATGAAATCCTTGCGGCGGTGTACCAGATCTCGCGCGCGCCTTCGCGTTGCGCGGACGATCCCAGCAACATCGGTGAACTCATCGCCGGCTTTCCCGATGGTGTCATTCGGCATCGCTAGTTGGCGGCGGCTTCCGACGGGGCCGTCTTTGCGAGCGAAGCGAGGCAACCCAGGGCAGCTGCATCCCAAGACGGCGGCGTACGACTCTGGATTGCTTCGCCCGCGGCTCACAAAGACGGCGTCCCACAAATTTGAACTGAACGTTTAGGTGCCCCATGGCAGACGACGTCAAAATCACCTTCTCAGCAGACATTTCCGAGCTGCAAAAAGGTCTTGCCGACGCCGCAAGTGCAGTCGCGGCCACCACCAGCACGCTGCAATCCGGCGCGGCGCAGATCAACGCGTCCTTCGCCGCGCTCGGCCAGGCCTATGCCGCGGGCATGGCGCAGCGTCTCGACAGCGCGCGATCCTACAGCGACGACGAACTTGCCATCGCCCGCTCCGGCGACAAGGCGCAAACCGATATCGCCCTGAACGGCATCAAGGAACGACAATCCGCCGTCAAGGAGCAGGCGCAGCTCTCGCAGATGTCGCGCGAGCAGGAACTGGCGGCCTTGCTGCAACTCGAAAGCCAGCGCGAGCAGCTCGAGCGCAGCCATCTCACCTTTCTGCAATCGACCTACGCCGACAACGCCGTCGCCTTCGCCAACGTCCAGCGGCAGATTGACGAGCTGGCATCGCAATCGGCGCTGAAGCGCCAGGACATCGAGCGGTCCGTCAACCAGCAGATCTATGCGGATTATCGCCGCACCTTCGAGCAGGCGGGATCCAGCGTGTCGTCCTCGATCATGGGGATGATCAAGGGGCAGGAGACGCTGCGCCAGGCTGTGTCAAACGTGCTGCTGTCGATCATCCAGTCCTTCATCCAGGCTCGCATCCGCAGCGTGGCGGATTGGGCGGCCGGCGTCGCCACGCAGACGGCCACGACCACCGCGGGCGAGGCTACCAAGACCGGCGCGGTGGTCGCCGGCACCGCGGCGCGCTCCAGTGCGGCGTCGAGCGGCGCGGCGGCGGATGCCGCCTCGACGGTACTGGCGATCGGCAAGAGCATCGTCGCCTCGGCGGCCGAAACCTTTGCTGGCATTTTTGGCTTCCTCTCGCCGCTGCTCGGGCCTGCCGCCGCGGGTCCGGCGATGGCCGGCCAAGCGACGGTGCTTGCGGCCGGCGCCGCGCTGCCGTCGTTCGCCACAGGCGCCTGGAGCCTGCCGGCCGACATGATCGCGCAGGTGCACCAGGGCGAGATGATCGTGCCCGCCGGCCCTGCGGCGCGCATGCGCGATGCGGCCGGGGCCAGCACGGGCGGCGACGTCCACGTGCATCACGCCACCCACTTCAACGTCACCGCGATGGATAGCCGCGATGTCAAACGGTTCTTCAACGGCAACGGCAAGGCCATCCTCGGCGCGATCAACGATTCCGTGCGCAATGGCGCGCATCTCGGCCTGAGCAAGCTGCGGAGCCCGCTGGGCACATGACCGATCCCCGCGGCGTCGCGCTTCTCCCGGCTTCGGGCGAGTGGGTCTACGATCCCCTGCCGCACCGCGCCACGGCGCTCGGCGCGAGCGCGCCGGTGGTGGTCAACCTCAACGCCGCGCCCGCCGGCACGCGCACCGATTACAGCATCGCCCTCGACCAGCTGCAGGCGCGCTATCCCGGCTGCACGACCGTGTCGCTGGTGGTGGCCTGGTTCGGCAATGCGGTGGATGTGACGCAATGCGCCATCTATCCCGCAACAAACGTTTCCGCCGGCCCGTCGGATGCGTTCGTCGACGGCACATGGGCCGCGGAATCCTGGCGTTGCTCCGGGCTGACGGCGGCGTCGCCCGGGCTCATCCCGCTGTCGACGAGCGGCGGCTCGGCGGTCTACGGCGGCACGCCGTCCGACCCCTCGGTGGTGCGCTGCATCCGCGATCTGCGCGGGCGCGGTCTGCGGGTGGTGTTCTACCCGTTCCTCCTGATGGACTGCGCCGGCTACCCCTGGCGCGGGCGCATCACGTTTGCCGGCGCCGACATCAGCGCGGCGGCGACGAGCGCCGTCGCCGGATTCCTAGGCAGCGCATCGGCCTCGCAGTTCACGCGCGACACGACCGCTCTCACCGTCGCCTACGTGGGCGCGCCGACGGATTGGACGTTCCGCCGGATGATCCTGCATTACGCCAACCTTTGCGTCATCGCCGGCGGCGTCGATCTGTTTCTCATCGGCTCGGAGCTGCGCGGCCTCGAAATCTTGCGAGGGCCAGGGTGGACCAAGGCGGGCACGTTGACGAGTTCCGGCGCCGCAACCTGGGATTATCCCTTTGTTGCGGGTCTCGCGCAGCTAGCCGCTGATGTCCGCGGGATTTTCGATGCGGCATCGCTGCCGCGCGCGGCGCTCAAAAATCTGATCGCCTATTCCGCGGACTGGTCGGACTGGATGGGCGTGCAACATGTGGATTCATCCGGCCAATGGCCGCATCTCGATGCGCTCTACGCGCATCCGGCTATCGACCTCGTCAGCTTCGACAACTATCTGCCGCTATCCGACTGGACCACCGGCGACGGCGGGCTTGATGCCGCCAACTGGAACGTGCCGGCGCCGAGCGCCTGGCCTCCGACGCCCGCGACGATGAACGGCCTCGGCCTTTCCAGCACGCCGAGCCTTTGGGACAAAACCTATCTCAAGGCCAACATCGAGGGCGGCGAGAAATACGACTGGTTCTATGCCGACTCGACGAACCAGGGGCGCGGGCCCGATCCCGGTGGCTCGGACTTGCAGGTGTCGCGGCCGGAAGCCGATCGTCTGGCGCAAAACCGCTCGCCTTACGCTGCGGACCAACAGCCGCTCGCCAACAAGCAGCTTCGCTGGTGGTGGCACAATTCGCACCAAGCGATCTACGATGCCGGCGACGGGCTCGGGTTTGCACCGCACGGGCCGGCGACGGCCTGGGCGCCGCAATCGAAATCGATCATCTTCGCGGAGTTCGGCTTTCCCAGTTGCGACCGTGCGACCAACCAGCCCAACGTCTTCTACGACCCCAAGTCGAGCGAAAGCTTTACGCCCTTCTGGTCGATCTGGGATCCCGCGGCCGGCGCGACTTACCAGCCGCGCCGCGACGATCTGTTGGCGCGGCTCGCCCTTGAGTCGGTGGTTGAATACTGGACGACGGATGGCCACAACGCCGTCAGCGCCGCCGGCCTCCCCATGGTCGAGCCGACCTTCATGGTGGCATGGAACTGGGATGCGCGGCCGTTCCCCGCCTTTCCGGCTTTGAGCCTCTGGGGCGATGCCGCGAACTGGCCGACCGGGACCTGGCTCAACGGCAAGGACTTTGGTGTCGCGCCGGCACTGCCAGACCCGCCGCCGATACCGCCGCCGCCGCAGACCTTTCCGAATCTGGCGGGGCAGGGCTGGTCGGTGCGCTACCGCCCGGTGTTTGCCACAGCCGTGGCGGCGCATGTCACAGGTCGCGAGAGCCGGTTCGGACGCAACTCAACGGCCCTGTGGCAGATCGACATGAGCTTCGATCGCCTGAGCGCCGGCATCGTCGGCGATCTCGCGACACTGGCCGGATTCTACGATGCGATGCGCGGCGCCGCCATGCCGTTCCTGGTGCCGGTGCCGGCGGAGCTCGGTTTGGGGGCGACCCTGCTGTGCCGCTTTGCCCAGGATCAGGCCGACTTCGAGGAATTCATGCGGCAGGTGTTTGCCGCGGGCGCCGTAACGCTGGTGAGCGTGCGTTAAGACATTGAGCTACTTACGCGGTGTTCCTCGAGTGTCATCCCCGGGGAGCGCCGAGCGCGAGCCCGGAACCCATGCGCACCGTGATGCAGGCACAGCAACCGGTCAGCCGCTGCTAGCGCCGTACCCATCGCCCAACATCGTGTTCATGGGGCCCGGCCTTCCGCTTCGCTTCGGCCGGGATGACATCGCGGGGACGCACCCAAAAACATGCGAGGACAACTGTGACCACGCCACCGCTGTTTCCGCAACTCGCCGGCCAGGGCTGGTCGGTGCACAAGCGGCCCACGTTTTCCACGCGTGTCGCGAGCCATGTCTCCGGCCGCGAGGTGCGCGCCTCGCTCTACGCCGGCACGCTCTACGAGTTCGAGGTTACCTTCGACGCCTTGGCCTCAAACGGCCTCGCGACCAGCGCGGCAGCGTCGCTCGGGCCCACTTCGTTGCAGATCCTGCTCGGCTTCTACCTGCAATGCCAGGGACAATTCGGCACCTTCCTCTATAGCGATCCGACCGACAATGCCGCGCATGGCCAGGCCTTTGGCACCGGCGACGGCGGCACGACGAGCTTCGTCTTACAGCGCACGATCGGCGGATTCACCGAGCCCGTGTCCTACGCGACCCAACTGAATGCGGTCCACGTCAACGGCATCGCACAGGCCGGATGCGGGCTGGCCGCGCCGAACATCGTGACGTTTCCCACGGCGCCAACCGCCGGCGCGTCCCTCAGCGCGGACTTCTCCTACGCCTTTCTCTGCCGTTTCCTCGACGACCAGCAGGACTTCGAGAACGTCATGAGCGGGTTATGGACGCTTGAGTCCCTGAAATTTCGGAGCATCCGCCCATGAGAGCGGCATCGTCTGCGCTCGTCAGCTTTCTCGCCGCCCAGCGCAGCGCCAAGGATGCGCCGCTGCTGATGGCGGATTGCTACACGTTCACGCTGCGCTCGGGCGTGATCCTCACCTACACCAATGCCGATGTGCCGATCGCGATGAACGGCGCGGTCTTCGCCGCCAATTCCGTGCTGGTCGACGGGCTGACGTTCAAATGCACCACCGGCCTCGACGTCGATCAGCAGCACATCAGCATCGCCGCGCAGCCGACCGACACGATTGGCGGCGTGCCGTTCCTCATCGCGCTGCATCATGGCGTCTTCGACGGCTGCGAGTTGCAGCGCGAGCGTGCCTTTCTCGCGAGCTGGGGATCTGTCCCGATCGGCAGCGTCATCCTATTCAGGGGGCGCGTCACCAGCGTCGATTCCATCGGCCGCACCAGCGCGGAAATCACCGTGGCGTCCGATCTCGTACTGCTCGACCTCGACATGCCGCGGAATCTCTATCAGCCGACCTGCGGACACACGCTCTACGATTCCGGCTGTAGCCTCATCAAGAACGCGTTCGGCACCACGGGCACCGTGGGAGCCGGCTCGACGCCTGCCACCATCCTCTGGGCCGGGGCCGCGGCGGCTTATGGGCAAGGCACCATCACCTTTTCGTCCGGCCCCAACGCCGGAAGTTCCGCCAACGTCAGGAGCGCGGCCGCCGGCGTATCGCTGACGCTGAGCTATCCGCTGGCCGCGACGCCCGCGGCTGGCGATGCCTTCACCATCTATCAGGGCTGCGACCACACGGCTGCGACCTGCCAGGCCAAGTTCAACAACCTCGCCAACTTTCGTGGCTTTCCCTTCGTGCCGCCGCCCACGGCGGCCTACTGAGATCCCGCCATGCAAGAGGCGCTCGAGCGCAAAACCGTCGTCGCGGAGGCGCGGCGCTGGATCGGCACGCCCTACCATCCCTGCGCCGATCTCATCGGCGTCGGCGTCGATTGCGGCATGCTGCTGGTCCGCGTGTTCGTCGACACCGGGCTCTGCGCGCCGTTCGATCCGCGTCCCTATGCGCCGGACTGGCACCTGCATCGCGGCGAGGAGCGCTATCTCGGTTTTGTCCTCGACCATTGCCATGAACGCACCGCGCCGCAGCCCGGTGATGTCGCGGTATTCCGCTATGGCCGCTGCTACGCCCACGGTGGTGTGGTCACAAACGACAAGCCGCTTACCATCGTCCACGCCTTCTCGCCGGCCGGCTGCGTACTCGAAGAGCGAGTCGCGGCCAACACCGTCCTCAGCGATCCCGTGCGCAATCAAAAGTTCTTCAGTCCCTGGGGTGCGCCATGAGCATCTTTCGCACCAAGGCCAACACGGCGGTCGCCGTCCCGCAATATACCGCGCTGCAGTTGCAGACCGCCAGCAGCGCGCTGCCGATCCCGATCGTCTACGGCATCACCCAGGTGGCGCCGAACCTGATCTGGGCGGACGACTTTCAGACGCATCCGCAATTCACCCAAAGCAGCGGCGGCAAAGGCGGCGGCCAGAAAACCAGCCTCGCCGGCTATACTTATTCCACCGCCGCAATCTTCGCGATCGGCGAGGGGCCGATCCAGGCGCTCGGCACGGTGTTCCGCGGGCAGGCCGAGCACAATGCGTCGGAGTTCTTCCTCACGCTGTTCGCCGGCACGACGCCGCAGGTGCCATGGGGATTCCTGACTGCCAGCTATCCCGCCGCGGCGCTGGGGTATCAGGGCACGGCCTACGCGGCCTCGAGCTTCTTCGATCTCGGATCGAGCGCGTCGATCGATGCCATCGCCTTCGAGGTCTACGGCCGGCTCTATACCAGCGCGGTCGTCAATGCGCATGATGCCGATCCCGCGCTGGTCATCGCGGATTTCCTCACCAACGCGCAATATGGCGTCGGCTTTCCCGCTGCCAGCATCGATGCGACGAGCCTCTACGGCGTATCCGGCGATGGATCGTACCAGACCTATTGCCAGGCGATGGGGCTCGCGATTTCGCCTTGCCTGAGCGACCAGGAAACCGCCAACACGACGCTGGCGCGCTGGTTGCAGATCACCAACAGCGCCGCGGTGTGGTCGGGCGGGCGGCTCAAAATCATTCCGTTCGGCGACGCCCCGGTGGCGGGCGCGCTGTTCAACGGTGCGGCGATCAATTTTCAGCCGAACACGACGCCGGTCTTCGATCTCGACGATGACGATTACGTCTACGACGGCAGTGGTGATCCTGTCACCGTCGCGCGCATCGATCCCTACGCCGCTTCCAATGTCGTGCGTCTGGAGGTTCTGGATCGCGCCAATCAGTACAGCGCGACGCCGGTGGAGGCGCGCGATCAGAATGCCATCGAGCTCTACGGCCTGCGCATCGCCTCGACGGTGACGGCGCACGAGTTCTGCGACATGGCGATGGGGGCGATCGCCGCCCAGCTGATCCTCCAGCGCGGCCTCTACATCCGCAACACCTATCATTTCCAGCTCTCGTGGGACTATTGCCTGCTGGAGCCGATGGATCTCGTCACGTTGACGGATCCCGGCCTCGGTCTCGCCAAGACGCCGGTGCGCATCGTCGCCATCGAGGAGGATTCGTCCGGTCTGCTCAGCGTCATCGCGGAGGAATATCCCGGGTCCGTCGGCACCACGGTCGCCTATCCCGTGGCGGGTGCGGTCAACACGCCGATCAACCGCAACGTCGCCGCCGCCGCGGTGAATCCGCCGGTGATCTTCGAGCCGCCCGCGGATCTCACAGGCAGCGCCGCGCAGATCTGGCTGGGCGTCTCCGGCGGCAGCAATGGCGAGGCGGATCCCAACTGGGGCGGCGCGGCGGTTTACGTGTCGACCGATGGCGTCACCTACGCGCAGGTCGGCACCGTTTCCACGCCGGCGCGTCAGGGTTTCTTGACCGCGGCCCTCACGGCCCCGAGCGCAGCCGCGCCATCGTCGCAGATGGTCGTCACTCTGGCCGAAAGCGACGGCGCACTCACGGGCGTCAGCACGACGAGTCCGTCGCTGATGCTTGTCGGCGCAGAGATCGTGTCTTACGGCAGCGCCACGCTGAGCGGCGCCAGCACCTACACGTTGACCAGCCTGCAGCGCGCGGTTTACGGCGCCCAGGGCGGAGCCCATGCCGTCGGCACGCCGGTCCTGGGCCTCGACGGCGCGGTCTACCGTTACACGCTGCCGGCGACGGCGATCGGCGAGACGGTTTCGCTCAAATTCGCCAGCTTCAACGTGTTCGGCGGCGCGCTGCAGGATCTCTCCACCTGCGTCGCCTACACGATCACACCGGTCGGCTCCGGCCTGTTCGGCCCGGTCGCGCAGGCGCTGACTCAAGGCACGCCGCTGGACGAGGGCGCGGCCAGTCTCGCGGCAAGCGAGACCGACACCTATGGTTTGGCGTCCGACCCCTATACGGACGCCATCGACATGGGGCTCGCCTCCGACGGCGCCGCGATGCTCGCGGTCGCTTCCGGCGGCACCGGGGCGACGACGGCGGTGACCGCCCGGCAAAACATCGGCGCGGCCGCGGCGGGCGCCAACACGGACATCACCAGCCTCGGCAATCTTTCGGCGCTCGGCATCAACACCACGGCCGATGCCACCAACAAGCTGGCGATGAAAACGGCCGCCGCGCTGTTCGATAACATCGGCGCCGGCGTGCAGCTTACCGTCAACAAGACGGCCGCGACCGACAGCGCGGCGCACCTGCTCCAGACCGGCTATTCCGGCCGAGCCCAGGCCGGCCTGCTGGCAAGCGACCGCTACCGCATCAGCGTTTCGGCCACCGGCTCGTCGTGGACGCAGGCCCTCGACATCGACCCCGCCACCGGCCACGTCGGGCTCGCCGGCTGCACGGCGGATGCCAACAATGCGCTCGGCGTTCTCGGAACCTCGTTTCTCTTCAGCGCCGCCACAGACTCCTGTCGCTTCACTTTTAACAAGGCGGCGACCGCCAACGATGCCAGCCTGACCTTTGAGACGAACTTTTCGGCCCGCGCTCTCGCAGGGTTGCTGGGCTCGGATAGCTATCAGCTGAAAGTCTCGCCGGACGGTTCGAGCTTTCACCAAGTCTACGTCGCCGACCAGGCCACCGGCAATCTTGCGATCAAAGCGCTTCTGTCGGCGGCGTCCTACACCGTCGCGAGCCTGCCCGCCGGCCTCGACGGCGCACTCGCCTTCGCCAGCGACGGCCGCAAGCTCGGCGAGGCGGCGGGCGCCGGCACCGGAATCATGGCCGCATTTTCCAACGGATCGTGGCGGCGGTTTTCGGATGACGGCGTCGTCACGAGTTAGGGAGCGAACATGAGCGTCCAGGTCAAACGCCGCCGCGAAGCTGCGGCCTTCTTGCAAACATTCGTCGGTGCCCAGGGCGAGCTGCTCGTCGATACCACCAACAACCGCGTCCAGGTCCACGATGGCGCGACGCCGGGCGGGTTTGCCGCGGCGAAGCTCGCGGAAGTCGTGACCAACACGCGCACGGCCGTTGCCGATGCCAATTATGCTGCGCTTCCGACGGATCGGTTGATCGCGATCACGGCCCTGACGGTGCCGCGTACGATCACGTTGCCGCCGGCGTCCGCCTATCCAACGGGAACGCGACTTCTCGTCATCGACGAATCCGGTGCCAGTTCCGCGGCAATGAAGATCGCGATCGCGGCGGTCGGGTCGGACAGGATCAACGGAGCGACATTTGTCGCCATCGGCATCCCGAACGGTTACATCGCCCTCGCCAGCAACGGCGCCGGCAAGTGGACGATCACCGACCAATCGGCCAGTGTCATCGGCGCCTTGACGGGTGCGCCGATAGGCGCTTTTCTCTTCACGCCGGGCGGTGATGGTGTTGTCTCCATCTATCGGATGGATGTGGCGCGCGGCCAGATCCCGCGAACGTCGACAGCGTCGGGCATTGCCTCCACCGTCGTCACCCTGAGCGGCACCAATGACGCGTCCTTGTTCTACGGCGGCGTCATGGCGGGCGTGTCCTATGCCCGCATCTGGAACATTACCAAGACTCCCGCGCAATCGGCCTGGATCAAGGCGGTCCCGGCAGCCAACCAGCTGGGCGTCACGAACGCCGCAGACGTCACCACCTGGTCGGTCGGCGATACGCTGCAGATCGGCGACCCCGCAGCCATGCATGGCGGCTTGAACGTCGTCGCCCTCGACATCAGCCCGATGCAGCTGGCGGTGTTCGGAATGGCGTTTCCGCAGGTCGGCATTCTCGCCAAATCGTCCGTGACGGGCGTCGATGCGACGGTCGCGATGTCGGGAACGGCGACGAACGGGTCCTTCGTGACGACGAATGCGGTCAACGATGGCGTGGCGATGAACGGCATGGCGCTGATCCCCTGTTCCACGCCGTCGCCGATCTCGAACACGAACCTGATCTTCGTGCGTGAGACGATCACGGCACCCAATACACTCGGGACGGCGCTGTTCTCGTCGCTCGCCCTGTTCGGCTAGACGCCGCCAATCATCCGATACGTCCGGACCGTTCCTTTGGCCCGCCGCATTCGTGCGCGCGGGTCTTTTCGTTGGAGCCAGCCATGCCGATCAGCTTCGATAGGAAAACCTTTTTCGACGCGGTACGAAGCGCCGTCTTTCACGGTCTCGCCGCCGCGCAGGTCGCCGGTTGCGAGGCACTTCTCGCCGAGGCCGAACGTCGCGAGGTCACCGACCTGCGCTTCATCGCCTATATGCTCGCGACGAGTTTTTGGGAGACCGGCCGCACGATGCAGCCCGTGCGTGAGATCGGGCAGGGGCGTGGGAAAGCCTACGGCGTCGCGGATTCGGCGACGCATCAGGTCTATTACGGCCGCGGTCTGGTGCAGCTCACCTGGAAAGCGAACTACGTCAAGATGGCGACCGTCTGCGGCGTCGATCTGGTGGCGGATCCCGACCGCGCCTTGCAGCTCGATGTCGCGGTCAAGATTCTCTTCGAGGGCATGCTGCGCGGGCTGTTCACCGGCAAGAAGCTCGGCGATGCGTTCAACGCCGACCTCACCGATTGGGTCGGGGCTCGGCGAATCATCAACGGCACGGACCAAGCCCACACGATCGCGGTGGTCGCGCAGCAGTTCAGCACCGCCCTGCGCACCGCATTGCGCGACACCCCGGCGCCGACGACCGTTGCGGTCGAACGTCCGCAAACCTTCGCCAGCCGCCTCAAAACCCTTTTCGGTCTCAACGCATAGGAGTGCAAACCATGAAAACCGCCGTCATCACCATGCTCGTCTTCGCCGTTGCGTGGACCCTCGCTTATGTCCTCTTCATCCGTCACTGGCTGATGCAGTACGCGGTCACCGCGGGCGTCATCGCCCGCATCGAGGCGGCCGAAGGCAGCCTTTGGGGCAAAATCAAGCTCTGGTTCGAGGGCAAGAAGGCGCTGATCGTCGCCTTCCTCATGTCGGGTCTCGGCGCGATGAAATCGGCCGCGGACTCGACGGTGAAGACGGTCGCCGGGTTGCAGCCGACCGACCTCGATCCGCTGAAGGATCAGGGCGTGTGGCATGCCTTCTTCAGCGACGGCATTGTCTTGAAGATCATGAGCGGACTGGCGTTGGTCGCGGGGCTTCTGGCGATCAGGGGGCATCTCACTGCCGCCAAGATCGAGCCCGCCAAGATCGATCCCGCCACGGTCGATCCGTCGACGACCGCGAAGTAGGAGGAAGCGATGGCGATTCTCGCGCTCATCATGCCGCTGATCAGCGGTATTTTGACCCCCTTCGTCAAGGCGTGGTCGGACTACAAACGGACGCAGCTGACCACCACCGAGGCTGGCTTCGTGGCGGCGACGGCGTCGGACGCCGAGGTCATCAAGGCCTCGCTGACGGCCGATGTCGCCGACAATGCGATGAAGGTCCAGCTTTACGGCAGCGGCATCTATCGCTTCGTCTCGTGGTTCGTCGGCGCTGCCGTGGCGATCCATTTCGGCCTCGTCTTCTGGGCGACGATTCTGGCGTCGAAATTCCTGTTCGGCCGTGACGTGCTCGGCGTGCCGCAGGCGCCGGGCCAATATGGCGCGGTCTTCGAGTGGGCGATCATCTCGAGCTTCTTCATCGTCCGCGCCGTGCACGGCGGCCCCTCCGACGTCTCGCGTTGGTTGAACAAGAAACAATGACGCCGGCATTATCCTCGCCCACGCAGTGCGGGAGGATACACGCCTTGGAGTATCCATGGACTTCACCCCCGTCATCCTGCCCTTCGTCAACGAGGCGCTGAAGGTTCTCGGGCTCTGGGCGGCGGCGCCGCTGCTCGCCGGACTCATCGCCTGGGAAGTCCGGCGCAAGCTGATGGCCAAGGACGCCGAGATTGCGGCGCTGCGCCAGCAGAACGAGGCGCTGCAGGACAAGCGCCTGCAGGACGCGCGCGAGATGATCCGCATCGCGGAGTCCGGCACGGCGGCGACCGCGGCGCGCACCCAAAGCGACCAGCGCTTCGCCGACCTGCTGGAGGCGCTTCTGCGTAAAACCAACGGCCCAAACCTTTTGGGATGGAGACGCTGATGCTTTGGCCGGTTCCGCTCCGCCATTGGTTTGGCGAGGCACCACAAGCCCGCACGACCACGATCGACGATGTCGTCGGGGACCGTCTTCGTGCCGTGGTGAGCGAGCATACGCGCGTCAAGGCGGACGCCATCCGCTGCTACGAGGCGCGGGTGCAGAGCATGATCGGCGAACTGTTCGCCCGGATGGGAGAGAGCCATGCCCGCCACGATCCATGACTGCCTCGCCTGCCGGCTGTTGCGCATCCTCGGCGGCCTGATCGGCGTCTATGCGTTGCTGTCTCTCTGTTTGCGGCCGATGCACCTCATCCTGCTGCTCAACGGTCTGGCGCTATCCGTGTCCGCCGGGGTCGCCGTGGCCTACCTGCCGGTCGCCGCGACAGCGCTGCGTCAACAAACACCGTCGCGCGGCGACGTGCTCGGCGTCGGCATTTTCTTCGCCGGCCTATCCGGCGTGGCGCTGCGCATCGAATCCATTCTCGCGCGCGATCTCGCGCAGCCTCGCATTCTCAATACGGACCTCGCAGCCGTCTCGATCTTTTCAGGGCTGCTCGGCCTCGTCTGCTTCCTCTGGGCACCCTACGCGAGCGAGGGCCGCGTGCCGCGCGAACGCTGGGGCTATGCCGGGCTGATGGTGGCGGCCGGCGTCGGCCTCGCCTTCACCGTCAGCGCGGCGCATCATTTCGTCACGCCGTCACCGGCGTTTCGATTCGAGTGAAAGCACGCTTCCATCGCGATGATTGTTGGGCGCCGTTATAATTCTTGGGCACCGTCATTGCGAGCGGAGCGAAGCAACCCAGGCGTCGCTGCTCCTAGGGTTGCGTTTGCTACCCCTGCGTTGCTTCGCTCGCAATGACGCCGAGCCGCGCATCTCACGCTTCCCGCGCGACACCCGGCTGATAGCCGAAGACGCGCGTATAACGCTCCACCTCGTGCGGCGGTCCCAAGAACTTCGCGGGATTGTCGGAGAGTTTCACCGCCGGGCGGCCGTCGACTTCGAACACCTTGCAGACCAGCGATACGGGCTTCACGTCGATCGGCCGTTCCTTGGGCAAACAGCCGACGAAGTCGTTGGTGAGGTTGGTGCCCCAACCGATGGAAACCTGGACGCGGCCACGCAGCGCCCGGACGCTTTCTTCGATCGTATCGATCGTCATCGCGTCGGACAAAATTACCAGTTTGTCCCGCGGATCGCGGCCGCGGGCCGTCCACCATTCAATCAGTTCTTCCGCCGCTTCGATCGGCGGCTTGGAATCCGGGCGGGCGCCGGTCCAGTCCGCCGCCCAGTCCGGCGCGGCGGCCAAAAAATTGGTGGTCCCGAACGTGTCGGGCAGCAGCACCAGCAGGTTGCCGCCATAGAGCTTCGACCACGCCTTCAGCACCTCGAACGGCGCCTGACGGAGGGCGTCGTCGTCGGCGGCCTCGGCGGCGAAGACCATCTGCAGCTCATGCGCGTTGGTGCCGATCGCCTCGACGCCGAGGTCCATCGCGTGCTTGACGTTGGACGTTCCGGTGAAGTTCTGGCCCAACCCTTCCTGCAGCGCGGCGACGCACCAGCGCTGCCACAGGAACCCATGGCGGCGGCGGGTGCCGAAATCGCCAATCCGCAGCGGGCCTTCCTCGGCCAGTGCCCGCAGCCGTTCGATCTTGCCCCAGAGTTTCGCCTTCGCGCGGGCGTAAAACAGGTCGAGCTCGAAACGGCTCAAGCCCTTCATCGCGTTGCGCGCGCGCATCTCGTTGATGATCGCCAGCGCCGGCACTTCCCACATCGTGGTCTCGGTCCAAAGCCCGTCGAACTTCAGCTCGAACTGCCCGTCGCGCTCGGCGAGTTCGTAGGGTGGCAGCCGAAACCGTTCGAGATAATCGATGAAGGCCGGCTCAAAGATCTGCTTGCGGCCGTAGAAGGAGTTGCCGGCAAGCCAGACCAGCTCGTTGCGCTGGAACCGCAGGGTGCGGGCATGGTCGAGCTGCTCGACCAATTCGTCGCGGTCGATCGTTTGGGCCAGCTTCACCGACGTCGAGCGGTTCACCAGGCCGAAGCCGACGCGCGTGTCGGGTTTCAGCTTCCAGATCATCTGCAGCATCAGAAGCTTGTAGAAATCCGTGTCGAGCAGCGTCCGCACGATCGGATCGATGCGGAAGGAATGGTCGTAGACGCGGTTGGCGAGGTCGGGAATGAGGCCCACGCGCTTACTCCGTTTCCGCCAGCAGCCGCCCCGCGGCGGCGCGCGCCTCGTCGGTCACCGTGGCGCCGGCGAGCATGCGCGCGATCTCTTCCTGCCGCGCCTCGGGCGCCAGCGTAGTGACGCGGGTCGCCACGCGGCGGCCTTCGTCCGTGGCGTCCTTGGCGATGCGGAAGTGCCCCGCGGCGCGCGCCGCGACCTGCGGCGCATGGGTGACGGCGAGCACCTGCACCCGCGACGCCAGCCGCGCCAGGCGCGCGCCCATCGCGTCGGCGACGGCGCCGCCGACGCCGGTATCGATCTCGTCGAACACCAGCGTCGGCGCCGAGCCCTTGTTGGCCAGCGCCACTTTTAACGCCAGCATGAAGCGGGCGAGCTCGCCGCCCGAGGCGATCTTCATCAACGGCCCCGGGCGCGTGCCGGGGTTGGTCTCGACCCAGAACCCCACGGCGTCGATGCCGTCCGGTCCCGGTGCTTCCGGTTCGACCTGGGTGATGAAGCGCGCCCGCTCCAGCTTCAGCGGCGGCAGTTCGGCGTTGACCGCGGCATCGAGGGCGGTCGCCGCCTTTTTGCGCGCGGCGGAGAGCGTGGCGGCCGCCTTGTTGTAGGCGGCCTCGGCCTGCACGAGGGCGCCGGCGAGCGTGACGAGTTCGGCTTCGTCGGCATCGAGCTTTTCCAGCGTCGCGGCATGACTTTCCGCGAGGGCGGGGAGGGCGTCGGCGGTCACCGCGTATTTGCGTGCGGCGGCGCGGATGGCGAACAAGCGTTCTTCGATGCGCTCGAGCTCGCGCGGGTCGAACTCCGCGTCGCGCAACGCCTGCTCCAGCGTCTCGCGGGCGACGTCGAGGGCGGCGAGCGCCGCATCCAGCGCCTGGACGCTCGGGCCGATCAGCGCCGGTGCCTGCGCCTGGCGGCGGTCGAGGCGGCGCAGCGCGCCGTTGAGCGCCGAGACCGGTCCGTCGCCGCCCACCACCTCCTGCGCATCACGCAGATCGGCGACGACCTTTTCCGCAGCCATCATCGTCTGCCGGCGGTTGGTGAGAGAAACCTCTTCGCCAGCCTCGACGGCGAGCTTGGTCAGCTCGGCATAAGCGTGACGTAAAAAATCGGCCTCGGCACGGATCGCCGCGACGCGCGTCTCTTCCGATTTCCGTTCGGTTTCAAGCGCTCGCACCTTGGCATGTGCCGCGCGCACGGCTTCGAGCGGCGCCGTAAGCGCGCCGAAGGCGTCGACGAGCTGGCGGTGCACGGCGGGCTCGACCAGTGCCCGGTCGTCGTGCTGGCCGTGGATCTCGACGAGGGTTTTTCCCAGCGCCTTGAGGGTCTGCACGCTGACCGGCTGGTCGTTGACGAAGGCGCGGGTTCGCCCGTCCGCCATCTGCACCCGGCGCAGGATCAGGTCGCCATCGGCATCGATGTCCTGGGCTTGCGCGGCCTGGCGAGCGGGATGATCGGCGTCGATGTCGAAGACGGCGGTCACCTGGCCCTGGGGAAAACCTTGGCGCACCAGCGTGCCGTCGCCGCGGGCGCCGAGCGCCAGCGAAAAGGCATCGAGGAGGATGGACTTGCCCGCCCCGGTCTCGCCGGTCAGCACGGTCATGCCGCGCCCCAGATCGAGGTCGAGCCGATCGATCAGAACGATGTCGCGGATCGACAGCTGGACGAGCACGGGAGCCGCAAGCCCTTGGGTTCAGGCCCGCAGGCCGGAAGGAGGATGCCGCGTCGCGGGGCGACGGGGACGATGTTGGGTGCCAAGGTTTGCGGGTGGCGTCAAGGGCGGACGCCGGAGGTGGAGCGGTCTCCGGCAGAACATCGAGCAACCATCACCGTTTCGAGCGCAGGGCGGTCTCGTGAACCACCGTCACGTTGCCGGGACGAGTGCGCTCAATCGCGGTGCAAATCGTTGAGATATGTTGCTGAATCACGTTCCAATTGTTCGTGCAGAGCACGACGACAGCCAAAGGCATGGCGCCCAGGTTTTGTTGGTATGGCAGATTCTGATCCGTGGTCACGAAGACGTCGAAGCCCTCGCTTACAGTTGCAGCGAGCAACGCGTTGTCTGACACGCCCTTAAGCCCCATCGCGCCAACATGCCGTACCGCGATGCCGGCCGCGATCAATATCGTCCCGAGCCCAACTGGCACATTCTCATCAAGCAGGACTGTTTTCATGAAGCCGCGCAAACGACAACACGCGGCGGATCCGGTCTACCGGAACGCTGGGAAAGATCTTTGTTGCGATGTCTTCGGCGCTGTAACCGTCGCGCGCATTATCGACGACGGCGTCAGCAGGTACGCGCGTGTCCTTTACGACCCACGCGCCCGATGCTTTGCCAGGTATGCTCTCGACATCGGGACAAGCTGCCCAGTTCATCGGCGGTAACCACTCGGCAAGCTAAAGTCTTTGGACCGGGGCTAAAGCGGCAGATGCGCGGTCCCGCCTAACCCATCCCCATCTTATGGAACGTCTGCGAGATCCACGAGCCCTTGTCCTCGCTCGGCGCCAGGTTCTGGCCCTTCAGCTTGGCGAAGGCGTCCTGGTACCACGGCGAGTCCGGATAGTTGTGGCCGAGCACGGCGGCGGCGGTCTGCGCCTCCTGCGGCAGGCCCATCGCGAGATAGGCTTCGGTCAGTCGCTCCAGCGCCTCTTCGGAATGCCGGGTGGTCTGGTATTTCGCCAGCACGGTGCGGAAGCGGTTCACCGCAGCGGTATATTCGTGGCGGTCGAGATAGTAGCGGCCGACGGACATTTCCTTGCCGGCGAGCTGGTCGCGCGCCACCTGAATCTTGTAGCGGGCGTCGTCGACATATTCCGATTTCGGATATTTGGTGATCAGCTCCTGGAACAGGGCGACCGATTTTTCCGAGCGGTCCTGATCGTGTGCGATGTCCGGGATCTGGTTATAAAACGACATCGCCTCGAGATATTGCACGTAAGGCGAATCGACGGAGTTCGGATAGAGGCCGAGGTAGCGCTTGGCCGAGCCGATCGCGTCGTCGTATTTGGCGTCCTGGTACTGGCTGAAGGTCGTCATCACCAGCCCCTTCCGCTGATACTGCGAATAGGGATAGGCCTTTTCCAGCGTCGAGAACGACTTGGCCGCGCTCTCGTATTCCCGCTTCTTCAGGTCGGCCAGACCCTTGGTGTAGAGCTGGTCGGCCGGCGGATCGTTGATGATCTTGGTCTCGTACTTCTCTTTCCCGAACCAGTTCATCGGGTTGATCGTGTCCATGAAGTCGGCACGGGCAGCGACCGGGACGCTCAGCACCACGAGCGCCGTCAGGGCGGTCAGGCAGGAACGGGCCGGACCCGAGAGGCGAGGCGAAGACAGCATGCGGGATCACTCACGATGGCCCCTGCGGGCGCGCTGACGAAGATCAAAGATCATCTGATAGCGCAAATGTGACCATCGCGCCATGGCCACGGTCGGATGGGGACACGGCGATATTGTGGCGGTTCCATCTCTTGGAAGGAATCTTTCGAGAGTGGCTTTAAGAGCCACAGCGCGATCGGCCGGATCGTCTCCGGTCGATCGCGTTTGAAGGTCTTGGCTGCGACTCAGCTCGTCTGGCGGCGCAGGAACGCCGGGATTTCCAGCTGGTCGTCTTCGCTCTGACGGGTCGGAGCGACAGGGCGGCCATGCGGATCGGCTTGGCGATGCGCGGGCATCGGCGCCGGCGGGCGCTTGGCATAGTCGGCGTGCGTGGGGCTCGGTTGCGGGCGCTGCGGGGCAGGCTGATAGCCGAGCTGCGGCGCCTGGCGTGGTTCCGGCGCGGCGGTCGGGGCCACTTCGTCACGGCTCATGCCGAAGGCGGCGAGGCGCTCCAGCAGGGTGCGGCGCTTGACGTCGGCCTGGCTGTCGGTCGTCGCGGCGTAATGCTGCTGGCGGATCTGGTTCTGCACCGGCATCGGCAGGTCTTCGATCTGCGGCATGCGCTGCTGGCGGATGCTGGGCTGCTCGGCGGCTGGCGGGATGAACGGGCCGGCGTCATAACGCTCCGGCTCGCGGACGGCCGGGCGCGGCGGCTCGGCATAGGTCGGGGCGGCGGGCGGCGCGACCTGCTGCAGCTGGACGCCGGCGGCGGAAGCGACCGGGGCAGGTTGATAGTGGTGCTGCTGTGGCGCGGGAGCCGGCTCTTCGTAGACGGGCGCGGGCGTCGGGGCCGGCGCATAGGCTTCCGGCGGAGCCACGGCGTAGCGCGCGGTCGGCGCCGGCGCTTCGAGGCGCGGCTGCTGGGATTGCGCGCGGAGCCGGTTGGCGGCTTCGGCGATGCGGGCTTCCGCGGTGTTGAGGTCGCGGCCGCCGAGCGGCTGGTCGATGCCGGTAGCGACGACCGAGACGCGGACGATGCCGTCGAGGCTCTCGTCGAAGGTCGCGCCGAGGATGATGTTGGCGTCTTCGTCGACTTCCTGGCGGATGCGGCTCGCCGCTTCGTCGACTTCGTAGAGGGTCAGGTCGTTGCCGCCGGTGATCGAGATCAGCAGGCCGCGCGCGCCCTTCATGGAGACTTCGTCGAGCAGCGGGTTGGCGATCGCGGCTTCGGCGGCGAGGATCGCGCGCTTGTCGCCCGACGCTTCGCCGGTGCCCATCATCGCCTTGCCCATTTCGCGCATGATGGCGCGGACATCGGCGAAGTCGAGGTTGATCAGGCCTTCTTTCACCATCAGATCGGTGATGCAGGCGACGCCGGAATAGAGCACCTGGTCGGCCATCGAGAAGGCGTCGGCGAAGGTGGTCTTTTCGTTGGCGATGCGGAACAGATTCTGATTGGGAATCGTGATCAGCGTGTCGACGGCCTTGTGCAGTTCGGCGATGCCGGCATCCGCGATGCGCATGCGGCGCTGGCCTTCGAACTGGAACGGCTTGGTGACGACGCCGACGGTCAGAATGCCCATGTCGCGGGCGATGCGGGCGATGACGGGAGCCGCACCGGTGCCGGTGCCGCCGCCCATGCCCGCGGTGACGAACACCATGTGCGCGCCGGCGAGATGGTCGCGGATTTCTTCGAGCGCTTCTTCAGCGGCGGCGCGGCCGACTTCCGGCTGCGAGCCGGCGCCGAGACCTTCGGTGACCTGCAGGCCCATCTGGATGATGCGCTCGGCTTTCGAGGCGGTGAGCGCCTGGGCGTCGGTGTTGGCGACGATGAAGTCGACGCCGATCAGGCCGGAGACGATCATGTTGTTGACGGCATTGCCGCCAGCACCGCCGACGCCGCACACCATGATGCGGGGCTTCAATTCCCGCAACTCGGGGGCTTTCAGGTTGATCGTCATCGCATGGCCTCTTGCGGTGTTGGGCGCGTCAACGCCAGTTGCAGCTTGAGCGCGTGGATCGGAACATCGCAAACGGTTCCGGTCAGATCACGCGCCGTCTCATACCTGTTGGGAGCGCTATATCAGCCGAGGGTTTCGCCAGGCTGGAGAGCGCTTCCGCGACATGGGCAAACTCTGGAGCAGCCGCCGAGCTGCCCCAAGGCCTGCGTCATCTCAAAAACTGTCCTTTAGCCAGCGTCCGACGCGGGCCATGTAATTGTCGTTGGTTGGCTCCCGAAGCATTTTCGAACCGACCGGCCGGAAATGTTCGATCCCGCTCACTTGCGGATAGACGAGCAAGCCTACGGCCGCGGAAAACGCCGGACCTTTGGCAGACTCGGGCAGACCCTGGATGCCCAGCGGGCGACCGATGCGGACCTGTCCGGAGAGGATGCGCTTGGCGGCATCGCTCAGACCGGCGAGCTGACTTGCGCCGCCCGTCAGCACGATACGCCGACCGGAATGCGCGGGGAACCCCGCACTTTGCAATCTGTCGCGCACCAGCTCCAATATTTCCTCGACGCGCGGCTTGATAATGCGCGTCAGCTGTGATTTCGGCAGGTGCGTCGCGTGGTCGCCGTCTTCGCCGACCTGCGTCACCGCGATGGTTTCGCGATCGTCGGAGGCAGCCGAAAGACAGGTGCCGTGCAGCGTCTTCAGCCGCTCGGCATCGGCAAGCGGAATGTTCAGCCCGCGCGCCAGATCCGAAGTGACGTGGCGGCCGCCGACGCTGAAGGCATCGGCATGGGTGAGATTGCCACCGGCGAAGACACCGACGGATGTTGTGCCGCCGCCGATGTCGATGATCGCGGTGCCGAGTTCGGCTTCGTCGTCGACGAGCGCGGAAAGTCCCGACGCATAAGGCGTCGCCACCATCGCCTCGATGGAGAGATGGCAGCGTTCGATCGCCAGCATGAGGTTGCTTGCAGCGCCGCTATCGCAGCTCAGCACGTGCATCGCGGCACCGAGTTCGTCGCCGATGAGGCCGCGCGGATCGCGAATGTCGGATGCGCTGCCGAGCGAAAATCCGGTCGGCAGCGAATGCAGCACGATGCGGCCCGGCACGGTGTGCGCATGGCAGGCTTCGAGCACGCGATGCACTTCGCTGTCGGAGACGGCATGGCCGCCGACGGCGATCTTCGCATCGAAGAACTGCGACGACAGCCGGCCGCCGGTATTGTTGACGATGACGCTCTGCACCTGCACGCCGGCCATGCGCTCGGCAGCGTCGACGGCAAGACGGATCGCGCCTTCGGCGGCTTCCATGTCGACGACGGTGCCGCTCTTGATGCCGCGCGAGCGCTGATGGCCGATGCCGAGGATGCGGCAGCGATGCGTGCGGCCGCGCAGCATTTCGGAGGGCTCGATCGGCTGCAGGCGCGCGATCAGGCACACGATCTTCGAGGTGCCGACGTCGAGGACCGAGAGAATGGCGCTACGCCTGGAGGACAGGGGACGCATGCGCGGCGGCATGGTGGCCGTGCTCATGTTGTCGCGCCCTTTGTTTTGGTCTTTTTCGCCAGCGCTTCGTCGCGCACCGCGCCGGCTTCGGCCGAGAGGCGCGCCACGACGCGGCCGGGAATGCGCAGGTCGAGCGACAGCACGTCCTTTTCCAGGATGTGGCTGTCGTGCTCGAGCAAAGCGAGACGGGACAGCGCGTCGGCCGGCTCTTTTTCCGGCAGCACGATCTCGACGCCGCTATTGGTCTTCAGCGTCCAGCGCCGTCCGGCGACATAGATGCCGGCGCGGATCCGCGAGCGCAGATCCCCAGCGGCGTCGAGCAGGGCGATATAGTCGGCAAGCTTTTCGTTGGCGCCGACGCCGGTGACCAGCGGCAGCGTCTCGAAACGCGCATCATGCATGTCGTCGATCGTCGTGCCGTCGGCGGAGACGATCGAAACCGCGCCGTCCTTCTGCCAGAGCGCGTAGGGTTTGCGCTCCTCGATCTCGATCAGCAGGCGATTGGGAAACAGTTTCGAGACGCTGGCTTCCCTGATCAGCGGCACGGATTTCAGCCGCGCGCGGACATCCGCGACATTGAGGAAGATGAGCGAATTGCGCGGCCCGACGCCGGCCAGCGTCAGAACTTCGTTTTCGCTCAGCTCATGCGCGCCGTTGATCGTGACGGCATGGATGGCGAAGCCCGCCGTCTTCGCGGCCTGATCGTAGAGGGCGCCGTTGGTCTCGATGTAGGCGGCATAGGCGCCGCTGCGCACCGCAGCGTAGCCGCCGATGAGCGCGAAGAACACGACCACCAGGGAACCGCCGAAATAGGACGAACGCGCAAGCCGCTCGAGCCGGGTGATCGTGGCGCGGCGGCGGCGGGGGCGCACAGTCGCCGCAGGGCGCGGCTCGTGACGCGGGCGGGTGTTCAGGGCAAAGGCTTGCGTATCGGTGGCGAGGGCAAGCGGGGCTGGGGCAAGCGCGTTTGCGAAATCCGTCAACGGTCGCAGGAGGCGTCGTCCACCATCCATCGAACAAGCTCACCAAATGAAAGGCCAACATTGGCCGCCAACTCGGGGACCAGCGACGTCTCGGTCATGCCGGGTTGCGTATTGATCTCCAACACGACGAGGTCGCCCGTACCTCCGGGGCGATCGTCGTATCGAAAGTCCGTACGGCTTACGCCTCGGCACCCGAGCGCCAAGTGGGCCCTCAAAGTTAACTCTTGAACAATTTGGTAAACATTTCCTTTAAGATTGGCCGGAAGGACGTGAATCGATCCGCCCTTCGCATATTTGGCGTTGTAGTCGTACCAGCCGCCGTCAGCCGCCAGGATCTCGATGACGTCAAGGGCTTTGTCGCCCATCACGGCGCAGGTCAGCTCGCGTCCGGCGACGAAGCGCTCGACCAGCACCATGTCGCCATGCGTCCAGGACTCCGAGGTCAGTTCCTGCGGCGGGTGGGCATGATCGTCGTTAACGATCAGCACGCCGAACGAGGATCCCTCGCTGAGCGGCTTAACCACGTAGGGCGGCGGCATGACGTGGCGTTTCGCCACCTCGAAGCGGTTGAGCGTCAGGCCCTCGGCCACCGGAATGCCGGCTGCCTTCATCACGTCCTTGGCGCGGTCCTTCTGCATGGCGAGCGCCGAGGCCAGCACCCCGGAGTGCGTATAGGGAATCCGCAGCATCTCGAGAATGCCCTGGACGATGCCGTCCTCGCCGAAGCGGCCGTGGAGGGCGTTGAGCACGACATCAGGCTTCAGCGCCGCGAGCACCGTGCCGAGATCGCGGCCGGCGTCGATTCGGGTGACGCGAAAACCCTGGCCTTCCAACGCCGCGGCGCAGGCCTCCCCCGAGCGCAGCGAAACTTCGCGCTCGGCGGAAAGACCGCCGAGGAGGACGGCGACGTGCTTGCTCATGATGTGCGGTCTTCCCTTCGGTCTGTCGGCCCCCTCCACCATGCTTCGCATGGTCCCCCTCCGCTTCGCGGGTGAGGATTGCCGGCGCATCCTCCCCTGCGAAGCGGGGGAGGGGGATCGCCGAAGGCGGTGGAGGGGGCTTGACGCTTCATACCTATCGCATCCCCACCCGCGCGATCTCCCACTCGAGAGACACCCCGCTCGTTTCCAGCACCCGCGCGCGCACGATTTCGCCGAGCTCTTCCAGATCCGCCGCGCTCGCTGCGCCGCGGTTGATCAGAAAATTCGTGTGCAGCTCCGACACCTGCGCATCGCCGTGGACCAGCCCGCGGCAGCCGGCCCTGTCGACCAGAGCCCAGGCCTTTTCGCCGGGCGGATTTTTGAAGGTCGAGCCGCCGGTGCGGGTGTTGACCGGCTGCGTCGCCGCGCGGGCCTGGGTGATCGCCGCCATGTCGGCGCGTATCGTCTCGGGATCGCCGACCGTGCCGGCGAACGTGGCGCGGGTGAAGATCACGTCGTCCGCAACAGCGCAGTGGCGATAGGTGAAACCCATATCGGCCGCCGCATACTCATGGACGGCTCCGGCACGGTCGACGCCGCGCGCAGAGACGAAAACATCCTTGGTCTCGGCGCCATAGGCGCCGCCGTTCATCCGTAGCGCCCCGCCGACCGAGCCGGGAATGCCGCGCAGAAACGCCAACCCGGCGATGCCGGCCTGCGCCGCGCCGGAGGCGAGCTTGACGTCAGGCACCGCCGCGCCGGCGGTGATTTGAACGCCGTCGACGGCAATGCCGGCAAATGGTTTGCCCAACTGGATCACCACGCCCGCGACGCCACCGTCGCGAATCAAGAGGTTCGATCCCAAACCGATCGTCAGGACAGGGATGCCCGGATCGAGAGCGCCGAGAAAATATGCGAGATCGTCTTCATCGGTCGGCGCGAACAAAACCTCAGCCGGCCCGCCGGTCTTGAACCAGCTCAACGCCGCCAGCGGCGCGTTGGCGGTCAGGACGCCACGCAGCGCCGGCATGTCGCCGCGCAGAGTCGTGGCGAAGTCATCGTCCATCAGGGCTTGTCGCCGGCCGCGAGCTGGCCGGGCAGCGCGTAGGCCCATTGGGTGATGTTGCCGGCGCCGAGCAGGACCACATAATCCCCGGGCTGCGCGATGGTGCGCACGAGATGCGGCAGTTCGGCGGCGCTCTGCAGTGCCTGCACATGGCGGTGGCCGTGGGCCTTGATCGCCTGCACCAGGCTGTCGCGATTGATGCCGTCGATCGGCTGCTCGCCGGCGGGATAGACGTCGGCGACGATGACGGCGTCCGCGTCGTTGAAGCAGGTGGCGAAGTCGGCGAACAGCGACTGCAGGCGGGTGTAGCGATGCGGCTGCACCACCGCGATGACCTGCGCGCGCGTCGAGGCGCGGGCGGCCCGCAGCACCGCGGCGATCTCCACGGGATGATGCCCGTAGTCGTCGAAGATCGCCGTGCCTTGCCATTCGCCGGTCCGGGTGAAGCGCCGCTTGACCCCGCCAAAATTCCCCAAGCCGGTGCGGATCGCGTCCGCGCTCATGCCGAGCTGGTGCGCTACCGCCAGCGCCGCCGTGGCGTTCAGCGCGTTGTGCAGGCCGGGCATCGGCATCACGAGATCGTCGAGGCGGATCTGGGTGTTGCTCTTGCGGTCGCGGATGATCACCGAGAAGCGTGACACGCCGCCGGTGAGATCGACGTCGACGAGCCGCACGTCCGCCTGCGGGGTTTCGCCGTAGGTGACGACGCGGCGGTCCTCGATCTTGCCGACCAGTTCCTGCACCGTCGGATGGTCCAGGCACATCACGGCGAAGCCGTAGAAGGGAATGTTTTCGACGAAGGCGCGAAAGGCGTCCTTGATCGCGTCGAAAGTGCCGAAATGATCGAGATGTTCGGGGTCGATGTTGGTGACCACCGCAACGTCCGCCGGCAGCTTCAGGAATGTGCCGTCGCTCTCGTCGGCTTCCACCACCATCCAGTCGCCACCGCCTAACCGGGCATTGGTGCCGTAGGCGTTGATGATGCCGCCGTTGATCACGGTCGGGTCGAATTTTCCGGCGTCGAGCAAGGTTGCGACGAGCGAGGTCGTGGTGGTCTTGCCATGGGTGCCGCCGATCGCCACGCAATGTTTCAGGCGCATCAGTTCCGCGAGCATTTCCGCACGGCGGACCACAGGAATCCTTCGCTCGCGGGCGGCGAACAATTCCGGGTTGTCGCGCTGGATCGCCGTCGACACGACCACGACTTCGGCATCGCCGAGATGCGCGGCGTCATGGCCGACGTGAACGGTCGCGCCTTTTTCGCGCAGCCGCAGCACGTTGGCGTTCTCCGAGGCGTCGGAGCCCTGCACGGTATAGCCGAGGTTGAGCATCACCTCGGCGATGCCGGACATGCCGATGCCGCCGATGCCGACGAAATGGATGGGCCCGAGTTCGGTCGGCAGTTTCATTCGGTGTCCTCTGGCGCCATCAGGCTTTCGACAAGGTCGGCCAAGCGCTCCGCGGCATCGGCAATGCCGGTCTTCTTCGCCGCGAAGGCGCGGGCTTCAAGCCCCTCGCGGTCGAGCAGCGCTTGGCGGATCGCATCCGCCAGCCATTCGGCCGTGAAAAGCGTTTGTTTAATGACGAGCGCCGCACCGGCCTTGTCGAGCAGGGCGGCATTGGCCGCCTGGTCCTGATCGAGCGCAAAGGGAAACGGCACCAGAATCGACGGGCGGCCGATCACGGCGAGCTCCGAAACGGTCGACGCGCCGGCGCGGGCGATGACGAGATGCGCCTGAGCGATGCGCAGCGGCAGGTCGACGAAGAACGGCGCGACCTCGGCGACGAGGCCCAGCGCGTCGTAAGCCGCCTTGACGCGGACTTCGTCCTCGTCGCGGGCCTGCTGCACGATGATGAGCCGCCCGCGGTCGTCCGGGCTGAGCAGCGCGATCGCGGCCGGCACGATGTCGGACATCACCCGTGCGCCCTGCGAGCCGCCGGTGATCAGCAGCCGCAGCACGCCGCCGGTGAAATCGGGGTAAGGCAGGCGCGCCGCCTCGAGCACGTTCGGGCGCACCGGGTTGCCGGTGAGGCGCATCTTGGCGGTAATGCTCGGCTTGTCGACAGTGAGATTGTCGAAGCCCTTCGCGACGGCCTTCACCCTTGCAGCGAGAAACCGGTTGGCGCGGCCCATCACGGCATTCTGCTCGTGCAGGATCGTCGGAATTTTCAGCTGCGTGGCGGCGAGGACCGGCGGTACGGTGGGGTAGCCGCCGAAGCCGACCAGCGCGCGCGGCTTGACCCGGCGGATGATCCGCCGGGCCGCCTGGGTGCCGCGCAGCAGTGTGACGATCGCGCGGGCGCGCTTGAACAGCGAGCCGCCGCTCGG